>NZ_JAMQOO010000012.1:0-112603 GCF_031624535.1 Haloferax sp. S2CR25
TCGTATCGTGGCGACCCCCGGGAAGGTGTGTCATCCCGGTGAGCGCCTGACGACCTTGGGGCCGGGGCGTTCGGTGGAAGCCGTCGGGGGGAGTGCCCCCGTGCGCTTCTTCGCATTAGTCCGAATGGCACGGTTACATAAAAGGCCGTCGAACCGGCGGCGCTTCGTCATGCGGTTTCATGCCGCGATTGCTCATAAGATGATGACAGACTGTCGGCGGGAACGATGACTCTCGAAGGAACAGATATCGCGCGACTGGAGGCCGGTCGGTCATCCCCCGCGTCGTACGTTCGGTCTGACCGGGTGTCGGTCGCGCAAGCAGACGCTGGCGGCGCTGTCTGAAAGGCGTATCGACTGCTCTCTCGGGTTGTGCTGCTACGCGTGCGTACGCACGGTAAGAATGTGAACGTCGGTCGGATTACTCGTCGAGGTGTTCGATCCCCTTCTTTGAGACGTTACCCTTGGTAATCTTCCCCTCCATCCAGCCGGGCTTGTCCTCGGGGGCGCTGCTGTTCCACGCCCACGCGTCGAAGATGTGGACCTTGTCGGTCCCCTTCTCACGAAGTCGAATCTCGACCGCGTCCGACTTCGCCTCGTCCTCGGACCCGGCGGGGTCGAGTCGTCGGGCCGCCTTGAGCGCCGCTTGTCTCGGCATGCTGCCGGAAAACACACTCGTCTCTGTACCGTCCTCCTCTCGGAGCACGAAGTTCCGCTTACCGTCCTCGCGTACCATGATTTTCCACCTCTATGCCAATGAACCACATGGCACATGATAAATATATCGCCGGATTTCGACCGACGACGCCGTGTTGCTTATAAACCCGGCCGATTTGCCGCGCCGGCGACCCCACCGAGGCGGCGGCGAGTTTCGCTGTGAGACGGTCGGGTTGCGGCGAAAATCACCACTCCACGGGCAGACGGAGACAACACTTATGTATCCCCTGCGGCGAACCAACGGATAGACCCCCAGATGGTCCGGAAAAAGAAGCTCAGTCCGAGTGGCGCCAAAGACGAGAACGGCGAGTACCACAACGTCCACGTCAACCTCCACGAAGACGAACTCGCGGTCGCCGGAATGGAGATCGGAGACGAGGTTTTCGTCCGCGTTCGGGACGGCAAAATCATCATCCAGAAAGCGGACCCAGACCAGGTCGAACACGACTTCTGAGCGCGTGACCCGTATCGTCTCGAACCAAGCCGCCGCCAGCGGAAGGCCCGACAGACAGCAATGAACCCCTACCGACTCGCCAAACCGCTCCTGTTTTCGCTCCCACCCGAGACCGCCCACCGGACCATCCACGGACTGCTCGCGACCGCTCGCGGCACCCCCGTCGAACCGCTGTTGGAGCGGCGCTACCGCGTCGACGACTCCCGGCTCGCCACGCGTGCGTTCGGCCTCGACTTCCCGAACCCGGTTGGCGTCGCGGCGGGCTTCGACAAGAACGCCGAGATACCCACCGTCCTCTCGGCGCTCGGCTTCGGCCACGTCGAGGTCGGCGGCGTCACCGCGGAGCCCCAGCCCGGAAACCCGCGCCCGCGCATGTTCCGCCTCCCCGAAGACGAGGCGCTCATCAACCGCATGGGCCTCAACAACGAGGGCGCGGACGCGGTCGGCGAGCGCCTCGCTGCCGGACCGCATCCCGACATCCCGGTCGGCGTCAACCTCGCGCTCTCGGAGGTGACGCCAACCGAGGAGGCCCCCGGCGACTACCGCTACACCTACGAGCGCGTCGCCGACGGCGCGGACTACTTCGTCGTCAACGTCTCGTGTCCCAACAGCGAGGGGTTCCGCGACCTGCAGAACCGCGACTCCCTCGAAGCGATTCTCGGGGCGCTCGTCGACGCCGGTGCCGACCCGCTCCTCGTGAAACTCTCGCCGGACCTCCCGGACCCCGCCGTGGAGGACGCGCTCGAAGTCGTCGACGACCTCGGTCTCGACGGCGTCATCGCCAGCAACACGACCACCTCGCGGCCCGACACCCTTCGGAACCCCAACCGGGCCGAGCGCGGCGGCCTCTCCGGGAAGCCCATCGAGGCCGAGGCAACGAACATGATTCGCTTCATCGCCGAGCGGACCGACGTGCCCGTCGTGGGCGTCGGCGGCGTCTCGGACGCCGAAAGCGCCTACCGGAAGATTCGCGCCGGGGCCGAGATGGTCCAACTCTACACGGGCATGGTGTACGAGGGCCCGTCTATCGCCCGCGACATCAACCGCGGCCTCCTCGACCTGCTCGACCGCGACGGCTTCGACGACGTGGCCGACGCCGTCGGGTCGGGGCTGTAGCGTCGTCCGCGAGACCGCTCACCGCGAGGTGAGAACCGACCGCCCGCGCATCGGTGTCGAACCGAAGACTAATTTTCGAGCCAGTCGCTTGACAAGACGTGCGCCCGCCCTCCACTCGTGACTCCGGCGTGCTCGCGGTCCTCGTCTCGAACGCCGTCGCGCCGCTCGGCGTCCTGTTCCTCGGTTGGGCACCTGCCGCGCTCTTCGGCGTGTTCGTCGCCGAAATCGCCGCCGTGCTGTGGTGGACGCTGGTGAAGATACCCTTCGCCGCCAAACGCCCCAACAACGGCATCGGCGACGGGGACCGACTGTTCGGCCCGTTGCAGGCCAAGCGAGGGTCGGTTTCGCTCCCCGGCCCCCTCCCGGAGTGCTACCCGCGGAACGTCCCCACGTTCCTCATCGCGGCGTTCCTGCTCGTCCCGCTCGAACTCGCCATCGCCTTCGTCGCCTTCGGCCTGATCGACCCGGTCGTCACCGACGAGGTCGCCGGACAGATTCTCCTCGGCGGCACGAGCGTGTTCGTCGGGCGGGGCGTCGAAACGGTCACCGGCTACTTCGCGGCGGGGGGCTACCGCGACCACTCCGCACGGTCGGTGTTGCTTCCCCCGTTCAAACTCCTGTTCGCCGCCGGACTGCTGATGTTCGTCTTCGGGCCGTTCGCGGTCGAACTCGAAAACGACGTGTTCCTCGTGATCCTCGTCGGCCTGAAACTCCTCTACGACCTCCGCGCGCTCCAACTCGAACGCGACGACGAAAAGCGGGGCGTCTTCTACCGCCTCTACGGGAGCGAGGAGACCGAGATAGAACCGGTTCCGGTCGAGGTGCCGGCGGAAGCGCCGACCTATCGAACCACGCCCGCTCGCGCGGTTGCTCTCACCGATGCGGCCTACCAAAGCCTCCGGTACACGGTCACCAGCGGCGTGCTGTGGTGCTACGGCGTCGCCGCCGCCCTCGTCTTCTTCGGCGCGTGGACGTTCGCGCTCGCCCCGCTCGCCCTCGCCGCCGCGTTCGGGACCCTCCGGGGAGCCTCGCGCTATCTGGCCTCCGGTCCCGTCGAGTTCCGGTGCTACGGCGACGTGCTCGTCGCCCACGACGCGCTGTTGGACGAACCCCAAGCTCGGCTCGAACGCGACGCGGTCACGGATGTCGATATCTCTGCGGACGCCGTCGACCGCCTGTTCGGCACGGAGACGGTGCGGTTCGAGACCGGCGTGGACACGAGTCCGGACGTGGGACTCACCGTTCCCGACCCCGAGGAGGCTCGCACCGACGACGCGAACGCGAACCATCCGATGACGGTTCCCCACGTCGAAGACGCGGCCGCGGTGCTGGACGCCTTCGATGGCGGTGAAACCGAGGCTGAAGCTGAGTCGGAGACGGAGACGGAATCTGAGACCGAGACCGAGGCTGAGACCGAGACACCGGTTCCGAGCCGCGACGACTGATGAGCCGCGGGCTGGGCGACCGAGTACCGAGAAAAGAACGCGAACGAAAACGACCGAGTCGCCGCCTCAGTCGGCGTGCTGGACGATGACGATGGCGTCGCCGGCTTCGAGCATGTCGCCCTCGCCGACGTACTCGCGGGACTCCTCGATGGTGAACATCTCGGGGGCGAGTTCGACGCCCGCGACGTGCATCACGCCGTCTTCGACCTCGTAGTCGTCGCTTTCGAGCGCGGCCTCGATGTCCGGGACCTGCGCGCCGTACTCGGGGCCGACGAGCGAGTAGTCGAGGTCGACGCCGGTCACGACCGACTCGATTTCGGGCTCCTCGTCGAGCAGTTCGAGCTCCTCGATGTGCATGACGCCGCTCACGTCTTCTTCGAAGCCGTGGATGTCGCCGTACACTTCGACGAGGTCGACGGAGGCGTTCATCGAGAGCTGGTTGTCGCTTTTGTACTTGCGGAGCGCGCCGACGACGGCCATCGCCGTCTCGCCGGCCGCGACGTCGGCGTCGAGGCCGAGCGGTTCGGGCCACGGCTGGTCGTGGACGCTCGCCTCGTCGTACATGTCGCGCCACAGCTCCTCCGTGACGTGCGCGAGGATGGGCGCGAAGCAGGTCAGGAACCGCTTGTGGGCGGTCTGGAGCGTGTAGGCCGCCGAGGGGTCGTCGCCCTCGCGGACGCGCTGTTTGGCGATTTCGAGGTAGTCGTCGCAGAACGTGTGCCAGAAGAAACTCCGCAGGCGGTCGCGCGCCTTCGAGAACTCGCGGTTCTCCAGTTTCTCCGTGACGAACCCGAGTTCGCGGTCGAGCGACGCCAGAAGCCAGCGGTCGATGGCCTTCAGGTCGTCGTGGTCGAACTCGGCGGGCGCGTCCTCGGTGAGGCTCTCGACGAGCTTCGAGGCGTTCCAGAGCTTCCGCATGAGCTTTTCGCCCGCGACGAGGCCCTTTTCCTGATACGGCAGGTCGTCGCCGACGGCGCTCCCGGCGGCCCAGTAGCGGGCGGCGTCGACCGGGAACTTCTCTAAGACCTCGTCGGGGGAGACGACGTTTCCGACGGACTTCGACATCTTCTCGCGGTTCTCGTCGAGGACCATCCCGTTTATCATGACGCTGTCGAACGGGACCTCGCCGGTGTGCTCGTAGCACTTGACGACCGTGTGGAACAGCCAAAAGGAGATGATGTCGTGGCCCTGCGGGCGCATGTCGAACGGGTAGAGTTCGGGCCGTTCGAGTTCCATCGCCTCCGTCTCGGGGTTCCAGTCCCAGCCGCCGTTGATGAGGGGCGTGAGCGACGAGGTCGCCCACGTGTCGAACACGTCGTCCTCGGCGGCGAACTCGTCGTGGCCGCACTCGGGACAGGCGTCGACCGGCGGGTCGTCCGAGAGCGGGTCGACCGGCAGGTCCTCGCGGTCGGCGACGACGACGTGCTCGCAGTCCTCGCAGTACCAGACGGGGAACGGAATCCCCGAGGAGCGCTGTCGGGAGATGGCCCAGTCCCACTGGAGGCCTTCTATCCAGTTTTTGTACCGCGTGAACATCTTCTCGGGGTACCAGTCCATCTGCTCGCCGGCTTCGAGGTACTCCTCGCGCTTGTCGAGCAGTTTGATGTACCACTGGTCTTTGACGAGGAACTCGACGCTCGTGCCGCACCGCTCGTGGACGTTGACCGTGTGCGTGATGGCGCGCTTGTCGAGGAGCGCCCCGGCGTCGTCGAGGTCGGAGACGATGGCCTCCCGCGCCTCGTCGGCGGAGAGCCCGGCGTAGTCGTCGGCCTCCTCGGTCATCGTGCCGGACTCGTCGATGGCGACGCGGAGCGGCAGGTCGTGGGCCTGATACCACTCGATGTCCGTCTGGTCGCCGAAGGTACAGCACATGACGAGACCCGTGCCGGTCTCCAGGTCGACGCGCTCGTCTTCGAGGATGGGAACCCGCTGTCCGAACAGCGGAACCTCCGCTTCCTGCCCGACGAGGTGCTCGTTGTCGTCGTCGTCCGGGTGGACGAAGACGGCGACGCAGGCGGGGAGCAGTTCGGGTCGCGTCGTGGAGATGACGAACGACTCCTCGGACTCGGCCACGCCGAACTCGATGTCGTGGAAGTGCGAGCCCTGCTCGTCGTCTTCGGTCTCGACCTGCGAGATTGCGGTCTCGCACTCGGGACACCAGATGGCGGGGGCGCGCTGGCGGTACTGCCGACCCTTGTCGTAGAGGTCGACGAAAGAGAGCTGGGAGACGCGCTGGACCTCGGGCGAAATCGTCTGGTACGTCTGGTCCCAGTCGATGGAGATGCCGAGGTTCTGCATCTTCTCCGTGAACTCCCCTTCGTACTCCGCGGTGACCTCGCGGCAGAGCTTCTGGAACTCGCGTCGCTCGTAGTCCTGGTGTTTGATTCCGAGTTCGTCCTCGGTCAGGAGCTCCGACGCGATGCCGTTGTCGTCGTAGCCGAACGGGAAGTACACCTCGTCGCCGCGCATCCGGTTGAACCGAGCGACGAAGTCCTGGAGGGTGAAGCCGTAGACGTGGCCCCAGTGGAGGCTCCCGGACACCGTCGGCGGCGGTGAGTCGATAGAGAAGACGGTGTCGGGGTCTACCGCACGCTCCGGGTACGCGTACAGGTCTTCGTCGACCCACCTCTCTTGCCACTTCGCCTCGACGGTTTCCGGATCGTATTCTCCGCTCGGCATTGCGTTGGCGTACCTACAGCCGGGCGGACTGTTAAACGCCTCGGTTAAGTGCCCGAGGGGACGGAATTCGGCCGCGCGAGCCGTGACTACCTACAGCACAGAAAGCGCTGACGCGAGGTCAGAGCGCAGGTCGTCGACGTGCTCGACGCCCACCGACAGCCGCAACAGCGAGTCCGAGATGCCGAGCGCGTCGCGTTCGGTCTGCGAGAGCGGCGAGTGGGTCATCGTCGCCGGGTGCTCGATGAGGCTCTCGACGCCGCCGAGGCTGACCGCCAGCGGGAACTCCCGGAGTTCGCCGAGGAACTCGGCGGTTCCGTCGAGGTCGGTGTCGAGTTCGAACGACAGCACGCCGCCGAAACCCGACTGCTGACGGGCCGCGAGGTCGTGTTGCGGATGGGACTCCAACCCCGGATACAGCACCCGCGTCACGGCCTCGTGGGAGTCGAGGAACTCGGCGATTTCCATCGCGTTGGCCTCGTGCTGGCGCATCCGTAGCGGGAGCGTCTTGATGCCCCGAAGCGTCAGATAGGAGTCGAACGGCGAGAGCATCGACCCCATCCCGACGCGCTGGAGGAAGGTAATCTCCTCCAGTACGTCCTCGCGGTCGGTGACGACCGCGCCGCCGATGGAGTCGGAGTGGCCGTTGAGATACTTCGTGGTGCTGTGGACGACCACGTCGGCTCCGAGCGACAGCGGGTTCTGGAACTGCGGGCTGAGGAAGGTGTTGTCCACGCCGAAGACCGCGTCGCCCTCGTCGGCGACGGCCGCGATGGCCTCGATGTCGCAGAGGTGCATGAGCGGGTTCGTCGGCGTCTCCATCCAGACGAGCGCCGTCTCCTCGCGCATCGCGGCCGCGACGTTCTCGGGGTCGGTGGCGTCGACGAACGACACGTCCACGTTCAGCCGGTCGGCGAACAGCCGGTTGAGCATCGTCTTCGTCCCGCCGTAGAGGTCCTCGAACGCGACGATGTGGTCGCCCGGCCGGACCACCGCGGTCATCGTCGCGGCGATGGCCGCCGTGCCGGAGACGAACGCCAGCGCGTGGTCCGCGCCTTCGAGCGCCGCGAGCCGGTGTTCCAGCGCGTTCCGCGTCGGGTTCGACAGCCGCGAGTAGAGGTACTCGCCCGCGTCGGGGTCGAGCGTCTCCAAGTCCGCGTCGGGGTCGATGCTCGGCACCGCGTAGGTCGACGAGAGGTGGACCGGAACGACGACGTCCTCGACGCCCGGAGCCGGGGCCTGCCCGCGCTCGCCGTGGGTCACCGCCAGCGTCTCGCGATGTACGTCATAATCATTCATACAAGAAAACCGACGACTCGCGTCCTAAAGGTTTCTATCGGGTTCTGACCAAATGCACGAAAAGAATTACTGTCGGTGTATAATTACCACAGATAATCAGAGGTCGAGTTACAGACCGTCAAAAAATCTGCCGGGAGCCTACGCCAGCGCCGACAGGTCGATGCTCCCACCGTTTTCCGTGACTTGCGCCGCTCGCCCGAGAGAATCTGTGTGGTGACTGACGATGGACGGCGTCCCCCCGCGGCAACGGCCCCACAATGAACTGCGGTTCCCCGATTCTTTTTATACGAAGTTGGCACACCCGGTAAGTGGAGGCGTTGCCTCCGAAGGCACCGACCGATGCTTGGGTAATCAGCCATAAATGCTCATTCGCTTCCGGGTGCCTTCTTCAGTCAACGACACACTGAGCCGCGACGTTGCGCACAGGTTCTACTCAAAAACGAGCGACTCAGTCCCTACGCCAGCGCCGACAGGTCGAATTCGAACGCCGCGACCGGCAGTTCGAGGTCGTGGTCGACGATGACCTTCGGGTGGAGTTCGCCGACGACGCCGACTTCCTCGCCGTCGATGACGACCGCGGCGGTGCGGCCGTCGATGAACGACGGGTGCTCGGTCGCGGGCGTTTCGAGGTCCGCGTCGAAGTCGCGGCAGAGCGCCGCGAGTCGGGCCTTCGCGTCCTCGTAGGTCGCGTCGTGGCGCGCGAGGACGGCCGCGACGTGGCGGGCCTCGGCGACGCGGGTGTTCTCGTCGTCGTCGCGGTGGGCCACGTGGCCGATTTCCGCGAGGTCCTGCGGGTACGCCCGGTGGGTGTTGTTCTCCAGCACCATCGTCAGCGAGGGCAGCACCCACGTCCGGAGCATGGTGTAGTCCTCGCTGTACGGCTCGGTGATGGAGGCGGGTTCGCCGCCGCCGAGGTAGTCTGAACCGACCTCGACGTCCATGCGCTCGTAGTTCTCTTCCTCCGAAATCATGTGGAAGTTGAGCAGGTCCTCGAAGCCGAGGCCGACGAGCGAGGTGCGGACGGCGTCTTCGAGTCGGGAGCGCTCGTGGCGCTGGCCGACCGTCCCCACGTCGGGGTAGCGCGGTTCGAGTTCGTTGAAGCCGTAGGCGCGGCCCACGTCGTCGACGAGGTCGAGCGGGTGGAGCACGTCGACGCGGTACGGCGGAATCGAGACCTCGTAGACGGTCTCCTCACCCAACTCGGCGTCCGCGTCGAGGCCGGAGCGCTCGAACAGGTCGATGACCTCGTCCAGCTCCAACTCGACGCCGAGGACCATCTCGATGCGGTCGTGAGAGACGTGTTTCGTCTCGACTTCGAAGTCGGGCTTCGTGACGGTGCCCGTCTCGTACTGGACCTCGACGTCCTCGATGGTCGCCCCGCGGGCGGCCAGCGCGTAGCAGATGATGTTGCACATCCGGTCGATGGTCCACTGGTCGGTGCCGGTGAGTTCGACGAGCAGGTCGCGGGAGTCCGTCGAGACCTCGGTCCGGCGGCCGTTGATGACCGGCGGGAACGAGAACAGGCCGATTTCGTCGTAGATGGCCGGATAGCGGTCGTACTCGCTCACGAGGTCGGCGTACTTCCGGCCCGTCGCGTGCTGTTCGAGCACCTCGGCGGGCGTGAGTTCGTCGTTGGAGTCGAGCGCGACGAACGTGTCGCCGTCGGGTTCGATGCCCGTGTACGTGATGGAGTTGCCGGAGGCGTTCTCCGAGAGCACGTCGCCTTTCAGCATCGTCAGGTCGTGGATGCCGATGGCTCCCTTGGCGCGCTTGCGGCCCATCGTCGCGTGGAGTTTCTCCTGCAACTGGATGAGCGAGTCGAGCGCCGCGTCGTCCAAGTCGACCCCGCGGACGACCGCGCCCGTGACGTAGGGGCGCTCGTCGGGCACGTCGTCGTCGACGACGAAGGTCCAGTCGGGGTCGTTCGTGTTCGGCACGGAGACGCCGCGGGCGTCGCCGTACTGGTAGCGAAGCGAGCGGGCGACGCCCTCGACCGACAGGCGGTCGAGGCGGTCGGGACCGAACTCCAGTTGGAACGCCCCGTCGTCGGTGACGCCCTCGAACTCCAGTCCGAGCGCGAACAGGTCGTCTTTGAACTCCTCGTTGGACTTGTCTTCGTGGCCGGTCAGGCGGCGCAGTTCGTCGGGTTGAACGTCGACTACGGGCATTACTTGAGCACCTCCGTCTCGCGGAGCAGGTCGAGGTCGCACAGCGTTCCGTGCACGTCGCGGATGTCGTCGAAGCCGTACATGAGCATCAAGAGGCGCTCTAAGGCGAGGCCCCACGCCATCACGTCGCACTCGACGCCGAGCGGGCGAAGCACCTCCTCGCGGAACATGCCGGAGTTACCGATTTCGATGAGTTCGCCCGTCTCGGGGTGTCGGCCGAACAGCTCGAACGACGGCTCCGTGTAGGGGTTGTAGTGCGGCTTGAACTGGATGTCCGTGATGCCGAAGTGGGAGTAGAACTCCTCGAAGGTGCCCATCAGGTCGCGCACCGAGAGGTCCTCGGCCATCACCCAGCCCTCGATCTGGTAGAACTCCAAGAGGTGCGTCGGGTCGAGCGTGTCGTTGCGGTACACCTTCTCGACCGAGAAGTACCGCTGTGGCGGCTCTAACTCACCGACCTCGTGGCCCGAGAGGTAGCGCATCGACAGCGACGTGGTGTGGCCGCGGAGCGCGATGGCCCGCGCGAAGTCCTCGGACCACGGCGAGTGGTAGCCGTCGCCGTCCTCGCCGACGCCGTTGAGATGGGCGTCGCGGACGTTGTCGATGAGGTCCTCGGGGATGTCCTCCATCGGCGGCACGTCGAGGGCGAAGCGGTCCCAGTGGGTGCGCGCCGGGTGGTCCTGCGGCATGAACAGACAGTCGTTAATCCAGAAGTCCGCGTCGGCGTGCGGGCCTTCCATCTCGGCGAAGCCCATGCCGGTGAGCACGTCCTTCACGCGGTCGGCGGTCTGCCGGAGGATGTGCTTTTTGCCGCCGCGGGCCTCGGGCGCGTCGGCCTCGACGTTGTACTCGGTGAACTCCACGTCCTCCCACTCGCCGGAGGTGAGCATCTCGGGGGTGAGGCGGTCGACCGTCTCGGCCGCCTCGACGCCCTCCATCAGCGCCGTGACGCCCTCGTCGGTGAGGGTGACGGCGCGGATGGTGCGCTCGTGGCGGACCACGAGGTTCCGCGATTCGAGCTGGTCGAGCACGTCGGCGGCGACGGACTCGCCCGCGGCGAGGGCCGCGAGCGCGGCGGCCTCCTCGTCGGCGTCGGGGTCGGCGTCCGCGTCGGGCGCGAGTTCGCCCGAGTCGATGGTCCCGTAGCCCTTGCGCGCGAAGTTCGACAGCGCGATGTCGACCTGCGGGCCGCCGAGGGAGGACGCGCCGATGACCTGCCCCATCGGGACCGCGTCGCCGTCGCCCGCGTCGAGCGCGGCGCGGTAGAGCCGGACCTCGGGGAGGCCCTCGTCGGCGTACTCGACGCCCTCGTCTGTCAGTTCGACGGACTCCTCCGTGGTCTCGGTGACCGAGACGAGTCCCTCGTCGCGGAGGTCGAAGACCGCGCCCGTCACCGTCTCGGGCTTCTGGTCCGTCGCCTCCGCGAGCTGTGCAATCGTTCGTTCGTCCGTGGCGCTCGCGGCGTTCAACACCGCGACCTGTGATTCCGGAAGTCGCATCTGGTTCGTTGTGGCGTTAGCCGTCTGGTGGTCGGTTAGCAGTTTCGAAGCCTCGCCGCGGTGGCGGGGCTGACCGGCGGGGTCGGTTTCGTCCGGCGGGCGCGGTGACGCCCGGCCGGAGTCCGCCGACCTCAGGCGGTCAGAAAGAAAAATCCGAACCCGTCGGTGGTCGGTTCGCTCGCTCGCGCCCCGCGTTTGGGTTCGGATGCCATGTGCGACCGATTGTGAGTGCCGACTAAAAGCGTTGCGCGTCCACTCCGAGTCAATCCGAGCGCAGATACGTTCTTGGTATCGGCCGACCGAGAGACGGCGAAGACGAATGCGAGACCTAGACGCGACTCTCTCCGCGATTCGCCTCGGCCACGAGGCGTCGCTCATCGTCAAACCCCCGCACCGCCCGGACGACAGAGACGACGTCGAGGCCGTCCTCGTCCGGGCCGCGCCGCCCTACGAGTTCGACGACGGGGAACTGACCTACCGCGTGGTCGAAGACGAAGGCGACGGAGAGCGCGCGGGCGCGACCGGCTTTCGCGTCCTCGCGTCGCGCGACGTCGCCGACCCCGTCCGCGAACTCGGCGAACTCCGCGCCGTGGTCGACATGAGCGCGTAACGCGGCGGCGGATTCTCTCAGGCCACGTTCCGCTCGCGGAGCGTCTCGCCCGACTCGAACCGGTCGAGCGACAGCGCCGACACGTCCACCTCGCAGGCGTCCTCGCCGAGGCACAGGTCGGCGACCGCCTCGCCGGTCGCGGGCGCGTGCTGGAAGCCGTGGCCCGAGAAGCCCGCGGCGACGACGAGGCCGGGTTCGGCCTCGTCCAGAATCGCGTGGTGGTCGGGCGTCACGGCGTACAGCCCGGCCCAGCCGTTTCGAATCCGCGTCTCCGGGCCGAAGTAGGCCGCGGCGTCGTCGGCCCGCTCGGTCGCCTCGACCGCCCACTCGACGTCCATCGATTCGTCGAACCGGTCGGGGTCCACGTCGGGGTCCGAGTCGGCGAAGTGCCCGCCGACGATAGCGGTCCCCTCCCGCTCCGGGCGGAAGTACGCCCCCGTGTCGAGGTCGATGGTGAGCGGGGCGTCCGCGGGGAGGTCGCCCTCGGGTTCGACGACGGCTATCTGTCGGCGGCGCGGCGCGATTGGGAGGTCGACGCCGGCGAGCGCCGCGACCCGGTCCGACCACGCGCCCGCCGCGACGACCACGGCGTCGGCGGCGAGGGGACCGTCCGGCGTCTCGGCGCGCCAGCCGCCGGTATCGGAAGCGGTCGCGGCCGCGGCCGCAGTATCGGCCGAACCGTCGTCGGAACCGCCGTCGCCGACGCGAGCGAGGTCGGTCACCGGCGTCTTCGTCCGGATATCGACGCCGGCGGCGCGGACCGCGTCCGCGTAGCCCTGTACCGCCGAGTGCGGGTCGGCGACGCCGTCCGCGGCCGAGAACGTCGCCGCGACGAACGACTCGGTTCGGAGTTCCGGGAGGTACTCGGCGGCCTCCGCGGGCGAGAGGACGCGACTCGGCGCACCGGCCTCGGTCTGCATGGCGACGTTTTCTCTGAACGCCGCGGCGGTCTCCTCGGTCCGGGCGAGAAAGAGGTAGCCCGACCGCCGGTAGTCGATGTCGACGCCGAAGTCGTCCGCGAAGGACTCCCAGACGGGGACGCTGGCGAGCGAGAGTTCGACGTTCACGCGGGTCGAGAACTGCGTCCGGATGCCGCCCGCCGCGCGACCCGTACTGCCGCCGCCGAGCGTCCCCGCCTCGCAGACGGTGACCTCGGCCCCGCGGCCGGCCAGCGCGTGGGCGCACGCGAGTCCGACGACCCCGCCGCCGACGATGAGGACGTGCATGGTCCCGTCTGATTCGCCACCGACATGAGTGTGTCTGTCACATACTGTCGAGGAACAATGTTTTCACGCGGCCGCGGAGAGTAGTCAGGGTATGGTCCGTATCCTCTCCGCCGACGCCGTCGGCGAGTTACTGTCGCTCGCAGAGCTGTTTCCGGTCGTCGAGGAGGCGTTCGTCAAGCAGGGTCGCGGCGAGGTCGAACGCCCCCCGCGACCGCACTTTCCGGTCGGTATCGACATCGACAGAGTTCGGGACGGAAACGGGAACGGCGTCGTTGGGGCGGGCTCGAAGCCGACAGGGCGGGACAGCCCGCTCGGCACCGGCCTCACCATGCCGGCGTACATCCACGGCCGCGAGGTGTACGCGACGAAACTCGCCGCCGTCCACCCGGAGAACGCCGCCCGCGGCCTCCCGACGGTGAACGCGCAGGTCGTCCTCACCGACGCGACGACCGGCCTCCCGCTCGCGCTCCTCGACGGGACCACGGTCACGAGCGCCCGCACGGGCTGTATCGGCGGCCTCGCCGCGGAGTACCTCGCGGCCGACCCGATTCGGCTCGGCGTCCTCGGCGCGGGCACGCAGGCTCGCTGGCAGAGCCGCGCCATCGCCGTCGGCTCCGCGGTCGAGTCGGTCGCGGTCTACTCCCCCAGCGACTCCCGCGAGGCGTGCGCCGCCGACCTCCGCGAGGACGGCCTCCCCGCCGAGGCCGTCGACTCGCCCGAGGCGGCCGTCTCCGGCGCGAACGTCGTCGTCACCGCGACGACCAGCGAGACGCCGGTGTTCGACGGCTCGTGGCTCGACCCCGGAACGCTCGTCGTCGCCGTCGGGGCCTACACGCCCGAGACGCGGGAACTCGACGCCGAGACGTTCGAGCGGGCCGCGCGGGTGTTCGCCGACGTGCCCGAGGAGGTTGCCGAGATTGGCGACGTGCGCGGGGCCGGCCTCGGCGAGTCCGACCTGATTCCGCTCTCGGCCGTCTTCGAGGGCGACGCCGGCCGCGACGACGCCGACGAGATTCTGGTCGTCGAGAGCGTCGGTTCGGCGGTGCTCGACGCCGCGACCGCCGAGTACCTCTACGAGAAGTCGATCGCGCGAAGCGTCGGAGAAGAAGTGGGGTTGTGAGCGACCTTGTGGGCGATGGGGAGCGTTTCCGTCCCGCTAGTGCTCGGCGGCGACCCCCCGCCGTTCGGTCTCTAAGTCGATGTCCAGCGAGTCGAGGACTTCCTCGGCCTCCTCGCGCTTTTCGTGGTGGTCTTCGAGGAACTCGCGCATCATCGTCGCCGCCTGCTCCTTGCAGCCGCCGCAGAGGCGCTCGCCGCCGACGCACTCGTCGTAGACCTCCTTGGCGAGTTCGTCGTCGTCGCCCGTCAGCAGGTAGGCGTACAGCTCGTACACCGGACACTTGTCGGCCTCGCCGCCGAGTTCGCGCTGTTCTTCGGCCGTGTCGCGGCCGCCGGTCGTCGCCGACTTCACCTTGTCGTAGCCCTCCTCGGGCGCGTCGAGAAGCGAGATGTGGCTCGCCGGAATCGACGACGACATCTTGCCGCCGGTGAGGCCGGTCATGAAGCGGTGGTAGATGGACGACGGCGGGATGAAGCCGTAGCCGCCGTGGTGGGCCTCGACCTCGCGGGCGAGTTCCTCGGCCTCGTCGACCCCCACGTCGAACGCGTCGATGTGCTGGTCGTACCGGCGCTTTTCGCCCTCGATATCCTCGATGAGTGCCTCGAACGCCTCGTCGGTCGCCTGCCGGGCGAAGAACCGAATCCGCGGGCGGAGCGGTTCCATCCCGGCGTTTTCGAGCTTCTCGACCGCCGACTCGCGGACCGACTCGGCGACGAGCACGCCGGCCGCGTCGAGGTCGGCGTCGGCGAGCCAGTCGGCCGCCTCGCCGCACCGCGGCACGTCGGGGTCCTCGGCGTACTCCTCGCGGGCATCGTGGGCGGCCGCGACCAGCGGGCGCTCGGCGTCCGCGAGTTCGAAGCTCGCGAACGCCTCGGTCACCTTGAAGAATCGCATCCGGGTGGCGAGGTCGCGGGCGAACCGGACGTGCGGGTCCTGGTCCGGGCCGACCGGGATGACCGTCGGCTTGGGGTCGTCCAACTGCGGGTAGAGGATGTCGGCCATCTGCGTGACGACCGACTGCATGTGCGAGACGTTGGTCTCGCCGTCGAAGCCGTAGATGGACTGGAACTCAGAGAAGTTGGCCTTCCCGCCGAGTTCGAACGCGAGCCGCTGGAGGCGGTCGTTGTCCGACTGTCGGTAGAGTTCGCCCTCCTCGGGGTCGAACCCGAGCGCGATGAGCGACAGCAGGTAGTCGCGGCTGTGCTCGTTGATTTCGTCCCACGGGATGCCGCGGGCGGAGTGGGCCTCCATGTCGGCGATGAGGCCGTAGGCGTCGCCGCCCTGCTGTTGATGCCAGATTATCTCGTCGAAGACGAGTTTGTGGCCGATGTGGGGGTCGCCCGTCGGCATGAACCCCGAGAGGACGGCGAAGTCGTCGCCGTTTCGCATGGCGTCGAGGACCGGCCGGTAGTCGCGGTGGCCGAAGATGACCCCGCGGCGCATCAGGTAGTGCGGGTTCGGCACCTCGTCGAGCACCTCGTCGAACTCCTCGATGCCGAACTCCTCGAACAGCTTCCGGTAGTCGGAGACGGTCGACGAGCCCCACGGGTCGAGGGCGACGTCATCTGCTCCCTCTGCTGTGCCTCCATCGGTGCGGATTCGCTCCGCGGGTTCGTCGTCTGTCATGGCGTGAGCCGACTGACCGAAAGCCAGTCTATCTCTCCGTTGTCGTCGGTCAGCGCAAAAACCATTCGCTTGCGGACCCCGCCGGCGAGGCGCACGTCGAGCGAGAGGTCCCGCGGGACGAACGTGTGGTCGGGCGCGACCACGCGCACGAGGAACTCGGAGTGCGAGAGGTCCGACACCGACTCGAACTCCGTGTAGACGCGGAAGTCCGAGCCGAACTTGAAGCCGCTCTTGGGGACCGTCTTGGCCCCCCGGAGCGCGGCGTAGACCGCGAGCCGACGGTCGAACCGGTCGCCCTCCACGTCGCGGCCGCGGGAGACCACGTCGGCCTCGTCGATGGCGAGCGCGTCGGCGCGGGCGAGGTAGGCGGCTTCGAGGAGCGACAGTTGGAGCGGGCCGCTGTCGGCGTTTCTGCCGTACAGGCGCTGGCCGAAGAAGCCGCGCTGGTAGAGGCGGTCGACGCCGTCCCAGACGAGCGCGCGGTCCGAGAGGAGTTCCGCGTCGAGGTCGGCGGGGAGGTCCTCCGCGGCCGTGCCCTCGGGGGCGTAGCCCTCGGTGTCGAAGTAGGTCAGGTCGCCGTCCTCGTCGACGATGGCGAGCACCACCTCCCCGAGCGACGAGACGGGGATGCTCTCGCGCTCGCCGACGACGCGGACGCGGTGTTCGACCTCGCCGTCCCACGGGCCTTTCCCGCGGGGGTAGACGAGGAAGTCAGCGCCCGCGGCGTCGGTGACGCCGGGCCAGCCCTCGCGAGCCGGCGAGAGGTAGAACCCGCGGTCGCGGAGGTCTTTGTAGACGACGAAGTCGAGGGTGGTCCCGGTGCGCGCGAGGAGTTCGCGCAGGCCCATCCCGTCCACGCCGTCGATGTCGTCCCGCGAGAGCAGGTGGGCGGCTTCGACGGGCGCGACCTCCAAGTCGTCGCCGCCGGTGGGCCTCCCGTAGCCGCGGGAGTCGTGGAACCGCTGTCGAGCGTCGCCCGGGAGGTGGACGACGCCGTCTTCGAGGCGTCCTTGCATACCCGAATCGCGGCGCGGCGACGACAAAGGGTCTGCGATGCCGGCGGCGCGATTCGACGGCGCGTCGGGACGGCCGCCAGCGTCGACCCGTCGCGGCCGCGGTTCCGGACGCGCTCCGCGTGGCCGGCCGTGTCGCCAGCGACGGGGCCACGCCCGTCGCCCCTCGTCTCGGCTCATCGGCCCTCGCAGGTCGAGTCGAGACACCGCCGACCGCGACTCGTCTCGAATATCGGCAGGCCGCAGTCGCAGTCGTCGACGACGACGCCCGCGGGGAGCGAAAACGCCGTCTCGCACTCGGGATAGGCGTCACAGCCGGCGAGCAGGCGGCCGCTCCGCCGGATGGTTCGGAGCGGCGACCCGCAGTCCGGACACGACCACTCGCCGTCGAAGCGGTCTTTCACGCGGTCGTCCAGCGGGTCGCACCGGCGGTCGATACAGACCTCGAACGGCGCGCCGCGCTCGACGCGCATCAGCGGCAGGCCGCAGTCGTCGCACGTCTCGTCGAGGACGGTCGCGCCCGCCGGCAGGCGGTACTCGGTCCCCGAGTCGAGGGCGACGACGGAGCCGTTAGTCCTGACGAGCGGGTCGCCGGTGTCGGGATGCGAGCCGACCGGGACGCCCGCGTCGCTCGCGGGGTACTCGGCGCGGCCGGTCACGTCGTTCGACTCGACGGTGAGGGTCTGGTCGCCGGCGCGGGCCACGAGGCCGAACGACCCCGGCCCGGACTCGACGGTCAGCGAGTCGGCGCGGGTCAGCCACGCGACGGGCTGGTAGCCTCCGGCGTCGTGGACGAGGACGGTTCGGTCGGGCTTGGCAACGACGACGACCCGGCCGCGCTGGGTGCGGTCGCGGGAGCCTTCGAAATTGACGGTGCAGTCGCCGGCGAAGACGCGTATCGAATCCATGCGCCGGGGTGGCTCCGGGTTCGGGTTTGAACCTTTGCGCGAAGGTTCACCGGCCATGCCGCTCAGCCATGCCGCGGCACGAAGCTCTTTGGTCGGCCGCGGCCGAGGGCGAACCATGGACGCGAACGTCGTGCTGTTCGACATGGACGGAGTGTTGGTCGATTCCGAGCAGTACTGGCACGCCTTCGAGGACGAGTGGGTGTTCGCCGACGCCATCGAGTCCGGCGACCCCGACCACGAGGAGATAACGGGGATGAACTTCCGCGAGATATACGACTACCTCGACGCGGAGTACGGGACGACCGTCACGAAAGACGAGTTCATCGCGGCGTACCACGAGAACTCAGAGAGCGTCTACGGCGAGCACGTCGTCCTGATGGACGGCGCCGAGGAGCTGTTTTCGGACCTCCGCGCGGCGGGCAAGAAGGTGGCAATCGTCTCGTCGGCCCCGCGGGACTGGATTTCGACCGTCCGCGAGCGGTTCGGCCTCGACCCCCTCGACCTCGTGCTCTCGGCCGACGACATCGACGACCCCGGTAAGCCCGAACCCCACATCTACGAGCACGCCGCCGCCGAGTTCGGCGTCGCCCCCGAGGACTGCGTCGTCGTCGAGGACTCGATAAACGGCATCGAGGCGGCCGTCCGGTCCGGCGCGTACACCATCGCCTACCGCGGCGGGCAGAACGCCGACCTCGACCTCTCGCGGGCGGACGAAATCGTGACTGGACCGGCGGAGTTGCGGGCGGCGCTGTTGGGCGAGGAGTAAGGGAAACGCGACCAAAAACGACCGAAAAGCGGCTGACTCCGCGGTTTCTGCTATTCGACCCGAACCGTCCGCGACTCCCGAATCGGGAGCAGCGGCAGGTCGGGGAACGTGACCTCCACGACGAACTCCAGTTCGTCGTCCGTCGCGCCGAAGACGCCGACGGGGACGGTCACCTCGTCCGAGAGGTAGCACGTCTTCGCCGACATCTCCACGTCGTTGACGGTGACGCGGATGCCGACCGAGCCGCCGCCGCCGTCGTTCCGCACGCGGATGTCGTGCATGTCGCTCTCGCCGCGGGCGACCGACTCGGGGAAGTCGCCCCAGTCGATTTCGGGCGCGGGGAGGTCCTTCGCGCTCTCGATGACGCGCTCGGCGACGCCCTGCGAGAGGCCCGCGCGGGTGAGTTCCTTCACGCCGGCGTCGACCACGTCGGCCGGGGTCGAGAGGCCGCCGGTGGCGAGCTTTCGCGCGCGGCCGGGGCCGATGCCGTCGACGGCCGTGAGCGCCGCGGCGTCGCTGCTGACGCCGTTGTCGACGCGGGCCTCGACGCGCCTCGCGAGGTTGGCCGCGCGGGCGTCCGCGAAGGTGTCGAGGAACTCGCGGAGCGCGGAGAGCAGTCGGAGCGCGTTCTGCTTGATGACCCACGCGTCGCTCCGGAGTTCGCTCGGCGTCGAGTTCGCCATGCTGGCGTGGAGGATGGCGAGCACCTTCTTCGGACCGTCTTCGAGCGTGGTCGAGACGCCCGTCAGCACCGAGTCGACGGCGTCCACCTCGGACTGGCGCGCCGACACCTGTCGGAAGTCGGCCGCGCCCGCGACGGTTTCGAGGATGTCGTCGGCGGAGATGCGGTCGCGTTCCGCGAGGTCGGCGAAGCGGGAGGCGGTCCCGAGCCGGAGGTAGTACTTCGAGGTGAGTCGCCCGAGCGGGGTCGCGTCGATGGAGAGGTCGTCGTCCATCTCGACGAAGCCGCGAGAGACGAGGCGGTCGAGCACGTCGCGGACGCGCGAGCGGAGGTCCTCGAAGTCGTAGGCCGCGGGGTTCGACTGCGCCCGCCGGTAGTAGAACGTCGTCTCCAGCCACGACATGACGTCGTCGAGGTCGCGGATGGTCCCCATGGCGATTTCGGCGTTGAGGTGCGAGTCGAGGTCTTCTGCGAGGCGCGACTCGATTTCCTTGCCCTCGCGGAGCAGGCGGCGGTACTTGTTCTGGTCCGAGCGGTCGCAGACGACCCAGCCGTAGCCCACGTCGTCGTAGCCGGGGCGGCCGGCGCGGCCGAGCATCTGGAGGATGTCGAGCGGCGAGATGTCCACCTCGCCTTCGAGCGGGTCGTGGTGTTTCGTGTCGCGGATGACGACGCAGCGGGCGGGGAGGTTCACGCCCCACGCGAGCGTCGAGGTCGAAAACAGGAGCTGAATCTTGCCCTCCTTGAACCACTCCTCGACCGCCTCGCGGTCGTCGCGGGCGAGGCCGGCGTGGTGGAAGCCCACGCCGTCCAAGACGCCCTTTGCGAGCGAGTCGTTGCTCAGCTCCTTGGCCTCGTTGTGGAAGTCGTAGTCGCCGCGCGCGCCGATTGGCACGTCGCGCTTTGCGAGTTCGTCGCGGGCCTTGGCGGCCGCGCGGACGGCGTCCTGCCGCGAGGAGACGAACACGAGCGACTGGCCGCCGTCGCGGATGTGCGGCTCGGCGAGGTCGAACGCCCGGTACAGCCGGCGGTACTTGTCGGCGAAGGAGTTCTCGCCGTGGGTGTAGGTCTTGACGCCCGCGTGGAGGTCGACGGGGCGGTAGTCGTCGCCGAACTCGAAGGTCGTCTCGGCGGGCGCGTCGAGCCACGCCGCCACGTCGTCGATGTTGGGCATGGTCGCCGACAGCGCGACGATGCGGGGGTCGCAGATGCGGCGCATCCGCGAGACGGTGACTTCGAGGACGCCGCCGCGGGTCTCCGAATCCAGCAGGTGGACCTCGTCGATGACGACGCAGTCCACGTCCTCGATGAAGGAGTAGCGCGCCGAGTCGTGCTTGCGGGTCGCGGAGTCGGTCTTCTCGGGCGTCATCACGAGGATGTCGGCGCGGGCGGCCCGTCGGGGGTTCAGGTCGCGCTCGCCGGTGACGACGTACACCGAGTAGCCGAGGTCCTCGAAGCGCTCCCACTCGGTCTCCTTTTCGGTGGTGAGCGCGCGGAGCGGGGCGATGAAAAGCGCCGTACCCTCGTCGCGGAGCGTGCGGCAGATGGCGAGTTCGGCGAGCGCCGTCTTCCCGCTGGCCGTCGGCGCGGAGGCGACGACGTTGTGGTCGGTGTCGAGGATGGCGGGGAGCGCCTCGCGCTGCATCCGGTTGAACTCCTCGAACCCGAAGGCGTCTGCGAACTCGGGGACCGCCTCGGCGACTTTCACTGGGCGCACCTCCGGGTGCGCGCTGGCGTCGGGGACGAGACGAAGACGAGCGTCATACACGAAGCCGAGTCGTCCGTGGGGAAAGGCGTTTCTCCATCCGGCGCGGCGGCTCGCGGATGTCGAACGGCCGGGAAAACGGAGGGACTGAGGTTGGTGGGTGGTGGGGCGTTCCGGCGGAACGCGGCGGAGTGTGGTGGTGGGTGGGAGGGTTGGGGAGGCGGAGTCGGAGACCGAAGCGCCGGCCCGCTTACGCGGCGCCGGCGAGCGCGGCGATGAACGACCAGTTCGTCCCCGCGGTCGCCTCGTGCTTCTTCGATTCGGCCTTCGTCATGTCGCGGCGGTGTTTCCAGTTCATACTCGATAGAAGTCTTTACTCGGATATAAGTTTTTCAGTTATGTGATACATCTAGCACGGTTGTACATGCTGTTTGATGGAAAGTCGTGATATATCCGGACCGGACGTTTCGAATTTCGTGATATAACTGCGTGTTTGAACGATTCTGAACAAGGCGTGATAGCACGGGGCGCACATGCGATGGCTAACGTCTCGGGGACGCGGTTTCGGTTGACTCGGCGGGCGATTCCATCGGCAACCCGACAGACGGCGGACCAATCCTCACGTTTTTGCCCGTCGCCTCGCAAGAACTGCCTATGCGCACGCGGCGGAAGCCAGACTGGTTGAAGATGCGACCGCCATCGGGCCGGCGTTTCACCGATATCAAATCGACGCTCCGGGACCGGAACCTCAACACCGTCTGCGAGGAGGCGAACTGCCCGAACCTCGGAGAGTGTTGGAGCGGCCGCGACGGCCCCGGCACGGCCACGTTCATGCTCATGGGCGACCGGTGCTCGCGCGGGTGTAACTTCTGCGACGTGACGACCGGCGGGATGGAACCGCTGGACCCCGACGAACCGGCGAACGTCGCCGACGCGGTGACCGAAATCGGCCTCGACTACGTCGTGTTGACCTCCGTGGACCGCGACGACCTGCCGGACCAGGGCGCGGCCCACTTCGCCGAGACCATCCGCGAAATCAAGCGCCGCGACCCCGAGGTGCTCGTCGAGGTGCTGATTCCCGACTTCCAGGGCGACCCCGAGCACGTCCGGCAGATAATCGACGCCGGCCCCGACGTCATCGCCCACAACATCGAGACCGTCGAGCGCCTCCAGTGGCCGATTCGGGACCGCCGCGCCGGCTACGAGCAGTCGCTTTCGGTGCTCCAGCAGGTGACAGACGAGTCCGACATCCACACGAAGACCTCCGTCATGCTCGGCCTCGGCGAGCACGCCCACGAGGTCTACCAGACCCTCTCGGACCTCCGCGAGGCCGACGTGGACATCGTCACGTTCGGTCAGTACCTCCAGCCCTCGCGGAGCCACCTCGACGTGTTCGAGTACGTCCACCCCGACGCCTTCGAGACGTGGCGGCGCGTCGCGGAGGACGAACTGGGCTTTCTCTACTGCGCGTCCGGCCCGATGGTCCGGTCGTCGTACAAGGCCGGCGAACTGTTCGTGGACGCGCTCCTCCGCGAGGGGTCGAGCGTCGAGGAGGCGCGGCAGGCCGCCCGCGCGGCCGCCGGACAGTAGGTCGCGGCCGCCGCGCCGACCGACTGCGTCGGCCGCTCCACCCCGTCCGCGCGACCCGGCAGACCGGGTCCGACCCCGCGCCCGCCGCGGACCCGATCTGCAACGCTGTCGATATTTCCGATTATTTCTCGGCGATGTGTGGGTTCACACTAATGAACGTCAGGAAGAATCGTTTAGAAGCGAAGATGTCCAATTTTTACCCCGCGTGAGTTTACATAGCACGATGTGAGGCGCAATATTCCGAGCCAAAGTAAACTATATACGAAAACAATATAACGCCGGCGGGTGTCGATTTTGGCATGAACAGGAGGGTTCTCCCGTGAGCGTGCTTCAACGCGACCCGCAGGACCAGGTACGGGTGCTCGACGAAGACGGGACCGTCGTCGGCGAGGTCCCCGACGTCGACGACGAGACGCTCGTCGAGATGTACCGATACATGCGTCTCGCCCGACACTTCGACACGCGGGCGGTGAGTCTCCAGCGCCAGGGGCGGATGGGGACGTATCCACCGCTGTCCGGACAGGAGGGCGCACAGATCGGGAGCGCAATCGCGCTCGACGAACAGGACTGGATGGTTCCGAGCTATCGCGAACACGGCGCGTCGCTGCTCCGGGGCCTCCCGCTGAAGCAGACGCTTCTGTACTGGATGGGCCACGAGAAGGGCAACGAGATGCCCGAGGGCGTGAACCTCTTTCCGCCCGCGGTCCCCATCGCCTCGCAGATTCCGCACGCGACCGGCGCGGCGTGGGCGAAGAAACTCCGCGGCGAGGAGGACACGGCCGTCATCTGCTACTTCGGCGACGGCGCGACCTCCGAGGGCGACTTCCACGAGGGGCTGAACTTCGCGGGCGTCTTCGACACCCCGAACGTCTTCTTCTGTAACAACAACCAGTGGGCCATCTCGGTGCCGCGGGAGCGACAGACCGCCGCCGAGACGCTCGCCCAGAAGGCGACCGCCTACGGCATCGACGGCGTGCAGGTCGACGGGATGGACCCGCTCGCGGTCTATTCGGTGACGAAGGCGGCGCTCGACAAGGCGAAGAACCCCGGCGAGGGCGAGGGCCGCCCGACGCTCATTGAGGCGGTCCAGTACCGCTTCGGCGCGCACACGACCGCCGACGACCCGACCGTCTACCGCGACGACGAGGAAGTCGAGAAGTGGAAGGCGAAAGACCCGATTCCGCGGCTGGAGTCGTTCCTCCGCGAGACGGGCCGCATCGACGACGAGACCGTCGAGACCATCGAGGAAGACGTGAAACAGCGGGTCGCCGACGCCATCGAGGCGGCCGAGTCCGACCCGCGTCCGGACCCGAGCGAGATGTTCAACTACGCCTACGCCGAGCGGACCCCGGAGATTCAGGCACAGTACGAGGAGTTCGAGGCGCTCCGCGAGAAGTTCGGCGACGAAGGATTCCTCAGAGAATGAGCAGTCAGAACCTCACCATCGTGCAGGCGGTACGGGACGGTCTCTACACCGAGATGAACCTCGACGACGAGGTGCTCGTCATGGGCGAGGACGTCGGCAAGAACGGCGGCGTCTTCCGGGCCACGGAGGGCCTCTGGGACGAGTTCGGCGACGACCGCGTCATCGACACGCCGCTGGCCGAATCGGGAATCGTCGGCACGGCCATCGGCATGGCCGCGATGGGGCTGAAACCGGTCCCGGAGATACAGTTCTCCGGCTTCATGTACCCCGGTTTCGACCAAATCGTGAGCCACATGGGTCGGTTCCGCAACCGCAGCCGCGGCCGCTACACGCTCCCCATGGTGCTCCGCGCGCCCTACGGCGGCGGCATCCGCGCCCCCGAGTCGCACTCGGAGTCCAAGGAGATGTTCTACGCGCACGAGGCCGGCCTGAAGGTCGTCATCCCCTCGACGCCGTACGACACGAAGGGACTGCTCATCTCCGCCATCCGCGACCCCGACCCGGTCATCTTCATGGAGCCGAAGCTCATCTACCGGGCGTTCCGCGGGGAGGTCCCCGAGGAGGACTACACGGTCCCCATCGGCGAGGCCGCGGTCCGCCGCGAGGGGACGGACGTGTCCGTGTTCACCTTCGGCGCGATGACGCGCCCGACGCTCGAAGCCGTCGAGAACCTCGAAGAGGAGGGCATCGACGCAGAGGTCGTGGACATCCGCACCATCTCGCCGCTCGACCGCGAGACCATCGTGGAGTCGTTCAAGAAGACCGGCCGCGCGGTGGTCGTCCACGAGGCTCCGAAGAACGGCGGCCTCGGGGCCGAAATCACGGCGACGGTTCAGGAGGAGGCGCTGCTCTATCAGGAAGCGCCGGTCAAGCGCGTCGCGGGCTACGACGTGCCGTACCCGCTGTACGCGCTGGAGGACTACTACCTCCCCTCGGTCGCCCGCGTCGAAGAAGGTATTCGTGAGGCGGTGAACTTCTGAACGATGGCGCTCAAGGAATTCAAACTCCCCGACGTCGGCGAAGGCGTCGCGGAAGGCGAACTCGTAACGTGGCACGTCGCGCCGGGCGACGAGGTAACCGAAGACCAGGTGCTCGCGGAGGTCGAGACCGACAAGGCGCTCGTCGACGTGCCCTCGCCGTTCAACGGGACGGTCGAGGAACTCCTCGCCGAGGAGGGCGAGGTCGTCCCCGTCGGGGACGTCATCATCACCATCCGGGTCGGTGGCGACGAGGAGGAGGCCGCCGATGCCGCCGGTTCGGACGCCGAGGCCGCCGACGTGGACGCCGAACCGACCGATTCCGAGACGGCCGAGAGCGACGACGCCGGCGCAGGCGAGGACGACGGTTCCAGTTCCGGCGGGCGCGTGTTCGCCCCGCCGAGCGTCCGACGGCTCGCCCGCGAACTCGGCGTCAGTCTCGAATCCGTCGACGGCAGCGGCCCGAGCGGCCGCGTGACCGAGGGCGACGTTCGCGCCGCCGCGGAAGACGCCGGCGACGAGGGCGGCGACGAACCCAGCGGCCCGCGGACCGTCCAGACCAACGGGAAGTCCGCGACCGCGAAGCGCGACGAGGGAACGTCCGGGTCGGCGACCGCGTCGGCCGAGAGCGCCGACCGCGGGCAGACGCTCGCCGCGCCCGCGACCCGCGCGCTGGCCAAGGAGGAGGGCGTGGACATCGACGCCGTCCCCGCGACCGAGATGCGCGACGGCGAGGCGTTCGTCTCGCCCGAGGCCGTCAAAGAGTACGCGCAGGCCCAGCGCGAGGCGCAGGCCGCGGACGCCGAGGCGGTGGCCGCCGAGGCCGACGCCGTCCCCGCGACCGCCGAGGCGACGGGCGAAGCGACGAGTGAATCCGCACCGCCCGAGGCCGGCCCCGGTGCCGGCGAGCGCGTCCCCTACAAGGGCGTCCGCAAGGCCATCGGCGACCAGATGCAGCGGTCGAAGTACACCGCGCCGCACGTCACCCACCACGACGAGGTGGACGTGACGGAGCTCGTCGAACTGCGCGAACAGCTCAAGCCCGTCGCCGAGGAGCGAGGGTCGCGGCTGACCTACATGCCGTTCGTGATGAAGGCCGTCGTCGCGGCGCTGAAGGACTTCCCGTACCTCAACTCGCAACTCGACGAGGAGAACGAGGAAATCGTTCTGCGCGACGAGTACAACATCGGCGTCGCGGCCGCGACCGACGCCGGCCTGCTCGTTCCCGTCGTCCGCGACGCGGACCGCAAGGGCATGCTCGAACTCGCCGACGAGATGAACGAGAAGGTCGAGAAGGCCCGCAACCGCAAAATCGCGCCCGAAGAGATGCGCGGCGGCACCTTCACCATCACCAATATCGGCGGCATCGGCGGCGAGTACGCGACGCCCATCGTCAACTACCCCGAGGTGGCGATTCTCGCGCTCGGAGCCATCAAAGACAAGCCCCGGGTCGTCGACGGTGAGGTCGTGCCGCGTAAAGTCCTCACCCTCTCGCTGTCGTTCGACCACCGCATCGTCGACGGCGCGCAGGGCGCTCGATTCACGAACCGCGTCAAGGAACTGCTCGAAGACCCCAAGCTGCTGGTGTTAGAATAATGGTCGTCGGAGACATCGCAACCGGAACCGAACTGCTCGTCATCGGCGCGGGGCCGGGCGGCTACGTCGCCGCCATCCGCGCCGCACAGAACGGCATCGACACGACGCTCGTCGAGAAGGACGCCTACGGGGGCACCTGCCTCAACTACGGCTGTATCCCCTCGAAGGCGCTCATCACGGGCGCGAACCTCGCCCACGAGGCGGGCAACGCCGAGGAGATGGGCATCCACGCCGACCCCGTCGTCGACATGTCGCAACTGCGCGACTGGAAGAGCGGCGTCGTCGACCAACTCACCGGCGGCGTCGAGAAGCTCTGTAAGGCAAACGGCGTCAATCTCGTCGAGGGGACCGCCCGCTTCAAAGACGAGAACGCCGTCCGCATCGCCCACGGCGGCGAAGGGCAGGGCTCGGAGACCGTCGAGTTCGAACACTGCATCATCGCCACCGGCTCGCGCGTCATCCAGATTCCCGGCTTCGACTTCGGCGACGAGCCGGTGTGGTCGTCGCGGGACGCCCTCGAAGCCGACACCGTCCCGGAGCGACTGGTCGTCGTGGGCGGCGGCTACATCGGGATGGAGCTGTCGACGACGTTCGCCAAGCTCGGCGCGGACGTGACCGTCGTGGAGATGCTCGACGACATCCTGCCGGGCTACGAGTCCGACGTGGCCCGCGTCGTCCGCAAGCGCGCCGAGGACCTCGGCATCGACATGCACTTCGGCGAGGGGGCCAGCGGCTGGCGCGACGAGGACGACGGTATCATGGTGACCACCGAGACCGAAGACGGCGAGGAAAACGAGTACCGCGCCGACAAGGTGCTCGTCGCCGTCGGGCGCTCGCCCGTCACCGACACGATGGACATCGAGAGCGCCGGCCTCGAAGCCGACGACCGCGGGTTCCTCTCGGTCGACGAGTGCCGCCGCACCGACGTCGAGCACATCTACGCCGTCGGCGACGTGGTCGAGGACACGCCGATGCTCGCGCACGTCGCCTCGAAAGAGGGCATCGTCGCCGCCGAGCACGTCGCCGGCGAGCCGGTCGCCTTCGACAGTCAGGCCGTCCCCGCCGCCGTCTTCACCGACCCCGAAATCGGCACGGTCGGCATGACGGAAGCCGACGCCGAGGAAGCCGGCTTTTCGCCCGTCGTCGGGCAGATGCCGTTCCGGGCGTCCGGCCGCGCGCTGACGACGAACCACGCCGACGGCTTCGTCCGCGTCGTCGCCGACGAGGAGTCCGGATTCGTCCTCGGGGCGCAAATCGTCGGCCCCGAGGCCTCGGAGCTAATCGCGGAACTCGCGTTCGCCATCGAGATGGGCGCGACGCTCGAAGACGTGGCGTCGACCATCCACACCCACCCGACGCTCGCGGAAGCGGTCATGGAGGCCGCCGAGAACGCGCTCGGACAGGCGATTCACACGCTGAATCGGTGAGGTGAGGAGCGTCGAAAAGCGGGAGGACTTTTTTACGCGGTCAGGTCGCCGTCGAGCTCCGGGTCGAAGACGTCCTCGACGCGACAGTCGAAGTACGCCGCCAGCTTGAACGCCAGTTCGAGCGAGGGGTCGTACCGCTCGCGCTCGATGGCGTTGATTGTCTGTCGGGTGACGCCGACCGCTTCGGCGAGTTCGCCCTGACTGAGGTCTGCGGCCTCGCGGCGCGTGCGGACCCCGTTTTTCATGTCCGAGCGCGGACCCAGAGGTAGCACAGGGCGAAGAGACCGAACAGTCCGACGAAGCCGTACAGCGCGCCCGAGACGAACGGCGAGACCTCGAACAGCCCGAGCGTCGCGCCGAGTCGGGCGGCGGACGCGCCGAGGACGAGGATTACCGCGGCGACGGTCATGGTGAGCTGACTCGCCCGTCGTTCGAGCGACCGGTCGCGCTCGTCGAACAGCGCGACGTCGGTGCCGCGCCAGACGGCGAGCGCGGCGACGATGCCGAGCCAGTAGACGGCTTCGCCGACCACGGGGTAGTCGAGAAACCGGAGGACGAGGGAGGCGAGCACGCCGACCCCGATGGAGCCGAACAGCAGGCGTCGATACCGCCGTCGTCTGGAGAGCCGAGGCGTCGGTGAGCGTTGGACCTGTGTCATAGTTCTGTGTAAAGCGCCGGGTCGGAGACCGGGTGGAAAGTTCGCTTTACAGTAAAGCATACTTTACACACCGACTTAATCGTTGTCCCGGTTCGGTCGCGTCGCTCCGAGGTTCGCGCGGCCGCAGAGAAGGGCGTCAGCGTCGGTTCAGTTCGAGTCGGGCGGGTTCAGTCCGGGTCGGGTCGGTTCATGGTCGCTCACCCGTCGTCGAACCACCACAGCACCAGCATCGTCCCCACGACCGCCGCGGCCGCGGGAATCGACTCGTCGACGCCGAGCGTGCGGACGTCGAGGAGGACGACGCCCTCGAACAGGGCGGCGAGCGCGAGGGCCACGAAGACGAAGCCCGCCACCCATAGCTCGGGCGTGTTGACGTCGCTGATTGGCATACGCGGGGCTACGGCCCCATATGTGATAAGTGTTAGCAGACCACAAACAGTCTACTCGTCGGCGTCGAGAATCCCGTGGCTCTCGAAGAGCTTTCCGAGTCGGTCCATGGAGGCGACGACGGCGTCGCAGGCCGGGCGGACCGCGTCCTTGGGGACGAAGCCGACCGAGAGGCCGGCGACTTCGAGCATCGGGAGGTCGTTCGCGCCGTCGCCGACCGCGACGGTTCGGTCCATCGGGACCTCGTGTTCGGCGGCGTGATTCTCCAGCGCCGTGTCCTTCGTGCCCTCGATGAGCGACCCCTCCACGTCGCCGGTGAGTCGGCCGCCCTTCACGGGCAGGCGGTTCGAGACGATGTCGTCGACCTCGACGCCCTCCTTTTCGAGCGCGCGCTCGACGCCGCGTTCGAACCCCCCGGTGAAGATGGCGACGTGGTGGCCGTAGTCGCGGAGACGCCGGATGAGGTCGGCCGCGCCGGGGCGGAGTTCGACCTCGCTGTAGGCCTCCTCGGCGAGTTCCTCTTCGAGGCCTTCGAGGAGGCGGGCGCGCGAGCGCAGGCTCTCCGCGTAGCTCATCTCGTCGTTCATGGCCCGCTCGGTGATGTCGGCCATCTCGTCGGCCGTGCCGTTCTTCTTGCCGAGGAGGACCGTCATCTCGGAGTCCGAGAGCGTGCCGTCGAAGTCGAAGGCGATGATGCGCATATCTGCCCGTCGTCGCCGCGGGGTTTCAAAGCTTCCGCGTCGGCAGTTATGCGGCGGGGGAGGGGCGCTGGCGAGCCGCCCCCGGCGGGAAACGGGGGGCGGCCGCGCACAGCTATTTACCCGTCGTCTCCCTGACAAGCACGTATGGACGACCCCCACGACGCCGAACACGAGACGCTCAGCGACGTCGAAGCCGACCTGGCCGACGATTTCGGCGACGAGGGCGACAGCCCGCTCCGACAGTTCGTCCGAAGCCTCCGCGACCTCGACGACGCCGACGTGCGCGCGGTCGGTCAGTACGACGGCGAGGCGTTCGAACTCCTCTACCTCCGCGACGACATCGACGACGCCCTCGACGCCGACGCCCGAACAGAGCGCGTGAAGGCGCTCGTGATGAAGGCGCTCAGCGAACCCGTCAACGAACCCGGACTCGACGACTACGGCCAGTTGAACGCAGTCGTCAGGTGGTTCGACGAAGTCGTCGTCGCCATCTACCCCAACGACGAGTGGTCGGGAGCCATCGCGACGTTCGACCGGGCGAACTCGCCGCTTGTCGACCCCGCGGTGAAACACCTCTCGTGAGGCCGGCCGAGAGACGACGGCCGCGACGCCCGCTCAGATTCGAACCGGCGTCCACGACCGCGGGCCGTCGTCGAGTCCGCGAACCCGGAACTCCGGGTCGCCGTCGGTGTCGCGCGTCTCGACGAAGCCGTCGAACGGCTGTTTGAGGAGCGCGAGTTCGCGCTCGTCGACGAAGCCGGTGTCGAGCGTGAAGACGCCGGTAAACCCCGCCGCGGAGATGCGGCCCGTGATGACGTGCAGGAACTGGAACAGCCGCTTGAGGTCGGTGTACATCACGAGCGTCGAGAGGACGTGCAGGCCGACGCGGGCCGACCGGTTCGCCTCGTGGTGCTCCCGGAGCGACTGAGTCAGGTGGATGCCGATGCCGGTCAGGTCGCCGGGGCTGGAGACGTACCGGAGGTTGCCCGCGTCGGAGCGGTCGCCGAGGAGGTCGGCGACGCTCGTCGTGTCGATGACCTCGAACTGCTCCGGGGGCGACCCACTGATGTACGATAGCTCCTGTGCGATGCTCGGGGCGGGCTTCTTCGTCGTCACGACGACCGTCCCCGCGTCGTCGCGCTCGCCGGGCGCGAGCATCGAGAGCATGAGCCGACGCTTCCGCGTCATCGTCGGGCCGGCGATGAGCACGGACCCGGTGTCCGGAAGCGACACCTCGGGCGACCGCGTCGCCGGCGAAGCGTTCTCGGGACGGAAGACCATCTACCGAATCTACCGGAGTCGTGCAGATAATACTAGTGGGGCGAACGACCGCGCCGCCCGAACCGTGCGAGACAGTCTCAATGTCACGATATCGGCCGTTGTGACAACCCTTAACCCGAATGGGTCTGACGCTACGCGCATGAAGGTACTCGTCACGGACCCGATCGCCGACGCGGGTCTGGATCGGCTACGCGAGGCCGGTTACGAGGTAGAGACCGCGTACGACGTCGAAGGTGACGCCCTGCTCGAAGCCGTCTCCGACGCGAACGGGCTCATCGTCCGCTCCGGAACGCAGGTGACCGCCGAGGTATTCGAGGCGGCTCCCGACCTCGTCATCGTCGGACGCGCCGGCATCGGCGTCGACAACATCGACATCGACGCCGCGACCCAACACGGCGTCATCGTCGCCAACGCGCCCGAGGGGAACGTCCGCGCCGCCGCCGAGCACACCGTCGCGATGGGCTTCGCCGCCGCGCGCTCGATTCCGCAGGCCCACGCCCGCCTCAAGGACGGCGAGTGGGCCAAGTCCGACTACCTCGGCAACGAGGTCAACGGCAAGACCCTCGGCGTCGTCGGCCTCGGCCGCGTCGGCCAGGAGGTCGCGAAGAAGTTCTCGTCGCTCGGGATGGACATCGTCGCCTACGACCCCTACATCGGCGAGGAGCGCGCCGACCAGCTCGGTGCCGAACTCGTCGAGTTCGACGCCTGTCTCGCCCGCGCCGACTTCCTCACCGTCCACACGCCGCTGACCCCCGAGACGGAGGGGCTCATCTCCACCGACGAACTCGAAACGATGGGGAGCGGCTACCTCATCAACTGCGCCCGCGGCGGCGTCGTCGACGAGGCCGCCCTCGCCGAGGCCGTCGACGCCGGCGTCATCGACGGGGCCGCGGTCGACGTGTTCGCCGACGAACCCGTCTCGCCCGACAACCCGCTTCTCTCCGTCGACGACGTGGTCGTCACGCCGCACCTCGGCGCGTCCACCTCGGCCGCACAGGAGAACGTCGCCGTCTCGACGGCCGACCAAATCGTCGCCGCGTTCCGCGACGAACCCGTCATCAACGCGCTCAACGCGCCGTCGGTCGACGAGAGCGCCTTCCCGCGCATCCAGCCGTACATCGGTCTCGCCGAGACCGCCGGGAAAATCGCCGCTCAACTGCTCGACGGTCGCCTCGGCGAAGTCGAGGTCACCTACACCGGCGACATCGCCGCCGAGGACATCGAACTCGTCACGGCCTCCGCGCTGAAGGGCGTCTTCGCGCCGCTCGAATGGCAGGTCAACGCCGTCAACGCCCCGCAGGTCGCCAAGGAGCGCGGCATCGAGGTCGTCGAGTCGAAGTCCCGCCAGTCGGACGACTTCCAGAGCCTCGTGACCGTCACCGTCCGCAACGGCGACGAGGAGATGACCGTCTCCGGGACGCTTTTCACCGGCGAGGACCCGCGCATCGTCCGCATCAACGGCTACCGGCTGGACGCCATCCCGTACGGCCAGATGCTCGTCGCCCGCAACTACGACAAGCCGGGCGTCATCGGCTTCATCGGGACCGTCCTCGGCGAGAACGACGTGAACATCGCCGGGATGTTCAACGCCCGCCGCGCGAAGGCCGGCGGCGAGGCGCTGACCGTCTACAACCTCGACGACGACGTGCCGGACGACGTTCGGGAGAAACTCCTCGCCGACGACCGCATCATCGACGTGGACCTCATCACGCTCTGAAGCGGGCGGCCCGCGCCTCTTTCTGAGAAACGACTACGACCGAAACGACGCTACCGCCGGCCGAGCGCCGACGCGACTCTCTCGACCACGCGCCCGACGGCGGCTTGCACCGCGGCGGCCGCGTCCGACTCGTCGCCCGAGCGACGAGACAGGTCGTTCGACCGGCCCGAGCGGTCGGGCGTCCGCTGACGGCCGCGGCCGCGGCCGCGACTCTCGGCCAGCAACTGTTCGTAGTGGTCGATTATCTCCTGTTGGTCCGCATCGGCGTTCTCAAGACGCTCGCTGAGTCGAGCGTTCGCGCGGCGAAGCGCCTCGTTCTCGCGCTGGAGCGACTCTCGGCTCCGTGCGTCGGTGGCCGACGACGGGCGGCGGCCGCGCGACTGCTGACGACCGCGCGACTGCGAGGCCGTGGACGCCTGTGCTGACGCGGTGGTTGCGCGTGAGGGGGAGGATGCTGACGCGGTGGTTGCGCGTGAGGACGAGGGCGCTGACGAGGCCGTGGATGCGCGGGTGGACGCGGCCGAAGACGCGGGGGCTGAGGCGGCCGAAGACGCGGTTTCGGACGGCCCGTTCTCGATTCCGTCCGGCGGGTACGTTCTCGAACCGGCCCCGTCCCGACTGACGGTCCCGGTCGGCATGCTGCTGAGCGACATCGTGTGGCACAACGTACCACAGAATGAAAAGGATGCGTCAGACGCGCACCCGACGCGCGTCATCGTGCCCGGGGTGACCGCTCCGTCGGTCGCCGAGGGCGGACGGCGCGCCTACTCGGCGAGGTGTTCGAGCACCGCTTCGGTGTCGTTCGGGACGGGTTCGGGGTCGTCGCCCGCCTCGAACGCCGCGTCGGGGTCCTTCAGCAGGTGGCCCGTCGTGAGACAGACGACCTGTTCGTCCGCGTCGACGACGCCCTCGGCGCGGAGCTTTCGGAGGCCGGCGACGGAGGCGGCGGAGGCGGGTTCGACGCCGACGCCCTCGGCCGCGAGGTCGCGCTGTGCCTCGGTGATTTCCTCGTCGGAGACGGCGACGGCCGTGCCGTCCGTCTCGCGGATGCCGGGGAGCGCCTTCGGCGCGTTGACCGGGTTGCCGATGCGGATGGCGGTCGCGCGCGTCTCGACGTCCTCCCAGCGGCGGGTCTCGTCCCAGCCGTTCTCGACGGCCTCGACCATCGGGGCCGCGCCCTCGGCCTGTACGCCGGTCAGCTTCGGCACGTCCTCGACGTCGAGCGCGCCCGACTGAACGAGTTCGCGGAACGCCTTGTAGAGCGCCGAGGTGTTGCCCGCGTTACCGACGGGGAGGACGATGCGGTCCGGATAGCCGCCGTAGTCCTCGTGGAACTCTTCGAGGATTTCGAGGCCGATGGTCTTCTGGCCCTCAAGCCGGAAGGGGTTCAGCGAGTTGAGGAGGTACGCCTCGCCGCGGGCGGCGAGGTCCTGGACGATGTCGAGACAGGAGTCGAAGTTGCCGTCGACTTCGAGGATTCGGGCGTCGTGAAGCGACGCCTGCGCGATTTTCCCGGCGGCGACCTTGCCGGCGGGGAGGAGCACGAGCGTCTCCATCCCGCCGCGCGCGCCGTAGGCGGCGAGCGCGGCCGAGGTGTTCCCGGTCGAGGCACAGGCGAGGCGGCCGACGCCGAGTTCCTTCGCCACGCGGACGCCGACGGTCATGCCGCGGTCCTTGAACGAGCCGGTGGGGTTCATCCCCTCGTGTTTGACGCGGAGCGTCTCGACGCCCACGTCGGCTTCGAGGCGCGGGACCTCGTGGAGGGGCGTCGCGCCCTCGGGGAGCGAAACGCCCTCCTCGAAGGGGAGCGCGGCGTTGTAGCGCCAGACGCCGCGGCCCTCGAAGTCGTCCCACGTCGGCGGGGAGGCGTAGCGGACTTCGAGGAGGCCGTCGCAGTCGTCGCAGGTGTACCGAACGTCCTCGAACGGCGCGAACTGCGCGCCGCACGCGATACATTCGAGCCAGGTGCCGTCGTCGGCGACGGATGGCTCCTCGGGGGCGGGTGCCGTGAGTTCGAGGCTCATTGCTCGGGCGGTGGCACCAGAGGGACAAAAGCGGGCGGGTTTGGGCGGCACCTGCCGGGCGACGGACTCGCCGGGAGCGCGGTCGACCGGGGAGAGCTACGACTCGCCGAAGGCGTCGATGCGGGCGTGTACGTCCTCTGCCCACTCGTCGAGCGCGGCGTGCATCATCTCTTTGGCCTCGGGGAGCGGCGTCGCCGTGTACTGGTAGACGTAACCGCCGGGGTCGAGCAGGCGGCGCTTGCGCTCGGTGAGGCCCTTGTCGAGGAGCGTCGTCAGCGAGCGGTTGACGTTGCTCCGGTCGCGGTCGAGCACCTCCGCGAGTTCGGCGACGGTGCTCCCGGGGTTGTCGAGTAGTGCGAGATACGTCCGGCTCTCGTGGCTCTGGATGCCGAAGACGCACGCGAGGACCTGTCCGAAGTTCGGGTCCTCGGTCTCCATCAGTTCGCCCATGTCCGGTGCGTCGGCCATGCACACCTGTTCGCCGTGCGCCGGATTAAACCCTCACCTACAGGCGAGCGAGCGGTCGGGGCCGGACGGGACGCCGCGGCTACTCCGCCTTCGCGTAGCCCATCTTCAGCACGCACGCCCGCATCCCGTCTTCGTCTTCGTGTTTGTGGAGCGTCGTCGGCGTGTCGCAGTAAAAGACCGTGCCGTCGTGGCGGAGCGTCACCTCGTGGACGCCGCCGAGCAGCTCCGCTCGGACGACGACCCGGCGGCCCTCGCGGAGCGCGTCGAGGATTTCGTCTGCGGTCAGTTCGCCGGACTCGACTCGGAGCGGCTCGGGCATACCGGAGGGTCGCGGGCGAGCGCTATCAGTATTGTCGATGGCGGCGAGTGCCGACAGGAACGCGTGCCGACAGCGGGCGGCGAGTCGAGCCGAAACCGGACCCGACTCAGTTCGTCGTCCAGTTGGACCGGTGTTCCTCGTCCGTCGTCGGCACCTCCACGCCCTCGACGGCCTCCGCGACTTCGGTCTCCTTCGGCGTGTCGATGTGCCAGCGGTCGATTTCGTCCTCGAAGCCCCGCAGCGTCTCCGACACCTTCGACTTCAGCTCGTCGTCGTTGACGTTCACCTCGAAGACGAACCGCTCGTCGCCGGAGCCGCGGCCGACCCGCTGGATGTTCGCGCTCACGAGTTCGTTGTCGAAGTAGTACGGGGCCAACTGGGTCATCACGTTGCGGTAGACCGTGTCCTCGACCTTCCGCAGCGCCTTCCGCCCGGCGGAGTCGGCCGCGCGAGCGACGTAGTTGATGGAGTCCTGCCACGACTCGACGGCCCCCTCGTTGTCGCCCTCTTCGACCCGCTCGTAGGACCGAGAGAGCTTCTCTCCCGCCGTTTTGAGGTCGTCGTTGGGCGTCTTGCCCGCCTTCTCGCCCTCGCCCTCGCCGACGCTGGCCTGCTGGGCAGTCTTCTCGTTTACGTCCTCGCCGAGTCGCTCGTGGGACTTGGGTCGCCACTCGTCCCAGTCGTCGAAGGCGTCGCCGTCGACGTCGGCGTCGCGGAGCGCGCGGGTGATTCGCTCCCCGTGTTCGACGACCTCGTCCCAGGTGCCACGGCGTTTGAACCCGGAGATGCTCTCTTCCATTGTCGTTGACGGGACTACGTGCCAGACGGTATAAACTCTACGAGGAGACAGGTTCGCACACGGGTGAGAACGTCTAGCGGTCGCCGTAGACGAACCGCTCTGCGGCCGCGTCGAGGCGGGCCGACACCCGACCGAGCCACGCCGTCGGCGACGCGGCCCGGAGCGCCGACTCGTCGAGTTCGATTCGGTCGTCGCCGAACGGGTCGCGGTCCCCGCTCGCGGCGGCGTCCACGACGGTGGTCATCGAACACCGGCCGCACGCCTCTCGGGTCGAGTCTCCCATGCGCCGGGGTTCGGAACCTTCACGAATAAACCTTGGTTTCCGGGCGGGTCGCGACGGGCTTATACGGTCGAACGTGTTGCTCCGTCTCATGGGATATCGCGTCGTGGACGCAACCGCCGTCGAGCCCGCCGACGACCGCCCGTGCGAACTCCGCCGCATCGGCGGCGAGGGCGGCTTAGAGACCGTCGCGCTCAACCGCTTCCGGGCCGCCCCCGGCGAGCAGGTGCCGCTTTCGTACCACTACCACACCGAACAGGAGGAGGCCTTCTACGTCCTCTCGGGCACGCTGTTCGTCGAGACGCCGGACGAGACGTTCGAAGTCGGCGCCGACGGCCTGTTCGTCGCCGACCCGGAGAGCCCGCACCGGGCGTACAACCCCGAGGACGCCGACGAGCCGGTCGAACTGCTCGCGCTCGGCTCGCCGGCCGTGTCGGGCGACGCCGTTCCCTACGACCCCGACGAGGAATGAGGAGCGTCGAACCCGAGGACGCCGAGGGAGCCGGAACGCAGGACGAGCCGAGCGGGGCGGACGCGTCGGTTTCGGGGCCGGCCCTCGACCGCCCCGAGTGGGACGACGAGTACCTCGACCGAGTCGCCGAGCGACTCATGTACAACTACGACTTGGAGCGGGAGTACGCCGTCCGCGGCGAGCGGTTCGACCTGTTCGGCTCGATGCGGATGGAGAGCCAAAAGCAGTTCCTCCACCGGTCTATCAACTACGCCAACCACCACGCGATGGAGTACATGTTCGCGCGGCGGGTCGAGTCGGCGACGGTCGCCGAACTCGAACGGCTCGTCGAACTGGGTCACGCGCTCGCCGACGAGTGGATAGAACCCGACGAGGAGCACTACGGGACGGACTTCACGTTCGTGCTCGTCGCCGACGCGGTGCCGGAGGAAGTCCGGACGTTCGTGTCCGAGTTCGCCGACCGGACGCTCCTGAAGTTCGGCTACTACGGCCACTACGAGGTGAACGTCGCCGTCGTCGCGCCGGCAGACGAGGACGCCGTCGCCAGCCGCAACGCCGACTCGGTCGCCGCGTTCACGCTCTGGACCGACGGCTCGCCGGCGGTCTCAGACGGGCTGTTAGGCCGGGTCCTCGGGAAGTTGCGTCGGTAAGAAAAAACGGAGTCGAAGGGTCGGCGGTCAGAGGCCGAGCGGCGAACGACCGCGCGTCAGTCGTCGCCCGGTTGCGGGCGACCGCCGCTACCGCCACCGCCGCCCGAACTCCGGGCGTCTTTGATGTTGTCGTAGCCGATTTTCGCCAGCGACAGCGCCAGATAGACGAGCACCAGCGCGAGGACGATTTGGACGACCGCCGACACCATCGCGAAGGTGCCCGCCGAGGCCATCCACTCGGGGTTCAGGAACTTCGCGTAGAGGTTGTCGTGGAACGCGAGCCACAGCAGGCCGAGCGACGTGATGGTCGTCATGAGCGCCATCGGCAGGCCCGTGCTGAGAAGCTGTTTGGAGTCGTCCCAGTTGGCCAGCCAGACGGTCGCGGTCAGGAGCGCCAGCGCGGCGAGAAGCTGGTTCGCGCCGCCGAACAACTGCCAGAGCGTCAGCCACGAGCCGCTGGTGATGAGGATGTACGCCGGCAGCGACTGCACGAACGCGTTGCCGTAGCGGTTGGTCGCGAACTCCTCGACCGGCGTCTCGGGCGTCCCGACGATTTCCTCCATCATGTAGCGACCGAGGCGAACCGCCGTGTCGGTCGACGTGAGGAGGAAACTGACCAGCACGAGGGCCATGAACGGCCCGCCGAAGGAGGTCGGGATGCCGAAGCTCGACAGGATGACGCCGCCGCCCGCGGCGAACGTCGGGAGCGCGAGGCCGATACCGCCGCCCACGTCGGGCGCGATGATGGCGACCGTCGCCAGCGCGACGGTTGCGAGGAGGCCCTCGCCGAGCATGCCGCCGTAGCCGATGACGCGCGCGTCGGACTCCTTGTTCAGTTGCTTCGAGGTCGTGCCCGACGAGACGAGCGAGTGGAACCCGCTGATGGTCCCGCAGGCGATGGTGATGAACAGAAGCGGGAACAGCGGCGCGCCGGAGCGGCCGATGAACCCGTAGTACGGTTCGAGGTTCGTCACGAGCGGCTGGGTCGGAGTCGTGAAGAACGTGCCCGCGACGATGGCGACGAGCGCGCCGCCGACGCCCGCGTACAGCAGGAACGACGAGAGGTAGTCGCGCGGTTGCAAAAGCACCCAGACCGGGAGGGCGCTCGCAATCGCCCCGTAGACGAGGATGAGCGGCACCCACGCCGCGGTGTTCCCGTTGAACGAACTCGCGCCGGGGAGCCACGACCCGGAGCCGGAGAACAGGACGAACGTCTCGGCGGGCGCGCGGGCCGCGGGTTCGAACAGCGCAACCGGGTACTGAATCCCCGCGTAGACGCCGACGAACATCGCCACGACGAACACGAACGTCCCGAGCAGGAACGGGAGGTTCAGCTGGTAGAGGTAGATGCCGAACAGCACCGCGAGGACGATGTACACCAGACTCGCCGTGGCCGCCTCCGGATAGGCGTTGAACACGATGGCCACCACGAGGGCGAACACCGCGACGACGAGGACGATGGTGAGAAACGCGAACCACAACAGCATGTTCTTGCCGCGCTCGCCGACGTACTCGCCGATGATGTAGCCGATGGACTTCCCGTCGTGTCGCAGGCTGCTCGACAGCGACACGAAGTCGTGGACGCTCCCGAGAAGCGGGTTGCCGATGGCGATCCACGCGAGCGCGGGAACCCAGCCCCACACAACGCCCGCCGTAATCGGTCCGACAATCGGCGCGCCGCCCGCGATGCTCGAATAGTGATGCCCCAGTAACACCGGCTTTTTCGCCGGAACGTATTCTTGACCGTCTTCGTACTTGTGCGCTGGCGTCTCACGACTGTCGTCGAGTTCGACGAACTGCGCGAGATATCGGGAGTAACCGAGATACCCGACGGTAAACAACGCGAGTACCGTGACGACCAACCAAATGACTTGTACCATGGTACGCTGCCCCACTCGGTGACACGAAAATGCCCACCTTAACATTAACGATAGATAGGAATGTATCGTGTTCGAACGACAGGTTCAATCGGCGAGGGACGCCGAAAATTATCACCGCGGGGTCGGTTTACCCACCTACTGAACGTCGGGCGAGGTGTCGATGTCGAGTTCGGCCGCCACCTCGCCCAAGAAGTCACCCTTGACCTCGGCGACCCGCGTCTCGACGGCGGCGACGAGCGGCGGCGAAAAATTCTCGCGGAGTTCGGCGAGTCGCTCCCGTTCTGTCTTGACTCTGTCGCGCAAGAACGTCGCGCCCCGTCCCGACTCGTCGGGGTCGGGTTCGGGCGTGAGGCGGTTGACCGCGAGGCCGCGCACGTCGAGGCCGTAGGAGTCGAGTTGGTCGATGGCGCGCTCGGTCTCGCGCAGCGACAGTTCGTCGGGGTTCACGACGAGGAAGAACGCGGCGTCGTCCTGCAGCGTCTCCTTGGCGAACGAGAAGTCGTCGCGGCGCTGTTCGAGGCGGGCGATGATGGGGTCGCCGTCCATCATCCGCCGCGGTTCGTTGTTGCCGATGGCGGCGCGTTCGAACAGTTTGACCGACTCCTTGCGCTTGTGGAGGAGCCGCTGAATCCAGCCGTCGAGGTACTCCGGCAGCGAGAGCAGTCGGAGCGTCCCGCCGGTCGGCGAGGTGTCGAAGACGACGCGGTCGTACTCGTCGGCGGAGCGCATCACGTCGATGAAGCGGTCGAACAGCGCAGACTCGTACGCGCCGGGCGTCTGGTGGGCCATCTCTATCTGCCGGTCAATCTCGTTGACCATCGCCGGGCTGACCTGGTCGCCCATCGCCCGCTTCGTCTCCATGAGGTGTTCGCGCACCTCGGTCTCGGGGTCGATCTCCATCGCGTCGAGGTTCGGTTCGTCGGCGACGGCCGCCGGCTCGTCGGTAAAGGACTGGTCGAACACGTCGCTCGTGCTGTGGGCCGGGTCGGTCGACACGAGGAGCGTCCGGACGTCGTCGCGGGCGCACTTGACCGCGTAGGCGCTGGACATCGTGGTCTTGCCCACGCCGCCTTTGCCGCCGAAGAAGACGAATTTGCGCATGTTAGAAGTGATACTGGTGACCCTTGCGTTCGAGGAGCGAGCCGCGGTCCCACATCCGCCGCTCCCACGCCTCGAACTCGTCTTCGAGATAGGGGAGCAGTTCGGCGGTGTAGTACGAGATGGGCGAGGGGATGCCGAAGGCGTCGGGGAAGCACGCGAGCATGAACGCGTCCTCGTCGTCCTCGGCCTGTTTTTCGATCTTCTCGTAGGCGGGGTGCGAAATCATCCCGTGGTAGAGGCCGCGGAGCCACTCCTCGACGAGTTCGCGGAAGGATTCGATGCGCGCGGCGAGCGTCATCAGTTTACACACTCACCGGTTCCCGGGCAAAAGGGTATCGTTCACGAACGTCCGCGCTGGTTACCTGCGATTTCATATGTGCGGCCCCGGTAGGCCCGCTCATGAACGCGGGGGAGACGATTCCGGTGACGGTGCTCGGCGGGAGTCTCGGGGCGGGCAAGACGACGCTTCTCAACCACCTGTTGACGAACGCCGGCGACCGCGACATCGCCGTCCTCGTCAACGACATGGGCTCCGTGAACGTCGACGCCGAACTGGTCGCCGAGGAGTCCGACCTCGCGGTCGGCGACGGCGTGACCGAACTCTCGAACGGCTGTATCTGCTGTGAGCTTCAGGACGACCTCGAAACCGCGGTCGTCCGCCTCGCGCGCGAGCGGTCGTTCGACCACCTCGTCGTGGAGGCCTCGGGCGTCTCGGAGCCCGGCCCGGTCGCCCGGCTGTTCGTCACCTCCCGGGCGGCCGCCCGCTACGACGTGGCCGGCCTCGCCACCGTCGTCGACTCGCGGCTGTTCGCCGACACCTTCGGCGACGGCGACCCCGACCGCACCGTCGCCGAGGAGGGAGACGGCTCGGTGCGCCCGCTTTCGGACCTCCTCGTCGAGCAGGTCGAGAGCGCGGACCTCGTCGTCCTCAACAAGCGCGACCTCGTCTCCGACGCGGAACTCGCGGCGGTCCGCGACGCGGTCGAGGCGCTCCGCCCCGGCGCGACCGTCGTGGAGACGACCCACGGCGACGTGGACGTGGATTTGCTCCTCTCGGACCTCCACGACCCCGACGCGCCCGTCGGCTGGCGGGCGGCGCTGGAGGGTGACGCGGAAGGGAACGAGGGCGACCGAGACGGCCACGGCCACGGCGACCACGGCGATGCAGACCACGGCGACCACGACCACGACCACAGCCGCGACGACACCCCCCACGCCGAGGCGACCTACGGCGTCACCTCGTTCGTCTACCGTCGCCGGGCACCGCTCGACCCCGACGGCGCGGCCGAGGTTCTCGGGGACCTCCCGGATTCGGTCGTCCGCGCCAAGGGCTCGCTGTGGGTCGCCGGGGCCGAGGACGTACACTTCACCTACAGTCAGGCCGGCCCGTCGGCGTACGTCGCCGCCGCCGGCCCGTGGGTCGCCTCGCGCCCCGAGTTCGAACAGGACACCTACCGCCGCAACCACCCCGAACTCGACTGGCACGACGACCACGGCGACAGGCGGACCGAACTGGTGTTCATCGGCCGCGGGATGGACGAAGACGCGCTCTCGGCCGCGCTCGACGCCCACCTGCTCGACCCCGGCGCGTCCGCCGACGCCGGCGACTACCCGACCGACCCCGGCGAGGAGGTCGCGCTCGCGGAACCGACTCGGGAGCGCGAGTCGACCCCGACCGCCGACGCGGCCCCGGAGGGCGGCCGATGAGCGGCGAGTCGGAGCGAGCCGGCGACGACGAGGAGCGCGGAGAGGAGATAGAGTGGGGCGAGGGCGACCCGCGGGTGCTGTTCGTCATGAACCTCGTCCTCTCGACGGCGTTCGCGGCGGTCGTCGTCTACGGCCTGTCGTACATCGACCTCGCGGCCTTCTCGGCCGTTAACGTCGCGTCGGCGGCGCTCGTGCTCACGGCGGTCACGTACCTCGTGACGAACTGAAACCGCCGGATGCGTCGCCGACCCATTCTACGCGTGAACTACCCGCAGGGCACCGCTGGCGGCCGATAGCCGCATTTATGTCCTTCGGGGAACCGCCTTCTCAGTAAGATGCCCATCGAAGACCGAGACGACGCGTACCTCATCACGCACGCGCTGGCGAAGGACACGCTCTCGCGCCTCCGGGACGTGGAGACGACGCAGGTCGCCTTCCGGAAAGGCCTCGTCAAACTCGGCCGCATCTGTGGCTACGAGATAATCGACGGCGCGATGGAGACCGAGTACGTCACCATCCAGACCCCGCTGGCCGAGACGACCGGCGAGCGCGTGAAGGGACTCGACAACGTCGTCATCATCAACGTGCTCCGCGCCGCGACGCCGTTCGTGGAGGGACTGCTCAAGGCGTTCCCGCGGGCGAAACAGGGCGTCATCTCCGCCGGCCGCGACGAGGAGGCGGGGATGGACGACGACGGCGGCTTCCCCATCACCATCGACTACGTGAAGCTCCCCGAAATCACGGAGAAAGACACCGTCATCGTGGCCGACCCGATGCTCGCCACCGGCTCGACGATGTGCTCGGTCCTCGACCACATCCTCGACAACGCCGGCGTCGACCCCGAGAAGCTGTTCGTCCTCTCGGCGGTCTCCGCGCCCGACGGCCTGCTCCGCGTCGACAACGAGTTCCCCGAGGTCGACCTGCTGACGGTCGCCATCGACGACTACCTCGACGACGACGGCTACATCGTCCCCGGACTGGGCGACGCCGGCGACCGCGCGTTCCGCACGACGTAACTCGGTCACGTCCCGTCGCGCCTCGCTTCGACGCGCGGGAGTCGCGGACGGCCGCCTCGGCCGCCGACCCGGATTCGGGTAACGACTAAGTTACCGCCCGCGCACCTCCGACGCATGGACGAACCTCGCGCCACCGGAGGGAGCAGACGATGAGCGACCCGTGCGATGGCTGTGGGCGGGCGGTCGAAGACGCCCTCGCCCGCGCGGTCCAGTTGCAGGTCGACGGCTCGACCGTCGACGACCAGCGACTCTGCCCGACCTGCTTCGCCGACTGGATAACCCGATACGAAGAACAGATGTCGCCCAAGCAGTCGTCGGACGACTCCGCGGACTCCGAGATAATCGTCGACTGACGGCATCGGGCCGGTGGCCGCGTTCCCGACGCCCGCCGTCCGAACCCCTTCTCTTCGGGTCGAAAACGAGCCTCCGGCGGTCGGTCTTCGTTCGAGTCGAACGTCCCGAACCGGACCCCCGTAGACTACTGTGAGATGCGTTCTCATGGGGTTCCCCGGGGACGGGACCCGACTCGCCGAACCCCTTCGTTTCGAGTCGAAGTCCCGCGAACGCACGGGACGAATTCGAAGGCGAACGCGGAGAGGCCGGCGCGTCGAGACTCGACGAATCGAACCGACAGCCCGAGACTGAAGTCCTCTTCCGACCGGCCAGTCCAGGGATGCGACTCGTTATCGAATTACTATTCAAAATTCGGTAATTATGTGGCAGTATCGGCGGGAAAATCGCGATTAGCTGGTCATTGACATGAACAACCATAAATACGCATCGCGTCGAATAGGACTGTATGACTCGGAAGCTTGACCGCCGACAGTTTATCGCAGCGACAGGTGCCGCTGGCCTCGCCGGACTCGCCGGCTGTTCCGGCGGCGGCGGCGAAGAGACGACCACGACGACGACCGAATCCGGCGGCGAAGAGACCACTACCGCCGACGAGGAGACGACGACCGAATCCGGCGGTAACGGTGGTACGGAGAGCCGACTCTCGTGGCACGCCGGCGGGACGGGCGGCACGTACTACCCCCTCTCGAACGAGTTCAAGTCGGTCGTCGAGTCGCAGACCGACTTCACGCTTCAGGTGCAGTCCACCGGCGCGTCCGTCGAGAACGTCGGTAGTCTCGCCCGCGGCGACGCGGACTTCGCGCTGATTCAGAACGACGTCGCCTACTTCGCCCGCAACGGCGAGGGCATCGAGGCGTTCCAGGGCAGCCCCGTCGAGAACCTCCGCGGCGTCGCCACGCTCTACCCCGAGACGATTCACATCGTCACGCTCGCGGACACGGGCATCGAGACGCCCTCTGACCTCTCCGGTGCGACCATCAACACCGGCGACCTCGGTTCGGGCACGCAGGTCAACGCGACCCAGATTCTCGAAGCCCTCGGCATCTCCGACTACAGCGAGCAGAACACCGGCTTCTCGCAGGCCTCCGACCAGCTGAAGAACGGCGACATCGACGCCGCGTTCGTCGTCGGCGGCTGGCCGGTCGGTGCCATCGAGGAGCTCGCCGCGACCGAGGACGTCCGCATCGTCCCCATCGAGGGCGACAACCGCACGGCCGTCAAGGACGCCGCGCCGTTCTACGCCGACGACGAGGTCCCGTCGGGCACCTACGGGCTGGAGAACCCCGCCCCGACCGTCTCGGTTCAGGCCATGATCGCGACCAACGCCGAACAGCCCGAGGCGACCGTCGAAGCGGTCACCGACGCCATCTTCGACAACGTCGACCAGCTCACCATCAAGACGGAGTTCATCTCCAAGGAGAGCGCACAGGACGGTATGTCCATCGAGCTCCACCCCGGCGCGCAGGCCTACTTCGGCTAACGCGGGACGCTTCGATTCACTTTCGAACAGCGGTTTCCTACCCACCTTTCGATGCTTGATTCGACTCCCACACGTCTCCTCGTCGTAGTCGCGGTGCTGGCGCTCGCTGTCGGCGGAAGCGCCGCCGTCCCGGCCGGACAGGTGCTCGTCGTCGAAGACGCCGAGACCGGCGAGCGACTACAGACGATGCCGGTCGAAGAGAACACGACCGTCGCGCTCGAATACACCCACAGCGTCGAGAAGACGCGCGTCCTCGACGCCTACGCGGTTCGGAACGGCGAGCTCGTCATGACCAAAATGGAGTTCAAATCCTACGGCGCGGGACTCCCCGCTCGGGCGAACGTGACGACCGAGAACGGTTCGTTCGTCTTCGACCCCGAGGGGAGCTACGAGGATCTGTACGTCAAACCCGGTCGCATCGCCGGCCACAAACTACACGTCGGTGACCGGACCTACGACCTCGTAGCGCTCTCCGACGCGCGCTCGGTCCGCCTGTACGTCACGCACCGCTCCGTCCTCGACGCCGCCCTCCACTGACCAACGATGAACCGAACACACGACGAGGGCCGAACCGACGGCCCCGACGACCAACGCGACTCCCGGCCCGACCCGGAGACCGACGCGGCACCGGCCGACCCGCCGGTTCGAACCGACGGCGGCGAGTCGCCCGCGGACGACGACCGCGAGGCCGGGAGTACCGACGAAGAACTATCCGAAGAAGAGGCACAGGAGATGCTGGAGGGCATCGACCGGAAGCGGACGCTCTCGGGGTGGGCGGCGATTCTCACGTCGCTCGTCGCAATCTCGTTTTCCGTCTTCCAGTCGTGGCTGGCCGCCCGCGGCTTCGAGTTCGCCGCGACGCTGCCGCTCGTCGGCGAGGTGTCGCTGGGGGCGCTCCAACTCCTGCAGGTGAACTCGATTCACGTCGCCTTCGCGCTCGTGTTGGCGTTCGTCCTCTTCCCGCCGACGACCGGCCACGGCAGGTTCGCCACGGCGCTCGGCCGCGTGGTCCCGAGCCTCGCGTCGAGCCTCGGCGAGGACCACCCGCTCACCCGCGGTGCGGCGGGCCTCCGCCGGTTCGTCCGGTGGCTCGCGGTCGACCCCGAACGCGAGCGCGTGACGCCGCTCGACGTGTTCTGCATCGTACTCGCCGTCGCCACGGCGGCCTACATGGTGTTCGAGTGGTCCGAGATACAGCAACTTCGCGTGTTCGGACTCGAAGCCGGTCGGACGGTCGCCGAGTACCTCGGCGCACCGTTCGTCTCGCTGTCCGAGACGCTCGGCCCGCTGGGCTTCCTCGCCGACGCGGTCGTCGCGGTCATCGGCGTGCTCCCCTTCGCGGACGTGTCCTACCCGTTCTTCCTCGGCGCGGTCGGCGTCCTCCTCGTCCTGGAGGCGACCCGCCGCTCGCTCGGGTTCTACCTGATGGTCATCGTCGCCTCGTTCATCGTCTACGCGAAGTTCGGCTACCTCATCTCGCCGTCGATGCCGCTGGTCGGCGTGCTGTCCATCCCCGAGGGGTCGTGGGCGAACATCGTCCAGAACCTCTGGTACAACACCGAAAACGGCGTCTTCGGCATCCCGGTCACCGTCTCCGTGCAGTTCATCTACATCTTCATCCTGTTCGGGGCGTTCCTGGAGATGTCGGGGGCCGGCCAGTGGTTCATCGACCTCGCGTACGCCGCGACCGGGACCCGAAAGGGCGGCCCGGCGAAGGCGTCTATCCTCGCGTCCGGCTTCATGGGAACCATCTCCGGCTCCTCCATCGCTAACACGGTGACGACCGGCGCGTTCACCATCCCGCTGATGAAGCGCTCCGGCTACCGCTCGGAGTTCGCCGGGGCCGTCGAGGCCTCCGCCTCCTCCGGCGGGCAGATTCTCCCGCCGGTGATGGGCGCGGCGGCGTTCCTCATGATTGAGTTCATCGGCGTCCCCTTCTCCGACATCATCATCGCGGCGGCCATCCCCGCCGTGGTGTTCTTCTTCGGCGTGTGGGTGATGGTCCACCTCGAAGCGACCCGGGCGGGCATCGGCGGCCTCGACCGCTCCGAGGTCGTCGACCTCGGCAAGCACCTCTCCCGCGGGTGGTTCTACCTCATCCCGCTCGTGTTGCTCATGTACTACCTGCTCGTCGAGCGCCTGACGGTCGCGCGCTCGGCGTGGTTCACGCTCATCGCCATCATGGCGCTTCTGTCCGTCGTCGCGGCGTACAGCAAGCGGACCCGCGTCCCCCTCTTGGGCGCTATCGCGGCGGCGTTCGTCGCGCAACTCGGCTCGTACGTCGCCACCGGCGTCGGCATCGTCGACGCGGTCACCGGCGGGAGCGGCGAACCGCTGGGCGCGACTGCCGCGCTGTTCGCCGCGGCCGGCGACCTCGGCATCATCGCCATCTTCATCAGCCTCGTCGTGATGCTCGTCCGGCCGGCGCTCGACTCGCCGCTGTTGGAGTTCGACGACGCGGTCGACGAAGCGGCCGACAACGTCGCCAACGCCGTCTCGCGGCCGTCGCTGTCCGACCTGAACGTCTTCCGCTACGTGACGTTCATCGGGAAGTCGATGGACTCCGGCGCGCGCACCTCGACCGAGGTCGTCGTCGCCGTCGCCGCCGCGGGCATCATCCCCGGCGTCGTCAGCGCGACCGGCCTCGGCCCGAACCTGACCGCGCTCATCAAGGCGGTCGCCGGCGGCTCTATCGTCCTCCTGCTGCTTTTCACCGCCATCGCCTCCATCATCCTCGGGATGGGGATGCCGACGACGGTGACGTACATCATCCTCGTCTCGCTGCTCGGGCCGGCTATCGCGCAGTCGTCCGACATTCCACTGCTCGCGGCCCACCTGTTCATCCTCTACTTCGGGGTGATAGCGGACATCACACCGCCGGTGGCGGTCGCGGCGTACGCCGCCTCCGGCATCGCCCGGTCCAACCCGTTCCGGACCGGGACGAAGGCGTTCTCGCTGTCGCTCAACAAGGCCATCGTGCCCTTCGCGTTCGCCCTCACGCCGGGCATCCTGCTCCTCCGCGGACGGGGCGAGGCCGCGGCGGTCATCACGTTCGCCGACGTGGCCGACGTGGGCTACTTCGTCCCCGAGGTGGTCATCCCGGTGGCGGGCGTCTTCGTCGGCGTCGTCGGGCTGGGCGCGACCGTCATCGGCTACCTCTACAGCCGCGTGTCGCAGACCGAACGCGCCCTGTTCGCCCTCTCGGCGTTCCTCCTCATGGCACCGATGCTGCTTCTGAACGCCGTGTACGACCTCGGCGGCTTCCTCGGCCTCGTCGGCGAGGTCCCCAACACGGTCCCCGTCGACCTCGCTATGCGCGCGGCCGGCGGGGCGCTGTTCGGCGCGCTGGCCGTGAAGAACCGCCGCGAGGCGGGCGACAAGGCCGCGCCGACCCCCGCGGAACAGGTAGAGCCGACTGACTGAGCGGGGACGACCGAGTCGGCTCGGGGCGACTCGGTCCCCGCCGAACGAGACGCGATCGACTCAGAACCGCGTGACACCGAAGCGGTCGAGCGCCGGGTCGGCCGCCTCGTCGCGGACGGCGTCCGCGACCAGTTTTCCGCTGTACGGTCCCAACTGGAGACCCGTCGGGCCGTGACCCGTACAGAGCGAGACGCCGGCCACGCCGGGGACCGGCCCGAGGACCGGACGCCCGTCGGGAGTCAGGGGCCGGAGGCCGACCCGCGCGGTCCGAAGCGAGGCGTCCGCGAGGCCGGGCGCGACGCGGAGGACCTCCTCGAACACCTCGTTCAACCCGGCGACGGTCGTCCGCGGGACGTAGCCCGAGCCGGTCTCTCTCGTCGCGCCGGCGGCGACCCGGCCGTCGTCCCACGGCACCATGTAGTGGCCGCGGAAGGGGCTCACGATGGGCCAGCCGTCCGTGTCGGCCTCGACGTCGAGGTGGACGATTTGGCCGCGCTGTGGTTCGACCGGGACGTCGACGCCGAGTTGCGACCCGAACGCCGCGGACCACGCGCCGCCCGCGACGACGACGTGGTCGGCGTCGATTCGCCCGCCGGATTCGAGTTCGACGCTCTCGACGCGGTCGCCGGCGACGACGAGGCGCTCGACGCTAGCCGCCTCCTCGACGAGGCCGTGCGTCCGCGCGGCCCGGCGAAGCGCGCCCTCGAACTCCCGGCCGTCCACGCGGGCGGCGTCCTCGGAGAAGAACGCGCGTTCCACGTCGGCGAGCGGCGGGAACCGCGCGTTCGCCGCCGCGGGGTCGAGTTCGCGGACCGTCCCCGGCTCCGGCACTCCGAATCGCTCCTGTCGGTCGCGGACGCGTTCGAGCGTCTCCTCGAAGGCCGCCACCTCCGCGTCGTCGACGGCGACACCGAGGACGCCGCGCTCGGCGTACCCGTGCGGCCCGTCTTGGTCGCGTTCGAGCGCGGCGACGAGTTCGTCGTAGTAGGCGACGGCTTCGACGGCGTACTCGACCCACATCTCGTCGTCTCGGCTGGTCGTCCCCGGCGAGAGGATGCCCGCGCCCGCGTCTGTCGCGCGGCCCTCGTCGGCCCGGTCGACGAGGAGCGTCTCGACGCCCTCGCGGGCGAGGTGGTAGGCGACGGACGAGCCGACGATGCCGCCGCCGACCACGACCGCCTCGTATCGGTCTGTCATAGCGGTGCCACGGTGAGACCGGGCCTTAGTCTACCGCTCCCGGAAGTCGAGGCCGGCAGGCCGACTGGCCGGCGACGAGAGAGAAGAGCGAAACGAGAGAGACCAGAAGGCGGGGGGACGGTTCGACGAGCGAACCGGCGGGCGAGCGAAAACGCGGCCGCGTTACTCGATGTCCGCGCGGCCGCTGGTCGCGCTTCGGATGCGGTCGCGGAGGTCCGGGCCGTCCTCGACGGGGACGCGGACCGCGAAGGAGACGTCGGCCTCGTAGGCGGCCTCGAACTCGACGCCCGCGCTCTCTAAGAGCCCGCGGACGCTCCCCGAGTCGTCGTACTCGACGGTCGCGGTGAACCGCTCGTGAGGGATCTCCTCGACGACGCCCGCGGCGTCGAGCGCCTCCTTCACGGCCCGGGAGTACGCGCGAGCGAGGCCGCCGACGCCGAGGTTGGTGCCGCCGTAGTAGCGCGTCACGACGGCGGCGACGTTGCGCACGTCTTGCTGAACGAGAACGTTGAGCGCCGGTTTGCCCGACGAGCCGCTCGGCTCGCCGTCGTCGCTCTGGTACTCGCGGAGCATGACGCTCCCCCCGCCGGGCACCGACGACGAGGCCGACCCCGCGGGCACCCGGTAGGCGGGGACGTTGTGGGTGGCGTCGGGGTGGCGCTCCTCGATTTCGGCGACGAACGCCTCCGCCTCCTCGACCGTCTCCGCGGGGGAGACGTAGCCGATGAACTCCGAGCCGTTGACCTCGAAGCGGGCGTCGGCCCGGCCGGCGACGGTTCGATAGGCGTCGGTCATGCCACCGAGTTGGCGGCGCGGCGTGGAAAAGCGTTCGCACCGTGTCGTCGGCGAACCGACGCGGGCGTCGGGGAGGGAGGGCGACGGGGGCGCGGACCGAACGCGACGCGCTACTGACCGCAGGCGTCCGCGTACGACGTACACCCGTTTTGGATGCAGACGCCGCAGAGGTGGCGCGTCTCGGAAATCGGCTCACCACAGCACATGCAACTGCGCATGGAACCCATGCGAAAACCTACCGCGGGAGGTCACAAGAATCTTATTGCAGCGTTGACAGAATATTCGCGGAGCCGACGGACCGGCTCAGGCGATGGTGATTCGGCGGACGAACTCAAGGTTCGACAGGTCGTTGAGCAGGTCGCCGGGAATCGGCTCGTCGGTGATGATGTAGAGCTTCGGGTCGTCGGTGAACTCGGGGTCCTCGCTTATCGTCTGTCGAATCGAGATACCCGCGTCGGCGAGTTTGGAGGTGACGGTGGCGACGATGCCGGGTTCGTCGGCGTCGGCGACCTCGACCGTGAGCACGGAGAGGTCGAGCACCGGCGCGAGGTCCATCAGGCTCGGAATCGACGAGATGTTCTGGAAGATTCGCCGAAGCTCCTCGTCGTCGAGGATGGCGTCTGTCGTCGAGTCGACGACCCGCCGGTCGACGTCGGCCTCGCGGGCGATGCCGGTGTTCGGTATCTCGATGCCGCCCGAGACGACCCGTCCCTGGTCGTTGACGGAGAAGCCCCGTTCCAAGAGGAGCCGAATGACAGCCTGCTGGCTCGGGCTGCCCTCGAACTTCTCCATAATCTCGTCGAACATTCGTTGGTCGGGGGATTTGCGGGCGGGTACATTAAGTGGTCCGTCACCGGCGGCCGCGGGGCGACGGTGCCGCGGGGCCGACACCGCGGACGGGCGACCGACACCACCGGCGGGCGACCGACGCCGCGGGCAGGCCACCGGGGTCGCGGCCGGGGAGTGGGTTTAACCGTCGGCGCGGAGACCCGTCGTGCATGCGCGAACTACGCACCTGCGACTTCTGTGGGACCGACGCCGTCGGCGTGTTCGAGGTACTGCCGCCGGCGTTGACGCCGGCCGACGACCAGCGCCGCGTCGTCCTCTGCGAGCACTGCGAGGAGACGCTCGGCGAGGTCATCGCGCCGCTTCTCTCCCGACTCGGCGTCGACGCCGACGTGGACGTGGCCGACGACGCGCGGGCCGAGACGGGCGCGTCCGCGGCACCGGAACGGACCGCGAGCGAGTCGGTCGGCGAGGCCGCCTCGGTCGACGTGAACGCGGTCGACCCCGCGCCGACGCCGCCGGAACCGGCGAACCACGACTCGCCGGACGAGACCGGCGACTCCGACGAAGCGGAACAGACCGACGAAGCGGAACAGACCGACGAAGCGGAACAGACCGACGAAGCAGAACAGACCGACGAAGCAGAACAGACCGGCGACGAACCCGAGTCGGCCGCCGCCGAGGAGCCACAGACGAGCGCCGAGTCGTCCGGCCGGGACGGGGAGCCGCCGAAGTTCCGGAAGGTCATCCGCATCCTCCAGAACCGGGAGTTCCCCGTCGAGCGGGCGGAGGTCGAGGCGCTGGCGTCCGGCGCGTACGACCTCGACGACGACGAGGTCGCCGACATCTTCGACTACGCTATCGAACGCGGCCTGCTCGTCGACGACGCGGGGACGCTCCGGCGGCCCTGAGCGGTCGAACGCGCGGGCTCAGGGGAGAAAAAGCGGTGACTAGAGCTTCCCTTTCGTGCTCGGCGTGTCGGAGCGCCGCGGGTCCACGCGAGTCGCGTCGTCGAGCGACCGCGCCAGCGCCTTGAACAGCGCCTCGACCTCGTGGTGGGCGTTGTCGCCCTCGACGCCCGCGTGGAGCGTGAGGCCGGCGTTCATCGCGAGCGACATGGCGAAGTGCTCGGCCATGTGGCTGGTGAACTCGCCGATAGAGGGCTGGGAGAACTCGCCCGAGAACTCGAAGAAGGGGCGCCCCGACACGTCCACGACGACGGAGGCGACGGCCTCGTCGAGCGGGACCTTGCGGTCGGCGTAGCGGACGATGCCGCGCTTGTCGCCGAGCGCCTCGGTGAACGCCTCGCCGAGGACGATAGCCACGTCCTCGACGGTGTGGTGGTCGTCGATGTGGAGGTCGCCGTCACATTGGACGGTCAGGTCGAACAGGCCGTGTTTGGCGAAGGCCTCCAGCATGTGGTCGAAGAATCCGATACCGGTGTCGACGACCGCGTCGCCGTCGCCGTCGATGGCCAGCGTCACGTCGATGGTCGTCTCGGCCGTCTCGCGGGAGACGGCCGCGCGTCGGTCGGCGTCGCTCATGTCGCGTTCGAGGCGGGCCGCGCATATAGGGATTCTCGTCGCCGAGCGGGTGATTCACGCCACCGACGCGTCAGACGCGCGTCTGACGGACGTTCATGGTTTCGGACGCGTACGGTGGGGTATGCAGCGAAAGGGAGCGCTGGTGGTGGGGTACACCATCTGCGTCGGGGGACTTCTGCTCACCGCGCGGTCCGGGGTCGCCGTCGCGTTCGGCGTCGCGCTGGTGACGCTCGCGGTCGGCGCGGCGGTGCTCGGCGGGGGCGTCTGAAATGGCAGGGGGCGGCCCGACACGGCGGGAATCGAGTCGTTCGGAGGCGACCGGTTGATGCGGCGCGGAGCGACCGGCAGCCCGAAACGGGACGTCGTGACGGTCAGCATGCTCGTCCTCGCCGGGCCGTTCCTCGCGACCTCGCGCCCCGAGACCGTGATAATCGGCGCGCTGTTCGTCGCCGTCGGCGTGTACGGAACCGTCGAGAGCCTCGTCGCGGCGGTCGGCGCGTATCTCGACGCGTAGCGCCGCGCGGCGCTTCGGCGCTGGGCGCGTGGGACGTGAGCGACGCGGCTACGCCTCCATCGCCTCTTCGAGCGTGAACCGGCCCTCGTAGAGCGCGGTGCCGACGACGGTCGCCGCCGCGCCCGCCTCGCGGAGCGCGCGGACGTCGTCGAGCGAGGCGACGCCGCCGGAGGCGACGACCGGGATGTCGACCGCGTCGACGACCGCCGAGGTCGTTTCGAGGTGGACGCCTTCGAGTCGCCCCTCCACGTCAACGTCGGTAAAGAGGATGGCCGCCGCGCCGAGGTCCTCGTACCGGGCGGCCGCCTCGGCGGGGTCGAGACCGGTGCCTTCGGTCCACCCGGAGACGACGACCTCCCCGTCTTTCGCGTCGAGGCTGACCATCACGCCGTCGGGGTAGTCGTCGGCGAGTTCGGCGACGATGTCGGGGTTCTCGACGGCCGCGGTGCCGAGGATGACGCGGTCGACGCCGCGGTCCAGGAGGTCGCGGGCGTCGTCGGCGGTGCGGATGCCCCCGCCGAGTTGGAGCGGCACGTCGACCGCGTCGAGGACGGCGTCGACCGCCGGGGCGTTCTTCCGCTCGCCCTCGAACGCGCCGTCGAGGTCGACGAGGTGGAGCGTCTCCGCGCCGGCGTCGACCCAGCGGCGGGCGGCCTCGACCGGGTCGCCGTAGGTCTTCTCGGTGCCGCGTTCGCCCTGCACGAGCTGGACGACCTCGCCGTCTTGCATGTCGACCGCGGGGACGACTTCGAACTCCGGGAACATACGCCACCGTGCGCGAGCGACGTGCGTAAACGCACCGGATACGGCGACTCGGGGTTGGTGCGGATACGGCGACTCGGAGTCGATGCGAATACGGCGACCGGGAGTCGGTGACCGAGACGCGGCGGGGAACGTCTCAGCGGAGCCACCAGTTCGGAACGGCTTTGTCGCGCCGGGGTTCACACACACTCAATGAAACTCTTCGGTTCCAGCGGCACCCGCGGCGTGGTAGGTGAGAGCCTCACCCCGGAGTTCGTCCTCCGCGTCGCCAAGGCCGCCGGCACGGTCTGGAACGCGGACCGGGTCGCCATCGCACGGGACACCCGGACGACGGGTGAGATGTTCGTCAACGCCGCCGAGTCCGGGCTGGCGAGCGTCGGCGTCGACGTGGACGACCTCGGCGTCGTCCCCACTCCCGCCGCGGTCCGCTACTGCGAGACCGAGGCCGTTCCGGGCGTCGTCATCACGGCCTCGCACAACCCGCCGGAGTTCAACGGCGTCAAACTCGTCGGCGACGACGGCGTCGAACTCGCCGTCGAGGAGTTAGAGCGCATCGAAGACCACATCCTCGCCGAGGAGTTCGACGTGGCCGAGTGGGACGGCGTCGGACGCGTCCGGTCGGTCGGGACCGCGAACGACGGCTACCGCGAAGACCTCCTCGCCAACGTCGACCGCGAGAAAATCGCCGCCGCGAACCTCACCGTCGCGCTCGACCCCGGCCACGGGGCCGGGTCGCTCGTCACGCCCGACTTCCTCCGCGAACTCGGCTGCGAGGTCCGCACCGTCAACGCCCAACCCGACGGCCATTTCCCCGGCCGCCAGTCCGAACCGGTCCCCGAGAACCTCCGCGACCTCGAACGCCTCGTCCGCGCGACCGACGCCGACGTGGGAATCGCCCACGACGGCGACGCCGACCGGGCCGTCTTCGTGAACGAGCGCGGCGAGTGCATCTCCGGCGAGGCGTCGCTTGCCGCCCTCGCGGCCGCCGCCCTCGAACCGGGCGACGCGACCGTCTCCGCCGTGAACGTCTCCCAGCGGCTCGTCGACGTCTGCGAGGAGGTCGGTGCCGACCTCGAACTCACGCCCATCGGCGCGACGAACCTCATCACCCGCGTCCGCGAACTCTGGCGCGAGGGCCGGAACGTCCCCGTCGCGGGCGAGGGCAACGGAGGGGTGTTCTACCCCAACTACCGCCTCGTCCGCGACGGCGCGTACATCGCGGCGAAGTTCCTCGAACTCGTCGCCGAGCGCCCGCCGAGCGAACTCGTCGCCCCGTATCAGGACTACTACAACGTCCGCATCAACCTCGAATACGACGAGGAGTCCGAGTTGACCGCGATGCTCAACGCCGCCGCCGACTACGCCGAATCCGCCGACGCGACCCCGAACACGACCGACGGCTACCGCCTCGACTACGGCGACGCGTGGGTGCTCGTCCGACCCTCGGGGACCGAGCCGAAGGTCCGCGTCTACGCCGAAGGTCGCTCCGAGGAGCGCGCGAGCGAACTCGCCGAGGACGCCGCCGACGCGCTCCGACACGCGGTTGCGACGCTATAACTCGACCGCAAAACCGACCGAAAAGAACCTCTTTTCACCCGCCGCTCACAGGCTAATCGCCGCGAACAGGAGCGCCAGCGCGCCGAACACCAGAAGCATGAAGCCGCGTTCGAGGTCGTCGCCGTCGAGTTCGTCGTCCGGCGGGTCCTCGCGGGTCGGGTCGAGGACGAACTCCGGGTCGTCGGAGCGGGCGACCCGGCGGGCGGCCGCGGCGCTCTTGAGCAGTCGGCCGCCGAGGGCGAAACAGCTCAGCCCCACGACGATGGCGACCACCGAAATCGGACTGACGTTCACCATCGCCTCGGGACCGCGGTCATCGGTCGGTCGCCACGGGGGTCGCCGTGGTCACGCCGGTCGCGCCCGTCATCGGTCGGCTCGCATCGGTCACTCGTCGTCGTAGACCGCGTCGGGGTCGAAGACGCGCTCGCCGACGTGCTCGCCCTCGACGGTGCGGTAGAAACACGACCGGTGACCGGTGTGGCACGCGCCGCCGGTCTGGTCGACGAGGTACAGCAGGGTGTCGGCGTCGCAGTCGACGCGGACCTCCCGAATCTCCTGTGTGTGGCCGCTCGAAGCACCCTTCTCCCAGAGTTCGTCTCGGCTCCGCGAGTAGTAGTGCGCCCGGCCCGTCTCGACGGTTCGGTCGAGCGCCTCGGGCGAGACGTACGCCAGCATGAGCACCTCTCCGGAGTCGGCGTCCTGCGCCACGGCGGGGACGAGGCCGTCCTCGCCGAAGTCGACATCGACGGTCATGGTTCGGGCCACGCGGTGGCGGGGGTTATCTCTTGTGCGTCGCCGCGCGGGAGGCGCGCCCGACCCGGCTCTCCGCGAGTTCTCAGACGATGCCGAGCGCGCCGAGGACGCCGAAGAGGACGTCGCCGTAGACGAACGCGACGACGAGGCCGACGAACATGGGTACGAGAAACGGGATGCCCGGCGAAATCCACACCGACTCGCGGGTCGTCACGAGTTCTAGTCCGCCGCGGAGTTTCTCGGGCGACGTGCCGTAGGCGGTGCCCTCGATGCTGTCGAGGAACCGGGCCGCGCCCCACGGGTCGTCGGACGACGCGTCCGCGTCCCCGACGCCGGGGGCGTCTCCGTCGCCGGCGTCCGCGGCCGCGTCGTCGCCGTCGAAATCGGCCGACGTGCCGCCGTCGGTCGCCGCGCGGTGGACCGCGCCGTCCGTCGGGTCGAACGTCTCGTCGATGCTGTCGGGGTCGCGGAGCGTGTCCGGGTTCGAACGCAGGTCCGAGAGCGTCAGGCCGCGCCAGCGGAGGTACATCCGGAGCGCGTCGAGGTCGAGGCCGTTCCGCGTGACGCCCTCGGGCGACTCGAACAGGCGGCCGTGGGCCGTCGAGAGCGACGCCACGGAGACGCGGCGGCCGACGAACGAGATGGGGAACTCGAACTCGCCGTCGGCGAGGTTCCGGGCGGCGAGGAAAAGCGGGTAGGCGAGGCCGACGATGACCGTGTTCGTGAGAACCGTCATCGAGAAGACGCCGAGGCGGGTGGCGGCGAGCGGGAACTCCGTCCCGGCGAGGGTGTAGCTGGGGAACGTCGGGAGCAGGACGGCGAACACCATGAGCGCCTTCGCGTCCGCGCCGCCGAAGCCGCCGAGCCGCCAGAACAGGTACGAAAGCGGGACGACGAGACAGACGCTCACGCCGACGCGAATCAGATAGAGCCGGTCGAAGACGGTCTCGGGCGGGAGGTGGCCGACCAGTTCCCACGCGAGCAGGACGAGACCCAGCGCGGCCAGCGGATACCAGACGACGTTGGGGACGCGCCGCGTGCGAACGTCGCGTACCGCGGTCCACGCGAGAATGGGGAGCACCGCCAACCGCAGGAGGTCGGGGAGCGTGCCGATACCGAACATACCCGCAGACTGGGGGCAGGGGAGTTAGGTGTTCGGGACGGGTATCAATCCTGAAACCGACCCCGCCGACGGGTCAGAACGCCGCGAGTTCCACGAAGCCGACGAGTCGAACCGAAATCGAGAACAGCGCCAGCGCGGCCGCGGGGACCCACACCGACTCCGCGCGGGCGTAGCCGAAGGCGGCGACGCCGAACGCGAGCGCTCGTAGGAGGTGCTCGACGCCGCCGGGGAACTCGGCGAAGACGGTCCCGAAGGCGACGAGACCGAGCAGTCCGAAGGCGAACAGGGGGGCGAGCGCCGGCCGCGAGACGGGGCGGAGCGACCGCTCGACCGCGCTTCGGTACGTCACGCCGGCGGCGACGCAGCCGCAGACGGTAGCGACGAGGAGAAGGGAGACGGTGGCGACACGCCACGGTTTCGGGAAGACGACCAGCGTGAAGGCGGCGTCGCGGAGCACCGAGCGAAAGAACGTCACGAGCGCGGCCGTCGCGGCGACCGCGCGAGCGGGCGAGAGGCCGACCCGCGACGAGCCGAGGTCGAACACGACCGCGACGAGGAGCCCGAACCCGAGGCCCGCGAGCGCCGCGTCTTCGGCGGCCCGAACCGCCGCCGTTGCGACCGACGCCTCGGGGTGGTACGTCCACCCGACGAGCGCGGCGTACGAGGCGTCGAAGCCGACCGCGAGGAGGGCGCTCGTGGCAACGACGGCGAGTCCCGGCGCGAGGGCCGTCGCCAGCGCGTCGGCGAGTCGGGACCGCTCGGGCGGGCCGAACGGGAGCGAGACGCCGCGATAGCTCGCGTATGCGAGCGTCGGAATCGCGAGTCCGGAGACGTTCGGCGACGAGAGCGCGCCGACTATCGGGACGCCGCGGAGCCTGAGCGCGACCCAGTAGCTGACCGCGCTCGCCACCGCGAGACAGGCGAGAAACAGTCCGAGCCGTCCGACTTCGGTCGCTTCGGACGGAAGCGAGCGGTCAGAACGGAGTTCCCGGGCGACGGTCGTGAGACTCGACACGAGCGAAGCGACTGCGTCGCGGGACAAATCGCTGTCGGCCTCGCAGTTCACGGGGCGGACAAACGGCGCACCCGCGGGTCACGGGTCGGCGCGTCGAAAGAAATGTGCGGGTGAGCGCCTCAGATGACGCGGTTCTGCAGGTAGTCGAGGTGCTTCGCGTTGTAGACGATCTTGACCTCGTCCTCGATGGGCGAACCGATGCAGGTGAGACGGACGTTCTTGTCGTTGACCTCCTCGTCGGAGAGGATCTGCTGCATGTCCATCTCGATTTCGCCCTCTTTCAGGATGGCCGCACAGTTCGCGCAGGCACCTGCGCGGCAGCTGAAGGGCCAGTCGTAGCCCTGGGCCTCGGCGGCTTCAAGGATGTACTCGCCCTGGTTGACTTCCATCTCACCGTAGTCTTCGGCGTCGAGACCGGCGTCGGCCGCCTCTTCGAAGAGGTTGTCGTCGTCGAGGTCCCAGCCGTTGTCGTCGAGAACTTCGTAGTTGAGGTAGGTTACCGTGGGCATCGACAGAGGATTCGAAGGCCACCCCATTAGACTTTGCTGTTCCGTGCGCCGAATTCGATCCGCACCGGGGCGATGGCCGCCCGTTTGTTTCATTGTTGACCGTGATGGTTTCGGAACGGCCGGCGGGTCGGGCGAGCGCTTCAGATAATGTCAGCCGAGAACAACGCGTACGACGCGATGGCCGAAAGCGAGGGCGTGAGCATCCAGAAGAAGATGACGCGCCCGGTCGTGCCGGGGTCGAACAGGTCCTGCGCGGAGAGTTCGTCCGGCGCTTCCTCGCCCATCTTCGGTACCTCGTCCTCTCGCTCAGCGGCGAGCGCGTTGACCGACACCTTCGGGGCCTCGCCGCCGCTCAGGGCCTCGCCGATGGTGACGGTGCGGGTCGCCCGACCCCAGCCGAGACCGACGATGCACATCGTCGCGCTCACGGCGAGGCTGGCGGGGATGCCGATGGCCGACAGGAAGGAGATGAGCGACGCGCTCACCGTCTCGACGATGAGCGCCGCGAGGATGGGCAGTTGCGTGAGGTCGTTGCCGACCGTGTCGAGCGTCCGGCGGGCGATGGTGAACGCGCCGAGGCCGATAGCGCCGCCGGCGACGAGGATGCCGGTGTTCATTTCGAGCGCGCCGTTGCCGACGAGCGGAGCGACCGCGTTGGCGACGTTCGACGCGCCCGCGGAGAACGCCATGTAACAGGCGACGACGACGACGAGGACGGTGCTCCCGAACTCGCGGTAGGTCGTGTTCGGCCCGAGTCGCGGGCGCGGGACGCCGCCGTCGCGGTCGAGTTCGACCAGCGCGCCGGGGCTCCGGTCGAGTTTGAGCCACGCGTCGAGGTAGGGGTAGACGTACCGCCCGATGACCGCGCAGACCCAGAAGGCGATGACGGGCGCGACGATCCACCACGAGATGATTTCGAGCATCACGCCGGCGTCGAGCGACCCGTGGGCGAGGCCGAGGCCAGCGATGGCCCCGACGGCCGTCATCGACGTGGAGGCGGGGACGCCGAAGGTGTTGGAGACCAACAGCGCGAAGCCGACGAAAAAGAGGACGGCGACGCTCGCCGCGAGGGTAAACTCGCTTTGCGGGACGATTTCGCCGCCCATCTTGGCGACGACTTCCCGGCCGAGGGTCCACCCGCCGAGGAGCGCGAACCCGGTCATCAGGGCCGCGGCGGCGAGCTTTCCGAGCACGTCGCTCCCGACCGCGGGGCCGAAGGCGACCCCCGTGGACGAGCCGCCGATGTTGAACCCGACGAACACTGCCACCAGGAGACCGACGAAGAGGAGTGCTTCTACCACGCAGTCACCTACTGGCGCAGGCACAAAAGGGACGGCGGTCGGTCGCCGACTCGTCCGCCGAGGCCGACCCGACGCGGCGACCGAGAGCGGTTCGTCCGAGGCGAGCCGACTCGGTTCAGTTCGACGCGGCGCGAATCGCCTGGTCGAGGTCGTCGATGATGTCGTCGACGTCCTCGATGCCGACCGACAGGCGGACCATGTCGGGCGTGACGCCCGCGGCGGCCTGCTCGTCTTCGGTGAGTTGCTGGTGCGTCGTGGACGACGGGTGGATGACGAGCGTCTTCGCGTCGCCGACGTTGGCGAGGAGCGACGCGAGTTCGACGTTGTTGACGGTGCCCTTGGCGGCCTCGTAGCCGTCGGTGAGGCCGAAGGTAATCATGCCGCCGTAGCCGCCGTCGAGGTACTTCGCCGCTTCCTCGTGGGTCTCGTGGGATTCGAGGCCGGGGTAGTTCACCCACGACACCTTCTCGTGGTCGTCGAGGAACTCCGCGACGGCCTGCGCGTTCTCGCAGTGCGCGCGCATCCGAAGCGGGAGCGATTCGAGCTTTTCGAGCGTCTGCCACGCGTCGAACGGCGACTGGGCGTTTCCGAGGTCGCGCAGGCCGCGGGCGATGGCGGCGTAGGTGAAGCCGGCGGGGCCGAACGTCTCGTCGAAGTTGACGCCGTGGTACGCCGGGTTCGGCTTGGCGATTTCGGGGTAGTCGTCGGCGTACTCGTCCCACGGGAAGGTCCCGCCGTCGACGAGGATGCCGCCGATGGTCGTGCCGGCCCCGTGAATCCATTTCGTCGTGGACTGCCAGACGAGGTCCGCTCCGTGTTCGATGGGGTTGCAGAGGTACGGCGTGGCGAACGTGTTGTCCACGAACAGCGGCGTTCCGTGGTCGTGGGCGATCTCGGCGATGGCCTCGATGTCGGGCGTCACGAGCGCCGGGTTGCCGATGGTTTCGAGGTGGACGAAGGCGGTGTCGTCGTCGATGGCCTCGTCGTAGGCGTCCACGTCGAGGGTGTCGACGAACCGGGTCGTGACGCCGCGGCGCTCGACGGTGTGGGTGAGGTAGGTGTAGGTCCCGCCGTACAGCGACGACGCGGAGACGATGTTGTCGCCGGCCGAGGCGAGCAGGAAGGTGGCGAGGTCGAACGCGGCCATCCCGGACGACGTGGCGACCGCGCCCACGCCGCCTTCGAGCGAGGCGAGGCGCTCCTGCAGCATCCCGACGGTCGGGTTCATCAGCCGCGAGTAGATGTGGCCCGGCTTTTCGAGGGCGAACTGCGCGGCGGCGTCGGCGGCGTCCTCGAAGACGTACGAGGTGGTCTGGTACAGCGGCGGGGCGCGCGCGCCCGTCGCCGAGTCGGGGCTCTGTCCGGCGTGGAGGCTCCGCGTGTGGAAGCCCGGGTTGTCGTCGCTCATACCTCGACCGTCGAAGCGGACGGGCGTAAATCGCGGTGGCGGTCGCAATTCCCGCCGGGTTCTGCGACGCGGTAGCGACCCACATGTGAAAACCCCGAAAACCAAGGGAAGCGCGCGACTCGCCCGCGTCTCAGCGCGAGAACAGCGAGGAGTGAACGGGCGCGAAGTCCTCGTCGTCGTCGGATTCCCCGCCGTCGGGGGCGGTGTCGGTCACCGCGCGACCCGCGACGCCCTCGTCGACGAAATCGCCGAGCGGCGGCCCGACCTTCTCGGGTTCGACGAGGAAGGCGTCGTGGCCGTGGTCGGATTCGACGACGTGGTGGGCGACCGGCACGTCGACGCGGCGGAACGCGCCCGCCAGCGACTCCGACTGCTCGGTCGTGAAGTGCCAGTCGCCGGTGAAAGAGACGAGGAGCGACTCGCCCTCGAAGGCGGCGAGGGCGGCCGCGTCGGACTCGTAGCCCTCCGAGAGGTCGAAGTCGTCCATGGCGCGCGTGAGGTACAGATACGCGTTGGCGTCGAACCGCTCGGCGAACTTCTCGGCCTGGTAGTCGAGGTAGGACTCGACCTCGCGGTACGGGAAAAACGAGGCCGCGGGGTCCGAGGGGAAGGCGTCGCCGCGGTCGCCGCGGCCCGCCGAGCGCCGGCCGAACTTGCGCTCCATCGAGTCCTTCGAGAGGTACATCAGATGGCCGAGTTGGCGGGCGAGGCCGAGGCCCGCGTCGGGCGAGGGGCGGTCCTCCCCGTAGTAGTCGCCGCCGTTCCAGTTCGGGTCCGAGGTGATGGCGCGGCGGGCGACGGCGTCGATGCCGAGACACTGCGAGTCGAGGCGGGCCGCCGAGGCGACGACCGCGAGGCGTTCCACGTCGTCGGGGAACTGCACGGCCCAGTCGAGGGCGTTCATGCCGCCGACGGAGCCGCCGACGACGGCGTGTAAGCGACCGACTCCGAGGTGGTCGAGCAGGCGGCGCTGGGCGCGGGTCCAGTCGTGGACGGTGACCGGCGGGAAGTCCGTGCCCCACGGCTCGCCGTCGGGGCCCTCGCTCGCCGGGCCGCTCGTGCCGTAACACGACCCCGGGACGTTCACGCAGATGACGTAGTAGTCGTTCGTGTCGAGCGCCTTGCCCGGCCCGACGATGTCGCCCCACCACGCGCGGGCCTGCCCGGAGACGCCCGACTCGGTTCCGTGGCCGGCGACGTGCTGGCTCCCGGTGAGGCCGTGGCAGACCAGAACCGCGTTCTGCCCGTCGAACTCGCCGTAGGCCTCGTAGGCGACTTTCAGGTCGGGCAGTATCTCGCCCGACTCGAACTCGTGTTCGCCGACGTCGACGACGTCCGATTCGACCCGGCGACCGGGCGTGGTTCGCGTGCGGCTCATGTATCCTCCGAGTCCCCGTCGGCCTGCCGACGAAGGGCGCGTTCGATTGCCTGGTCGAGGTCGGCGACGATGTCGTCGGCGTCCTCGATGCCGACCGACAGGCGGAGCATGTCCGGCGCGACGCCCGCGGCGCGCTGTTCATCCATCGAGAGTTGGGCGTGCGTGGTCGACGCGGGATGGATGAGAAGCGTCTTCGCGTCGCCGATGTTGGCGAGGAAGCTCACGAGGTCCACCGACTCGCAGACGGTCTTTGCGGCCCCGTAGGCCGCCTCGTCGTCCTCGCCGTCGAGGCCGAACGTGACCATGCCGGCGTAGCCGCCCTGTAGGTACTCCGAGGCGAGGTCGTGGGTCTCGTGGTCCTCGAAGCCGGGGTAGGTGACCCACGCGACGCCGTCGCGGTCGCGGAGGAACTCGGCGACCCGGCGGGCGTTCTCGCAGTGGGCGCGCATCCGGAGCGCGAGCGTCTCGACGCCCTGCAAGGTCTGCCACGCGTCGAACGGCGACTGGCAACTGCCGGTGCTCCTGACGGCGCGCTGGCGGACGGCCTCGGCGAAGGCGCGCTCGCCGAACCGCTCGACGAAGTCGACGCCGAAGGCGGGGTTCTCGCCCGAAAGCTCGTCGTAGTCGGCCGCGTCCCACGGGAAGGTGCCGCCGTCGACGACGACGCCGCCGACGGTCGTGCCGGAGCCGTGGAGCCACTTGGTCGTGGACTCCCAGACGATGTCCGCGCCGTGTTCGATGGGCCGACAGAGCGCGGGCGTGGCGAACGTGTTGTCCACGACGAGCGGGACGCGGTGCTCGTGGGCGACCTCGGCGATGGCCTCGAAGTCCGGCGTCTTCAGCGAGGGGTTCGCCACCGTCTCGACGTGGACGAAGGCGGTGTCCTCGTCGATGGCCGCCTCGTAGGCGTCGACGTCGAGGGTGTCGACGGTCCGGGATTCGATGCCGCGCCTGACCGCGGTCTTCGAGAAGTACGAGGCCGTGCCGCCGTACATGTCCTCCGAGAGGACGACGTTATCGCCGACGGACGCGAGGACGGTCGTGAGCGCGTCGAGCGCGCCCATGCCCGAGGCGGTGGCGACCGCGTCGACGCCCGCTTCGAGGGCGGCGAGGCGGCGTTCGAGGATGCGGGTCGTCGGGTTGGAGATGCGGGAGTAGACGTCGCCGTCGGCTTCGAGGGCGTACAGGTCCGCGGCGTGGTCCGCGTCGTCGAAGACGTACGACGTGGTCTGATAGAGCGGCGGGGCGCGGGCCCCTGTCGCCGGGTCCGGGTCCTGTCCGGCGTGGAGGCCGAGCGTGCGGAAGCCTCGATTCATGTATCAGGTGCATAATCTTCGACAGAGGAATAACCGTCAGTTACGGCAAGCGTTGCCCGTGGTTAGCGGCGGAGAGCGGCGGGGACCGACGACCGACGGGGACCGACGACCGACGGGGACCGCGTCGGAGAGTAACTTGCATACCTCGGCGGCGCGAGAGGGGAACTAACGCATGAAGTGTCTCCGGGCCCACTTCGACGCCGAGGAAAACCCGTTCGGGAGCCCGTACGACGTGTTCGCGGTCGACGGCCGCCACCCGTGCGGGGAGCTTCGCGACCTGCGGCTCCGGCCCGACGGAACCGTGGTCGAACTCTGCGTCCTCGAAGACGTGCCGCCGGACATCGAGGCGCGACTGGCCGACCACCCCGATATCGTCGACTTCGACGCCGACGAGACGGCCGACGGCGGCGTCGTCTGCCACGTCCATCTCGTCCCCGACGACGCCGTGCGGCGACTGCTCGAACTCGTCGACGAACACGACCTGCTTTTGGACATGCCGATTCGGCTCACCCGCGAGGGCGTCGTCGTCAACGTCCTCGGGAGCCACGCGCAACTCACGGGCGCGGTCACGTCGCTCCCCGACTCGCTCACAGACGCGTTCTGCGTGGACGGCCTCTCGGACTACGAGCCGGTCCGCGGCGGCGTCCGCGCGGACCTCACCGCCCGCCAGCGCGAAGTGCTCGACGCCGCCGTCGAGCGCGGCTACTACGACATCCCGCGCCGGGTGTCGGTCGAAGAACTCGCCGCCGAACTCGACTGCTCGCAGAGCACCGTCTCGGAACACCTCCGAAAGGTTGAGTCGCGCGTGATGAACCGCCTCGGGTGACCCCGCCGTCGTCGCGTCGCCGACTTGGTGGGCCACTATATAAAGGGCCGGCGGGCATCGGCAGCAGCGCCATCCCGCCTCCGCCCGTAGCTTCACCTATGTCAGAAGCGACGCAACGCGGTCGAGAACGACCGCCGAGTCCCCCGTCGAAGCCCGTGGTTCACCACACCCTCCGGTACGCGGACGACCCGCTGGCGTTCGTCACCGAGGTCGCCCGCGAGTACGGTCCGGTCGCGGAGTACGACATCGGCGGCATCTCGTTTTACCAGCTGAGCGACCCCGAACTCGTCGAACACGTCCTCGTGCAGGAGAACCAGCGGTATATCAAAGGCGAGCTGTTTCAGGAATCGCTCGGGACGGTCCTCGGCGACGGCCTGCTCACGAGCGAAGGCGAGTTCTGGCGGCGGCAGCGCCACCTGATGCAGCCGGCGTTCCTCCCGCAGATGCTCCGGCGCTACAGCGAGGTGATGGTCGACTACACGGAGCGCATGCTGTCGTCGTGGGAGGACGGCGAGACGCGCGACATCCACGGGGACATGATGAGCCTCACCGTCGAAATCGCCGCGAAGACGCTGTTCGACGTGGACATCCGCGAGGAGGAGTCCGCCGTCGGCGACGCCCTCGAAACCGTCATGGACTACTCGTCGACCTCGATGAAGCGCCCGGTGGACGTGCCCCGGTGGGTACCCACCCCGCGCAACCGCCGGTACCAGCGGGCGCTGGACGACCTCACCGAGGTCGTCGGCCGCATCGTGACCGAACACCGCGAGGACGGCCCCGACCCCGAGGCCAACGACGTCGTCTCGCTCCTGTTGACGTTCCGCGACGACGACGGCGAACCCCTGCCGGACGAGCAGATACGCGACGAGCTCGTGACCATCCTCCTCGCCGGCCACGAGACGACCGCGCTGGCGCTCACCTACACGCTCCACCTCCTCGGGACGAACCCCGAGCAGGCGGCGACGCTCCGCGAGGAACTCGACGCCGTCCTCGGCGGCGACCGGCCCGGCTTCGGCGACCTCGACGACCTGACCTACACCGAGCAGGTCGTCAAGGAGGGGATGCGCGTCTACCCGCCGGTGTGGGAACTCATCCGCGAGGCCGCCGAACCCGACACCGTCGGCGGCTACCGCGTCGAACCCGGTCAGACCGTCGCGGTCCAGCAGTGGGTGCTCCACCGCGACCCGCGGTTCTACGACGACCCCCTCGACTTCCGGCCGAGTCGGTGGACGAAGGACTTCGAACGCGACCTCCCGAAGTACGCGTACTTCCCGTTCGGCGGCGGCCCGCGGCGGTGTATCGGCGACCGCTTCGCCATGCTGGAAGCGCGCCTCGCGTTGGCGACGATTGCCCAGTCGTGGACGGTCGACCCGACCCACGACCTCTCGTTCGACCCCTCGATTACCCTCCGGCCCGAGGGGTCGGTCGAGATGGTCGTGAACCGCCGGTAAGCGCCGGTGGCAATCGCGGCGGCGCGTAGTCTCAGCCCCGGTTTCGCCCGCCGTCGTCGCCAACACCCTTATTCTCCGAGGCCGTGGACCGGTTCCATGGCCGGAGACTTCCTCCTCGTCGCCGCCGTCTTCCTCGCCGTCGGCCTCCCCGCGGCGGCGTTCCCCTACCGCGTGTCGAAACTCGGCGAGCGGGTCGACGCCATCGGGAGCAAAACACCCAAAGACGAGGTCGAACCCGCCGAGTGGAACGTGACGCTCACGCGGTTCGTCGGCGCCTTCATGTCCGCGCTCGGGGTCGCCTACCTGTTCGCGTGACGCGGGTCGGCACGAGCCGTCGCCGCCGGCCGCACCGGCCGACCCGCCACCACCCCGGAGCGTTTACCCGCCGTCCGGCCGACACCCGAACCAATGAGCGACGCCGATGTCGACGCCGAGTCGAACCCCTATCTCCGCGACCCGCCGACCGAGTTCGAGCCCGCCGAGTCGCTCTCGCGCGAGGCGGCCGAGGAGCAGGCCGCGCTCCTCCGCGAGGCCGTCCGCGAACACGACCACCGCTACTACGTCGCGGCCGACCCGCTCGTCTCCGACGCGGCCTACGACGCGCTGTTCTCCCGGCTGGTCGCGCTCGAAGGCGCGTTCGACCTCGACACGACCAACAGCCCGACGAACCGCGTCGGCGGCGAACCCATCGACGCGCTGGAGACGGTCGAGCACGTCGCGCCCATGCTCTCTATCGACCAGAGCACCGAGGCCGCCGACCTCCGCGAGTTCGACGAGCGGGTCCGCCGCGAGGTCGGCGACGTCGACTACGTCTGCGAACCCAAGTTCGACGGCCTCTCGGTCGAAGTCGTCTACGAGGACGGCGAGTTCGTCCGCGCGGCCACCCGCGGCGACGGCCGGCGCGGCGACGACGTGAGCGCGCAGGTGAAGACGATTCCGACCGTCCCGCTGTCGCTCCGCGGCGACCACCCGGACCGACTCGCCGTCCGCGGCGAGATTTACATGCCGAAGTCCGACTTCAGCGACCTCAACGCCCGGCGCGTCGAGGCCGGCGAGGACGCCTTCGCCAACCCCCGGAACGCGGCCGCCGGGACGCTCCGCAACCTCGACCCCTCGGTCGTCGCCGACCGCCCGCTCGCGGTGTTCTTCTACGACATCCTCGACGCGAGCGCGCGCCCCGACAGCCAGTGGGCGGCGCTCGACCGCCTGCGCGAGTGGGGCCTCCGCGTCGCCGACCGCATCGAGCGCGCCGCGGACGTTGAGGGGGCCATCGACTACCGCGACCGGATGCAGGCCGCCCGCGACGACCTCGACTACGAAATCGACGGGACGGTCATCAAGGTGGACTCGCGGGAGGCCCGCGAGCAGTTGGGCGAAAAGAGCCGCTCGGTCCGCTGGGCGTTCGCCTACAAGTTCCCCGCGCGCCACGAGGTGACGACCGTCCGCGACATCGTCGTGCAGGTCGGGCGGACGGGGCGGCTCACGCCGGTCGCCATCCTCGACCCCGTGGACGTGGGCGGCGTGACGGTCTCGCGGGCGACGCTCCACAACCCCGACGAGATAGCCGCCCTCGGCGTCGCGGTCGGCGACCGCGTCCGCGTCAAGCGCGCCGGCGACGTGATTCCGCAGGTGGTCGAGGTCACCGAAGACGGCGGCGGAAGCTACGAGTTCCCCGACGAGTGTCCCGTCTGCGGGAGCGCGGTGGACCGCGACGGCCCGCTGGCGTTCTGCTCGGGCGGGCTGTCGTGCCCGGCCCAGCGGGAGGCCTCCATCGGCCACTTCGCGGTCAAGGGCGCGATGGACATCGACGGCCTCGGCGAGGAGCGCGTCGCCCAACTCGTCGACGCGGGCCTCGTCGAGACGGTCGCCGACCTCTACGACCTGACGGCCGACGACCTCGCCGAGTTGGAGGGGTGGGGCGAGACGAGCGCCGAGAACCTCGTGGCCGCCGTCGAGAACGCCAAGCATCCGTCGCTCGACTCGTTTCTCGTCGGGCTGAGCATCCCCGAAGTGGGCGAGGCGACCGCCCGCGGCCTCGCCCGCGAGTTCGGCGAAATCGGGGCGTTCCCCATCGAGGCCGACGCCGAGGAAGGCGAGTTCGATGCGTTCGAAGACCGCCTGACGACGGTGCCCGACGTGGGCGGGACGGTGGCGCGTCGCGTCCGCGACTTCTTCGAGAACGCGGACAACCGCGCCGTGATTCGCGCGCTCCTCGACCGCGGCGTCGACCCCGAACCCGTCGAATCCGGCGGCGACGAACTCGACGGCCTGACGTTCGTCGTGACCGGGACGCTCGCCGTCAGCAGAGGTGACGTGAAAGAGCTCGTCGAATCGCACGGCGGCAACGTCACGGGGTCCGTCTCGGGCAACACCGACTACCTCGTCGTCGGCGAGAACCCCGGCCAGTCGAAGCGCGACGACGCCGAGGCGAACGACGTGCCGACGCTCGCGGAAACCGAGTTCGAGGACCTGCTCGCTGAGCGCGGCGTGGCGTACCCGCCGGAGTAAAACAGTCGGCGTCGCCGAGGCGGTGCTGGCGCGACCGCCTCAGAGGTCCGTCTTCTCGAACGCCCGGTAGCCGAGCAGCGGCGGGACGACAATCCACGCGAGGAGGATGGCGAGGATGAACGGCCCGGTGAAGTAGAACGGAAGCGACTCATTGAACGTCGATTGGATCACGAGTTGCTCGCCGAGACCGGCCTTGAACAGGCGGGCGGCGACCGCGGGGCCGTACAGTTCCGCGACCAGCGTCTCGTAGGCCCGAAGCGGGTTCAGATACTTGATGAACAGTCTCATCTGGACGATTTGCGGCGCGGTCAGTGCGGTGAGACCGAGCTGTTCGACGACCCAGTTGACGAGCCGCGGGACGCCCGTGGCGACCGTCGACCAGAGGACGGCGAAGATGAAGTACAGCCCGACGGTGCCGAACAGCGCCTGCCGCTGGGAGGCCGAGGTCGCCGAGAGCCAGACGCCGATGGAGACGAACGCCGTGGCGAGGAGTCCCGAGAGGGCCACCTGTCCCGCGTAGGAGACGAACATGACCTGCCCGCCGGTGAACAGCATCGCAAAGAGGGCGACGACGAAGCCGACGAGCATCGAGATGATGACGACGAGCGTGCGGCCGACGAGCTTTCCGAACACCACGTCGCGCCGGGAGTTCGGAAGCGACAGCAGGAGCTTGATGGTGCCCGACTCGCGCTCGTCGATGAGCGAGCCGTGGGCCGTCACGAGCGCGATGAGCGCGAGGACGAACCCGAGCATACCCGCGTACGAGAAGTTGAACAGCCCGCCCGGCGCGGTGGTGAGGCCGAACAGCGTCTCGGAGTTCGCGCCCGCGCCGGAGAGCAGGACGCCGTAGAACAGCGCCGTCGACCCGCCGATGAGGAGGGCGAAAAACAGCGTCAGGCCGAGGAGCCACCGCGACCGGAGGGCGTCGCGGAAGTCCTTGCGCGCGACGGATTCGAGCGTCACGCCGCCACCTCCGGTTCGTCGGCCGAGTCGTCGCCCTCGGTGTACGCGAGGAAGATGTCTTCGAGCGACGCCGAGTCGGTCTCGAAGTCGGCGACGGTCGCGCCGCCGGCCTCGACGGCCTCGATGACGCGCGTCTTCGCGTCGTCGGTACAGCCGACGACGAGGCGGTCGCCGTCGGTCTCGACCGAGGAGACGCCGTCGAGCGCTCGGACCGCGTCGAGGTCGGCGTCGCCGTCGACGTCGATGCGGAGAGTCGCCTCGGCGTCGACGCGGTCGCGGAGGCCCTCGATGGTGTCCTCGGCGATGAGTTCGCCGTCGCGCATGATGCCGACGCGGTCACAGACCGCTTCGACCTGTCCGAGCACGTGGCTGGAGAAGAACACCGTCGCGCCGCGGTCGGCCTCGGCGCGGACGATGTCGCGCATCTCGCGCGCGCCGGCGGGGTCGAGCCCGGAGGAGGGCTCGTCGAGGACGAGGAGGTCGGGACTGCCGGCGAGCGCCATCGCGAGCGCGAGGCGCTGGGACATCCCCTTGGAGTAGCCGCCGGCGCGGCGGGCGGCCTCGTCGGCGTCTAAGCCGACGCGGGAGAGCAGTTCGTCGGGGTCGTCGTCGGCTTCCTTGGACTCGATGGCGAACTCGACGTGTTCGCGCCCGGTGAGTCGGTCGTACACCTCGTAGCCCTCGGGGAGCACGCCGGTCCGACGCCGGACGGCCACGCTCTCGGCCTGCGCGTCGTGTCCGAGCACGCGGACGGACCCGCTCGTCGGGCGGGCGAAGTCGAGAAGCATGTTGATCGTCGTCGATTTTCCGGCACCGTTGGGACCGAGGAACCCGAAGACCTCCCCCTCAGCGACGGAAAACGAGAGGTCGTCGACGGCGGTGACGGTGTCGGGTTCGGACGACGGGAGGAGGGAATCGAACAGTCCCTCGTCGTCTTCGAACCGTTTCGTCACCCCGTTCAGTTCGATGGCGGCCATGGGCGGGCCTGCGTCGCACTGCCTTAAAGTGTTTTAGGTGCGAAAATCACGGGCGATAACATTCCGGGTCGAAATCGGCGGTCGCCGGACACTCACCTCGCCGCCGTCGGGCGGCTCGGACCCCTCGTCGGCTCAGACCTCGTCGTCGGGCTCGTGGGAGTCGGCCATCTTCGTCGCCTCCGTCGCGTACCGCTCGCGCAGGTCGTCGTCGGCCACGGGTTCGAGGTTCTCCGTCGGCGCGTCGATGGCGGCGGTCACGGTCATCCGGCGCTGGTGCATCACGGCCGCGGCGAGCTCCTTCCGGAGTTCGTACTCGCCGTCCGGCGTCGCGTAGATGAGGATGATGAGGTCCCGGTCGTCGTAGGACCGCTCGACCAGCCAGAGCCGCGTCGTGTCGTCGTCGCTCATGGGCCGTGGTTCGGTCGGGGCACCCTTACGCGTGCCGGCATCGAATCGGCGGGAGCGGCGCGACGCGACGCGGCCACGGCGCCCCCGCCGTTTATTCGCGCCGCGAGCGTACGATTCCGGCATGTTGGAGACGCTGCTGGGCGACGACGTGGAGTCGTCGGGCCGATACCTCCCCGAACTCATCTACGGCGCGAACGACGGCATCGTCACGACGTTCGCCGTCGTCGCCGGCGTCGCGGGCGCGTCGCTGAGTCCGGGCATCGTCATCGTCCTCGGGTTCGCCAACCTCTTCGCCGACGGCTTCTCGATGGGGATGAGCAACTACCTCGCCGAGCGCTCGGAGGAGGACTACCACGACGCCCGCGGCGACGGCCACGCCCGGACCGACGGGAAAACGCCCGTCAGAACCGCCGCCGCGACGTTCGCCGCCTTCATCGTCGCCGGGTGGGCCCCGCTGTTTCCGTACGTGCTCCGGGTCGAACCGCTGTTTCCCGTCTCCATCGCCGTCACCGCCGCGGCGTTCTTCGCCGTCGGCGCGAGTCGGAGCCTCGTGACGAACCGCTCGTGGCTCGCCAACGGGGTCGAGATGTTCGTCGTCGGAATGGCGGCCGCCACGGTCGCCTACGCGGTCGGGAACCTCCTCGCCGGCGTCGCCTGAAACGAGCGTCGTCAGCCTCGCATCAGGGAGCCGATTGGTTCCCCGTCAGTTCCTCGACCTCGGTGGCGAGCGACGACAGCGCCTGCGTGCTCTCGTCTGTCGCGGTGACGATGCTGTCGACCGCGCCCTCGGTCTCGACGGTCCGGTCGCGCACGTCCTCGATTGTCGCGGTCAGTTCCTCGACCGCCTCGGCCTGCTCGTCGGTCGCGCGGGAGACCTCGGCGACGCCGTCCGCGGCGGTGTCGATGGATGCAGCGATCTCCTCGAACGCCGCCAGCATCTCGGAGATGCGCTCGTCGGCGTGCTCGATGCGGTCGTTCGACTCCGTCGCCGCGTGGACCGCCTCGCCGGTCTGCGACTGGATGTTCTCTATCTGCGCGGTGATGTCTTCCGTGTGCTGGCGCGTCTCGTCGGCGAGCGACTTCACCTCCTCGGCGACGACGGCGAACCCGTCGCCGTCCTCGCCGGCGCGGGCGGCCTCGATGTTCGCGTTGAGCGCGAGCAGGTTCGTCTGTTCGGCCACCTCGGAGATGACCTCCACGACCGCCTCGATGTCGTCCATGCGGCCGCCGAGTTCGGTCACGCGGTCGACGAGTTCGTCGCCCATCGTGACGACGCTCTCGGTCGCCTCTCGCGCCTCGCTGTTGGCCTCGCGGCCCTCGGCGGTCGCCTGCCGCGCCTCGGTCGCCGCGGTGTCGACCTCGTCGGCGGTGGCGGCGACCTCCTCCATCGTCGCGCTGAACTGCTGCATCTGGGTCGCGCCCTCGTCGAGGAGGTCGCGCTGTTCCTCGACGTTCTCGACGATGGCGTCGGCCGCCGACGCGGCCCGCGTGACCGCCGCGGTCGCCGTCTCCGTCTCGTCTTCGACGTTCGACGCCAGCGTCGAGAGGTTCCGCGCCGTCTCGTTGACCGCGTCGACGACGAGATAGAGTTGGTCGTCGACGGTGCCGCGTTCGTCTATCGTCGCCCGCGCGTCGAGGTTGCCCCGGCTCAGTTGGGTCAGCGTCGACTCGACCTCGGAGACGAGTGCGGCGACCTCGCGGTGGCGCTCGACCTCCGTCGTCCGGTTGCGGACGGTCTGGAGGACGCCGACGAGCTCGCCGCCCTCGTAGAGCGGCATCGCCGTGTGTCGGGCGTGGCAGTCGTCGCCGTTCGCGTCCGTGAACGTCTCTTCGGTCGCGTAGAGCAGGCGGTCGGAGTCGTCGAGCTCCACGCCGTCGAGCGACGCGGCGTCGCGGGGGTTGTCGAGGACCTGCCCCGCGAGCACGCGGGCCGCGGCGTCGCCGTAGAAGGTCTCACCGAGGTCGCGGCGACCGAGCGCGGCGTCGGCGGACGTGCCGGTCAAAGACTCGACGCCCGAGTTCCACGCCGCGATGCGACCCTGTTCGTCGAGGACGAACGCCGGAAGCCCGACGCCGTCGAGAAGTACGTCGTCGTCGACGTTCAGGTCGGGCGCGTCGGCGGCGGAGCCGGCGACGATTCCGCCGTCCGGTAACGGCGTCTTCGCACCGAACCACGAGCGGGCGCGAGATAGTATACCAAGTGACATTAGAGGCCACGTTTCAGAGCATCACAGGAGTATCTTTCGAGCAGATTATCAAAGTGAATAATTAGAAGACCGCGAGGCGGCGCTGCGCCCGACGCGTTAGCCTCAAGCTCTTCGCGCGGTAAGCCACCCCAGATGGACCCTGCCGCGGTCAGCGAACGAGCCAGCGCGCTTCCCTCGGACCCCGGCGTCTACCAGTTCGTCGCCGGCGACGCGGTGCTGTACGTCGGGAAGGCGGTCGACATCCGCGCGCGGGTTCGGTCGTACGCGGACCCCCGGTCGGAGCGCATCTCCCGGATGGTCGCCCGCGCGGAGCACATCGACTTCGCCGTTACCGACACTGAGACGCAGGCGCTGCTCCTCGAAGCCAACCTCGTCAAGCGCCACCAGCCGCGTTACAACGTCCGCCTGAAAGACGACAAGTCCTACCCGCTGGTCCAACTGACGGCCCACGCGGTCCCGCGGGTCGAGGTCACGCGCGACCCCGAGGACTCGGCGACCGTCTTCGGGCCGTACACCGACAAGGGTCGCGTCGAGACGGTCGTGAAGGCGATTCGGGAGACCTACGGCCTCCGCGGCTGTTCGGACCACAAGTACGCGAACCGCTCGCGGCCGTGTCTCGACTACGAGATGGGCCTGTGTACGGCCCCCTGTACCGGCGAAATCGCAGAACGGGACTACCGCGAGGACGTGGAGTCGGCAATCCGCTTCTTCGAGGGCGAGACGGGCGTCCTCGCCGACCCGCTCCGCCGGGAGATGGAGGCGGCCGCGCAGGACGCGGAGTTCGAGCGCGCCGCCAACCTCCGCGACCGACTGGAGGCCGTCGAGTCGTTCCACGGCGCGGGCGAGGACGCCGTCTCGTCGCAGTCCGACGAGCGCGCCATCGACGTGCTCGGCGTCTCGCTCCGCGGCGATTCGGCGACCGTCGCCCGACTCCACGCCGAGCGCGGCCAGTTGGTCGACCGGACCCGCCACCACCTCGACGCCCCGGAAGGCGAAGACCGCACGGCCGCCGTCCTCTCGGCGTTCCTCGCGCAGTTCTACGCCGAGCGCGACCTCCCCGACGCGGTCGTCCTCTCGGAGCGCCCCGACGACGAGGACGTGGTCGCGTGGCTCGAATCGGAGGGCGTGGGCGTGCGCGTCCCCGGCGCGGGCCGCGAGGCGAAACTGGTCGAACTCGCGCTGAAGAACGCCCGCCGGCGCGCCGGCCGCGACGACGGCCTCGCCACGCTCGCCCGCGAACTCGACCTCGACGTGCGTCGCGTCGCCCGCATCGAGGGCTTCGACGTGAGCCACGCGCAGGGCAAGGCCGTCGTCGGCAGCGACGTGTGTTTCGTCGAGGGGAGCGCCGAGACCGCGGACTACCGGCGGCGGCGACTCCCCGAGCGCAACGACGACTACGCGAACATGCGCGAACTCGTCCGCTGGCGGGCGACCCGCGCGCTGGAGGGCCGCGACGACCGGCCCGACCCCGACTTACTCCTCATCGACGGCGGCAAGGGACAGTTGAACGCCGCGCTCGACGCCCTCGACGAGACCGGTTGGGACGTGCCCGCCGTCGGCATCGCCAAGGACCGCGAACTGGTCGTCACGCCCGACCGGACGTTCGACTGGCCGGACGACGCGCCGCACCTGCACGTCCTCCAGCGCGTCCGCGACGAGGCCCACCGCTTCGCCGTCCAGTACCACCAGACGCTCCGCGACGAGGTGAAGACCGTCCTCGACGACGTGCCGGGCGTCGGCGAGAAGACCCGCCGAGCGCTCCTCACGCGGTTCGGGAGCGTCGAGGGGGTGCGCGAGGCGTCGGTCGAGGACTTGACCGACGTGCCCGGCGTCGGCGAGAAGACGGCCGCGGAGCTGAAACGGCGGCTCTGAACGGGGCTACGCCTCGAACGCCGGTGAGCGAACCACGAGCACCCCGGCGACGACCACCCACGGAACGACGACGACCGCGCCGACGGCGGTCGGGCCGAGTAACGACGGCGCGCCGGCCGCCGCGAAGATGCTCCCGAGGCCCGCGAAGGCGTTAAACATCCCGTGGCCGAGCGCCGCGGGCCACACCGAGTCGGCGCGGAGCGCGACCCACGCGAGGAAGACCCCGACGGCCGTCGTCATCCAGACCATCGCCAGGAAGCCGGTCCACGGCGCGCCGGGGTAGCCGAAGCCGTAGTTGTAGCCGAGCGCGATGAGCGGCCAGTGCCACGCGCCCCAGACGACGCCCAGAAGGAGGACCGCCCGGCGAGGTCCGAGCGGGAGGAACTTCTGCAGGAGGTACCCCCGCCAGCCGAACTCCTCGCCGAAGGCGAAGACGGTGTTCACCGTCGCGCCGAGGACGAGCCCCTGTGCGACCTGTGCCACCAAGACGAGTTCGAGCGACGCGCCCGGCGGGAGCACCCCGCGGAGCGCCGTCGCGTCGGGGTCGAAGTACGCCGGAAGGAGCGCGAAGAACAGCGCCGCGCCGACGGCGACGACGAGACCGGGGACGAGCCACGCGAGGAGGTAGGTGCCGAGGTTCGACCGAAACGCGGGGCGAATCCGCAGGTTCGCCCATCCCTCCCCGGTGACGAGTCGCGTGACGACGTTCGCGACCGACGGCGAGAACATGTAGCACGTGCTGACGAGCACGAGCCAAAGCGGGAGGCCGAACGCGACCGGCGGCGAGTCCGTCAGGCCGCCGGTGAGAGACACGGCCAGCGCGGTCGCCGCCGCGAGACCGAAGGCGACGAGGAGAAAGACGACGACGCGGCGAGACTCGAACGGCTCGGCGCGCGCGTTCGGTTCCGCCGGACCGTCCCCAACCGTAGACATACGAGAACTATCGGTCGGCGAGGAGATAACGGTTGACGCCGCGGAGACACGCGTGTCGGCGGACGGTGACGCGGATCCGGAAAAAGTCGGTACGCCGCGAATCGGACCGAGTTACGCGATTTTGTCGTACTGGTCGCGGAGCTTCTCGGCCGCGTCGTCCATGAGGTCGGCCTCGTAGTCGTCGAGGTCCCACTCGACGACCTCCTCGATGCCGTTCGAGCCGAGCTTGACGGGGACGCCGAAGGCGGTGTCCTCGTAGCCGAACTCGCCGTCGAGGACGAGCGAGCCGGGAAGCACTTCGCCGGTGTCGTGCAGGACGGCCTCGACCATGTGGGCGACGCCGGTCGCCGGGCCCCACTGGGTCGCGCCCTTGCGCTCGATGACGTCCATGGCGGACTCCTGGAGGTCGCCGAGAATCTCCTCTTTCTCGTCGGCGGAGAAGGCGGGGTCGTTGCCGTCGACGCGGACCTTCGAGAAGACCGGAACCTGCGCGTCGCCGTGCTCGCCGAGGATGGTCGCGTCGACGTTCTTGACGGGCACGTCGAAGCGCTGGCTCAGCACGTAGCGGAAGCGCGCGGAGTCGAGGCGGCCGCCGAAGCCGATGACCTTGTGGCGGTCGCGCTCGCCCGTCTCGTAGAGGTGGCGGTTGAGCAGGTCGACGGGGTTCGACGTGGTGATAGAGACGAAGTCGTCGTTGTACTCGGCGAGCGAGGAGCCGATGTCGTCCATGATGGGGGCGTTGTCGCCCGCGAGGTCGATACGGGTCTGACCCGGCTGGCGCGGGATGCCCGCCGTGATGACGACCACGTCGGAGCCGGCGGTGTCCTCGTAGCCGCCCTGCGTCACGACCGTGTTGGAGTCGTAGGCGATGCCGTGGTTCGTGTCCGCCGCCTGTCCGACCGTCTTGTCTTCCATCTTCGGGATGTCCACGAACACGAGTTCGTCACAGACATCGCGAAGCGCGAGGTTGTACCCAGCCGCGGCGCCGACCGTGCCGGCCGCACCGATCACGCTAACTTTCGTCATGCCACATTAACGACGCTGTGGATTCCGAGTAAACGTTTCGGAACGGTCACCGTAGCGCAGTCTGTCGATTTCGTGTACGTCAGTCGTCGAATTTCGGGTGACAGCGGCGGGGTGTCGTCGGGTGCGAGAGCCGGTGAGACCGCCGGTCCCGAAACCGGTCGAGCGACGCCGTGGGGTTTTTCGACGCACGTCGCGTCCACACGCACATGAGCGACTTCGACAAGGAAGCAGAGCGCCAGCGACTTCGGGAGAAGTACGAGCGAGACGAGACGAAGCGGCAGTCGACCCAACGGATGAGCGAGTTGCTCCTCAAGGGCGCGACGATGACGAACAAGCACTGCGACAACTGCGGCGACCCGCTGTTCCGCTACGAGGGACAGGTGTTCTGTCCGACCTGTCAGGCCGGGGGAGGGGCCGCGGCGAACGCCGACCAAGACGCCGAGCGGGCCGCCGAGGCGGCCGTCGAAGCCGACGCGGGCGAAGGTGGAGTCGACGCCGGGGCCGAGACTGCACCGAGCGGGGTTGCCGAGGCCGCAGAGAGCGCCGACGCGGACGCTTCGGCGGGCGTCACCGCCGAGGCATCGGAAGCCGAGCGACCGCAGGTCGGAGCCCGGCAGTCGGAACCGGCCCGAGGAACCCGCGTCGCGGACGAGGCGCGCCGCGACGCGGCCGGGACGAACGGGCGGACCGCGTCGCCGACGCCGGCGCGAACCGCGAGCGAGCGGGGGTCGACCGAGCGTCGTGCGCCCCGCGGGGTCGGAGGCGACGTCACCGACGCGCGCGCGTCGCTCGTGCGGACGCTGACGTGGGCCGCCGAGCGCGCCGAGTCGACCGACGACCCGCGGCGGGCGACCGAGTACCTGACCGCCGCGCGCGAGGCCGCCGAGGCCATCTCGGCGCTCGACCGCTAACCGACTGGCTGCCGTCGCGTCCTCGCGCCGACTGTCGCTCCGGGCGGTAGAACTTACCGCCCCGCGGGCCCTCTGTTTCGTATGGACGTTCTCATCCCCATCGACGGCACCGACGCCAGCAAGCGCGCGCTCGACTTCGCTATCGAGATGATAGGCGGGATGGGCGGGAGCCTCCACGTCGTCCACTACACGAACAGCCAGACCGACGCGACGACGGCGATTCTCGACGACGCGCGCGGCAGGCTCGAAGCGGGCGAAATCAGCGGCGAGCCGGAGCTCTCGACCATCACGGTCGACGTGTGGACCGCCGACCGCGTCGGCGAGGAGATTCTCGACACCGTCGAGCGCGGCGGCTTCGACCACGTCGTCATGGGCCACCACGAGGACGGCATCGTCGAGCGAACCGTCTTCGGGAGCGCCGCCGAGACGGTGCTTCGGGCCGAGGCCGTTCCGGTGACTATCGTTCCCTGACGCGCTCCGGGCGGTGAACGCGGCTCAGCGGTACTCCGACCCGACGACCTCGCGGATTCGCTCGGCGGTGACTTGGCCGACCCCGCGGACCTCTTTGAGGTCGTCCTCGTTAGCGGTCATCACCGCCTCGACGCTCCCGAACGCTTCGAGCAGCGTCCGCGCCGTGACCGGGCCGATGTCCGCGATGGCGGAGACGACGTACTCCTGTTGCTCGTCGAGCGTCTTCGCGCTCTTGCCGCCGTGGACGCTCACGGTGCGCTCGCGGTCCGTCTGCTCGCGGGTGGCGATGGTCGCCAGCAGCTCCGCGGTGTCGTCTTCGTCCTCGGTGAACAGCACGCTCACGTTGAAGTCGACCGCGACCGACGACAGCGCCCCCCGAATCGCGCCGGGGTGGATGTTGCGCTCCTCGTAGAGGCCGCGCCCCTCGATGACGAGAAGCGGCCGGGCGTAGTGGCGCGTGAGGTCCGCTATCTGCTCGAATATCGACCGGTCGCCGCCCGTGAGCGTGTCGAGGAAGTCCGAGACGCTCTTTCGCTCGACCGCGACGCGGTCCGAGAGGACGTAGTCGCCGACCGCGAGCGTCTCCAACCGGGTCGTCAGGTCCTCGCGCTTCGAGAGGGTGCGGGCGATGTTGGAGTCGAGTTCGCGCTGGTCGACGACGATTTCGACGGTGTCCTCGTCGTCGGTGCCCGCCGCGGCGACGGTGGCCGGTTCGTCCGTGTCGCCGCCGCTGTCGTTTCCATCGTCGCCCTCGTCGCCGTCGTCCGCCCGCGCCAACTCCTCGTCCGAGGGGCCGAAGTCGGCGAGGCCGGACTGTCCCTCGGAGTCGGTCGCCGCGGCGGTCGCGGTCTCTCCGTTCGTGGCGGCCGATTCGGCGGTCGATTCGGCGGCCGACGCCTCGTTCGCACCGGCCTCGGCCGCGTCGTCAACCCCCCCGTTTCCGGTGGAACTCCCCCCGTTCCCGGCGGAACTGCCGTCGTCGCCCGCGAACGCCGAGAGGTCGCGCTGGGAGGGGTCGAGTTCGGCTTCGAGGTCGTCGGCCGCGCCCTTGAGGTCCCGGAGCTCGTTTTGCATCGTCTTCTCGCGGCGGCGCGATATCCAGAAGTACGCCTCGTCGCGGGTGTCCTCGGCGAGGAGGACGACCACGCGACCGTCGGCCTGACGACCGGTCCGGCCCTTCCGCTGGATGGACCGGATGGCCGTCGGCACGGGTTCGAAAAAGAGCACGAGGTCGACCTCGGGCACGTCGAGCCCCTCCTCCGCGACGGAGGTCGAGACGAGCACCTCGAACTCGCCGTTTCGGAACTTGTCGAGGGTCTCCTGCTGTTCGTTCTGCGTCATTCCGTCGGAGCCCTCGCGGTCGCCCTGCCCGACGAACCGCCGGACCGAGAAGCTCTCCGAGAGGAACTCCGTGAGCGCCTCGGCCGTGTCGCGGGACTCGGTGAAGACGATGACGCGCTCGCCGTCCTGGATGCCGAGCGTCTCGGCGAGGAGGATGCGCGTCTTCCTGAACTTCGGGTGGAGGCCGTCGAACGACTCGGCTTTCCGCATCGCCTCGCGGACCTTCGGTTCGGCGACGAGTCGCTGGCTCGCCTTCGACGCGCCCGACGACCGGGCGGCGTTGCGCTGGCGCTCGAAGTACCGCCGGACCGACTCGACCGACTGGGTCTCGACGAGTTCGACCGCCCGGCGGAGCTTCATCACCTCCGCGTGCGTGGACATGCCCTTGTAGCCCTCCGACTTGTCGGCGTTCATCAGCCGCTGGAGCTCCGCGCGCATCCGGTTGAGCTTCTTCTGGGAGATATCGGGCTTCGTCGACTTGGTGACGCCCAACTGCTTGAGCTTCTCCAGCCGGTCGGTGATGACCTCGTTGAGGGCGTCGCGAATCTCCAGAATCTCGTCGGGGAGCTGGATGCGGTTCCACTCCACGTCCGTGTCGTGGGTGTACTCCGACACGTCGGCGTCCTCCTCGGTCATCACCTCCACGTCGACGATACCGAGGTTCTCACAGACTTCGAGGATGGCCTCCTCGTCGCCGCCGGGCGAGGCGCTCATCCCCGTGACGAGCGGGTTCTCGGCGTCGGCGTGGTAGCGCTCGGCGATGTAGACGTAGGCGTAGTCGCCGCTCGCGCGGTGGCACTCGTCGAAGGTGAGGTGCGTCACGTCCCGAAGCGAGATGCGGTTGCCGATGAGGTCGTTTTCGATGACCTGCGGCGTGGCGATGACTATCTGGGCCTCCTGCCAGAGCGCGGCCCGGTCGTCGGGCCGAACGTCGCCGGTGAAAACGACGATTTCGTCGTCCGGGACGTTCAGCGCCTCGCGGTAGAAGTCGGCGTGCTGCTGGACGAGCGGCTTCGTCGGCGCGAGAAACAGCGACTTCCCGCCCACGTCGTGGAGTCGCTGGGCGGTGACGAGCAGGCTGACGGTCGTCTTCCCGAGGCCGGTGGGGAGACAGACCAGCGTGTGGCCGTTGCGCGCGGTACCGGCGAGGCGAATCTGATAGAGCCGTCGCTCGATGAACGACGGCGCGAGTAGCGGGTGGTCCACGTACGCAACGTCCTCGGAGGCCGGCATCGGTGACGATTGCTCGCCCTCGCCGATAAGCGTTCGCAGAGCGAGGTGAAACTAAAGGAGTCCGCCGGGAGACGCCGCGGCGGTCGTTACCCCGCGCTGTCGGCGGTGTCGAGGTCGGGGTCGTCTGGTCGCGCGGACGGGAGCGACGCTCCGAGGAGCGACGCCCACTCGGCGACCTTTTCGTTGTGCGGATCGGACATAGCGCTTCCCCAAGGAGATATACTCTCAACTATCGTATATAACGATTGTGCCGATTCGACGGTTGGACTCGTACGCACGGGGCCGAACGGTCAGCGTTCCACCGAAAACGGCGGGGTGAGAAGTCGGGCGGACGCGAGAACCGCGCTCAGTCCTCGCGGTTGCCGGGACCCCACGAGTCCGGGACCTCGATGACGTACCGACCGTCCTCGCGGAGTGAGATTATGTACTCGTCGCGGTCGTACAGCTCCATGAGGTTGAGTTCGTACTGACCGGGGTTGACGATTTTGATGCTCTCGAACTGGTCGTTGAGCTCCTCGCGGAGCTGGTCCAAGTTGGGTCGGTCGTCGGACGACGGCTCGATGACAGTTCCGTCCGCGTCCGCGGGTGCGGCGTCGGCGGGCTGGCCGGCCGCCGCGTCGGGGTCGGAAGACGCGCCGGGGTCGGACGGCGCTTCGGGCGGCGTCTCGGCCGCCGAACCGCGTCGGTTCGCGTCGGCCGCAGCGAGTTCTTCCGGCGTGACGACGTCGCTCCGGGCGCTCTTCTGGGAGTTGTCCTCGTCCGTCTCGCGCGCGTTGATCGAACCGGATGCGCGATTCGGGGGCGAGGCCGAGTCCGGCGAGCTATCGGGGTGACCCGCCGCGGGCTCTCCTCGGGGTTCGTTCCGCGACTCTTCGGGCTCCTGCGGGTCTGCCCCCGGTGACTCCCCGGGCGCGGACGGCCATTCGCCCCAACCGCGGGGTTTGGTTTCGGGGTCGTCGGTCGCGTCGGCCGCGTCGGTCGGCGACGGCTCGCTTCGGGTCGACCCGGCGGCGTCGCCGGTCTCGGTTCGCTGTGGGGCGTCGGCGTCCGCGTTCGCCCAGTCGCTGACGGTCATCGACTCCTCGTCGGTCGAATCTGGATGGGACTGCCGCTGCGCGCGGTCTCGGACGGCGTCGGCCGCCGAGGAGGTCAGGTCCCGCGCTCCGGCGCCGCCCGTCGACGGCGTGTCATCGCTTGCGCTCGCGGGAGCGCTCCCGCTCGACGCGGGCTTGAACTGAAACTTGTTGCCGCCGCAGCTCGGGCACCCCGAAAGCATCTCCTTCGAGCCATCGGGGAACACCTTACCGCACGTGGTGCATTGATGTGGCATTGGTGGATGGTAGCGCCGGATGGCGCGTGAGGGCGTTCGTTGGACCCCCTATTTTCGCGAGACGAGCGCGCTGATGAGGTTCTCGTCCTTGTGGAGCGTCTGAATCTGGTTCGCGGGTCCGATGACGGTGAGCTTCTGGGTCGACTGTCGGCCCATGAGCCGGTCGAGGAAGCTCTGGTCTGCGGTCTGCGAGCGCGGATACGTTTCGATTTCGATACCATTGAACTCGTCGGGGCTTATCTCGGCCATCGTGACCTCGATGAGCTTCGACTCCTCGTCGGGCGAGAGACCCTCTTCGAGGATGACGATGTTGCCGTCGCGGACGCCGTCGAGGATGAGCCGAATCTTCTCCATGCTCGTGAGGTTTGCCATCCGATTCCCGCTGAAGAGGTCTATCTGGACCCCGTCGGTGCCGTCGTCGGAGGCGGTTGCTTCAGGCATGGTGAATCACGCGAAGTACTCCGCGATTTTGGCGTACACTTCGTCCATGTTCTCACCTTCGAGCGCCGACAACTCGACTGTTTCGTGCTGTGGGTACGCGTTCGCGATGCGCTCGACGTTCGACTCTTCGAGGTCGATCTTGTTCGCGAAGATGAGCACGGGCAGGTCCTGGCTCTCGATGATGCCGATGAGCATCGTGTTGACCTGCGATATCGGGTCTTTCGTGCTGTCGAGCACGTAGATGACGCCGTCGACGTCCTCGCGGAGCCAGTGCATGGCCTCGGCGACCCCCTCGGTCGCCTCGCGGGACCGGCGGACGGCGTCGTCCTTCTCCATGTCGTGTTCGAGGAACTCCTTGTAATCGACTTTCGTCGTGACACCCGGCGTGTCGACGATGTCGATGGTGACTTTCTTGCCGTTCCGCTCGATCTCGACGTTCTCCTTCCGCCTGGCGCGGCGAGTCTCGTGAGGGATGTGGCTCTCGGGACCGATGGCGTCACCGGTCCAGTCACGGGCGATGCGATTTGCGAGAGTCGTCTTCCCGGCGTTGGGCGGGCCATATATACCGATCCGCTTCGGCTCGCTCTCCGAAAAGAGCCGGTCGACGACTCGTGAGATGCTGTCTCTTAAATCTGTGAGCAGTCCCATCCTGGGCCTCCCGCACCTCCCGAACGCGTCGTGGAGGGCGTATGGAGGTATCACCCAACCGGACTCACTTAAGCACTACGTCAGACACCAGTCAAGTTGGCGACAAAACGACAGAAAGGAACGTCGGCGACGACGGTCAGTCCGATTCGACGGACTCAAACGGTGCAATCGGGAGACCGGCGTTCGGTTACGGTGTGTCGAACAGCCGAAACGAGGGCGGGAGAAATCGATACCACGTTCTCTTGGTTGTTACTTTGGGCGTACACGTGCGTAGTTCGAACATACTTCGAGCGCTGAATCTCGAATCCGCAGAGAATCTCTCGAATCGTGCTGACCGGCTCTGAAGACGCCACGTCGACCCCGACACAACCCGCCTCCTCGGTAGCGATTGCCATTCGAGACGGTTGACACGTTCTGTGGCCGCGAGCGACTCGCGTGGGTACACCCCCACCCCTTCGTTTCGGGTGGAACGGCTCGAAGGGGTGGGTGGGGGGGACCGCTAGACGGCGGTCGGATGTTAATTGAACCCTAGACCGGTGTAATAATATCGGGTTTCTATCTACTACGGATTTGGTTAGTATCTATCAATGATAAAACCATCCCTATTCAATGACCGCCGAGACCCCCTCCCCACCGATTCACAGTTCCACCCGAAACGAAGGGGTGTGGGGGAATCGCCACCCAGGCGTTTCCCGTCGAACTGGAAAAGCGCCACTTAATTGCACAGGAAACGAGGGGGTTAGACAGAGTCGAGAAACGTCCTATCGACCGATTTCTGGGAAATCGCATTTTCGACGTTTCCACACGAAACAGAGGGGTTCGAACAACCGATTTTTCTCGTCGGGCACTCTCCCCGTGCTGGGTTCCACTCGAACTGCCTCCGATTGTCGGTTCGCGTGGACCGCGGACTCAACTCGGAACTATCGGTCGAAGCCGAGCGCAACTCGGAGCGCTCGACCCGTTTCGACTCGACGCGTCTTCGTTCGCTCCGCCGTGGTTCGAGACCACTCTCGATCGACTGCTCAACTTCGCCCACGCGTCTTCTTCATCTGGTCGCTCGATTACTCCGAAGAGGGTTCACTTGGTCGCCCCTGCGCGTTTACTTACTCGCTCTCCGCGCATTCGTCTACTCGTTTCCCGTCACCCAACGGACCACCCACTCCACCACAACCGTCACGTCTGATAGTTTCGGAGACGTTCGTGGTATCGTGGTTGTTCGTGTTGAAACGCTCCTGTCCCTCCGAGTTCCGGTCGAACGACGGCGGACGAGTCGGAGAAGTAAGATTTTTGTACCGACTGTTCGTTTGGTTCCTTTGCATCATCTGGAATCGCCTTCTTCGGCGTGATGTGAAAATGCCGACTATCTCCGGCTTCACGCACCCAATGCGCCGATTCGGGGCGACAATTCCACTTGAAACAGAGGGGTATTCACGATGGACGAGGAAGAGAATCCGCGAGACGGCACACGAGAGGGAGCCGGGAACAGCACGTCGGACGACACAGTCGCGGACGCCGACTCCGGTGTACCGAGTACCGACACGTCCGACGGCGATGGGTCTGCCGACGGCTCTCCCGTCGCGGACGACGTATCCTCCGAAGACAGCGTATCCCCCGAGGACGGCGGGGACGACGTGTCCCCCGAAGACATCGACATTCAGGCGAGCATCGGCCCCGACGCCGACGCGCCCGACGAGGACCTCGACCAGCACAAAGACCCCGACGTCGGTCTGGACAAGGTCGTGCTCAACGACGACGAGGGGTCGAAGGGACTGTTCGACGACCTCCTCGCCGGCGAGCCGATTTTCGAGAACAAGGAGGTCCTCCGGCCGTCGTACACCCCGCACGAACTCCCCCACCGGACCGACCAGATAAACCAGATGGCGACGATTCTCGTCTCCGCCCTGCGCGGGGAGACGCCGTCGAACATCCTCATCTACGGGAAGACCGGGACCGGCAAGACCGCGAGCGCGAAGTTCGTCAGTCAGGAACTCGAATCCACCTCCCAGAAGTACGACGTTCCCTGCGAGGTCGAGTACATCAACTGCGAGGTGACCGACACGCAGTACCGCGTGCTCGCGCAGTTGGCGAACAAGTTCATTGAGAAGAACGTCGAGCGCATCGAGGCCGAACAGGAGCGCCTCGACGAGATGCGAACGCGGGCGACGGAAGACCCCAACGCCCTCGCCGACACGCCGTACGACTCCATCGCCGAGTTAGACGAGCGCGCGGCGGAACTCGACGACGACGCCGACGAGATGGAGACGGTGCCGATGACCGGGTGGCCGACCGACCGCGTCTACACGACGTTCTTCGACGCCGTCGACTACAAAGAGCGCGTGGTCGTCATCATGCTCGACGAGATCGACAAACTGGTCGAGAAGTCGGGCGACGACACGCTGTACAACCTCTCGCGGATGAACTCCGAACTCGACAACTCCCGCATCTCAATCATGGGTATCTCGAACGACCTGAAGTTCACCGACTTCCTCGATCCCCGGGTCAAATCGAGCCTCGGCGAGGAGGAAATCGTCTTCCCGCCGTACGACGCCAACCAGCTCCGCGACATCCTCCAGCACCGCGCCGACGTGGCGTTCAAGCCCGGCGCGCTCACCGACGACGTGATTCCGCTGTGCGCCGCGTTCGCCGCGCAGGAGCACGGCGACGCCCGGCGCGCCCTCGACCTGCTCCGCACGGCCGGCGAACTCGCAGAGCGCGGGCAGGCCGACACCGTCGAGGAGGCCCACGTCCGGCAGGCGCAGGACAAAATCGAACTCGACCGAGTGGTCGAAGTCGTCCGTACTCTCCCCACACAGTCGAAAATCGTCCTCTTCGCCATCATCCTCCTGGAGAAAAACGGCGTCCGCAACATCAACACCGGCGAGGTGTTCAACATCTACAAGCGCCTCTGCGAGGAGATCGACGCCGACGTGCTGACCCAGCGTCGCGTCACCGACCTCATCTCGGAACTCGACATGCTCGGCATCGTCAACGCCGTCGTCGTCTCGAAGGGCCGGTACGGCCGAACCAAGGAGATCAGCCTCTCGGTCCCAATCGACGAGACCGAGGCCGTTCTGCTGACGGACTCTCGTCTCGGCGACATCGAGAGCGCACAGCCGTTCGTACAGGCGCGGTTCGACAACTGAAGAACGAAGTCCGCGAAGTCCGACTCTTTTCCTGTCTCCGCGTCACGCCGCGAGCGCGTCGGCGCTCGGCGACGCCTCGACCCGAAGCGGTGCCGTCGTCGCCGGCGCGTCGCCTCCCGCCGCGTTCGTCGTCGACACGTCGGGAGCCGTCGTCTCCATCGTCGTCACGTCGACGTACTCGACGGGGGCGGGCGCGACCGGCGTCGTCGTCGCCATCGAGTTGGCGAGCGTCAGCCGAACCCACCCGAGAAGCGGGATGCGGATTCGCGCGACGCCTTGGACCCACTCGGGGCGGACCGGGTCGGCGATGCCGCTCACCTGGTCGTACCGCGGGTTGTTGTCGCCTTTCGTGATGAAGCCGTCGTACTCGGCGGGGCAGTTAGCGAGTTCCCGGCAGTTGTCGGCGGCCATGTACTCGGAGTTCGCCCTGTCGTACCAGTTTTCGCCCTCCTCGACCCAGAGCATCGCCCGGTGGATAATCGGGGGGCCGCCGGCGCCGGGGTCGTCGTAGACGATGACGCTGCCGGGGCCGCCGAACTTCCGGTAGTCGACTTCCGCGCCCGTCTCGGCCGTGACGACGGCGGTCCCCTCGACCGCCGAGTCGGGGGCGTATCGCTCCGGCCCCGTGATGAACACGAGGTCGCCTTTGTGCATGTGCGGTTCCATGCTCCCGCTTTCGACGGCGACCATCGGCGGCCACACGCCGCTCACCGCGAACAGGAGCAACCCGACGGCCAACACGGCGAGCGCGCTCGTCAGGACTTCGCGGACGAACATAAGCGGCCCCTCTTCTGCCGTCCGGAGCCGAGTTAGAACGCCTTCGTCGGAGGCTTGACCGCGCCGCGAGTCGGGGGAGGGCGGGCGACCGTCGTCGTCACTCATCACTCCCAGTTTACCCGGACCGGGTTTCAACGTTCTGGGTTTCGGCATCCTTTTTGCCGCGTGTCGCACACTCCGGGTGTGCCACTGGAGACGCCGGCGCGCATCGTCCGGGCGCTCGTCGGTCGCGGCTACAACGCCGAACGCGAGGCCGTGACCCTCATCGCCGGCTCCGACGACCCCGGCCGGACCCTCGCCCGCGTCGTCGAAGCCGTTCCGGACGACGCGCTTCGCATCACCGCCGACCACGTCCGCGAGGTGCTCGCCTCCGCCCCCGCCGCGGACCCGCCGGGAACCGAATCGACGGGGTCGGCCGCCCCGGACGCCGCCGTATCCGATACCGCCGCCGACCCCGACCCCCCTGTTTCCGCTGCAACACCGCACGACAACGCGGACCACACCACTCAATCAGCTCCAGCTGAAGCGAAGGGCGGACCGGCCGGTCGGAACGTCGACCCATCGCTTCGGTCCCTCGAAATCGCCAACGACATGACCGGTCAGTCGACGGGGACCGGCGAGTACGGCGACTTCGTGAAGGTGTTCCGCGACCGCTACGAGAAGCTCTCGAAGATGCTCCGCGGGCGCGTCAACCACCGCCCCGCGAAGGCCATCTCGAACATGTCCGGCGGCGAGGACGCGGAACTCATCGGCCTCGTCGACGACGTTCGCTCCACCAAGAGCGGCCACTGGATTATCGACCTCGAAGACACGACGGGGACGTTCCCCTGTCTCGTGATGAAGGACAAGGACATCGCGAGCCACGTCGACGAGCTCCTCATGGACGAGTGCATCGCGGTGCAGGGGACGCTGTCGGGCGACGCGGGCATCCTCTTCGTCGACTCGCTGCACTTCCCCGACGTGCCGCGGAGCCACCGCCAAAACACCGCCGACAGGGACGTGCAGGCGGCGCTCATCTCGGACGTACACGTCGGCAGCCAGGAGTTCATGGCCGACGCGTGGAACCGCTTCGCCGACTGGCTCCACACCGAGGAAGCCGAGCGCATCGAGTACCTCCTCATCGCCGGCGACATGGTCGAGGGCGTCGGCGTCTACCCGAATCAGGACGAGGAACTCGACGTCATCGACATCTACGAGCAGTACGAGGCGTTCTCCGAGCACCTCAAATCGGTGCCCGGCGACCTCGACATCGTGATGATTCCGGGCAACCACGACGCGGTCCGACTCGCGGAGCCGCAACCCGGCTTCGACGACGAACTCCGTGACATCATGTCGGCCCACGACGCCCGCATCACGAGCAACCCCTCGATGGTCACCCTCGAAGGCGTCAACGTGCTCATGTACCACGGCGTCTCGCTCGACGAGGTCATCGCCGAACTGCCGGCGGACAAGGCGAGCTACGACGAGCCGCACAAGGCGATGTACCAGCTCCTGAAGAAGCGCCACGTCGCGCCGCAGTTCGGGGGCCACACCCGCCTCGCGCCCGAGGAACTCGACTACCTCGTCATGGAGGACGTGCCCGACATCTTCCACACCGGCCACGTCCACAAGCTCGGCTGGGGGAAGTACCACAACGTCCTCGCGGTCAACTCCGGCTGCTGGCAGGCCCAGACCGACTTCCAGAAATCCGTCAACATCGACCCCGACGCCGGCTACGCGCCCATCGTCGACCTCGACACGCTGAACATGACGGTTCGGAAGTTCTCCTGAGCCGGCCGTTCACTACTGACGTCCGTTCGACTCAGCGACCGCTCTCCCGACAGTATGCTCCCTGATAGCACGCCGGATGTGCGGCGTTCGGGACCATTCCGCCGTCGCTTTTTACCCGCGACGCACACAGAACCGGTGATGACCGACGACGCGCTGTTCGACGCGACGAGCCTGAACGACCTGTCGCTTTCCAATCGAGTCGGGCTGGCACCGATGACGCGCATCAGCGCCACCGACGAGGGCCTTGCGACGAACGAGATGGCCCACTACTACCGGAAGTTCGCCGACGGCGGCTTCGGCTTTCTCGTCACCGAGGGCGTCTACACGGACGACGCGTACAGTCAGGGCTACCTGAACCAGCCGGGGCTCGTCACCGACGACCACGTCGAGGCGTGGACGAACGTCACGGACGCCGTCCACGAGGTCGGGACGCCGATTTTCGCGCAGTTGATGCACGCCGGGGCGCAGTCGCAGGGTAACCCCCACCTCGGCGGCGACCGAACGCTCGCGCCCTCCGCGGTCCAGCCCGACGGCCAGAAGGCCGAAGCCTACGGCGGGAGCGGCGAGTTCGCCGTTCCGAAGGCGGCGGACGAGGCCGACCTCGAAACCGCCCGCGAGGGCTTCGTGCGGGCGGCGACGAACGCGGTCGAGGCCGGCTTCGACGGCGTGGAACTCCACGGCGCGAACGGCTACCTGCTGAACGAGTTCCTCGCGGCCGACGCGAACCGGCGCGACGACGAGTACGGCGGCGGACCCGAGTCCCGCGTCAAGTTCCCCGCGGAGGTCCTTTTGGCGGTCGCCGACGCGGTCCCCGAGGAGTTCGTCGTCGGCGTCCGCGTCTCGCAGGAGAAAGTGACCGACGGCGACTACGAGTGGCCCGAGGGCGAGGACGCGGCCGCGGTCTTCTTCGAGGAACTGTCGGCCGCCGGAGCCGACTACGTCCACGCGACCGAGACCGATGCCACGAGTCCGACCTTCGGCGCTGACGGCCCCTCGCTGGCCGAAGCCGCGGCCGAGTACGTCGCGGACGACACGGTCGTCATCGCCAACGGCGGACTCGGCGACCCGGACGCGGCGCGGGCCGCCGTCGACGCCGGCGCGGACCTCTTTACGCTGGGGACGAGCGCGCTCGCCAACCCGGACTGGCCGGCGCGCGTGGCCGCCGGCGACGACCTCGACGCGTTCGAGCCGACGAAGTTCCTCGCGCCGACCGCCGGGCTCTCGGACCACGAGGTGCCGTCGGAGCCGCCGCTCGCGGACGACTGACGCGCGCTCGACGCCGGACTCTCTGACGCTGAACCGACCACCGAACCCCTTCGCTTCCACTCGAACTCTCGTTTCACAGCTCCTCGACGGTCGCCGTATTCGGACGCGCTAACTCGATTCGACTACCCGAGCGTCACGTCGAGGTAGAGCATCACGACGACGCCGACCATCGTCCCGAACGTCGCCACGCGCTCGTGGCCGTTCGAGTGCGTCTCGGGGACGATTTCGTCGGAGATGACGAACAGCATCGCGCCGGCGGCGAACCCCATCGCGTAGGGGAGCAGCGCCGAGGCGTACTGGATGGCCCACGCGCCGAAGACGGCGAGCGGAATCTCCACGAGACCGGCGCGGATGCCCGCGAACGTCGCGTAGGTCGTGTTCCGAAGCCCGGCGTTGACGGCGGCGATGGAGACGGCGAGTCCCTCGGGGATGTTCTGGATGCCGATGGCGAGCATCAGCGGGATGGCGGTCCCGAGGTCGCCGGAGCCGAAGCCGACGCCGACGGCGAGGCCCTCGGGCATGTTGTGGATGGTGATGGCGACGATAAACAGGATGACCGAGGCCATCTTCTTCTCCGTTTCCGGGGCGTCCGTCCGGGTCTTCCCGGTCACGAGGATGTGGACGTGCGGAATCCACAGGTCCGCCTGGTCGAGGACGACGACGCCGATGACGAAGCCGACGAGGACGGGAATCGGACTTCCGCCCGCCGCCTCGATGCCGGGGAGGATGAGGCTCGTGAAGCTCGCGGCGAGCATGACGCCGGCGGCGAAGCCGAGGAGCGTGTCGAGCGAGCGCTTCGAGGGGTCGCGCCAGACGAGAATGAGAAGCGCGCCCAGCATGTTCATGCCGGCGATGACGATGCCGCCGAGGAGACCCTGCATCACCGGGTCCGAGCCGGCGAGCGAGACAAACAGCTCTTCGACCGCCATCACGGTCGTCTCACGCTCGGCGGTCGGTTTCCGCGTCGTTCGGTCATGGGCCACCTGACGGGCGGGAGGTATGTATTCCCTCCGTCGGTTCTCGTCGCCCGCGCCACCCGCGTCGGTCGGGACGGCGGGAGCGAGTCGAGTGGTCGCGGCCCGCGGGGGACCGGGCTACCCCGTCTCGTCGAGGACGTACCGGACCGTCGGCGACCCTTCGAACCGCGGACCGTGGCCGACCCGGTCGAAGCCGGCGTGCTCGACCGCGTCGCAAAGCGGCGTCTCGGATTCGAGGACGAGCACCTCGACCGGCAGGGATTCGGCGCTGGCGAAGCGGAGCGGTTCCTCCAGTAGTCGCCGCACCGCCGTCTCGGTCCCGCCGAGTCGGGTGACGTGGAGGACGCCGTCGCGGACGTCGAAGCCGACGAACCCGAGCACCGGTTCGTCGTCCGCCGGCGCGTCGGCGTGGGGGTCCGAGCCGGTGTCGGCGGTGGCGAGGCGAACCGTCCGGTCGCGTATCAGCCGCCGCATCGCCCGTACCGGCGCGTCGGCGACGGCGGCCAGCGCCTCGGCGTCGGCGTCCACGGCGTCTCTGACATCCATGCCCGAACGTTCCGCGGCTTCGGTGATAAATCTCCGCCCGCGAGGCGTCGGTACGGGCCGTCTCAGCGCCGGATTCGCGGGTGACGGCAACGGTTGAACCGGAGGACATAGTTATACGTCCCCCCGCGTTAGCCCCTCGCATGTTTACCAACGAAGCCCCGAAGCGACGCGACGCACCGGAGGGACGATGCGCGTAGTCGCGAAGTTCGGCGGCACCTCGCTCGGCAGCGGCGACCGAATCAACCGCGCCGCGGACTCCATCGCCGCGGCCGTCGAACACGGCCACGAAATCGCCGTCGTCGCCTCCGCGATGGGCTCGACGACCGACGACCTCCTCGACGAGATCAAGTTCGAGGCCGACGACCGCGACCGCGCCGAAATCGTCTCGATGGGCGAGCGGACCAGCGTGCGCATGCTCAAGGCGGCGCTGGCCGCCCGCGGCGTCAACGCCCTGTTCGTCGAACCCGGTACGGACGAGTGGCCGGTCATCACCAACGACCTCGGCGAGGTCGACGTCGAGGCCACGAGAGAGCGGGCCGCGAAGCTCGCGGCCGAACTCGACGGCGTCGTCCCGGTCATCACCGGCTTCCTCGCGCAGAACCACGACGGCGAAATCACGACGCTCGGTCGCGGCGGCTCCGACACCTCCGCCGTGATGCTCGGCAACTACATGGACGCCGACGAGGTCGTCATCGTGACCGACGTCGAGGGCGTCATGACCGGCGACCCGCGCGTGGTCGAAGGCGCGCGCAACGTCGGCCGCATCACCGTCGACGAGCTTCGGAACCTCTCGTTCCGCGGGGCCGAGGTCGTCGCGCCGTCGGCGCTGTCGTACAAGGACGCGGCGCTCGACGTTCGGGTCGTCCACTACCAGCACGGCGACCTGCTCACCGGCGGGACGCTCATCGAAGGCGAGTTCCACAACCTCATCGACATGCAGGAAGAGCCCCTCGCGTGTCTCACCGTCGCCGGGCGGGCGATTCGCAACCGACCGGGCATCCTCGCGGACCTCTCGACCGCCCTCCGAGAGGAGGACATCAACGTCGACTCGGTCGCCTCCGGGATGGACTCCATCACGTTCTACGTCCTCGAAGACGACTCCGACCGGGCCGAGGCCGTCCTCCACGACCGCGTCGTCGCCGACGACGCGCTGTCTTCTGTCACCGTCGAAGACGACATCGCCGTCGTCCGCGTCACCGGCGGCGAACTTCCGAACCGCCCCGGCGTCATCCTCGACATCGTTCAGCCGCTGTCCGATGCCGGCATCAACATCCACGACGCCATCACCTCCGCGACCTCCGTCGCCATCTTCGTGGCGTGGGACGACCGCGAGGAGACGCTCGGCATCATCCAAGACAAGTTCTGAGCCGGCCCCGCCCCGCAACTCGGTTCGAATCTATTTTCGCCGCCCTCGCGTCCCCGCCAGCGACGGCCAACGTCCGGTAGTACGCGACGGCCGCCGAGGTCGATTCGTGGCGGTTCGTGGCGACAGCCGACCAGCCGGCGACACCGATGTACACTCCCGTTCACGAGCGTCGAAAATCGGGCGTCGTCCATCGATTTTCTGCCTGCCGAATACTTCACATTCGCGGGCCTATTGCGGGCATGAAATCGTACAAGGCCAAGATGGTCGAACCCATCGAACTCCCCTCGCGCGAGGAGCGCGAGGCCGCCCTCGAACGGGCCGGCTACAACGCGTTCAACCTCGACGCCCGCGACGTGTACATCGACCTCCTGACCGACTCGGGGACGGGAACCATGTCCGCAGAGCAGTGGGCGGCGATGATTCGCGGCGACGAGGCCTACGCCGGAAGCGAGTCGTTCGCCCGCCTCGCCGACTCGGTCCGCGACGTGATGGGCTTCGAGCACGTCGTGCCGACCCATCAGGGCCGCGGCGCGGAGAACGTCCTCTACGGCGTCCTCTTGGAGGACGGCGACGTGGTGCCGAACAACTCGCACTTCGATACGACCCGCGCCCACGTCGTCAATCAGGGCGCGGAACCCGTCGACTGCCCGTCGCCCGCCTCGCGGGACCCCAACTCCACGGAGACGTTCAAGGGGAACTTCGACATCGACGCGGGCTACGCGCTCGTCGAGGAGGTCGGTGCCGACGCGATTCCCGTCGTCGTCCTCACCATCACGAACAACTCCGTCGCCGGCCAGCCCGTCTCGATGGCGAACATCCGCGCCACCGCCGAGTTCGCCCGCGACATCGACGCCATGTTCGCCATCGACGCCTGCCGGTTCGCCGAGAACGCCCACTTCATCAAGACCAACGAGGCGGGCTACGAGAACCACTCGGTCGCCGAAATCGCCCGCGCGCAGTTCGAACACGCCGACGCCGTCACCATGTCCGGCAAGAAGGACGCGCTCGTCAACATCGGCGGCTTCGCCGCGATGCGCGACGAGACGGTGTTCGAACACGCGAAACAGCGCGCCATCCTCTACGAGGGCTTTCCCACCTACGGCGGCCTCTCGGGCCGCGACATCGAGGCGATGGCCGTCGGCCTCCGCGAGGCCGTCACGCCGCCGTACGTGTCCGACCGCGTCGAGCAGGTGGCCGAACTGGGCGACCTGCTGGTCGAGGCCGGCGTCCCCGTCTACCAGCCGACGGGTGGTCACGCGGTCTACCTCGACGCCGGCGAGGTGTTCCCGCACGTCCCGAAAGACGAGTTCCCCGGACAGCAACTCGTCTGCGCGCTCTACCTCGAAGGCGGCGTTCGCGGCGTCGAACTCGGCGGCTTCGCGTTCCCCGGCACGGACCGCCCGGACCTCGTGCGCCTCGCGCTCCCGCGGCGCACCTACAGCCGCGAACACCTCGAACACGTCGCGGAGACGGCCGCGAAGGTGATGGAATCGGCCGGCGAGTACGGCGGCCTCGAAATCGTCGCGGAGCCGCCGATGAAGGAGCTTCGGCACTTCTCGGCGCGGCTCGAACCGGTGTCGAACTGACGGCTTCGGGATAGCTACTCGCTTTTTCCCTACTTCCCCTCGTACAGCCGACTCGCCAGCCGCTCCGGCAGGCCGACCTCGCGCACGCGCTCCGCGACGCGGTCGATGTCGTAGTTGACGCGCTCCGCCTCGATTTCCATCGCGTCGAGGTCGGCGACCGCGTAGGCCGCCCGCGGGTCGCCGTCGCGGGGTTGGCCGACGCTTCCGGGGTTCAGCACGATTCCGTCGTCGTAGATTCGGTGGCCCTGGACGTGGGTGTGGCCCAACACCAGCAGGTCCTCGCCGTCGAGGAGCGACGGCGAGAAGTCGTCGGGGTAGGTGTAGCGGTCGGGGTCGTTGGGGTGGCCGTGGGCGAGTTTGACCCGCTCGTCGGCGAGGTGTCGTGTTTTCGGAAGTGAGGATAGCCACTCCATCGACGCCGGGGAGAGCGCGTCGCGGGCGTAATCGACGCCCGCGGCCGCCATGCTGTTGAAGCGGAAGCCGGTCCCCGACGTGACCGCGCGGTCGTGGTTCCCCGAGACCGTCGGCACGTCCCGCTCGGCGAGTTCGGACACGCACTCGTCGGGCCACGGGTTGTAGCCGACCACGTCGCCGGCGCAGACCAATCGGTCGACCGGCGGCATCGATTCGAGCACCGCTTCGAGTGCCGGGAGGTTCCCGTGCACGTCCGAGATGACGCCCAGACGCATGGCTCGGTGTACGGGTGCGCGGCTGAAAAATCTCGGGCCGAGCCGAACTACTCGCCGTTGTAGAAGGCGGTCTCGACCGCGTCGCCGACGGTCGCGGCGGCGGCGCAGACGGCGTGTTCGAACTCGTGGTCGTAGAGTTCGCGGGCCGCGTCGGCGGCGGTCTCCGCGTCGAGGTCGAACGCGCGGGGGTCGTCTTCCTCGTAGGTCGCCACGAGCGTGGGTTCGGTGACGGCTTCCACGACGAGGGCGTCCCTGCGGACGATGCCGATGAAGGCCTCGTCGTCGCCGACGACGCCCGCGATTCGGGGGGTGTCGTAGTCGTCTTTCTCGTAGTCGAGCGCCAGCAGAATCTCCGCGAGGGCGTCCCGCGGCGGGTAGCCGAGGTCGAGTTTCTCCGCGATAGGGTCGACCTGCGAGCCGTTGCCGACGACGACGTAGTCGCCGCCCTCGCGGACGCAGTTGTAGGCGATGTAGGGGTTGTCAGTCTCGGGGGCGTCGGGCGTCGGTCCGACGGTCAGGGCGTCGTCCCGGTCGACGACCTGTCGGTTCGGGAAGGACCGAGAGGAGACGCGATACGCACCGATTCCGGGGCCAACGACGACGAATCGTCCGACGTACATACACGACAGTGGATAGAATAGGGGCAAATAGTTGGCGGTTTATGCACGTCTGTCCGTCACCGTGCGACGAAATCCCACGGAGGAATCGACACGCAACGTTTACAAATACCCGCGAAGTACGAACTGATGCGAAGTCCCATGGGGTAGTGGCCAATCCTGTTGCCTTCTGGGGGCAACGACCCAGGTTCGAATCCTGGTGGGACTACTTCTCAGCGTTCTACTCTCGACGAGGCCGCGCCGTCCCCCGTTCTCCAGTTGAAACGAAGGGGTAGGTCTCAGAAACCAAAGGGGCCCGTTTCGAGTGGAGTTTTTGATTCCAGACTCTCAGACTCACGAATACGGACGGTACGGGCCGCGAAAATCGTTTAGCGGTCGACCGCGAGGAGCGCGACTCGTTCTCTGACCAGCGCGGGGAGGTCGCCGTCGGCGACGCGCAACTCCGTCTCGCCCACGTCGAAGACGTCGCGGACGAGCGCTTCGTCGTAGTCGCCGAGGGTTTCTGCGGGTTCGAGGTCGAGTCGGTCGAACAGCGCGGCCTCGGCGTCGGCCTCGTCGCCGCCGTCGACGAGAATCACGACGGGGAGCGTCCCCTCCGAGACGCCGATTTCGAACGCGCGGTTGATCTGCCGGCGGCCGCTGGCGTAGAGGAGGATTTCGACCGCCCGGTCGCGGGCGATTTCGTTGCCGCGGGCGATGGCCCGGTCGGCGAGTTCGGTCGCCCGTTCGAGGTGTTCGCGGTCCACGACGTAGCGGGCGTCGAACGCCTGCACCGTCGCGCCCGTCTCGTCGGCTATCTCGCCGACGGCCGCGATGAACGAATCGAGGTCCGCGACGGTCGCGTCGGCTTCGACGAGCCTCATTCGAAATCACCCAGACTGGCCTGCTGGTCGGCGCGCTCTTTGGCCGTCTCGAAGCCGGCGTCGTCGGGGACGGCGTCGTCCGGCGCGTCGTCCTCGTCCACCTCGTCCATCGACGGATTCTTTCGACCCGCGGCTTCGAGGATGTTCTGTGCCGTCTTCCTGCGGCCCCGGAGGGCGGCGAGGATGCGCGATTTCTCGGCCTCGCGGAGGTCGGCGCGGCTCTCGACGCCGGCTTCGAACAGCCGGCGGGCGCGCTTCCGGCCGACGCCGCGGACGCCGGCGAGGTCGAGCAGTTCCTCGCGGACGCCGTACTCGACGCGCTTTTTCGCCTCGCGGACCGCGTACACCGAATCGAGGTCGAGTTCGGAGGCGAGTCGCTCGGCCGCGCCGAGGAGCCACTCGGCTGTCTCGACCTTCCCGCGGATGTCGCCGGGGCCGACGCCGTAGCGCTCCGTGATGCGGTCCTCGTCCACCTCGCCGACCCAGTCTTCGAGGAGTTTCGCGGTCTTCAGCGCCGACAGCCAGTCTTCGAACGCCACGTCCTCGTACTCCGAGGGCACGCGCCCGAGGAACTCCGGTTCGCGCTCGTAGCACAGCTCGGTGTAGGTCTCGCGGTCGCCGGACTTCAGGTAGAGCTGATACATGTCCGGCGTCCGGCAGACGAGGTGATAGAGACCGAGCGGCGTCGGATACGTCCGGTCGGTCTCGAACGCGTCGGCGTCTCCGTCGCCGCCGTCCCCGTCTTCGCCGCCTCCACTGCCGCCGTCGTCGGCGACCATCTCGCTGGCCCGCTGGAACCCGCCGGGTTCGTCGTCCGAGTCGCTCCGGTCTCCCTTCGGTTTCTCGGGCGTCTCCCCCGCGAGCGCCCGGAGCTTCTCGGCTCGGTGGTCGGCCGCCCATTCGAGGCCGTCGATGATTTCGGCGGCGCTCATCGGGTCGAGGTAGAGCCGCGAGACGGTGTGGCCGACGGGCGTCGCCCGAATCGTCTCGCCTTCGAACTCGACGAACCCGTTCACTTCGAGGTAGTCGAGCACGCGGTCTGTCACCTGTCCCAGTCGCTCGGGGTCGTCGGTCTGGGTCGCATAGAGCGTCTGGTCGAGGAATTCGAGCAGCCCCTCGCGGGTGTGGGCGAAACCCGAGGCGACCGTGGCGAGCAGGTGCATCCGCAGCGCGGGCTCGGCCGCGAGCTTCGACCGCACGTCTTCTGCGTCGGCCCAGATGTACCGCTCGAACAGTTCGTCGCGGGCGTCGGCGTCCTTCGCCAACAGCACCGCCTCGCCGTAGGGGTCGAGGCCGGGCCGACCGGCGCGGCCCATCATCTGGTGGACTTCGAGCACGTCCAGCGGCTTCATCCCGCCGTAGTCGCCGTCGTAGCGCTGCCAGTCGCGGACGACGACGCGGCGGCTCGGGGTGTTGACGCCGGCGGCGAGCGTCGGCGTCGCGCAGATACATTTGATGAGTCGGTCGCGGAAGGCGTCTTCAACGAGGGTGCGGTGCTCGGCGGCCAGCCCCGCGTGGTGGAACGCCGCGCCCTTGGCGACCGCCGCGGCGAGGTCTTCGGAGGTCTCGGTGTCGGACACGTCGCGTATCTCGGCGGCGAGTTCCGCGAGGTCGCTCCGCTCGTCGCCGGTGATGTACCGCTCCGTCACGTCGGCCATGCGGCGGGCCGCGGACTCGGCGTTGCGCCGCGAGTTCACGAAGACGAGCGAGGAGCCCTGGTCGCCGTCGTCGTCGCCCTCCAACGCGTCGGCGACGAGCGCGGGCGTCTGTCGTTCCCCGCGGCCGACCGGCACCTCGCGTTGGCTCCCGTCGGCGAAGGAGACGGCGTTGCCGTAGTGGACGCCCATCTTGAGGTCGATGGGTCGCCAGTCGGACTTGACGAGCCTCGCGTCGAGCCAGTCGGCGACGACGCCCGCGTTGCCGACGGTCGCCGACAGCGCGACGACCTGCAGGTTCGGGTTGAGCCGGCGGAGCTTCGCCAGCGTGACCTCCAGAGTCGGCCCGCGGTGGCGGTCGTCGACGAGGTGGACCTCGTCGGCGACGACGCAGGTGAGTTGGTCCATCCACGCCGCGTTGTTCCGGACGAGCGAGTCGACCTTCTCGGAGGTGGCGACGATGATGTCGCGCGAGGAGAGCCACTCGCCGTCGGACTCGTAGTTGCCGGTCGAGACGCCGACGTCGATGCCGTACTCCTCCCAGCGCTCGAACTCGGCTTTCTTCTCGGAGGCGAGCGCCCGGAGCGGGACGATGTACAGCGCCTTCCCGCCGCGCGCGACGCTCGACAGCATCGCCAGTTCGGCGACGAGCGTCTTCCCGCTCGCGGTCGGGACGGCGGCCACGAGGCTCTCGCCGTCCGTCAGGCCGGCCTCGACGGCCTCGGCCTGCGGCGGGTACAGCTCCTCGATGCCCTCGTCGCGGAGGGCCTCGGGAACCCCCGTCGGTAGGCCCGTCAGGTCCGCAGTTCGCATTGCATCCCCCTTGGACCGTCCCCCGGTTTAAGCCATCGGGTCGGGGCGGGTGCGGGCGCATCGGTCTCGCGTCGGCAGGGCTTTGTACGGCCCGGCGGTACGATTGCCCATGAAAGTCGAGTACGACCGCGACACCTGTATCGGCATGTTCCAGTGTGTCGACGAGTGGGAGGGCTTCGAGAAGAACGTCGACGACGGCAAGGCCGACCTCGTCGACGCCGAGGAGACCGACGACGGCGTCTTCGTCCGCGAGGTCCCCGAGGACGCCGAGTTCGACGCGAAGTTCGCCGCCCGCGTCTGCCCCGTCGAGGCCATCCGCGTCCTCGACGACGACGGCGAACAGCTCGTCCCCTGACCGCGACGCCGACGGGCCTGCTGTTTTCTCTCGCGTCCGCGACGCGGCCGAACCGTGTGACCGTCGACCGTGGGGCGCGTCCCCGAACCCCTCCGTTTCGACTGGAGATTCGGCCGACGATAGAGTGTAAAAGTTAAGCGGCGGCCCCCTAATCGTGCCACTATGAGCCAAGCGACGAAAATCGTGCTCGGTACCGTCGGCGTGTCGGCCCTGCTGGCCGTCGTGTTCATCGGGATGAGCATCGCCTGAGCGGATGTTCGAGACGCGCACCCTGCCGTCGGACCTCGAATCGGTCCGCGACGAGTACGCCCCCGGCGCGCTCGTCTTGGACGTGGCCGGCGACTTCGACACCATCCCCCCGGAGGCCGCGGAGAACCTCGGGCTGGTGGTCGAGTCGCTCTCCCCGGCGGCGTACCCCGCGGAGTGGCTACCAGACGACGCGCCCCAACAGCTCCGGCGCTACGCGTCGTCCGATTTCACCATCGGGATGCCCGGCGACGGCACGGTGACGTGGTCTCGACAGACCGCGCCGCCGGTCGTGCTGGTGAAGTACCGCGCGAAGGGGACGCCCGACGACTTTCTGGACTTCCTCATCGCCGAGGCGTTCGTGCAGGCCGGCAACGACGAGATTCCCGAACACTTCCTGCCCTTCTTCGGCGAGCGGTTCCCCGACCTCGCCGCGGCGACGCCCCTCGGCCCGAGCGAGACGTATCAGGTCGCCGCCGCGCTCTACGAGGGCTGGGTCGGGCTCCACACCCGCGAGGCGTTCGCGTCGTGGGAGGGGAGCCACGACCGCCTCCACGAGGCGTGGGTCGACGCCGGCGGCCGCCTCGACGACCGACTCGAAAACCTCCCGCGGCTCGTCGCGCTCGGCAGACTCTCGTTCGCCGAGGCGACCGAGTTCGCGTGTTCGGCTATCAAACACGGCCGCGACCTCCCCGCGCCGTTTTCGGCGCTGGACACCGCGGCGTACCGCGACCACGGGCCGAGCTACGCGGTCAAGTGGGCCGAAAAGACGTTCGAGCAACTCGCGGCGGACGACGATGTGGCGTCGGGCGGCGACGCCGACACCGACCCGACCGCCGACGACGCTGACTCGGCGTAGCCGGTCGCGTCGCGTTTCGCCTCAGAACTCGGTCGTGACGGTGCCGTCCTCGTTGAGGTCGACGACGCCGTCGAACAGTTCGCGGAAGCGGTCGAGCGTCTCCTGGTCGTGGACCTCCTTCGAGAGGTGGAACAGCCCCACCGCGTCGAACTCGTCGAGGAGTTCGAGAATCTGCTTCGTCGCCTCGAAGGCGCGGTCCTCGTCGGCGTAGTAGGCCATCTCAGTGACCGAATCGACGCTGAGCCGGAGCTTCCCGTCGTGGCGTTCGAGGAACTGCCGGGTCTTTTCGACGATGGCGTCGAGGTCGTCGGGGGCCGCGACGTAGTGGATGTTGTCCGAACTGCGTCGGGAGTAGCCGCGCTCGATAGAGAGCGTGTCGAGGATGGTGGCGCTGGATTCGTCGACCTCGTAGTGTTCCAGCTTCTGTTCGACCTCGCGCGCGGTGGTCCGCGTCGAGATGACGAGGAAGTGGTCGGTGTCGACCTTGAAGAAATCCGTGTCGATGCGGTCGGTCTCGCCGATGCTCGGATGAAGGAGCAAGATACCTGTGCCGCCCGGAATCGTCTCGGGCGTGTCTTCGATGGCGAGCTCGTAATCCATACCCCAAGCAGTTACCCTGCCGACTTAATCCTTCATACCGCTTGGCCGGCGTCGTCCCGGGACTGTGGTGCGTGTTGACACCTCGCTCGCTCCGCTCAGAACAGCGAGTCCGCCGTGGCCGCGCCGATGACGCTGAACACCGCGCCGACGCTCGTCGCCTTGAGCGTGATGCGGAGCACCGCGAGGTCGAGTTCGTACCCCAGCGCGGAGCCGACGACCTGACCCGACACGTCCGAGAGGAACGTCCCCGGCGCGTCGAACGCGAGCGCGAGGATGAACACGGAGAGATACGAGACGGAGATGAGCGAGATGAACCGGACGGGAATCCCGCCGACCTCGCGCTCCCTGTCGGGGTCGCGGTCGTCGGCCTTGTAGAGCGCGCCGTAGCCCACCGCGAGCACGATACAGAGCGTGAGGAGCGCCTGCGCGAACGACATGCTCCGCGCGAGCACCCACACCTCCTCGGTGACGACGAACGGCCCCGCGAGGAGGAAGCCGCCGACGACCTGCTGGGCGGTGTCGGCGAGCGCGAACCGGCGGCGGACTCCGACCATACACCGGTCGTCGTGACGGCGGTAATTAAAAGGCGCGTCGCGGCGACGGCGACACCGAGCGGCCGGGGGGTTCGACATCGCCGCGGGCCAGTTCGAACGCATTTTCACCCCGGCGCGCGAGGCTTCGGTATGAGCGTCCGCGACGAGTTCGACGCCTGGGCGGCCGACGGCCGCGACAGGGGCATGGAGGACCGACACTGGCACACCGCGAAGCACGCGCTCGCGCGGATGCCCGTCGAGGAAGGCGACACCGTCGTCGACCTCGGAACCGGGAGCGGCTACGCCCTCCGCGCGCTCCGCGACACGAAGGGTATCGGCCGGGGATTCGGCCTCGACGGCTCGCCCGAGATGGTCCAGAACGCCCGCGCGTACACCGACACCGACGACCTCTCGTTTCTCGTCGGCGACTTCGACGACCTCCCGTTCGAGGACGACAGCGTCGACCACGTCTGGTCGATGGAGGCGTTCTACTACGCCGCCGACCCGCACCACACCCTCGAAGAGGTCGCCCGCGTCCTCAGGCCGGGCGGCACGTTCTACTGCGCGGTGAACTACTACGAGGAGAACGTCCACTCCCACGAGTGGCAGGACCTCATCTCCATCGATATGACCCGCTGGTCCCACGCGGAGTACCGCGAGGCGTTCCGCGACGCCGGCCTCCACGTCGCCGAACAGGACTCCATCGCCGACCTCGACATCGACATCCCGGCGGCCGCCGAGTTCCCGACCGACGACTGGGAGACCCGCGAGGCGATGGTCGAACGCTACCGGACGTTCGGCACGCTCCTGACCGTCGGCGTCGCGCCCTGAACTGAACGGCGCGGAAAGACGACCGCCCCGCGCTACTCGACGATGTGAGCCGCCGCCGGGTCGAATCCGACCTCCATCGTCGTCCCGACCTCGAATCCGGCCGCCGATTCTTCGCCGCCGTCTTCGACCGCCACGACGAGTTCCGTCCCGTCCCAGTCGAGTCGCACCCGCGTCGTCGCCCCCTGAAACTCGGTGTCGACGACGGTCCCGCGAATCCGGTTCGTCCCCGCGTCGGCCCGGAGCCGTTCGGGCCGGACGCAGAAGGTGAGTTCGTCGCCGGGTTCGGGTCGGGGGGGCCCTTCGGCCCGCTCCGAACTTCCGTCACCGGGCTGCGTTCTCGACCGTCCGAGCACGCGCCGCCCCTCGGCCAGCGCGAACACCGCGTCGCCGACGCCGACGCGAACCCCCCCCGTTTCCGGTCGAGACTCGACGACCGCGTCGAGGACGTTGTTCTCGCCGAGGAACTCCGCGACGAACCGCGTCCGGGGTCGGTGGTAGAGTTCGCGGGGCTTGCCGACCTGCTCGACGCGGCCGCGGTTGAGGACGGCTAGTCGGTCTGAGACCGCCAGCGCCTCCGACTGGTCGTGGGTGACGTAGACGGTCGTCACGCCGAGTTCCGACTGGATGCGCTTTACCTGTCGGCGGAGCCGGTCGCGGAGGCGGGCGTCCAGCGCCGACATCGGCTCGTCGAGGAGCAGCAGGTCCGGGCCGGGAGCGAGCGCGCGAGCCAGCGCGACCCGCTGTTGTTGCCCGCCCGAGAGCGAGTCGGGGTCGCGGTCTTCGAACCCCGCGAGGTCGACGAGGTCAAGCAGTTCCGCGACGCGGTCGTCGCGGGAGCCGCCGCCCGGCGGGTCGGTAAAGCGGAGGCCGTAGGCGACGTTCTCGCCGACGCTGAGATGCGGGAACAGCGCGTAGTTCTGGAACACGACGCCGACGCCCCGCGACTCGGGCGCGACGCCGGCCATCGACTCGCCGTCGAAGCGGACGGTCCCCTCGGTCGGGGGCTCGAAGCCGGCGATACAGCGGAGCGTGGTCGTCTTGCCGCAGCCGGAGGGTCCGACGAGCGTGAAGAACTCGCCGTCGTCGACCGACAGCGAGACGGAATCGAGCGCCGTCGCCGACCCGTAGCGTTTGGACACCGCGTCGAGTTCGAGTCTCACGGGTTCGCCTCCGAAGTCACGTGCTCCCCTCGCCGGCGGACGGTCATAATTCTCACTTCCCGCGCTCCCCCGCGGCTCGCGTTCTGCGTCCGCCTCGTTTCGACCTTCGGTCCCCTCACAGTTCGCCCCATCGCCCGCCGAAGCGGTCAACGACGAGGAAGCTGGCGGACGTGACGAGAAGCAGGAGACAGCCCATCGCCGTCGCGGGGCCGAGCCGTCGCCCGAGGAACCGCTCGACTGCGACGGGCATCGTGTAGCTCCCCGCCCCCTCCGCGAGGATGATGGTCGAGTCGAACTCGCCGATGCTGATGGCGACGGCGAACGCCGCGCCCGCGACGACGCCGGTCCAGACGAGCGGCAGTTCGATGTCCACGAGCGCGCGGGTTCTGGTCGCGCCGAGCGACCGCGCGGACTCCACGAGCCGGCCGTCGAGCCGGGCGAAAAGCGGCGCGACGTTCCGGGTGACGAAGGGGTACGCGCCGACGGCGTGGGCCGCGACGATGGCGAGCGCGCCGGTGACGCGGATTCGCGTCCCCAGCACGTCGACGCCGAAGACGAGGCCGCGGAGCAGGCCGAGGCCGACGACGATGCCCGAGACGGCGAAGGGGGCCATCGAGAGCACGTCGATGAGCCCGCGCCCGCGGTACCGGCGGGTCGTGAGGACGGCCATCGTCACGCCCATCGGGACGGCCACGACGAGCGTCCCCGCGGCGAAGGCCAGCGAGTTCAGGATGGCCGGGAGGGGCTTGACCTGAAAGCTCGCGCCGGTCGCCTGTCGCTCGGCGAGGAAGGCGTAGTTGGCGAGGGTGAAGCCGCCGTCGCCGCCGGTGACGCTCGCCAGTATCATGCTGGCGATGGGGACGACGAACACCAGTCCGACGACGAGGGCGTAGCCGGCGATGCCCGCCGTCCGGAGCGCCGATTTCGGCGTCCAGTCGGACGGGACGACGGACCGGCGGGGAAGCGGGTTCGCCGCGCCGCCGGCCGACCGCTGGCCCGCCTCGTACCGGAGGTAGACGGCGGTCAGCGTGATGGAGACGGCCGTCTCGACGACCGCGAGGCTGGCGGCCTCGGCGTACGCGAGGTCTCGCACCCGCGAGTAGACGAACACCTCGATGGTCGCCAGTTGGAAGCCGCCGAGCGCGAGGACGATGGGGAACGACGCGAAGGTGAAGATGAACGTCAGCGTCGCGCCGACGCCGATAGACGGCAGGAGTTGCGGGAGGACCACGTCGCGGAAGGCCCGCCGCGGGCTCGCGCCGAGCGAGCGGGCGGTCTCGACGGTTCGGGCGTCCACGCTCTCCCACGCCGCGGTGACGACGCGGGCGACGAGCGGGGCGTTGTAGAACGCGTGGGCGACGACGATGGCTTCGAGCGTGAACAGCAGTTCGACCGGCGGGAGGCCGACGAGCGAGAGCGCGCGGTTCAGCGTCCCGTTGCGGCCGAACGTCGCCACGAAGCCGATGGCGACCATGATGGAAGGCATGACGAACGGGAGGATGGTGAGAGAGCGGAGCGTCTCGCGGCCGCGGAACTCGAAGCGGGCGAACAGCCACGCGGCGGGGAGGCCGAGCGCGAGGCTGGCGAGCGTCGAGTAGAACGCCTGCTTCGCCGTGAACCAGATGATGTCGACGAGGTAGAACTCGCTCGTCAGCACCGCCGCGATGGGTTCGACAGTGAGTCGGCCGTCGGCGAGGACGGCGTCGGCGAAGACGGTGGCGACGGGGTAGTAAAACAGGACCAGAAGGACGACGGCGGTGAGCGCCGCGACGAGGGTGAGCAGTCGCTGTTCGAGGGCGCGGGCGGCCCGTCGAACCGAGGCCGAGACGCGGCTCACCGGCTCACCTCACTTGCTGGCGAACTCGCGGGCCCACGCGTCGGTCCAGTCACTCAGGTTGTTCTGAAGCCGGTCGTAGGAGAACGTGACGGCTTCCGGCGGCTCTTGGGCGTACTGCGCGAACTCCTCGGGGAGTTCCGCGGTGGTCGTCGCCGGGAACTGGACGTTGCGGACGGCGATTTCGGCCTGCACCTCGGGCCGGAGCACGAAGTCCATGAATTCGGCGGCGAGGTCGGGGTTCGACGCGTCGGCGAAGGGGGCCATCCCCTCGGGGTTGGCGTAGCCCTCGTCGTTCAGGAAGCGAATCTGGTGTCTCGCCATGTCCTCGCCGGACTCGGCGGCGTACACCTGATCGGTCGAGTACGAGACGACCATCGGGGCCTCCCCGTTCGAGTAGGCGTTGTAGGAGTCCTCCCAGTTGCCGAGGACGCGCACGTCGTTTTCCTTCAGGCTCGCCCAGTAGTCGAGGTAGCCGTCTTCGCCCTTGGCGTCGATGGTGTGGAGTAAGAACGCCTGTCCCGTCGCCGACGACGTGGGGTTCTGCGCGAGGAGCGCGCCCGCGTACTCGGACTCCAGCAGGCCGTCGAACGTCTCGGGGGCGGCGAAGTCGCCGTCGCCGTAGGTCTCGTCGTAGACGAGCGAGATGTACCCCGTGTCGTAGGGGACCGCGCGGCCCTGCGGGTCGAAGTTCAGTTGCTCGTTCACGTCGCCGATGCGGGACAGCCCCTCGGCGGGCGAGAACAGCGCCTCGTCGAGGTTCTGGTCGATGCGGACGAGCATCTGCGCGTCGAGGCCGACGTAGAGGTCCGCGCCGGACTCGACGCCCTGGAGGGCGCGCTCGATGTAGTAGTTCACGCCCGAGTCGGGCGTCTGCCACTCAAGGGTCGCGTCGAACTCGGATTCGAACGTCTCTTTCAGCCACGGCCCGGGGCTCGAACTCGGCGCGTCGACGAACGAGCCGTAGGTGCCGACGGTGAGCGTCGGCGACTCGCCGCCCGCGGTCGTCCCCTCGGCCGTCTCGGTCGTGTCGCCCGACGCTTCGGTCGTCGTCTCTCCGCCGCCGGTCCCGGTACAGCCGGCGAGGAGCGCGGAGACGCCTCCCGCCCCCGCGGCCTTCAGGAAGCTACGTCGTCTCATTACTCGGTTGTTGTACTCTGTGGTACTTAACGAGCGTGATGTTCTCGAAGGCGGTACGCGGCCGAAACCGTCGGGTTCGAGGCTCGTCGCGGGAGAACGACTTTACCCTCTGCCGGAGTATCGTGAAAGGTGACTGCTTCTCGCCCGTACGTCTTCGGCGGTGTGCTCGCCCTCTTTGCGCTCCTCGCGGCGGTCATGCTCGCGGACGTGCTGGCGACGGTGTTTTTCGCCATCACCGTCGCCTACCTGCTCGTGCCGCTCAGGCGAGGCCTCGAAGCGCGCGGGGCCTCCCGGTGGGTCGCCAGCCTCGCCGCCACCGTCGTCGCGGCGGTCGGCGTCGCCGTGGTGCTCGCGCCGCTCGTCGTCATCCTCTTTCTCCGCCTGAACGACATCCTCGGCCTCGCGGCGCTCCTCCCCGACGTGGTGACCGTGGAGTTCCTCGGGATGGTCGAGACGGTGACGCTGGACGACGTGGTCGCGGTCGGCCTCGACCTGCTCCGGTCGGTCGGCCGCGCCGCCGCCACCGCCGCGCCCGTGGTGCTCATCAAACTCACGCTGTTCGGCTTCCTCGTGTTCGCGCTCCTCCTCAGCGGCGACGCCGTCGGCCGGACGCTCCTCGCGCTGGTCCCCGCCGACTACCGGGACGCGGCGACGGCGCTCAACGAGCGGGCCCGCGAGACGCTGTTCGCCATCTACGTCCTGCAGGCGGCGACCGCCGTCGGCACGTTCGCCATCGGCCTCGTCGTCTTCTGGGCGCTCGGCTACGACTACGTCGTCACGCTCGCCACGGTCGCGGCCATCCTCCAGTTCATCCCCATCGTCGGCCCGAGCGTCCTGCTCGCGGCGATGGCGGCCTACCACGTCGCCGTCGGCGACCTCGTCGCCGCCGCGCTCGTCGTCATCGTCGGCGGATTCGCGGTCGCGTGGCTCCCGGACATCCTGATTCGCCCGCGCCTCGCCAAGGAGACCGCCGACCTGCCGGGGAGCCTCTACTTCGTCGGCTTCGTCGGCGGCCTGCTTAGCCTCGGTCCGGTCGGCATCATCGCCGGCCCGCTCGTCGTCGCGCTCCTCGCGGAGTCGGTGGACCTGCTCGGCGCGGAGCTACGCGTCGACGATGACGGTGACGGGGCTGCGGGCGGTGACGCCGTCGACTCGCTCCAGTCGTAACCCCGCCCGTCAGTCCTCGACGACCGCACCGTCGCGGGCCTCCCACTCGGTGAGACTGCCCTCGTAGAACGCCACGTCGTCGTAGCCGAGGTGCGAGAGCACGACGTAGGTGTGGCTGATGCGCCGGGCGGTGTTGCAGTAGAGGACGACTCGCCGGTCCGGCGCGATGCCCGCGGCGTCCAGAATCGAGTCGAGTTCGTCCCGCGGTTTCAGCCCGCGCGTCTCGTCGTCGACGAGTTCGCGCCAGTCGAGGTTGACCGCGCCGGGGAGGTGGCCCTCCTCGTACTCCGCGGGGTCGCGGGTGTCGACGATGACGGTCTCGGGGTCGTCGAGCGCGGCCTCGACCGCCTCGAAGTCCACGAGCGGCGTCTCGGCCGGCTCGGTTATCTCGTAGACCGTCCCCGAGACATCGGTCGCCTCGGTCGTCGTCTCGCGCTCGCGGTTCCACGCGCTGAAGTCGCCGTCGAGGAGGTGGAGTTTCTCGGGGTCGTGCCCGTAGAGGAGCGCTGTGACGAGGAAGCGCGCGGCGAACACGCCGTGGGTGTCGTCGTAGGCGACCACGTCGTCGTCGGCGGCGATGCCCACGCCCGACAGGAGGTCGGTCCACGCGTCGCGGCCGGGGAGCATCCCCACGTCGCCGTCGGCGCTCCGGAATCTGTCGAAGGGTATCGACACCGCGCCGGGGAGGTGTCCGATGCCGTCGAACTCCCAGCCGTCCCGCACGTCCACGACGCGCACGTCGCCGAGTCGGTCCGCGAGCCAATCCGAAGAGACCACGTCTACCATGACCCCACGTTTCCGGGCCGCGGATTTAGGTCCGCCCCTCCTCGCACCCCTCGCCACGTGTCCGGGGTAGCGGATGTTGTTGCTGGTTCCGTCGGATACCGGACTCAGACAGCGCGTGACGGCTGTTCTCCGAGTCGCTTTCGGCGTCTCCCCCGCCATATCTGGGACAATATTGCCGCATCACCCGAGGTCAGGCCGTACATGCCGTCGGTGTGAGAGTTATGGGCCTTCCTGTTGTACGGAGAAACGCGATGTCAAACTCCGATTACGCGAAGGACGTACTCGTCTCTGCGGACTGGGTGGAGAGCCACCTCGACGAGTTCCAGAGCGACGACGCGGCGTACCGACTCGTCGAAGTGGACGTGGACACCGAGGCGTACGACGAGAGTCACGCCCCCGGTGCCATCGGGTTCAACTGGGAGTCCCAGCTGCAGGACCAGACGACCCGCGACGTGCTGACCAAGGAGGACTTCGAGGACCTCCTCGGCTCGCACGGCATCTCCGAGGACTCCACGGTCGTCCTCTACGGCGACAACTCCAACTGGTTCGCCGCCTACACCTACTGGCAGTTCAAGTACTACGGCCACGAGGACGTTCACCTCATGAACGGCGGCCGCGACTACTGGGTCGACAACGACTATCCGACGACCGACGAAGTCCCGTCCTTCCCGGAGCAAGACTACACCGCCAAGGGTCCCTTCGAGGACATCCGCGCGTACCGCGACGACGTCGAGAAGGCGGTCGACAAGGGCCTTCCCCTCGTCGACGTTCGCTCGCCCGAGGAGTTCTCCGGCGAGATTCTCGCGCCCCCGGGACTGCAGGAGACCGCCCAGCGCGGCGGCCACATCCCCGGCGCGAGCAACATCTCGTGGGCCGCGACCGTCAACGACGACGGCACCTTCAAGTCCGCCGACGAACTCCGCGAACTCTACGCGGACCAGGGCATCGAAGGCGACGAGTCCACCATCGCCTACTGCCGCATCGGCGAGCGCTCCTCTATCGCGTGGTTCGCCCTTCACGAACTCCTCGGCTACGAGAACGTCACCAACTACGACGGCTCGTGGACGGAGTGGGGCAACCTCGTCGGCGCGCCCGTCGAAAAGGGTAACTGAGCCGCCTCGGCTCGGTTCGAGTCGGACCCGACCGTACGGTTCTTTTTGCGGCTTACATCGGGAGAACGCTGATGCCGACGGCGACGAGCACGCCCGCGCCGAGAAGCACCATCACGCAGTAGCCCATGATGTCGCGGACCGACAGGCCGCTGATGGAGAGAAGCGGGATGGCCCAGAAGGGCTGAATCATGTTGGTCCACGCGTCGCCCCACGAGGCGGCGACGGCGACCCGCGGGATGGACTCGCCGGACGCCTTCGCGGCCGTGACGAGCGTCTCGCCGATGACGGCCCACTCGCCCCCGCCGGAGGGAACGAAGAAGTTCACGAGGCCGGCGGTGAAGAAGGCGAAGGCCGGGAGCGTCCCGTCGGGCGCGACGGCGACCATTCCCTGTGCGATCTGCGTGGCGAGGCTGACCGAGCCCTCCGGCGCGTAGGCCATGATGCCCATGATGCCCGCGTAGAAGGGGAACTGGAGGATGATGCCCCAGACGTTCTCGACGGCCTCGACGATGGCCTCGATGTACGCCTTCGGCGTCCCGTGGAACAGCAGGCCGAGGAAGAGGAAGCCGAAGTTGACGATGTTCAGGTTGAGGTTGTTCCACGGCATCGTTCCGTTTTGGATTCCCTCGACGAAGTACAGCCCGACGGCGAACAGGCCGACGAGGCCGATGGTCACGCCGATACCGAGCGAGTGCTCGACGCGCGTGGCGAGCGAGGCGTCGTCGGGGACGGCCGTGGAGGCCCACCCGCCGCTCGCCTGCTCGCCGCCGTCGGTCGCCGCCTCGAACTCCGCGGGGTCGATTGGGGTCTTCTTCGCCTCGTCGGTCGGGTACATGAGCGCGAACAGCGCCGGCAGGAAGAGGAAGCCGACCGCGACGACCAACACGAGGTTGGCGACCGTGAAGATGGTCCCGCCGGTGCCGAACGTCGCGTCGAGGATGCCCGCTTCGATGAGGAAGTTATCCTCGGTGTTCAACAACAGCGGAATCGACCCCGCGAGGCCGCCGTGCCAGACGACGAACCCGGAGTACGCGCCGGCGACGACGATGGGGAAGTCGATGCCGCGCATCTCGGTCGCTATCTTCCGGGCGAAAAGCGCCCCGACGACGAGGCCGAGGCCCCAGTGGACGAACGACGCCGCGGCGGCGACGACCGGCACCATCGCGGCCGCGCCCCGTTCCGTGCTCGGGACGCGCGCGAGTCGCGTCAGGAGCCAGTCCACGGGCTTCGTCTGCGCGAGCGCGTAGCCCGTCATCAGGATGAGCGTCATCTGCATCCCGAACGAAAGCAGGTTCCAGAAGCCGCCGTACCAGCCGTCGAGAAGCAGGTTTCCGGCGTGTCCGACGACGCCGGTCCCCTCGCCCGGCGCGACCGATACCAGCGCCAGCACGAACGCCACGCCCGTCAGAATGATGGCGAACAGAAACGCGTCGGGGAGGTACTGTTCGACCAGTTTCGAACTGCGCTCCGCCGCCTGCCTGATAGCGTTTGTCATAGCCCGCGTTATTTCATGATAATACAATAGGCACTGTCTAGTTAAGCCAGTTTGAGGAACGAGCAGGTCGTTGAGTTAGTTGGTCAAGATGCTCGCAGACCTGCTCAGCGAGTGCTTTGCGACGGATTTAGAAGAAACTTGGGAGCGTGAGCG
>NZ_JAMQOO010000013.1:0-109179 GCF_031624535.1 Haloferax sp. S2CR25
CTGGGACTCCGTCTTTCCGTACCGGGTGGGACTCCTGAAACGCGAGTGCGTACTGTTTCGGCCCCTTCGCGGTGATAAACGACGGGAGTTCGTCGACGTACGAGGGGAACTCCTCCGTGTAGTACCTATAGATCTCTTCGCGGGTTGCGTGACGCCAACTCATGGATTCAACTCCTGATCGAGTTTGTTGAAGCTCCGAATCGTCGTCATCCCTTCTGCATTTAGCGATTCAACGGCTTCTCGAATATCCGAGAACCGACGCGCGGCGCGCCCACCTACGCTATGCTCTATCCGGTCGGCTTCTGCAAGACAGTCCAACACCTCGACGGCTGTCTCGCGCCTATTGAACGCCCAGACAGCGTTCGCATCCACCGCACTCTGCTTGTCATAGTCGTCAACCGGAGCGTGTTTGTTGTTACTCTGGAGTTCGGCTTCACCAACCCACACGAGTTCCCCGTCAGCGTCGAAGCCGGCGACGTCGAACACCGTCTCCTCATCGTATTCGTAGTACGGCTTGACCTGTGCGACGTCGTCGCGGGAGTCTAACCACCGTTCGAGCAGCTTCACACCGACCTTGTGCGGTGTCTTCTCACCGATGTCCCCCTGACCAGGACCGACCTTAAGCTTCTGACCGAGGAGTTCACGCCCTGCCGGGAGGACAGTATAGTATTTCCGACTACAGGCTCGCCCTTCTTCCAGCAGGTTTTGCTCGGCAAGTCGTTGTACGTCCAGATTCCCAAAGTCGCTCTTGAACGCACTCATATGATTCAGGAGCGTGTGATTTGGTGCATCTCTGTTCATCACGTCCAAGACGCGAGCCAAGAACCGAACATCATCATGAGTGAGCCCACGGCGCTGGAGCTCGTCATCCGGGACGGGTACACCACCAGACTGGACTGGTGACGACCCACTTTCGTCGACAGCAGCCTTCTCTTCTTCATCGGCTGGTTTGTCCGACTCAGCCATTCCGGCATTCGCAAACAGGGAGGTGGTGGTGTCAGCGCCGTTCTCTTTCTTCTCTTCGTCGCTTGCTGAACCACTGGTTGCTTGTCCGATGAACGACGACTGCGGCGAGTCCACCGAGTTAGCCGAATCAGCTGGTGCCGGCTGTTTATCGTTTGGTCTACTCCCCCAGCCCTCATCTTCGGCTGTCTCCGGTTCGATGGGAGTCTCAGCAAGCCCATACTGAGCCTGTGTTCGCTCCGACAGTCGTGGGAGGGCCACAGTCTCGAAATGGTCCGCCTGTTCGACAGATAACGGCTCGTCGCTCTCTGGATGACCGGCCGCTATCGGGAGCGGCTTCACCGAAAACGGGGCTGGGCCGGTCTCCCCGAATGACGGACTCGAGAGTTGGGCGATCCACTCCCCGCTCGGGAGCGTGTTAATCCGGTTTCGGAGATCAGTCGGACTCAGATCTTCGTGGGCCAGCGACTCTGCGAGGTCACGCTCGATGGAGATGTTCCCGATGAGTTTCGTCTTGATGTTATTGAGAACCTCGTCGTAGGCGCGTTCGTTCCGATTTCGAACCTGCCCGGGGAACTGCATTACCAGTCCCATGCTCAGACCGAACGACCGTCCCTGTGGAAGCAACTGCTCGGAGACAAGTTTCGTTGCTGCAACAGGAGCGGCCTCTTCGATGATGAGATTAGTAAGGTTCTCGTAGTCCGTATTCCCGTCACGTCGACGCACCTGCACTGCGTCCCAGAGGTTACTCAACAGGAGGAGTGTGATTGCTCGCTGTGCCTCCGGACGGAGGTCCCCCAAGTCGAACAGGATCGTGACGTCTTCGTCGAGGAACTCGCGGAAGTCGAATCGGTTGTCGACGTACTCTCCGGTCTCGTCCTGCTCCGGAACGTGGCTGAAGATCCGTCGCAGGTGTGCGTCCTCTCTGAGCTTATCAAGACGGTTCCCGACGGCGTCCATCGACACTTGGAACTGGTGATCATCCTTCGCGAAGTGCCGCGTGAGCGACTCCTCGACGCTCCGATTGTCCGCCGAAACCGGTGGCACAGTTCGCTCCCGCTGCATCTCGAGGGCGGCCGCAAAGAGGTCATCCAACCCGAAGACGTCGCTGCCGTACTCCTCGTCGAACAGCGCCTTGATGAGGTAGCTGAGAATCTCGTTTGCGACGAACGCTTGTCCGTACTGCTCGCGGCCCATGATCATCCGCATGATATCGTGGAAGTGGTCGACCTTGTCCTGAATCGCGTCCGCCCGATTCCGTCCAGCGTCGAGTGCCGGCCGAATATCGAAAAAGGAAAACGCGGGAATCGTCTCGGGGACGCGGAACTGGTAGACATCGCCCAGCCCGTTGAAGCGCTCGTAATGACTCCGAAGATAGTTGACGCACATCCCGTCGCCCTTCGGGTCAACGATGACGACGGGACCACCAGTCGTCTCACGGAGCGACAGCGCATCGTTGATGATTGCTTTCGACTTCCCACTTCCAGTTGAGGCGAACCGACCGTAGTGTGTCGTCAGGAGCTTCGGCGGAATCCGAATCGGACGCTGTTGCGGCGAGCCGTTTTCATCGAGTGCATACCCGATGGCCATCCCTTCCCGGAACTGCTGGACTAAGTCGGGATTGGGCCACGGAAGCGGATCACGACTCTGCTGTTCAGCACGCGTCCCTCTCGTCCCTTCGACCGTCAGTTGGTCCGACGACGGCACCAAGATGAAGTTCGCAAGCTCAGCGCCACAGAGAACCAACTCCGGCCGGGTCTTACCACGTCCAGTCGTTACCTCTCGCGAGAGGAGTCGCTGGAGCGCTGCTCGCGCGTTTTGTTCTTTCTTCGATTGTCGGAAGCCACGATCTCGAAGTCGCGTCGCTTCGATCTCGTAGAACGGGCCGTCGAGTGGGTCAAAGACCGGTGCGAGTGACGACAGGCGGTCATCAAGGACATCGCGACCAGCATCACTCGTTGGTACGCCAATCGCCCGGATATTCGTCGTGTACGAGCGCTTGGGATTGACCGCATCAATCGCGTCAAGCCGCTTGACGACGATGTCACTCAACTCGTCACGGGTTCGACGTTCGTACTCTAGTTCGGGGTCAAGTAGGTCGCCAAGGATCTTCTGCGACAGCGTATCCCGTCCATCATTCAAGTCCTCTTTGCGGAGTTCCGCATCCGCTTGCCAGCTCTCCCGGCGCTGAAACACGACTTGGAACGCGAGCGGTTCGCGTGCATCGTTCAGATGGTCGATCAGCGACGCAAGCACAGCACCCGGTTCGTCGACCGCCGGCAGCGTGCTCTCGTCGGGCGTCGCCGTCAGCGGTGTCAACGACGACATCCAGTCTTGCTTTCGAACTGCCGACCCACACCACCGCACGCCCCGTGGTGAGACGGCGTCGACTGCGGGGCGGGCGAGAATCGTCCCGTCTGCGGCTACTGTCGGCTTCTCGACGGACGTGGGCGGAACCTCGTCAGCGAGGGAGTCAGTCGTTTCAAGTTCGACAACTGTCTCTCCAATCGACACCAGTCCGTCCGCCGTTCTGCTGACTACCTCATCGTCAGCGTCCGTCGGTGAACCCTCAGACTCGTGTACAGTACTTTCGCCGTCTTCCGGCGTCACGTCCGCGTCGCCATCTGCAGTCGAGTACTGCTCGTCGTCGGTGAACTCGTACTGCAGGTCACCCTGCTGGTACCGCTCAACGAACTCCTCGTGAGACAATGCGACCGGGTGAATCAACTTCGACGCGACGTCCACCTCGACACGCTCGATGTCGAACGTCTTCGGATAGATCGACCGAAGCCGCTCTTCGAGTGTTCCGAGATAGTCGTCAGCACCATAGTAGAACTCAACCGGCGCGTCTTGTCCGGTACTGAGTGCGAGGAACTCGAAGCACGGTGGGGTCGCGGATGTAAACGGGTTGAGTTTCGACCACAGCCCCGAACTGTCAGGGATCAGTTTGTGGAGACTCTCGAGCGTCTGCGGGATACCACGAGCCGTGAGTTCCTCCGAGGTCGGCGTCACGCGAAGATACTCACGCTCAGGCATCGTCGGTACCTCCAAGCTGGTCGGTGTCAGTTGCTGTTGAATCAGTCTGCATGTCTTGTAACTCTCCGTTTGCTTGCTGCGCTAACTCCGTCCGAAAGGTCTCAATCTCGGGTGAGACCGCCGTCTCACCAGCCCCGGGGAGCGACGCCCGCCGTTGCTCGGTCGGGTCGAAGTCGATGACTTCCTTCTCTTTGGGCATCGCTTCGACTCTGATACCACGCCACTCGCCGTCGACGCCGACAAGTGCCTCGGAGAAACCAGCGTCTTCGTTCCCGGGAACCGCGTCCTGTACGTACCGCATCTGGGCGTGATTCAGGCCGAACTCGTCGGCCCATTCTTTGTCCATCCCATCCAAGCGATGGAACTGCTTGACGGCACACTGGTCGAGGATGGCTTCGGACTCGGCGTGTTCGAAGAACTCGTCGACGGTCTGGGTAACGAGGCGAATCGAGAGGTCGTGGTGGCGATGGTGTCGGAACACCGTTTCGAGGAACGCCAGACTCGCGGCGTCCTGCATGATGTACCGCGCTTCATCGATGACGAACACGACCTCTTTGTCCGTCTCTTTCGCCCGCTCGTAGACGAGCGAGATGAGCAACTGCATCGTCAGCGCCGTACTGCTGTCGACGCTGCCTTCTTGCTGGGCGAGGTCGAGATAGATGACTTTCTCGTCACGGATGTCGAACTCCGATTCCTTCCCGAGGTTCGCGTAGCGGCCCGCTTCTTCAAAGGGCCGCAGTTGATCGATCAACCACGTTGCATCGTCGCTGATTTTCTCGGCTTCCGCATCCGACCGAACCACGAACGACTCGGGGTCGCCGACCATCTCTTCGAAGACATCCAGCATCTCTCGAATCGTCGGGCTAGGGTTACCGTGGGTCGTGATATCATCGGTAATGCCATGACGCTCGTAGGCGTGTCTGAGACCGAGTTCGAGTGTCGTTCGCCGGTCGCCGAGTGAGATGCCACGGAGAGCGAAGAAGTTCGTCAGGAAGCTCATCGCGTCGTCGAGTTTCTCGTTGAACGGGCTCGCGTCTTCACCCATCGCCCGTTGGACGTGTTCGGGCGTCTGGCGGATTTCGAGCGGGTTCAACCCGAGTGTCCCACCAACGGTAATGCGCTTGGTATCGAGTGCTTCGGAGACGCCCGCCCAGTTGTTGAGCGGTTCGAGAATGATCCCGATGCGGTCCTTGCTCTGTTCGATCGACCGAATGAAGTTCTCCTTCGCACCGAACGATTTTCCGGAGCCTGTGTCGCCGACAGTGAACATCGCATAGCCGTTATCGCGGGCAAACGGGTCGATGACGACCGGACTCTGGTTGTCCTTGTGGATCCCGAACTCGACGCCTCCTTCTTCGAGAATCGTCGCGTTATGTGGCGACGCCAGAAGCGACCCAACAGCACCCCCGAGGGCAATCGACTCCCTACCAAAGACGTTGTCGCCAATTGGCGCGGCGGACTGGAGCGCGAGGTCCTGCCGGCAGATAGCCGTCTTCGGCGTGAGATTCGCCGGTTCGTCACGGAGCGCGCTTTTGACTGCTCTGACAGCATCTCGGAGGTCGTCCGTGTCGTCGGCGCGGACGGTGGCGAATAGCCCTTGGTCGAACACACTCGCACCGCTCTCGACGGCCTTGTACGTCGCCGCTGCCTCGTTCGCCCGCTCTTGGAGGTACTCACTCCGGACGCTCTGTTCTAAATCGGCGTCGACCTGCAGGTCGTCCGCAATATCCTGCAGTTCGTTTCGCGCGCGCTGTTGGTTCTTCGGCGTGATGTGCGCCGTCAGGTCAAACTCGACGTCGGTCAACTCGAAGAGGTCACTCAAGTAGCCGTCATTCGGGTAGTCGGCGTAATCAGCGATGTACAGCGTCGTCGTCCATTGCTCACCGACACGGGCAGCTCGTGTCTCCCATTCGATTGCCGCCGGTGCTGTCGCCGTCTTGTGTGACTCCGAGATGTCGTCGAGGAGTTGACCTTCCGCGTCACCCGCTTCGAGGGTTTCCTCGTCGAGGACATCCGAAAAGTCGACTTCCGGCTCGTCGTCGGTACGATATCGTTGCCAGAGGGCTGTCCCGCCGACGCCGAGCACCACGATAGTCCCCAGATAGAATGCTGCACCTTCGGGGGATGTCGGCTGTTGAGCCCACCGGCTGAGCTGCGTGAGAATATCACGACTCGCCTGCAACGGGAGGTTACGCATCGAACGCCTCCTTCCGGCGTGAGCGACCGAGAATCGGCTGTTCACGAATTACGTCGGCTTCGGTCTCGAAATCGTGTTCCTCGCCGTTCCAGAAGTCCATGTTCAGGACGAACAATTCGACCGTGCTGAGTCGGTGGGCAGACCAGCCGGAGGCCTGCTGGATGAACTCGGAACGGACGTCTGCGATCCGGTCGTCCAGCTTCTCGAACATCTGGGCGCGGCGTTCGACGTCAGAGAGGTCCTCTCGTCGTGTGACGAACGGGTTGAACAGGATGCCAATCACGGGGAACTGCGTCAGCTTTTCAGCCGGCGTTCCCTCGTCACGGTATCGGTCGTAGACTTCGAGTGGCGAGACTTCCACGCCGATGTAGTACCGAACTTGCTGAATACCGCGGTCACGCATTTCTTTGGGCCGCGTCTCCCGATACTCCTCGAGGAGTTCCCGGAAGATCGGGTTCTGTGTGACGTCTTCGTCGGTGAGTCGCTCCTCGATCGTCTCGGTGATCTGTTCGACCGGGAATGACCGGGTTGTTGCGTGGAATTTGAGCTTCGAGTCGAGTTCTTTGTTGGCGAACTCGGTGCCTGCGTCCTGGAGTTGGGCCCAGTCGTCGGCCATCGCGAAGTCCATGTTCCCCGGGTCGATTTCGATGAACGCCTCCATCGCGCCGTCAGTCCGCTGAATCGCGCCGGCGCCAGGCCACGCTCGCTCGATATTCGTGAGGTCTTGGGTTCGCTCGTCGGGAGTAAACGGCGTGTAGTTCGCGAGCCCGCCCTCGTTGCGCACGGTCTCGTTCGTTTGGCCGTCAGGGTGCTCCGGCGCGCTCAGCGTAACCCGGGGCCGTTTGGCGTAGCGATAGACGTCTTTCGTCCACGTCCACGCGTTCAGATGGTCGGGAGTGACGTAGACGATGGCTGCGCCCATCCCGAGGCCGCTTGCGATAAGCGGGACGGCGAGTGATTCAATGCCCGTGAGGCCGGCGAGGAGCAACCCACAGATGGGGAGAGCGATAAGGATGCCGACGTCACCCTCTTCGATGTTGAGGTAGGGGATGCGACTCGCTTCGCCGAACTGGTCCATGATGCGCCGAGCGGCTGTGTCTTGATCTGTCGACATGGTTAGCGGGTTCGGGGTTCGTTTTCGGTCCGCCGGTACGACGGCAGTCCGTCGCTGTCATCAGTCGAGTTACGCTGTGCGGCTGCTCGCTGGGCGAGGGCTTGGCCGGCGGCGGCTTTCGGCCCCCAGCGGGCGGCCGTCGTCGCGACGCCAGCACCGCCGACATACGCGCCGGCTGCGACGCCGCCGACGAGGGCTGCGCCTCGCGTTGCACCACCAATCACCTTCGCGGTGAGGGGCGTCGCGTACGTGAACGTCTTCCAGGTGAGATAGAGCGCGATTAGTGGAAGTGACGTTGCTACAAGATACCTCAAGAATGGACTACTTGGAGCAAGAGCATTCTGTGAGAACAGTAGGTCGTACCCTTTGAATACGACTGCTGCAGGGAGAGGGAGAACTGCAAGAGGGACAAACCGTTTGCTGAACCCAACTGCGATATCAGAGATGACCGGGAGGTTACCGTAACCGAGGGCGAACGCAATCGGCATCCCATACACGTAGACATAGATGAGAACTTCACGGATGTAATAGAACGCCTCAAGAGACCACATTGACAGTCCGCCAGCAACGCCGAATAAAAAGGCGAGAACGGGGTTAGTTAGCGACACCTCTAGAAGTTCGAACATCGTGTCTCCAAGTGAACTCAGACTCGGCATCAAGGCGATCGTGAAACCATCAACGAGGTAGAGGGACAGAATACTAACCCAGTACCAAGATACGATGAGGAGCGCACCAACCCACGCAGTTTTCTTAGTGCGTCTTGCCTCGTACGCACTCCCGATATTGAAAATTCGGAGCGCATGACGCCCCTGAACACACATTACCAACAACAACAGCGAGATCAGCATAATCTCACCGCCAACTAAAGCGTCTTGTATCGCAGGCCACGGCCCATTAGACGCTGTTCCAAACACAATCGGCCCATCAGTACGTGGAGTCGGAGTTCCAAACATACCCTCCGTGAGAGACTGATATCCAGTTCTCAGACCCCGCATGAACAGGCCAGTCAACCAGCTAAGCGCCTCTTTGAATCCCTCAAGTACAACGTCAATTAGATCAACCATCGTGCTCTCCGATGGAGATACTGCAACCCTCAGTACTAGTCGAGTCTGTATACTGAACGTTGTAGGTCTTAGACACCTCAGAAGCAGCTACACGTGTTTTGAGGATGAGGTTGAACTCACCACTCTGCTCCCCGTCTTGACACGAGATATCTGAACCGGGAACAAAAGCAAACGGAGACCGGAAGCTGTAAATCGTGAGTTGCTTCCCGGCTGGAATAACAACTTCAGCTACTTCAGAGTCAGACTCGGGGTCATAGATCCCACTAACATCGTCATGGTTGGCGTAGTTCGTCCCCTCTTCATCGGAGGGATACGGAACGTCTCCGATGAAGAGTAATTTCGTGACTGCGTTTGGCCCCGTTCCACGGTTCTCAACAGTCACAAACGCCTCATCAGTAACTTCGTCACCCGAAGAGTTCCACATCTTCTCTGGCTGATTTCTCCCAATCCCCATCTCGACGATGCTGAGGTCCGGTTGAATCGAAAGTGAACCCTCAGCAACGGTCTCCTCACCATCCAACGCGACGACACGGTACTCACCGGGCTCGTAGGCAGTCCCGATTTCGAACGAAACCTGTCGTGCGCCGGCGGCAAGCCCACGTTTCCCGAACAGTTCCCCATTCGGCTGAATGAGGTTCACCTGTTCGACGGGTGCGTCAGCATCAACCTCAACGACGACGGCTTGCCCCTCAACAGCGATGCGTGAGAGGGGACCAGCACGTTCGGTCGTCGCCGATGTCTGGTCGGGCGTCGTTGTACCCGAGCGACGATTACCATCAAGGCAGCCGGCAACGCTGGCGAGGGCGGCCCCGCCGAGTGTTCGAAGGACGGTACGTCTATCAATCGGTGAATCGGTCGGTATCATTGGTTTCGGTAGTAGCTATCTGTCGGTCCAAACATACGGAGGAGTCGGCGACCGGCGTAGAACGTCACGACGAACGGGATTGCCTGCCAGCCGACTTCGAACACGAATGCAACCCAACCCTCGAGAGTCCCGAGTGGGTGCCAGCGAACGGAGGCCGTATCACCCACATATGCTGGGTCGTGGCCAAGCCACGTGCCGGGGTGGTAGCGAGCGGTGTAGATCCCCGGCTCGTCCAGCGTGACGATCGCGACGCCACTCCCGTTGGTCTCAACGCGCTGGTCACCAACGGTGATGTAGCCGCTGTGTGACGACCCGCCAATCGGGTACTGTCGGTCACTCCCATTCGACGCGATCGGCGCACCCGTCTGATTATCGCGCAACTCGACTCGGAGCGTCGCGTTCGACGTCGTCTGCGAAACGAGCTCAACAGAGAGGTTACTCTCTCGAAGCTGTCGCGCCGACCCGACTTGGGGGTCGACAACCGTGGCATTCACCCCGCGAACGATCCCGCCTACCCGAAGCGCCTCCCGGTCGACAGTCTCTGCGCGGACGGCCAACCCGTAGGTCGGGGTGTACGACTCGTTGACGACCTCGATAGTCACGTTCTCGCCGATCGTCTCACGGGGTGACGCCCGGTCAGCCCCCCACGTGTCGATGATATCCGGCCCATCGCGAACCGGCTCTGCTCGCGGGCCAATCTGTGAGGGATACGCGTGAACTCGGACGGGAATCGCATCCGACTGTGCCGTGGTTGTCGTTGACCCGGTCGATGTGACGAGGGTGTCCCAGTTCGTGTTGCGAGCGGTGTAGAACCGCCACACACCACGGACCCGAGAGTTCTCATCGTCGGTGAGCGTATAGCCCTGCCACGGCCGGGACTGGAAAATCGCGACGCCAGTATCCCCGTTCGGGTACTGCGCGTAGTAGGGGTACGCCGCGAGGTCGTAAATCTCGGTATCGAGTGTATCCGAGACGGTTCGTGTCTCCGTCCGGTAGTTGACTGTCGTCTTAGATTCGCCACCAACCGTTGTCTCGACTGTCTTCTTGAGGCGAACAGAGATGGTCGCTTCGAGCGTGAGGTTCGCACCCCACGAGTGAGTGGTGTGATACTGTAATTCTGGCGTGTGAGTGCCGCTCGCAGTTGCGACTGGAATGCCGTCGATTTTCAGACGGATGTCCTCAATCTCATGGGAGACGAGTGCCCAGTCGGTAGTCCGGTTGCCCGTTTCGTTCCTGGTTGGAACGCGAACGCGGTAATCGACGAGTCCACGAACCGTCCCGTTGGGAGCGATATAGAGCGGTGTCTCACCTGCATCGAGATGGCCGCGCGTCGATGGCGTGACCGCGAAGATCGTCGCGTGCGCATCATCGATGAACGTCCCATCTTCGAGTGATGCGTGGGGCGGATACGTCGACGTGTCGGGCCCGCCGGCGTCGAGATCCGCGAAGTCGTTGCGCGTCCACGTCGCGGCTGTTGCCGGCGGGCGCGTGAACGTGATGTCAGTCCCGTTGGCGAGTTGGTGGAGTGCCGTTCGGTCGTCGCCGTACTGCTGCTGGTAGGCCTGTTGACTGACGTAGCGGTCGCTATCACGAGACCAGAGCGTCGCCGCCTCGCTTTCCGTGAGGCCGTTTGTCTCAGTCCCTGGTCTCGGGGGCTGTGCCGTGGCGAGGCCGATAATGGAACTCGACACGAGCAACGCGGCTACCAGTACGGAGGGCACTCGATGCTCCATGGGAGGGTAAAGGTGGATTGGTGGGGCGCTTACCAGGGGGCGAGGTTCACGCAGTCGCCGAGTGGGAGGCCCATAATCGACGCCACGACGGTGTAAAGCGGGCCAAGCACCGCCAAGATGAGGGCGGATTTGAGTGCCGCGCGCTTGTGGACTTTGAGTCGCTTTTTCTGTTCGGGGCTGGCGGTGAAGATCTCAGCGAGGGAGTCGGCCTGCCAGATGACTGCTAACCCAATGAAGCCGAGCGTCGTCGTGATCTGGAAGAAGCCCTCGACCATCCCCGGCAATTTCTCAGCGCTGCAGACCACGCTGTCTTGTGCGGCAACTGGCTGGACAGCAGCGATCGTGAACAGGACGCTCCCGATCGCGACGTGTCGGAGGATGGATTGGGAGGGCCGTCGCTGGTCGGTGGAGCGAGCGTCAGTAGGGGAGTGTGAGTCAGACATGAGGTCACTCGGTGTGGTCGTACACGAGCGCTTGGAGGTCGGCGTAGCGACTCGTCATGGTTGCAATCTCATCGAGCGAGTAGCCCAACTCACGCGCTTCGGAGAGTTGTGCGCGGAGTTCGTGCGGCTCAACGTCGCGAAGTTGCATCTCGTCGCGGAGGGCTTGCCGATAGAGGGCCGATGCGTTGAGATGGTCGTTCCATCTGAGGAACAACTCATCGATGTCTTCGACGGTGACTGAGCGGGAGATCATGGGTTCGGTATCGTTCCACACCGATTGTCTTGCGGTGCGTACATGTCAACCAGATTTCCGTAATATTATATATTTACTGGCCGACACGAAGTGTGGTAGCATGCCAAATCAGATGTAAGGTTCACAAAAGAAATCTCGAAGGCAGATAGATTTGTATCGTATTCTGCTTGAGTCCTTGATTCCTACCTGACTGCCAGGCGTACTCTGGGAAGACGCACGCGTTGAGATCCTCGAAGTGAGTTCTCGGTAAACATCGTCGGACACGATTGCCGTCTAGTCATCATCAGTATGGTCACCAGCGGCCCACTCGGAGAACCGCCAGCCAATGAGAGGGTTGCGTCAATAGTTCCTGTCGTCACCACCGCGACGTCATCCCCTGTTCTAGGGTAATGCTCAAAGCTTCGGCGAGAGTTATTTTGGAACGGAAGGATGATCGTCGTTCATCGGTCCTCACCTCGTTGCTGTGTTATCGAAATTCATTGGCCGTGATCGTCTCGAGATACTCAACGCTGACATATCGGAATTCGATACGGTCACTGAAGCCATGTTGAGGAAGGAGTGTTTCGGCCGCCCGACCCGCCGGTTTGTCGGTCGTCAAGAGAACGACGTGATCCGCCTGCTCTGTATCGAGTACCTGAGCAGCAAGCCCCACGAGTGCCGTGTCCGCTTTCTCGGTGATATCTTCGTCACGGCCAGTCTCGTTAGCGATAAACCGGCGGGCTTCGTCCATCACCGTCGAGACAAGCGGGTTGGTGTAGTCAAGTTCGTCGGCAACCACGATCCAGCCCTCCTCGAATCCATCGGGATAGGGAATATTTCCCGAGGGATACGCGTCCGCTGCCGGATCGCCACCGAGTTCTTCGTAGACGCGTTGGGGGACACGCAATGAGACACCAGCCTGTTGGAGTGCTCGACGGAGCCGTTGAAACTTGTCCTTGTCTGGCCCACCACACCGAACGAAGACACCGGTATCAGCGATATACACCGTCTTCATGCACCGGAATCGGCGTACTCAGTGGCAACTGGTTCCAGCGCCTGGAGAATGATCTCGGCTTCAAGCGGTGAAAGGTCAAGTTCCCGGGCCGCAATCCGATGGTTGACCGTCCCGTCGACGTACTCGGAAGCGTACTCGAGGGCGACAGCAAGGCCGTCGAGACCATGTCGCTCGATGTAGATGTCGATGTCCTCGTCCTGGTCGCGGCGGGCAACAGCGGCGATAAGTGCTGGTGTGATCGTTTGGGTTTCACCGTCTGTCGAGAGCGTAAGTGCGATCGACTCGGCATCGTATTCGTACGGACGCTGCTCACAGACTTTCTCTACTAACCCAGCTGTTTCGAGGTTCTGCATATAGTCGTAGGCAGTTCCCTGTGGAATATCGAGTTTGCCGACCAACTCGGACACGGTGACCGGTCCGTGTTGTAAGATATGGGCATACAGCCGAGCAAGTGTGGGTGTGTCGAGGAGGTCGGCCACCGTCTGAAGCTGCTGAATTGGTGGGCGGCCTGACCGGGGAGGTGATTGCGCCATCTCAATTACGAATTATCCATAATTCGTGATAAGACTTCCGGCGAAGGGCCAAAGCTCGAAACTAACTTGCCACTCACCGAAGGCCAGTCGCTCGCTGCGGCACCACCCCATTCTTGTTCTACAGAGAAAACAAGGCGAGTGCCTCGGGCTTGGCCCCGAGATGGTTCACTCCGCACCCGAGTCTGCATCTTCATACTCATCGAGGTCTGGGAGATTTGCATCCCAGTCCGGATTCTCGTCGTAGTAGTCGCCCTCAAACTGCTCGCTCACGGCAGCCAAGCCAATCAAGCTCGCAGTATGTGCATCGTAGGCGCCGGGATTGATCGCCCAATACTCGCCCTTGTGACGCACAAACCCCTGATTATGGAGTCTGCTGAGCGTCGTCCCAACACTTCCTCGTGGGATGTCGAGCGCCTCAGCAATCTCACCTGCTCGATAGCCTGTTTCTGGAGTCGCTGCGAGGAAGCGAAGAATGGTCCGCCCATTCGTATTCGGTCCTGGAAGATCCGATGGCTGGTAATTTTCGAAATCAACGGGCATATGTAACAGTATGTAACGGGGAGTAATAGACTTGGAGGAGTAGTTGTTCCAGAGTACTCTTTGGACGCTGGAAGGTCTCGATTGACGCGTTCTCCAATAGAAGTGTGATGAATCTGAGGTCGTTGGGAGGATACTAGTTTTTACTGGCAATAGTGGTGTGTCTGACCGAGTATTTAAAGAGTGGCGAGTTGATTCAGCAAGGAGATTGTTGATAGACAAAGACGACTCAGTATCCGCATTTTACGGCGGTACAAGGTGTTGTGGCTCCGCGCCAACTGATGAGTTTCCTACTGAAGCCACCGAGTGGCAGTGTCAGCAGGAACATCGGAGTGAATCTGGCCCCAGCAAAAAATGCCGCACCGTCAGTTGGACCGAAGCTCGAGTGAATCAGGGATGTACGGTTCGATACTGCGAAGGACTCCTACTACTTTCAGGGTTTCTTCTATCGATTCGAGAATGTTAGAGATGTCAGTCTTCAAGTCCCACTTCCGGTATTTTCCACCTTTCCGGCCAAGGTTCTTTTCGGTCACCGAAAGCAAGCCAAGCATTTTGAGCTCGTCAAGATGGTCAGATACCCAGCGAGAAGTATGGGGGTCGATATCACCAGCTTCACAGATTCGCTCATACTGTGGGTAGATCACACGTGTACGCGCAGGCATCTTGCCGTTTGCAGCCAACACACAGAGAGCATAGAGTATGTAGTGGTCGTGTTCGTGTAATCCCTGAATCCCACGCCTGACCTTCTTCGATTTCAGCCGGCTTTGTGCTCGGTTGACGTCGTCTTCGGTGACTAAGCTGCGTTTGTTTTCGCGAGCAACGTCGCCTGCCTCTAGTAGTAAGTCAAGAGCCTTACGAGCGTCACCTGCTTCTTTGGCGCCGTATGCAGCACAGAGTGGAATTACTCCTTCATCGAGTCCGTCGTCTTTGAACGCGATATCGGCACGCTGTTGGAGGACATCTTGGAGTTCAGTCGCGTCGTATGTTGGAAAGTGAAGTTGGCGTTCACACAGTGAGCTTTTGACCTTTGGTGAGAGGTCATCTGTGAATGTCAAGTCGTTTGAGATACCGATGATTCCGATCTTCGTATCGGAGACGTTCCCATTAGCATGGGCACGAGACAACTGGTACAGAATACTGTCTTCACCGGATTTGATGTGATCAACCTCGTCCAGAACGATGAGGACAGTTCCAGCTCTCGATTCCAGTTCTTCCCACAGCATCGCATATGCTTCAGACTTCGAGTAACCGGATTCAGAGATTTGTTGGGAGGCCGAGCGCATCTGGTTGACGAGTGCAATACACAGACGATAGCTCGTCTCCAGTCCGTCGCAGTTCAAAAATACCGTCCGCAGGACAAGGTCATCGTACTGTTCGGAATCTGCTTCGAGCTGCTTGAGGAAGTATTTAGTTGAGGCAGTCTTGCCGACCCCGGTCTTACCGTAGAGGAAGATGTTCTTTGGAGTCTCCCCCCAAATAACCGGCTCAAGCGCCGAGTGGTACTCTTCGAGTTCGTCATCGCGACCGACGAGAGAATTTGGAGTATACTCGTCGGTGAGTGCCCCTCTGTTGACGTAGGGGGTGTTCCCACGCTTGAACTCAAATTGACCCATTGGTGAGGGTTGTGTTGCCAAATGATATAAACCCCCCGGACCGCCTGTTCATCTGTTTCGTTTGTACACACCGTATTTCATTTGTTTCCCGAGCTGTTGTCCATATTGTCCACGGTCGACGAGACTAGTTCCCCAGCTTTTGCCCGGAGACAACTCCCAAGATATACTAGCGAAGTCCAAAAGTCGATTAGCTTGTGGAACTCTCGCTGTTTCCTTTAGAGAAATCAGGCATATCTCACCGGGTTGAAGCATCAATAATTTATCTATTGCAGAATTTCACGACGAGAGTGCTAGAACCACCTGTTCATCTGTTTCTTTTGTAGACACCACATTTCATTTGATTCGCTTGTTCAACTACACACTGATGTTGTAACAGACACCGCTGTTCATCTGTTTCTTCTGAAACATAGTCGAGGTCACGCTCTTACACCAAATATTCGCCAAAGCGATCATTACAGAGTCACCGCCCAATTCTCTTTTTCATCGATGTAGATTAGCGAACTACCGTGACGTCAGCTCGGCAAGGAAGCCTCGAATCTATGTCAGACACCACCTCTTCATCTGTTCGTTTGTTCTTCAGAGATTCCGACACACACACACCACATTTCATCTGTTCTTCCACGTGAACCCGAGGTCAGCAAGTGGCAAAACATGATTCATCGTGTTTGTACCACCAAAACCGAATCAACACTAGACTAGAACTAGAACCATTGAATGATTTTTACCACAAATCACTGCCTTCGCATTATTATATATTTACTGGTAGAAGATAATTATACCGTCTATTCTAAGTTCGCCTAGGTAGTTTATCAAGCCGTCAAACGCGTGTTAATGACGTTTAATCAATTCACCCAGAGTTATGAAACTGAGTGAAATATCCTTGTTTTATATACTAACTATAGTCGTCACTCCATCACCACTCTACTCTCGACTCAAAGAACAGATGAACGACGGTGTATGTGTCCGGACTCCGTGAGTGACCAACTTCGCTTCATCGTGGAGTGTCAACGGGTTGTGGAATAATTCTCGTCCTATGTCTCGCGAAGTTGGACCACCTTGTCGGCAATTGCGTCAGGATGTTCCATTACGAACTGAAGGATTGCTTCGTGTATCTCACGCTTCTCGTCATTCCGGATACCGTACTCTCTGAGCGCTTGTTTCACGTCGAATTGAATGAAGTCCTCAAACTCGTCGTGGGTGGTTCGCCGTGGGTATATCTGAGCTTGTACCGACTCAGAGAAGGGGAAACCGGGATTACTGTCTTCGAGCGCTCTAGAAGTATTTGGCCTTACTTCTTGATTGGATTCCTGTTCTGGTCCATCGATGCCTGACTGCTTACTCACCTCTGATTCACGTTCGAGGCTTTCATCTTCCTTTTTGGAATCAACGTCTGACTCTATGTCTTCATCTTTGACCGTCACCTCGTCCCGTACCTCTCCAGAGGTGTCCGTAGTTTCAGACTTGGCTGTATCGGACTCCTGCTCTTCGTCATCGTCTTCGACTTCCGCAAGTTCCTCATCCAACCCTGCAAAGCGGTCGGTGTAGTCCCCCATTAGCGACGCACCTCTCCGTGTTCAATGATGCTTGCGAGTTCTTCGAACGACGAGAGGATCGAATCTTCTGGTGCGTAGTCTCGAAGCGGTTTGTGATCTCCAATTGCACGGGAAAGTGACTCAGAGTGGCGAATACCTGGCTTTGGGAGTGAGCCATCCCATTCTCCGGAATCAATCTTTTCCAGGTCAGCTGGAGAGATATACGCGAAGTTTGGGACCTTCGCAGCGAGATGTTCACGCGTCACCAACGACTCGATCAGCTCTCGGTCAAGAGTTTGTTGATCGATACGACGTTGGAGGTCTGTCGGTACAATTGCAAGCAAGTCCAGCGAAATGAACTCTCGAAGTGGCTTGATTAGACGCTCGACCGTTCGCTCGAACCCTCCGAGTGATTCAGGGCCTGGGCGGAGTGGCACAAGAATCGACTCGGTTGCGACGAGTGCGTTGTCCGTGAGGTGGCCCGTACTCCCGGGCGTGTCGATGATGATGTAATCGTAGGTGTCGCCCAAGAGCGGCTCAACAAGGAACTGTCGCATCCTGACTGTTCCGTGGTTCACCGACCCGAGACGATCTTGGACGTCTTCGAGGTCTGCTGTTGATGGGAAGAGGTCAAACCCAAACTCAGTCGAAACGATTGCGTCATCTGGCTCTGCATCCCGATCTATGATGATCTCTCCGAGATCTGCGTGCTCATCGTCTAGATAGACTTCGCGGAAGTCAAGGCCAACTGTGAGGTGACCATTCGGGTCGAGGTCGACAAGCAGAACATCGTGACCTCGCTCAGCTAACTCGCGGGCAGTGTTAAGCGAAATCGTTGTTTTCCCGACGCCACCCTTGAGCGTGTTCAGTGCGACAGCGTTTGGTTGGGGTTCCTGTGACATTGGAGTTCACCTGAGTCACCTAAGGTAGCTGAGGTACCTGTGGTTGTGCGGATAGACTCACGCATATCATATAATATTTCCTGACTTAACTACCTCACCTAAGCCACCTAAGGTACCTAAGGCAGGTAAGGTAGGTACCATTGTACAGCTTGATTCATCTATGTTATCTATTGGTCCTAGCTCAACTACCTCACCTAATGGGCCTGTGCCACCTTAGGCACCTGAGGTACCTAATGTGAATGTGGAAACTAAGCTAACTAAGGCTGTTCTCGATTATGGATGGTATCCAGAAATGTCTCTGTCCTACCATTTCTACCTTAGGTGACTTAGCTGCCTTAGGTACCTAACTTGCTCCTAACCTTCTGCTCGGAATATGCGAGCAGACTCCGTTGCGCTTGAAGGCAAAATAGCCTATCTCGAAATAGCCAACTCTGAAATTGGTTATCCTGGTCCGATATCAACAACCAGTGCCGACCACAGGTCCGGAGATTGGGACTTTGGGGGGCGCGCGAACTGGCCAAACATCTTTGCTGTGACACCATGTAACTACTACTGGAGACAATCTGTGTCACATGCGTCTCCACAATCCCCCATGACGAGTGATTCGACGGCGCTTGGCCGATGCCCTGACTGCGGCGAAGAGATCGAAGCCTATCAGTCGATTATTGAGTTCGAGGATGGCGATGGGACAACTGGCGTGTTCGCAGAGTGCTATTCATGCGATGAAGTTGTCCGCCCAGAGTGACAAACTGCGCTACGTGTCCACGAGGTAGTCTGCGCCGTATTCCTTCTCGAATTCGTATTCTGACGGGAAAACCGGATCTGTTGTCGCCCAAATATCGTTAATTCGTTTCTCGATCGTCTGAAGAACGACCCGAAGCACGCCATTCGGATCATCTGGGTAGACTGCATCGACCGCACTCTCTTCTCGCGGCTGGGGTGGTACGTGGTAGTGGTCGCGTGTGTTGTGTGTATTCGGGTGGCGGTCCCATCGACACGACCAGCGCTCACCAGCCCATTCCTCAAAATACTGGATATTGAACTCACCATTCAGTCGAAGACGGATTTCGAGAGTAGCAGTATCCACGACGTCGGGATAGTAACTCGACTGAAGAGTGGCAACAACACGGTCTTCCTTTCCAGACGGGAAGTACTGGACGGTCTCGGTTACCGAGAGATCTGCGAGTCGACCACCGAGAATTCGCATCCGTTCTTCGTTGAGGTCATCTGTGCGTCCCATCGAGGTTAGGGAAACGAGGAGGCAGGACTTCCACTGACATTTGATTCGAGACGGAATTTGGCTTCTCGGAGTTCACGAAGGCGGCGAGTGACTGTTCGCCATTCACTCAACCTGTCGTACGCCTCATCGAGATCGTCGTACGTCGTCTCGGAAAGGACAACTGCCTCAGGCGAGGATTCCTCAAAGTAACTCGAGAGTTCCTGTTCTCGGGCTCGGTACTCGTCGATTGCTTCCTCAGCCGCTTCTGGTGTATTGAGCTCCCGGGTCAGTTCCGTGACACGACGGAACTCAAAGTAGGCCTCATTGCGAACGAAGAGAGCAGGATTGTCTGCGACTTTTTCGAGCACTCCGACGTCAACGAACCACTCGAGATGAGGACGTGCGCCTTCTTTTGTACAGTCAGCACGTTCTGCGACATCTGCAACAGTGGTCGGCGACGTGAGCGTCGTTACTGCTTCATACACACGATCTTTGACCGTCCGGCTCTCGACTGCTTTGTCCCACTCACCGGCCAGATTCATGTCCGGCGGAGACGGCGTATCCTCAGTCATTGTCCTAGAGACGGATTACGCTCATATTAGTTTGTGGGTGCTAAGATATGTTTGCAATTACGATAACACCTTCTAGGGTATGATACTTTGTACGATAATCCTGGTTTGGCGCTTTGACCCGTGGATGGTGAGCTGAAAAGAGGCTGTGTGGGTTTGTTCTGAGTCTTGGATACGATTCGCGGCACTGACTTAACCAACAAAATTTTTGATTAGCGACTTGTGTTGGTTAACACGAGGCAGCAGCCGATGTCCTACGAACCACCAACGCCGCCGCCGAACCTCCCCACGGAAGTCGTCAACGCTCTCAATGGATCATCGCCGAACCGTCTTCGGGACGTTGGCCGCTATGCCGAAGAGCTGGCCGAACACAAGGAGCGCGAGGCTCGTCTTGAGGACGAGTCACCGGAAGGCGAGCTCGAAGAACGGTCGGACGACCTTCCAGACGATGTCCCTACGAAGGCGACGATCACTGTCAAAGAGATCAACGACAACCGATACTACTACTGGCAGTGGCGAGAGGGAGACAAAATCAAGTCGAAATATAAAGGGCCAGTCAATTCGGGCAGGTGAATGAGAGACACGCGCAAGTACGGTTCAGCACCCGTGTGAAAGATGAAAAATTGAGGAAGAGAAGGCTGGTGATGAAGGGCTCTCGCGTAGGGATAGCATTTTTCGGCTCTGTTGAAATCCTATTATTCTACCACTTTTTTGCAGGAATAGCTGTTAGGTAGGTGTGTAAGTGGATTAGCTCAGACGTCGAATCCGTTTCGCCTGAGTGCCTCTGCCAGTTCCCCGTCAGGGTCGGCCGCAAACTCAACCAACGATGACTCAGGCCTTGTTGTCGTATATAACTCAGAGTCAATATTGTCTGGGATTTCGTTCGTGTGGCTCTTATCTACAACTGCAACTGATATTTTTGGTCTCGTGTCCGCGTCTTTTGGCTCACTCATTAACTGATTGTACGAGGAAACGATGTTTGGATTTTACCATTCGGGTATCAAATTTTCTCTTGGAGGACGAGTGAGCCGTCCTCACCGTATCTGACGACTCCGATCTGGTGGAGCCACTCAATATCGGACGTAGCTGTCTCCTCACCAAGCTTCGATTCAACCGCCCGTTCGGGAACTCCTTCGTACAGGTCGTCATCGTATTCGGTTTCCGCAAGTAGTCGAATACACTGAGCGACCCGTTCACGGTCTACGGTTCGCGAGTTCGTGAAACTGTTCTCGGATCGCCGTGTATTCCAACGTCGACTCGCGGGTCATATCTCTACCTCGTAGTCACGAGCGAGCGATTCCATTTCAGACCAGGGTGGGGTTTGGGCTGAGGACTGTTCGCCTTCTGTTCGTAGGTACGTCAAGAGAGGTGAGATGATGTCTTCGACTCCGTAGGATGTTGCGACTTTGTGAACGTCTTCGTGAGATGTGTTGGTTGCGGTAATGAGAAGTATAGCGTACTTTCGGTGGCGAGCGTCGTTCTCGATGAGGAGTGGGTGACAGACCAAATCGGCCGGTGAGAGTGACTCTCGGCTTTCTGAGTAGAAGTAATAGTTCCCCGAGCGCGTGAAAAACTGCAGACCGTATTCGCTGAATGCATCGAGTCCTGTTAGCAGGTACTGACTGTCGTCAACACCCTCGTCTGTTCGCACAATGAACTCGTCATAAGATTCCCACAGAAGTGTTCCACTCCCGATGTCGCTCTGGACTTGCATACGGTGGTGTTGGTGCCGGAGCTCCACGGCGAACTTGTGAAGTCCTGAGAACTGTTCGGTGAGGTGGTATCTCGTTCCTTGCTTAACAGCTATTGCCCGGTTTGTAAGCGTCTTGAGCGTCCGATAGACAGTTGCCCGTGACACCTCGGTTCGTTGGGCAAGCTCGGCTGCCGACACTGGTTCATCGGCGGGGAGATAATAGAGGACGCGAAGCATCGACGACGTCAGCAATTCCGGGAAGTCAACGTGGGAGTTGGTTGCCGTGAGGTCTTGGTACACCTCGAGGCACTTCGCAGACGTTGGGTGTATTATCGTCTCGTTTCCCACCCGATCGCGGGTGACCAAACCCAATTTTTCGAGATGTACCACAGCGTTCGTGATGGTCCCCGGCTCATATCCGAGCTCAGTAGCAAGTGCTCGGCGCTTTTTAGGGGAATCAAGTGTCGCCATGATTCGCAACTCATTCTCTTCTAGCATGGTGTCTCAAATTAGATGTACTTGTAATAAAGCACTACATCAGATATGAGACTTTTGGTGATGGTTGTTGAGAGATTCGATTGTTCTCTGCCGTAGAGAGTACACTGTATTCAAGGACAAAATATGGCTCTGAAATTGCGTCCGACAAAGAAATTGAGCGTGTCCAGATACCCTCGATTAGATGGAAAAGTGCTAGCACAACGGAATTGTTGTAACAGCCGGGACTTGGATATCTGCCCGTACGAGAGGTTGTTTCAGGACTGATCGCGCTGTTTGAATTCTAAGGGACAGGGCTTGTCGAACGAAATCTAAGAGAACGGCCTAGTTGGTCGCATTTCTCAGAAAACATACATAAGTATCGGTTAAGATGGTCACTATACTGCAGTCACCCCATTATGTTATTACTTTGACTGACTCTCGTCTAAACTGATGAGAGTATTTGAAGTGCCTTTGCACCTCCTGTACGAGAGGACCAATGGTTCTCAGACTCTGACGCCGGATGATTTGGCACTTGCACACCATATACTGACACCGCTATCTAAAGACCAATTATTGAGTGAGATTGATGTTGATAACCCATTTGAGGTTATCAGAGACAATCCCGCTGAACAGCCACAATTCTACTTGGCCCAACTATGTGGCTACAGTGAAAATGAGCACCCTTCGGTAGACACCCCATCGGCAGATCTACCACTCAATTGTGATGTTGCGTTTACTCAGGCTGTAGACGGACGGTTGGGACAAGCGCGTGAATTGCTAGAATACCTGATTCAGCGAGACGCAGAGGCAGATTCTCTCGACACTGCACTAATTGAGCGATACGAACAAAGACAACGCGAGTTCTCGTCTGAAGAACGTGACATCACAGTCCGTGCAGCCTCTGGGACTACTGCTGAGGAGGACGCATTGGCTGGGAGGTTGCTTAGATGGTTAGAGACGCAGGAGAACGACTTTGTATTCGCTCAACAGGAGGCACCAGTTGGAATACAGCGATCCGCGGCGACTTTAGATAGGGAGATTAGCACTGATCGAACCGTTTCGGAAGTACTCAAGCCAAGCGGACGCAGAAACCTTCCGAGGGGTTTCTGGACGGAAGCAGAAATCACACAGAATTTCGGCTCTGGGACTTCCTCTGGAGTCGCTCGGGTCGACCTTGTTATCGCTGGGCCAAAAACAGTCTATGTAACCGAATTAAAAACCAAGAGTCAACCTATTCGGTCTGTTTCTGATGTCTACCAGTATCTCGGCCAATCCCTATTTTACTCGGACTGCTTTACTGAGGACTATCCGTCAATCGCAACTGAACAAAGAGTAATCCCTGTATTAGCCGCTGGGAGTATTAGAATCGAAGACGAGATGATGAAGCCAAGCTTCCAGAAGCACGGTGTTGCGCTGTTAGATGTCTCCAAAGAGAAGTGGGTCGTACATCCCCACGACGTTGTGTGAACATCAATTTTGAAGCAGGGATTTTGCCAGTGACGTCATCTGTGCGAAAATATTTCTGATTTGTCACCGGAGCCTTCCACATGGATTCTAATCGGGCCGGTGGCGTGTTGGTGGGGTTCGCGTGTGGGGACGCACTGGGTCGGCCAGTCGAGTTCACGTCTGCAGAAGCGATTGCTGCTGAGCACGGACGCCTGACCGACATGGTTGGGTACGGGACCTGGAATCAACCAGCCGGGACAATTACTGATGACACCGAGCAGGCCCTGTGTATCGCACGAAGTCTTGCAGATAATGACGAGTTCTCTCCAGGGGATATCGCTGACCGATTTGTAGCGTGGTACGACAGCGAACCATTCGACATTGGACGGATGACACTCCGGGCACTAAGCCGACTCAAACACGGTGCAGCATGGGACGAGGCTGGGCAGGCAGTCTGGGAGTCGAGTCCGGAAGGGCAGAACGCCGGGAACGGCAGTGTGATGCGATGTCCACCACTGGCGATTCCGTATGCGAATAACTGGGACACTCTCGTCGATGTGAGCCGACAATCTTCCCAAATCACACACGCTGATCCTCGATGTACGTGGGGGTGTGCCGTGTTGAATCTCACAATCGCTGGTCTTCTTGAGGACGCTGACACACCGCTTCGTGACGCACTTGACTTCGTTGGTAGTGATGCCCCTGTGGCGCTTACTGATGCGCTCGAACCGATTGCTTGTGGAGAGTCTCCGGACGCATTGAAAACCTCTGGATACGTCGTGGCCTCGCTGCAGACTGCACTTCACGACGCACTTGGTGCAGCGACGCTTGAGGGTGCGATTGTAACTGCGGTCAACCGCGGTGGTGATGCAGACACAATCGGTGCTATCGCTGGGGCAGTCGCTGGTGCTCGATTTGGTCAGTCACAGCTACCTCGCCGTTGGACGGACGCCGTTGATGAAACAGCAGGACTCACAGCTCTCGCAAATCAGTTGCTCAGCCACGACTGAGAGAAGTCACACTCAGAATAGGGCTGCAGAAGTCCAGTTAGAGTACAGCGCGAGCAGGTTACACTAATTCACTTTGATCGGCCTCGCGACCGACGCCATCGCCGAGTCGCAGGGCAGTAGAAACCCAGAACGGGATTGAAACCGCTGTGGTCGAGCGAAGCGAGGCCGCATTATCTTGTCCAGTAGGGTATCCACCACGGTTGGTTCGAAATCACCGCTGACCACACCGTCGGTTTCTATATCACCTGGTTCTGTTGAAACCCTGTTTACGTCTGGCAATTTACTGAGAGGCTATTTCGCTAACCGGATCGACGAAATCCGGTGGGAAGAGGAGCCTTTCTCAATATCAACTCTGAAGGATTTCAACAGAGCGACTTTGGTGAATCGCCGGACAGCGACGGCTTTGCCTGTAAGGTGTGGTGTGAATACCCCAGATGAGTGCCGATTGGGGCCGCTATGAGCGTAACTACCGTTGAGACCAACTCCGGAGAGGACTTCATCGTAATCTTCCCGTTTCAAAGTTCTCCACTCCGGTTGCCTTCTAGCGATTCACCCGAGCCGAATGAAGAGGTCCGACCATTGGCATCATGGTAGTTAATCGGATATCGTAGGCCACACACATTCTGTACTTCGAGGTGCCTCATCGAGGATTTCAACTGAGCCAAAGATATCTAACGCGGGTCACATCACGGTGACGTGACACAACAGAAAAGTATCACCTGAACAACGCTCGTGTATGCAGGTTCCTCCCCCAGAGCTCCACAGGGGCGACCACTTTTCCCAAGAGGAAATTGAGGGCGTATTCGATACAGGATTCGGCTACCAAATCACTGGGATCAACCCTCGCACGGATGATAGCGGGCAAAAGTACGTCCTCCTCTTTGCAAAGGAAGACGGCCCGTACGACGACTCAGTACAGAGTGGCGAATTCACCTACATTGGAGAGGGATTGCGAGGTGATCAGTCAGAAAAATCGCCCGGGAACTCGAACCTGCTCCGAGCGGTCTCCGAACGTATGCCGATATTCTTCTTCTACAAGGGTGTCGACGACGGAAAGTGGCGGTACCAAGGTCAAGTTGAAGTCAACGACTCCGACTATGTCGAACGCGATGGACGAATGGTATACGAGTTCTCGATAGTCTATGTCGACAAACGGACCATCGACTCCGAACCCGGCCTCTATTTGATCCCTATCAGCGACGACTGGAAAACTCAGTTTGACCGGACGGTATCTACCCCTGTCGATATCACTCAGTACGACGATCTCCCACTAGCACTCGCTGAGGCGGGAAACCTTCGGGTTTGGGGGACGACAACGACCGAATCTGCAAAGAAACAGAACGCACTTGACCAACTGCAGTCGGGTGACTATCTTCTCTTCTACCACGCTGGTGAGTTTGTCGCTGGTGGACGGGTCGGCCGGATCATAACCGGAACCAATGCAGGTGAGGCGCTCTGGGGAGAGCCTGAAAGCCAGTACGTGTTCACGGTCACACGGTATACAGAGGACGTCCAACCAATTAGCAAGGTATGGAGCGCACTAGGCTACGAGGGCCGAGAAGTCGTGCAGGGATTCACACGTGTCGCTGACGAGCGCGTGAGCTCACTGCGTACTGGGAGACAGAGTCTGGGGGATGTAATTTTCGTCGACAGCACAGAAGACCTACCCTGGCCAGAGGAAATCGAACATGAACGGAAGGCGATAGCCGACCAAGTCAATCGTGCGCCCCAGTTGCTGGAAGACGCAGAGTACACTGAGAACCGGCGGATTGCCAGAGGTCAGGCCTTCGCTGACGCCGTGAAGGACGCATATGACGAGCAGTGTGCAGTGTGTGGAGCAAATCGACTGTCGCCGGCAGGGAACCCTGAGGTCGAAGCTGCGCACATCTATCCCCGCAGTGAGGGTGGGAAAGACGACATTCGAAACGGGGTTGCATTCTGTAAGCTTCACCACTGGGGCTTTGACACCGGTTGGTTCACAATCACCGATGACCACGACGTCGTGGTTCTAGATAAGCCTGACCTGGACGGCTATGAAGAGTTCATAGAGCTGGATGGTGAGTCACTGAATCTTCCTGATGACGAGGATATACACCCTGCCCAGATTTATCTCCAAGCGAGTCGGGAGTATCACGGTTTCAGTGTAGACGAGTGATGGTGAGGAACTCGAAAACAACTCTGAGAAGTAGTCTCGTGGTCTTACTGATTGAACGCTTCAGCCAACTTTTCCTTCATCCGCCGACGCCGCGCCTTCCGCTCTTGTTCCCTCGACAAATAGTTCCGAAGTACAACTTCTGTTGACGAACTCCCTTGGTCTTCTGCAACACCCTCCAATCCTTCGAGAACCTCACCAACGGCTTCCTGATATGCCGAGTACCAGAACCGCCGCCCCATCTTCGGCGTTGGTGTCTCGCCGTCGACAACCACCTCAGAACGGTCTGCAAGCTGTTTGAATCGTCGGCGAATGGTACTCACCGATATATGACCGGTCGAAGATGACCGTGACGGGAACAGATACCCGTTCCACTCTTTGCGGTCAGAAAGCGAATCAATCCGATCAGCGACGACGTCCACGCCGTACAGCAGTGCCACCTCTCCAGGCCCATTTTTCCTTTCACCGTCACAGAACGATAGATGTGCATCCTCAGCGTCGAGTACCACTTGATCGACGTGGAGTGCAGCGACTTCCGAAGGTCGGAGTCCCCATCCCGCGAGTGCGACGACGAGCAACTCCGCTTCGGGCGAATCCACCTCTCCATAGATTCGACGCACCTGCGACGCCGACAATGCCTGTGGATCCGGCTCAGCGGCCTCCCACCCGAACTCTTCGCCCGCCTCCGAGAGTGGGTTGTACTTTGCGTACTTCCGGCGTTTCACGAACGCGTACCACGCTCTGGCGACGTGCAGATACTCAAGTTTCGAGCGGTCGGTCGACAACTCTTCGTCGAAGGCGTCGAGAACTGTGAGGCAGCGCTCGATTTCTCGTGGTTGCTGGTCGAGGTCGGAGAGTGGTTTGAGTAATGCGTCTGTCCCGTGGAGCTCGTGATAGGTCCGAACCCACTTCGCTAGCCGTGTGCGGTGCGTCTCGACTGTACTGTCCGCTCGTCCACCACGGGTCTCGATAGAGGTGATATACGCGTTGAGTGCGTCGACAGTTGCGTCGTGGCCCACTCCCCATTGCCATTCTCCCGGACCTTCGCCTTCGAGACCAACGACATCGACGAAGAATTGCTTGGGTGTGAGGTCGTGGTGCTCACGCAGCGCGTACGCGATTCCGCTGTATCCGTGTTCAGTAAGCCAGTCGTAGGTTGGAATGTCGCGGTCTTCGTCGAACCCGTCTCGATATCGTTCCGGTGCGATGTCTTGCCAGTAGACGTCGACGAGTTCGTCGAGGCTCATTTGTGACCACTTGTAGCGGCGCTCTCTCGCCTCGTTCTCTGAAGCGTCCTCTTCGACCTCTAAACCCTGGGAGTCAGCCTCCGAATTCACGCCTGCTCACCGGGGAGTAACCCGCTCGCTGCGTGTTGGGGTAATTCTGAATGTGTGATTTTCATTACTCACCGACCTTATCCCATTGAGTTAATACTTTGGCTTATGCGGGAGTGGTTCGTACACAACGAAAATTAGTAAAATACGGCTACAGGGGGAGCCAACATTGAATACACTGTATAGTGCTATACAGAATCTAAAACCCGCCCGAATGAGTTTGTGTTCTGTTGCAAGTTTTACTCTCACACATCAGTGTCTGCTTATCTGAAGCACGAACGCTGGATGTTTATTAATAGTACTAAGTCGCTCAACGATGCTTGTCGAGATCGTAAATATCGGTTGAGTAAACTTGCGGAAAGATTTCATGCACCCGTTCGTCCGCGTCTTCGACGATTAGTAGGTTCTCGTCTTCCCACGATGCAAGTTGTTCATTCAGCGCGACGAGTGCCCGTTCTGCGCTTGTAACGTCCTGTATAGCAGCATGTATGAGCCGGTCAGTGTACCGGAGAACAACGCAAACGGCACTCTTGTCCGGTACTGCGAGACGTGAAGCGATGTACGCTTCCGAGTCGACACCACCCTCACCGACTAATGTCCTCGCATCGATTGAGCGGTAGACTATGTTGTCTACTTCGAGGTTCAGTACCTCACAAAGCATCCTCGGCTAGCTGTTTCTGAAGCCTGAGTTCTGTGCCGGAGCGGTTGTACTGGCGGTCTCGACGAGAGAATCTTGGGCGAACCGACGGAGAGCTGTCGCTGTCGGCGGCGGCTGCCGCCGACGCGACAGCGTCGCCACTCCCGCTGGAGGCTGTCTGGGTGGTGATTACCGGGTAAACCGGTCGTCCGGTGGCCGGTTCGCGGGGACGGCCCGACGCACCGCGAGGACCGTCCACGCTGCCCGTCGGATCATGTTGATGAACTCCTTGAACGGCCACTGCCAGAGGCGACGCCCGCCTCGGCGGGGCGTCGCCACGTACTCCCAGTGCAGATACCGCCAGACGTTCTGTAATAGCAAGCTCACCACGACGTACAACAGCCGTACGACCGGACTTTGTGTCGAGGTCGTCGCAATACTTTGTTCGGAGAGTCGATAGCTCGCCTCGATACCGAAGCGTTTCGCGTAGTGGTATCGAGCGTCTCGTGGTGAGTCGATGAACGGCGCGTCAGCGGCGTAGCCGTGACGTGCCACTCCATGTTCGTCGTACCGTCCGTTCTGGTAGGTACAGTCGATGTAGACGGGAAACTCGACGGTCCAGCTGTGACCGTCGAGTTTCGCCATCAGACTGTGCTGAATCACGCGACTCCAGCCTTCCGAGAGTTCTTGCTTGATCGTCCGTCCCCAGCGGACGATCGGCATGACGTAGGCGTGGTTGTGCGCCTGAAGCAGCGTCAAACACTTGCTGTCGTAGAATTCGCGGTCAAGATAGACGGCCTTGACATCGAGGTCAAGGCTGTCGAGGATACCAAGAAACTCGGCGAGGACGCTGCTGGCGGTGTCGCCGTCTTCGAGACGGCGCACCGCCAGCGTGTAGCGTTTGTTCTTCACACGCGCGTAGAGTGTCGCGTAAGCGTGGAACGCGGTGGTTCCACGCTTCGCTTGTGAGTGGTACAGGCCGTCCGTGTCATCTTCGTCACCATAGTAGGGCCGCAGGTGGAGGTCCGAAACGACCTCCACCTGCTGGGGAAGGACGTCGAGAACGTCCTTCTGGAGGAGCGTGTTTCCAACTTGTTCGAGCGTCTCAAGGTCGAACTTGGTGCGGAGATGGTAGAGAACCGAGTTTTTGTGGGGTGCATCTTCGCTTCTCTCACAGAGCGTTGAGACCGAGGTCCCGTCGGCGCACGCGCCGACGAGGACCTCGTAGATGTCTTCAGCATCGAGCTCGGCGTTTTCACCGAGAGTGAGAGCAACTTCCTCGTCAAGAGAGTTGACGAGGAAGTTAAGGAGCTGGTCCTCGTGGATTTCACTGTCTGCTTGCTGCTGTTGTTTGGACACATCTTCAGCAAGCAGACGTCTCAACTAACCGGCTTTGTGATGTACTGAGGTTACTCTCCGATGAGAGCCACTTAGCATACTCCTTTAGAATATCATGAGGAGCGTTCGAATTGCTCTCCGAGTACGCGACGAGACTGTCGTTAATTCCTTGCAACACGTCCGTCTCGATGGAGCGTGTTTCGGGCCCCTGGGATGCATCTCACGGACATGGGGGCCGTGTCTGACCTCATCGACTACTCCTACGGCGGTGAAAACGTCATGCTTAGATTTGATACGGTTACAGAAGCGCTCGCCGCGTACCGTGAAAGTATACAGCGCGTTGACTCGCCTGACGACATCGACGCCTACAATCTAAAAACCGAAGAAGGACTTCCTGAGCTACTCGTAGGCGGAGTCATCCCTACTGACGCGATTGTCGACGTGATTTGAATGAGTGTGCGACGATCTCCGACGTTGAGATAAATGAACAAAAATCGTACTCATCCACTTCAGATCAGTGTCTACGCAGTTCATAGCATTGTGAAGTAGCTTGAGGACAGTCTTGGTAGCAGGTTGAATACTCTCAAGACCCTGCCTTGGGATTAAAACTGGTAATTGTCGTTCCCACGAACCAGGTAGTGCTATTGTTTGTGACGGAGTTCAGAGATTAGAGCGTCCTCGAGTGCCTCACGCATGAATTCAGGGGTAGATATCCCGTGCTCTTCAGATAGTCTTTCAACGGCATCGTGATAGCCCTGCGGGACACGTACAGTCAACTCTACTTGTTTTGCTTCATCCACGTGACGCTGTAGAGCACCGCTAAAGAATTGGCTTCGACTCTCATAAGCCGAAGAACTCTCAACAACAGAATCAATCATCGAAAGCAGATTCGTCGGTAGTGAAATCTCAACCTCTGTTGTAGCGATTGGTGCTTGCGGGGTACTTTGGATACCGTCAATTGTACGCTTCAGAAGCGACCGAACAGCTTCGCCGAAAGCATCGTTTGTCCCGTCATCGGTATTAGCAAGGTAGAACGCAAGAGAATCAACTCGAACCTGGACACACTCGTAATCGGTTTCTTCACCAGAACTGCCGATGACGACCGAACCGGTACCTACCGCTTGTTGCCTCCCTTCGTCTTCCCAATTATCCAGAACCCACGATAATGACCGCTCACGCCACTCTGGCCAATTACAAAGTATTTCAGAACTTGGTATTTCCGTTTCTTCTTTAGTGATACTGTGAGCGTAAATACTCCTCCTGTGAGGCTTCACATCGAATGTGACAATGTCACCAACGTCAATACCGCCGCCCTCCACGTCATCCTCAGAATATGTGAAAGCACGACCTGAATGCGATCTAATTCTGCCGTACCCCTTGTTGCTTAACGAGAGTACAACACCTAGAGACCGCTCATACTCTCCCGGATCTATTCCTCCCAGGTCATTAAGAGACTCAGCGCGCGATTCGTCTTTCGGATTGAGATTTGCAGTTGGGTTTGACGTAATCTTCTTTGGACTAGCACTCGGCCTCGTAATCAAGTGATTGAAGTAGTACAGTATATCAGGACCAACTATCAGGAACTCATCAATCTGCTCTCTCGAGAACGTGTCACCCGCTGTATGCCACTCTACCTCGTCGGGTCCCATTGTGATTGATTGAGAGTGGCTGGTTCCAGGCTGGATTTCGAAAAACAACTCGGCGTTGGTACTTACCTTGTCAACAGTCCGGAAATCATGGACTGTCCAAGCGATACCATCAGTATCGAACGAATACGTAGGAACTCCTTGTGAGCTCACCCGAAAGCGCTGTACGATAATGGGGTGTTCAGTCGAATGATGAGCAATTGATTTCAGGATACCATCTGGATCATCTGCCCTCGCAATCCGATTTAATGTTGCCTCGTACTCGTCATCGGACGGACTCCACTTTTTGATGAACGATCGTTTCGAAGCGTCAATACGACCTACAATCGCGGTTTTCTCATCTGGGCTTGTCGACAATTTCTCTTCATTTAGCTCGCAATCGGTAGGTGTGTGTTGGTATAGAAAGTCTTTGAGCCGTTGCTTCATTTCGAGTGTCAGCTTCCCCGAGGAGACCGTGGCTTCGGGGTCAATATCTTCTGTTTTCACTTCTGTTCCAGACTTGTTAGTGTAGGCATGGCCGATGTCACAAAGAGGCTTGAGAAACTGCCACGAAATATGGTCTTCTCCACGGAGCCCAAGATCAGAAAACAAGCCTTCAGCCTCCGGACTCAACTGAAGTGTAACGTAGCTTCCGTTGATACTTGACCTAATATAATATCCTTTGTCGTTTTGATATTCTTTGACAGTAGGCATACTGTCCGAAATTTAATGCAACGTGATATTCTTTGGTGTTTGAGGAGGTGAGCCCAGGCGAAGATTTAATCATGTCACCTTCCACTATCCTAGGTTCGCGTGCAAACATTCCTATATAAATTGAGCATTTTGACCAGTCCAGTAGTTGCCGTTAGAGATGTTTAATAGAATTATTGACAAATTCTTCGATATCGTGATGAAGTTTTCCAGAAATTGAAAATTTAGTTTTCACTATCTCAGAGTTGCCTGACAAATCCTTCTGGCCGAGTTCCATAACGTATTGATTATCTCTACTTGACTTGATTTTGAACCAGGCAGTCTCAGAACTCTCGTACGATTTCAGCCAACAAATATCGAGGTCTTGCCATTCCCCCTTTTGTTTCTCCTTCTTTGCAGCTGACTGGATAGTTGATGGTATTTTCTCAACCAGATTAACTTCGTTAGGGGTCACGCGGACAAGTATACTTTCAGGCCGAGTTCCTCGTTGACCTTTACTCAATTTCAAAAAATACTGTCCTGTGGGACTCTCAACGAATTGGAGAGATCTCTTCGTCAGGTCTGCCTTCTTACTCAACCAAACTTGCTTGTGTGTCACCCAGCTACTAGACTTGTTACCAGAAACTGCTTTTTCTCTATGTGACGTCTCTGTAGGAGTTGATAGAGTCGGCGACTGAGACGCTTCTTGATAAGCCCGTTTTAATTTGGCTTCATTTGCTTCAAAATACTCTCTTGGAAGTATAATATCGACCTCCACTGACTCTGGGGGTTCGCAGATAGGCAACTGAAGACCATCGTATCCTCGAAGCTTTGGGAGTGCGCGTGGCCAAACGTGTTGAACATGATTAACTGAGACGTCGTATCCCGAATAGTGCTGTTCTGAGAGCCACAATACACTGAACCCTTGGTCATAATAATCTGAATCAGTCGCGAAGAGGTCCTTGGAATTGTTACGGTATTGGACCTCAACTGCGATGCCATGCCCAAACGGATGTCGTGGTTGGTTGAATTCTACGAGCAAATCCGCTCGTCTGTTTCCGACTGTCTTTTCCAACGAGACCGTGGCGTTCGGAAATTCAACCTTCAGCTTGGACAGTGCGATCAACTTCATTCGGAGGTGAGGAATGGATTCGCCAGCACAGTCCTCGTTCGTTTGGTGCCGGAAGTGCCGTGCGACGAATCTCCCATTTCGGTGATGTCCAGTCACTACGGTCAAATTGTCTGAACACTTTGGGCAGGTGAGTGAGGCCTCGGCAGTAACTTGGTGTGGTAACACTCGCTCACCATCGTTCATTGCTGAAAATGGCATATTGGGTTACCTACTCTCCCCGAATATTCTCGACAACTAACTCTCTGATCAAGTCAGATTCTGTTTCGTACGTGTTGTCATTCTCGACTCGTTTCGTCAGTTCAATTCCGACGTCCGGCGGTAATGTTACAGACACAGAGATTGGTTCAGCAATTGAGTTCACGTTCTCCTGTACGATAGATCCTACAAGCTCAGAACTAGTTTCAAATGCTTCATACCGTCCAACGATTGCACTAACCATATCTGCAAGCAGTGAATCGATGGGGATTGAAACGACTTCGCTAGACGATTTTTTAAATAAGGGCGGCAACGACTTTTCATCGCTCCGTAGATGCTCGGTTACTGAGTCTCTCACACAACCATCTACGAACGACTCCACCGAACTGGCTTCGATAACATTGCGGTTGACCAACGCGTCAATCGTGGTCACTAACGAACGTGGTAACTGGACCGAGTCCGACGAAGGTTTCTCATGCTCGCCTTCGACACTAGATACTTGAGTGGACGGTTCTGTTTGAGTGTCTTCAGTACTCTCCTGATTATCTGAACTTTCGTTAGCGTCGGGCTTAGTATCCTCACCTAACGTATCATGCTCATATTGTTTCTTTCCCGATTCAACGTTGTAGGTCTCTGTTCGAGCAAGCTCTTCTTTCCCTCCGAGTGCGTCCGCGATATCTTGGTAGGTGTTTCGTATCGTGACTTCAGTTACACCAACGGCCTCTGCGATGTCCCCTTGGGTGTACTCCAGACGGAGGTCGTTAAGGTAAACCACGAGATAGAGCGCAGATGCGGCGATACCAGCAGGAGAGCGACCTCCGTTTATTACCGAGGCTTCCTCTCTACGGACGTCTGTGAGTAATTGCTTCGTCTGTTCTACGATTTCATCTGACGTCCCTAATTCTGTACCGTAGCGCTCGACGAGGTCTTCCGGTTTTGTAGGCGTGTTTTCGATATTGAACTCCTTTGCGAGCACTTTCTCTGCTCGGAGGACACTCTTCAGGCTGAACTCTTCGTTGAGGTCACTCGACGCATCCACCTCACGCCAAGAACTCACGATGTCTTTGGCGGTGTACCACCCGCCAGACTGTTTGACCGCGAGAAGGAGTGCCGCTGCAGCGACGGTATCGTTTCCTCGCCCAGACGTGATGCCTTCCATCGAAGCTTGACGAGCAAGCATCTCTGCAGTTTGAAGAGAATCACCCGATACTTCGAGTTCCTCGGCGATACGGTTCATTCGATCCCCTCTCGGAACGTCAGTCATTAGTTATCGTGGAGGTACGACCAAGGGCCGTAAAAGCATTCCTAATACTGCATCTAGAAAACGGTAGAAAACTATTTACTCCATTGTGATGTATCTATCTCTGAAAAGATAATCGACAGGGAGTGTGACTGTATAGGTGATTTATGTATCTGTCAGTACGCCTGTCGAGCACACAAACAAACGAACCGGCTTGGGGCGTTCCGGTTGATCCGACTCGAAGTTCGTCCTATCCAAGAGACAGTTGGGGCACATAGATGGGATTTGATCCGTTCGAGAAGCAGTTCGGCAACAACAGCAAACAGGTCGACGAAGTATTCCGAGAATCACGACTTGATGGTCGTGGGCTGAGTGAAACTCAGTGGCCTGCACAGATCGACCGCGCAGCGACAGACCTCCTCTATGGTGTCGCAATTGGTGGGGGAGCGGGCACAGGTGATATCGGGGGAGTCATCGATCAAGTAAACTTCTCGGAGGCAACCGGGAGGTTCTACGTCGACGGACTCAGAAATCTCGGTGGCTCCGGTTCTGACCTCGACCGATCCCTGAGACGATACGATTCCGAAGCCGTCGGGAAATTGGCCTTCCACCTCAACAAGTTCCGAAAGGAGCTCTCAGAGCACGGAGATGGTCAGATGGACGTCGACAGGGCGGTGGAAGCTCTCGTCGAAAAGGCAGCTACCGAGGCTATCGAAGATAGTGTTCGCGTCGACGCGAACGACGGTGCTGGACTCCGGCAACTCCGTGATTCGAGTTCCGCGTCCGACCTCGTGATGAAACTGTTCTCTGATCCAAGCGTCGAAGCGTACGCCGACGCTCTCATAGGGACTGTTTCGGATCGATCGACTACGACAAGTGGGCTGCTCGCTCGGCTAGACGAAGCCAGGATGACAACCCCGCTGTGGAAGCATCAGAAACAGGCCCTCCGCAAGTGGTTCGAGAGTGACCAGAAGGGCTACGTGAACATGGCGACGGCTACGGGGAAGACGGTTCTCGGTCTCGCGACGATCGCTGCTAGATACGGTGCTCTCCATCCAGTCGATGCTCCCATCGCAGAGGATTACGAAACAGGGGGGTCTGACCCACGAATTCTGGTTGTCGCCGGGAACAACCTCCTACTGTCACAGTGGCGCGAAGAGTTAGACGAACACCTCGATATCCCGAAAGACAGGACCGTCCCCGTGGATGGAGACGGTGGGAAAGACATCGAACTTGGATGGGGGACCATCGAGTTCAGGACTGCACAGTCTCTCCTCACCACCCCATCACTCCGTGGACACGACCTCGTCATCTTGGACGAGGCACACCAGTATTCACGACGGAAACGAGGTGACGAACGAGGTTGGGGTGACGTCTTCGAGGAACTAGTCGATGGGAGTGACGCAATCTTGGCGATGTCAGGATCCGTGGACGGTGGGTGGAAAGGTGACGACGCCGCGGAGAACGCCCTCGAAAACCATCTCGATAGATGTTATCGGTTTACCATTCCGATGGCGCGTAGCCACGGTGTCATCGCGGACTTTAGTTGGGAAGTTCACTACGCTGCAGCGACCGAGGAAGACGAAACGAAACTCGCAGAGCAGACACAAATAATCCGGAAAAACCTCGACTCGCTTACTGGGGAACTGGATGCAGAGAACTTGGGTGTCGACCCTGGCGACCTCCCAACACAGGTCGGATCGTATGCAGACTTGCAGTCCTTCGCACAGTCAAACGCCGGTAACAACCTCCGTGAGCAGTCAGAAGAGTTCGACCTTCTCGCGACTGCGTTGTTCACACGTCGGCCGGTTCGCTGGAACCTCTCACCACAAGACGACGCAATCGTCGACCTCATCAAGCGACACGCACCAGCGCAGAAAACCGTGGTTCTCGTCCAGAACTACGATGACGCATCTCGGCTTCGGACGCGCCTTGTCGAGAACGAAGGGTTCTCCGACGACAGCGTCATCGCTCTCGAAAGTGGCGACGACGACCGCGCCGAGAAAATCGGCCGATTCAAAGACGCAACTGGCGGCGTCCTCCTCGGATCTGGCAAATTACTGGGAACGGGTGTGAACATGCCCGATGCTGAAGTCGCAGTCAACGTCGCCAGCGGTGGTGTGAACGCTTCCCTCGTTCAGCGGATCGGTCGGGTTCTTCGGAACCCAAAGGGCGACAAGGAAGCTCGATTCTACCACGTCGTTCCGACTGCAGTCCACGAACACGCAATCGATCCACACGAGGACGGTCAACAACTTCTCCGCCGAGCGGCCGAGTTCTCTGCACTTGGAGAGACGTTCAAAGAGGCGCCAGGGTTCTCCATTGCAACTGAAAACGTTGGGGTGACTGTCTCTGCCCTAGAAGTTGCAGGCGAAGAGACGCTCTCCACCCGACCCGACAGCCACATAGGGGAACTCGTCGATACTGACGCCGCTGCCGACGCTCTCAGAGAACTTCGTGCTGCAGTCCAGGCGGACGAGTCCAGCGACGGAGAACAGATTGAGCCGGTCGTTGCTCGTCACTGGCCACCTAAGACTTCTGACGACGATACTGGATCATCCACCTCCGGAAGTGAAGGTGAGGAGGAGGAGGTACCACAGAGTGAGGGCCTCTTCCCAACACGGAACGAGAAGTACGAACAATATCGACTTGCACTCGACAGGTACCGTGCCGCGAAGGGGGTCGCAGAGCACCTGCTGGGAATCGATTACGAGTTCCATCGTGAGAATGGTTCGTACGTCGTGTACCTGCCCTCGGAGTATAGTGGGTCCGAGTTCCACGAACATCTCGAAGAGGCACTCGACGAGTACCGTCGCATCAAGGCGATTGTGAACGGTGAAGACGGTGAGAAAGGGTCGCTGCCAAAATACCGTGCAGAGTGGCCCGCACCACCGAAATCGACTGCAGCGATGGTCGACGAAGGGATCGCTGCTGCCATCGGCACGGACTACTCAGAAGATGACCCACTGTTCTTCGCTCGCGAAGATGGCGAGCTCTACGAACTCCCACTCCCAGATGGGCGGCGCCTCGCGGTTGATCGGGTTTATGATCCGACTGAGGCTACTGACGATGGAGGCGCACCGAACGTGGTTCGAGTGTCGACAACGTTGGTCGAAGTTGCGCGTGGCCGTCTCGACGCCGAGACGAAATCGTCCATAGACCAGACGATAGAGTCGTGGACTCGCGACCTTATCGTCGGCTCGCTCAGTGGAGAACTGCCGGCCTTCGCCGGTGACGTCGAAATTGGTGAGCAGACGACACCGGTCGAGCTTTCAGATGACATCCTCTCGTTCGTACAGGCGAGTTGTGAGAATGAGACCAGCCCGTTCACCGAACCCGACGTACTCGTCGAGACTGCGATACGGTCCGCACTCGACATCGAACCGGGGGAGACAGAAACGGTGAGCACCGAGGTTTCAGCAGACTTTGCTGCGCTGGCAAGAAAAAACGACATCGACCTCGAGGCTGCGCTGAAGAGTGCACTCGAACAGGAGCTTCAGAAGTGGTGACGAACGAAGTGACTCAGCAAGCTTCCCAGTCCGTGTTGTTCCACGGCCCCGATGCAGAAGCCCTCGACGACGCAGCGTTTCAGTGGGCACACACGCACTCGTCCGGGCTCCCCGAGAGTATCCTGTACCTCACGAACCAGCCCCACAGAGAGACGGTCGTAGAGACACAGTGGCAGGAAGTCGGCAGACCCGCTGAGCTCGTCGCGATGAGTCTGGACGACTTCGTCGATCGCTGCTACGACCGGACAGCGATCGGTGGCCCGTCGACACGAATCGACCAACCGACCCGACAACGCTTGATGGAACGAGCGATCGAATCGCTTCCCGAGGAGTCACCACTCCACAGCGACAGAGACGGACTTCCGTCGACAGGCTTGACTGGTGAATTGGAAGACCTCTTCAGCTTACTCGAATTCGCTGGTGTACTCGACGTCGACACGTTGCAACAGCGACTCCGTGGCGAAGGTCTCCCGAACCTCGCCGACGAACTCGGTCGTGTCGCAGCGGAATTCTACGGTGGACGAGACGACATTGAAGACGGCTCTGGTACCGTTCTCCAGGCTGAGCGGTACCAGCACGTCGAAAGCATCGACCCATCTTCGATCTTCGAACACGTCGACGCCGTCATTGTCGCCGGATTCGACCGGTTCTCGGTACTCGCTGAGCGGGTCGTCGCGACGGTTGCAGACACGTGGCCGACGGCTGGAACGGTCGTCCGGCTCACCGACACTGACGAACCAGTGGGTGTCGACGTCGCTGCCGACCGTGCTTGGTCGTTCTTCAACGACGACCTCGAGTTCGAAGCACAACATATCCCCTCACGATCTGACCTTCCACGTGAGAACGCAAAGCTCGCAGCATCGCTCTTCCGCCGTGAGGGGCCGACTATCGACAACACCGAACTTACTGCTGACTTCGTGGTCCCGTCGTCTCTCGAAGCCGAGGTCCGTTTCGTTGGTCGGCAGGTCCAGCAACTCGTTGGAGAAGGTGTCGACCTCGACGATATCGCCGTCGTTCCGATCTCGTCACAGGCGTACGTACCGGCACTCGCCGCCGAGTTCGAGAGTCGCCGGATTCGCTACGCTGCGAACAAGCAGTACGATGTCGACGAGACCGCGACTGGAACAGCACTCATCGCGGCACTCGATCTCGTAATGGACGACGACCCCGACGCACTCGCGAAGCTCGTCGACAATCCAGTCGTTACATTCGGCGAGTGGTGGCCGTCTGGGCAGTCACGTCGAGAAGTCCACGATGTGATTACCGAAGCCGTCGAATCCGACGACTTCGACGACGGGATTTCGCAGTCCAGTGACGAAGTAGAGCAGTTTGTTTCAGACGTTCGGGTGCAGGCGTCCACAATTCAGACTTCGGACGCACCACTTGCTGAATTTAGAGCGTTCATCTTGGACCTCGGCATCGACGAGACCGTCGAGAACCGGGAGACGACCGGGTCGCAACGCGTCGTCCGAAGTGGTGTTCGGCGTGTCCTCGATGCAGTCGACCGAACCGCTGCCGACCGTGGCGGCGTGCTCGAACGTGCACGACACGCACTGTCTGGGGCATCTGTGACGGACACACCTCGGGGATGGGACGACCGCGTCGATATCATCGACGCGGGTTCGGTCGGAGCGAGAGCCTATGACTACGTCTTCGTCGTTGGCCTCACCGCTTCTCACTTCCCAGGTGGAAACGGTCGGTTAGCACTGTATCAGCGCGTGACAGATGCGCACGAAGATTTCGAGGAGGCAGACCACGCTCGCCGTGCCGAGTACCGCATCGCTGGGTTACTCGGTTCGTCGGCTTCGATCGTGTTCTCACGCCCATCGAAACAACTCGATGGCACGAAATACGTCGACGCATCCATTCTCGCGGAGCTTCGGCGTGTGACTGACACGAAGGCGACAGTCAGAGACGAGTTCGAGAACCTGTTCGACTCGACTGTCCCACACCGAGATGTTGTGGGTTCCCGAGGAGACCTTCACCGAGCGTTTAGTCTCGTCGGTGTATCGGGTGGCAAACTCGCTGTTGCGGACGCGATCGAGACTGCAGAGTCCGGTGGAGTATTCGAAATGGCACCCGGTGCGAACGACACACTCGCTCGGCCACAATCGCCTTCCAGTCAGAACGGTGTTCGGACTGCGTCCTCCCGCGACCGAGCACAACTCGACGATCGTAATGGGTGGCTTTCCGAAGCGACGGCAACAGTCCTCTCCCTCGAACCCAAGCCACTCTCACCCACTGCAGCTGAGGACTATGCAGCATGTCCGTTCAAGTACTACGCCAGGCGAGTTCTCGAACTGGACGACGACGACGAGACGACTGTTCCGATGGCCCGGGGGACGGTTGTCCACGATATACTTGAGGCGTTTTACGAGCGCCTCGCTGAACAGGAGGGACGTCCAGTACCGCTGGGCTCGTTCTCTCGGTCCGAGCTCGAAGGTGAACTTCTTGAAGTTGCACTATCCAGGCTTCGTGCAGCAGACGAGACAGAACGGGAAGCGCTCGACGAAGAGTGGCGGTATCGGCACCTCGCAGGACTGGGAACCGATAGCTCGAACCCGTACTACACGCTCCCCGGAATAGAGGCGGAAGCATCTGGCATCTTTGTGCGGTTCCTCGACGAAGAGGTCCGGTTCCACGTCGACCCAGATGACGATCTTCGAGATGGTCCAGTCACGGTTGCACCGTACCAATTCGAACAGCGCTTGTCTGGCTCAGTGGGTTCCGTCGATATGTTCGGGTATCTCGACCGACAGGACCGGAGTGGTGGTGGCCTCGCCGTCATCAGGGACTACAAGACCGGGAAAACGCCGTCGGAACGAGACACACTTGATGGCATCAAATTCCAACTCCCCGTGTACGCGAAGCTACTCGAACAAACGGAAGACGTCGAAGTAGTTGGCGGGACGTACTACCGTCTCCGGAAGCCGGGCGACGTATCATCCAACGCGGGACAGGTGACCTTCGACGACGTTGCTGCATGGTATGGACACGGGGGGACACCGACTGTCCGTGGGCGAACACCGGCGATCGAGACGGGAGATGGGTTCCGCGAGTTGCTTGATGAGGCCGTTCCCGACCGACTCTCACAGATCGTCGACGGTATCGAGTCTGGTGTCTTTCATCCGACACCCAACAAAGAAGACGCCGCTGGATGTTCGTCGTGTGCGTTCCGAGACGCCTGCGACGTCCGGCACCACAGACGGCGCGACCTCGTAGCGAATCTCGAATCGGCGGAACGGGACGCCTACGTTCCACCGATGGCGCGCGGTGTCGAGTGGGAACCGACTGTGGAGCGTGACGAGTAACGATGGAACGAGACGAACTTACAGACCAACAGAAGCAGGCGGTACAGACTATCGACGAGAACTACCCACTGACCGCGGGTGCGGGGACTGGAAAGACGACGACGTTGTCGTTTCGGTATCTCGAACTCCTCGAACAGAACGAAGAGCTCCTTCCCGAGAATATCCTCGTGACGACGTTCACGCGGCGTGCAGCGCGTGAACTCACTGCGAAAGTTCGGGAACGAGTCCTCACTCGACTCGCGGAAGCGGATTCAGCAACTGACTACGAACGATGGCGGGACGTTCTCATCGGACTCGAAGACGCGTATATCCACACGCTCCACGCGTTCTGTCAGCGCGTTCTCTCTGAACACGCGACTGCAGTTGATGGTCTCGACCCGGGATTCGACACCCTCGACGACGTGGAGGCGACGCGTCTACGGAGTGACGTTGTCGACGACATCCTCTCGGATCGGCCGCCAGCTGTCGAACAAGCACTACCTGCTTTCTCCGAGTACACGCTTCGTGAGGCACTGCTCGACCTACTGGGGAAGCGTCCCTTATCTGAACAGTGGGCGTCGTACTGGAGTGCGCCTGAGCGAACGACTGATGAGTACGTTGAGTACGTCGAACGCGTGCTTCATCCGTTCCCGGTCAACGAACTCGTCTCTCGACTCGACGACGAAGATCTTCGAGCAGACGTTACAGAACTTCGAGAACTGCTCGATAACCTCTCGTCGTCACCAAGTGGAAAGCGAACGAGATATGCAGTTACACTCCGCGACCTGTTCGACGAACTTGAGGGGGTTGCAGACAACGAAGCGTACGAACGCGTGCTCGAGGTCTGCGATACTCTCACCACGTCTAGCGGTGGCCTTCGAGCAAACTACACACCGACGAACGGAGATTGGAACGGCGACGACGTGGGACAGGAGCGTGTCGGAGAACTCGTGGAGTCGATTCTGCGGTCGCTCGGTGTTCCGGAACTCACCGAGGCCGACATCGATACGAGCGTCGACCGTGAGACAGCGCAGTACGTCTTCGCCCTCGCCCGGTTGCTGAACGAGGTCGCACAAGAGTACCGTTCACGACTTCGAGAACGGAATGCAACCGACTACGCGGGGTTAGTCGAACGAACGAGCAGGCTTCTCGACAAAGAGGCTGGCGTCGAGGACGTTCGTATCTCGCTGGGAGAACAGTTCGACTACGTCATGATCGACGAAGTTCAAGATACAGACCCCAGTCAGTGGGACATCGTTCAGTCGCTCACGAGCCTCGCAGACGAGACTCCGTATGGTGGTCGGAACGTCTTCGTCGTCGGTGACGAAAAGCAGTCCATCTACCGGTTCAGAAACGCAGACGTCTCTGTTTTCGAAGCGGCACGCCGAAATCTCACCGAGGCTAATCACACCGACGAGACCGCTACCGAAGGCCGGTACGAGCTTCAGGACAACTTCCGATCGCTCGATCCTGTCCTTCGATTTACGAACGCCCTCTTCGAGGAGGTGTTCCAACGTGGTCCCGACGCCGACTTCGAAGCAGAACCACAGGCTCTCGCCCCCAATCGAGACCACGACGGAGACGTCGACCCAGTCGTCGAGTATCTCCTCGTCCCAGACGACGAACTCGCTGTCGACCTCTTACCGGAGGAACACCCATTCCGAGAGGATGGTGGAGACGAGCGACGGTGGAACGAGGCAAGGGCGGTTGCCTCGCGGATCACACACCTCGTGGAAGGTGAGACGAAGGTGTACGATCCGGATCCGGAGGATGGAGTAGATCCACCGCACGATAGACTGGCGAGCTACGACGACGTGGCGGTCATCATCCGCAAACGAACCCACCTTGGCGCGTTCAAACGGGCGTTCGACGAGACGGGTATTCCCTACACTGTCGTCAACGGCGAGGGGTACTTCGACACCCCAGAAGTTCGGACACTTCTCAACCTCTTTCGGGTCCTCGCCGACCCTGAAGACGATATCGCGTTGTATGGATTACTTCGCTCTCCGATGTTCGGGTTCACAGACGACGAACTCGCACCCGGGTCTGTCGGCGGCGATATCTGGCAGTCCCTCGAAGGCGTCACGACAGGCGAGTTCGCGAAGGCGCGCGAACTCATCGAAGACCTTCGCCACTTGGTCGGTTCGACCGACGACGCTGCTGGTCCGCAGGTTGACTCGTGGACTGAAGCACTCGACGCTGCACTCGATGCGACAGGATACCTCTCGTCGATCTCTGCAGACAACCGACCCAGTCAAGCGGCAGCGAACGTCGAACGGTTCCGTGAGTTACTCAGAGATGGTGTCGGAAGTGCACAGAGCGTCGGGGAAATCGTCGAGCGCCTCGAAGAGCGTCAAGAGCTATCGATACACGACCCCGAAGCGTCGATTCCTGACGGCGCAGATGGGGTAAGTGTCCTCACGGTCCACGCGGCAAAAGGTGAAGAGTACCCAATCGTCGTCGTCCCCGGAATCAGTGACGCCTTCAACACCTCAGCACCCGTCGCTGGTGGGACCGAGTTCGAACGAATTGACGACAGACCCGCACTCGGCTTGTCGGTTCCCGACCCGGAGGACCCCTTCAACAGCATCGACACGGTAGCGAAACAAGGGATCCGACGACTGCGGCGACAGCGACTCGTTGCAGAGGAGAAGCGGACCTTGTACGTTGCGTGTACACGCGCACGAGACCACCTCGTCCTCGCCGGTACTCACGGAGGTTCTGATGGGAAGTTGAACGAGGCAGACCCCGAGGACCCGAAGAGTTGGCGTGACTTCGTTCAGCAACCGCTTCTCGGTCACGCCGACCTCCTCGCGACACTTGGCACTGAAGGTACGTTCGAAGGCCAGCTGGCACGCGACCCCCTCGACAGTGAACAGGAGCCTCCAACGTTCCGTGCTTCACTCCCTCGCCCACCGCTGAACGTTGCTGAAAGAACAGACGCAGTAGCCGATGCACCCACCGCACCCGACGTCGAAACTCCACCAGAGAAACCACTCACCTACCGCCTGTCGCCGTTTCAGGTAGCAGACATACTCAAAGAGAATCCTAACGGGGAGTTGGCCTACGACGAACGAGACCAGACGGTTTACTACCGGCGGCCGGACGACGAGGCGGAGGCCGAGGAGTCCGAAGAATGGCGGGAACGGGATGAGTTCGACGACGAATCGACCCGTGATACTCTCTCAGGGATGCCGTTTGGGGAGGCAGTCCACCGGATCGCAGAACTCCGCCTTCCAGAAGAGCGGTGGGACGAAATAATCGACGACGCACTCCGTACACAGGAGTACGACCACGAGATCACAGCAGAAGACAGGGAACGCGTGGCACGCCACGCACAACGTTGTATCGCCCACGTCGACGACGTCTCGGGAGAAGACGGGTCGGTCTACCGAGAGTTCCCAGCGTCAGTGGAACTGGCTCACGGAACTATCTCGGGACTCATCGATTGTCTCGTCGTCGACGAGGACCTGACCATCGTCGACTACAAGACGGGACGTGTGACCGAACGATCAGTCGAGAAGAGGGCAACCCAGTACGGCCCCCAACTCGAAGCGTACGCTCTCATGACGCACGAGTTCGACCCCGACCGTCCCGTGAAGACACAGTTGTATTTCAGCGAACTCGATGCCGTCTCCGAGAGATCGTTCACTACCGGTGAAGGTTCGGATTCACTCTCGGTGCTGCGGACGTCGCTCAATGAACGAATCAGGTCAGTCATAGAAGCGCGACTGGACGTCTCGTGGGAGTAACCCCCGAGAATACCCGCCGTTGTCGAACCGGGATACACTCTCAGTTCTACTATTCGACGAGGATTGTTGTGTCCAAATACCGCAAAAACACGATTAGAAGCATGAGATTGTGCAATACTTATTATCGTTGCACGCTGGAGTGTGACTATGATTGATTCCTCGACGACGGCGGAAGACTTCATCGCCGATGCCGAGTACCACAATCCGTGGTGGAGCGGCACTGGTGGACTCGAGGAGCTCCGATCCGTCTCAGAGTGGAAAGAACGATCAGATCTTCATCGGTTACTCGACAGTCTCGAGACACACGACGATGGTGTTGGCAGTCTCGTCCACGCAATGTATGGGCAGACAGGAATTGGAAAATCCACGATGCTCCGACAACTCATTGCGGCGCTCATGGACAACGATGCCGTTTCCTACGCGCCTGGAGACCGCGAGCGCTCACTGGTTGGGTCTGTCGCACCTCGGCAAATCCTCTACATTCCTCTGGAGGAGTCGCTTTACCACCTCGAACCACCAGAGGTCGCATTCAACCGACTCCAGAGTGTTGTCGATTACTTCGACTCCCACGTCGCCCCACGACGTGGAACAAAGTTCGTCATCTTAGACGATATCGGGGCGCTCTCTTTTGGTGAAGACGACGGTCCAGATCGACTGCAGGAACTCGTCGACGACAGAACCTACCTCTTCATCACCGGTATCGTCAGCCCACAAGTCGACGTCGACACGGCCTCGTGGAAAGACACGGTCGACCAAGTGACTGGGTCGTTCCCCATGTTACCTACGAAGTTCATCGACGCGGTCAAACAGGGTCACATCGTCGACTTCGACGACGAGCACGCACGGAAGTTGGCAGAGACGCTTGAACATCATCAGGTCGATGGACTCATTCATCGCGCGCGCAAGGAGGAACTGAGCAGTCGGAACATTGCAGGGATGGTGGATGCACTCTCGACGCTATTTTTCGACGAACTCGACACCGTCGACCACGATACCCTTCACGAGGCTGCGAGGGCGTATCTTCGACGAGGAGGGTCGTTCCACTCAGTGGAGGGAGATACTGTTCGAAACGACCTCGTCAAGTCGCATTTCCTCTTGTATCTCTACAAGGAACTCGCGCGGTACCACAGTGTCCAACGCCCCGAGAACCTCCATCGGTTGGGTTCGCTCGCTGCGAGTAAAGCCGGAGAAGAACTCAAATATACGACGCTGAGCGAGCAACTCGGTGTCGATAGACGGACTGTCGATTCGTACCTCTCAATCCTCGAAGGTGGGTTGGCTGTCGGCCAGTCACACGACTTCGCACTGCAGCGATATCGCCGGACTCGACTGTATCTCCGCGACCCCCGACACGTTGTGCTCCTCTCCCAGCGTAGAGAGCATCACGGGTTCGAAACGTACACAGATGCTGGCGTGCTGAACGCCGAATTCGAACACGCTCTCGCCCGGACGGTCGGATTCGACCACGCGAAGCGACTCGCATGGTCACTCCCCGGAGAGAGTGACCAACGGTTATCGGTCGAGTACGCTGAGACAGGGAGTGGAACAGTAGACTACGTCCTCCACGGTGACGGTCTCGTGCTCCCGTTCGTTCTCTCGTATCAACCATTCGCTGACGGTACCCTATCGACCGCCCTCGAGTTCGACCCGTCGACAGGAGCTCACTTCGACGATTCTGGAGAGGAGCTTCGAGAGTTAAGCTACGAGGCACCGTATCGATTTGTCGTGACTGATGCACTACCCCGGGAGGTGGAACAGTCATCCTCGCTGGTCGTCGAGCACAGCGGTACGAAGGTTTGTTATCTCCCGTACTGGCTGTTCCTGTTACTCGCCTAAGAACGACGACTTCTAGCGGCCTTTTCTGCTGTAGATCTCACGCGTATGGCGGTTATTGTCGTTCAGTCACGGGGGCTCCACTTCAGACTCCTTCAAACGCCAAAAGAAAATTTAGGCACATTCTATTGTAGTTGTAGACAGATTTATATTCTTGGATAAACAATTGACAAGTGCAATATGGGGATTAGGGACAATCGGAAGTCGGAAAATTTGGATGTCACAGCTGAAGGGGAATACACGTGGGACGAGGCGGTGGCGGGCGAACAGATCTCGGAGGGAACGAGGGTCACTCTCACTGGCGAGTTCGTGACACAGCACACAACACGGAAAGCCGGCGTAGTTGCATGCCGGATCTCGATTCGAATCGACGAGGACACGCTCGTCGACGTGGTGCTCACTCCCTGTGACTCCGAAGAGCGGTTTGACCTCGTGACGGGGTCCCAGTACACCATCTCAGGGAAGATAGCAACGTCACCAACTGCCTTGCCGCGCCACGAGTCCTCGTGTCTGGACTGTGGCGGCGTCCTCCGACAGCGGGGTGTAGTCGACGACACGGAAGGCCTCGAGACCGCAGTCACCTCACTGAACGTTGGCGACCACTTCGTCGTGTGTGACGAGATTCACCGAGCCGCTCGGGATTCGAACGAGAAGACCGACGATTGGATACCGAGGGAACGACAGAGCAGACCGATTCCGAGCGGTCGGTATGTGTGCGTCGACTGTGGGTCCGACGTTTCAGACTACGACCTCACACGAGAACACGGTGGCGAACTCATGCTGGAGATGGATGCGTGTGCTGCACCAGCCAGCAAGTCACTCGGACTCGCAGTCGGTGGTTCTCGTGACGCCACGAACTTCCGTGAGAACATCCACGAGGGCTACGTTCCCCAACCTGACGCCCTCGCGTACGAAGGGTTGTTCTACGACTACCGGTTCCCCACAACTGAATCCGAGCACACGGAAGATGCTCTGTTCACACCGACCTTCGAACGTGCCTCTGCACGGAACCCAGTGACTGGGGAACGAGAGGTGTACCTCTCGGTGGGACTCGATTCGTCGCTCAGTTCTTCTGAGTTCGAACGGCCACCCCTCGACGTCGTCGCTGTCCTCGACACCTCCGGTTCGATGTCGTCACCATTCGACGAGTACTACTACGACTCTACAGGGACTCGCCGAGAAGTCGGAGACGACGAGAAAAGTAACGACACCAAGATGGAGGCCGCAGCGGCGTCGCTGTGTGCCCTCACGAAGCAACTCGCTCCCGGCGACCAGCTAGGCGTCGTGCTATTCGACAGTCGTGCCCACGTCGCGAAACCGCTTCGAGACGTCCAATCGACCGACATGGACGCCATTCGAGGCCACATTCGCGACGTTCGTGCGGGTGGTGGAACGAACATGGGCGAGGGGTTCGACGCGGCCCGTCAGATGTTCGCAGAGATGCAACCTGAACGGGAGCAGCGTATCGTCTTCATGACCGATGCGATGCCCAATACGGGTACGACGCGGTCGAACCAACTCGTCGACCTAGTTGCCGATGCAGCGAGTGAGAGAATACACACCACGTTCGTCGGCATGGGGCTCGACGAAAACGCCGAGTTGGCAAGTGACCTCTCTGCAGTCCGCGGAGCGAATCATTACTTCGTTCACTCGGCTACAGAGTTCGAGCGTCGACTGGGAGAAGAGTTCGACTACATGGTCTCCCCGCTCGTCTTCGACCTCTCGTTGTCGGTCGACACCGAGGGCTACGAAGTCGACGGAGTCTACGGTGTTCCGAACGCGGATATCGAGGACGGCAGGGTGCTGGACGTCACCACACTCTTCCCTTCGCCGACGAGCGATGGTGAATCTCGCGGAGGTATCATTCTGGTACGGTTGCACCGAACCAATATCGAGGACACAAGCGTCGAACTCGACCTCTCGTGGGACGAAGGTGACGGTATCACACGGGGGACTCGTGTCGCCGTCGACGTCCCGAGCGGGAAACACTTCGACGGCTCCGGAATCCGAAAGGCCGTGGTCTTGAGTCGATACGGACGGGTCCTCCGTGAGTGGGCGTCGTGGGCACGGTCTGCGTCGGCCACTGACCAAACAGGGATGGTCGACGACTGGGTCGGTGCACGAAGGACTCAGAACGAACACGAACGTGGCTCGTTACCGATACGAATCTCCGACTCCTACGCCGCGGTCTTCCGCGACCTTCGCGTACACATCGTCTCCGAGTCCGCAGAAATCGACGACGAGACACTCGCTCGCGAAGTCGAGGTTCTCGACAGTCTACTCGAACACGCCGAAGAGGAGAGGCAGCGGCAATGAGTGCCGACCTCGTAGACGATGCCGATGTCGTCACCGAACACGCTGTCTCCAGTGTCTCGTACCACCACGTCAACGTCGAGGCCGGTAACGAATCGGTTCTCCTCCGGTTCGAATACGAAAACCGAGAACAGGCATCGTGTATACTCGTCGACGCGGGAGAAGGGGTAGAACTCGGCCCATATCTCCGCCCGAACGATTCGCTCGCCGCGGTCTGTCTCACACACGCCCACGCCGACCATTACCAGTCACTCGAGAACGTGGTTCGCGGCGACGTCCCAATACTTGCGTCTCCGTCGACAGCCGAGATACTCGAGACGGTACTCACGTCCGCTGCAGACCGTGGGTTCGTGACCGATACAAGTCGTGTCTGTGAGGCCGTGAACCCAGTCGATACGTGGACAGACGTCGCACCAGGAGTCCGCGTTCATCCAGTTCCTTCGGGCCACGCACCAGGTGCTGTTGGTTTCGTGATCCGGTTCCGTGACGACGATGGGACCCACGACATCCTCTTCACCGGTGACTTCACCAGTGAGTCTGCAGGGGGGTACCCCGGATTCGACCCTGATGTCGCTCCAGACGTAGAAGCGCTATTCCTCACAGTCGCGACGGCAGAGTCGTCTAGCGACGAGTTGACCGCTGGAATCGCAACGGCGTTGGAACGGGCACACGGTGGTGCAAGCGTACTCGTCACCGCCGGGGGACTCGATGCTGTACACCTTGCGACACTCCTCGCCAGTGCGTCAACCGAATTAGACCTCGACGTTCCGATACGTATCGCCGGACAAGCGGCGAAGCTCTACGAGGACCTCGAATACGAGTTCGATGATGTTCACACCATCCCAGAGTTCGAACACACGACTGAATGCCTCGATAGTGGTGCTATCACCATTGCTGGGCCAGACGTCCCAACTGAGGGGAGCTCAGGGCGACTCTACGACGCACTCTCGGACGACCCGAACGCGTGCCTCGTCCAGTTTGTCTCGTCTGGGAAGTCCCCAATATCCGGTGGTGGACCGTGTGCGACGTTCGACTTTGCCGCCACTGCACATCCTTCGAGAGACGTTCTCGACAGTGTCGTCGACGAAATCGACCCTGTCGAAGTCGTAACTATCCACGAACACGGTGGTGCAGGAGGTCGATACAACGACTGGAAACCATGCGTCTGGTCCTACGATTCTGACGAGAAACTGACTCTCTTCGAGGAGGGTCGATGGCTGACTCCACCCCTGATGCGATCTCGGTTTGCTCGAGTTCCCGACCGTCCGATGGATCTCGGGTTTCTGGCCGGACAGGAGATCGGTGATCTCCCGCTCGTGTCGCTCGACCGGTCCGAGACGATCGACCTCGAAGAGGAAGGTATCGATATCGAGCAGCTTCGCGATCGATTACACCTTGGTCACAGAGACGACCACAAGCCGACACAGAATACGACATCCAAGCAAATGACTGACGAATCAGAGACACCCGATCAGACGAATCGCTCCGAACAAAAACTGTTCAAGACCGTCGGTGCAGACGTCGAACAACAGGATACGCTTTCGAACGATTCCATCACACCGAAGGGTCTCGTCTCGGCGCGAGCGTGGAATGGACTTAGCGCCCAAGAGGCCGCACAGAGTTCCGGCACGGAGACGAATCAAGAGGACTCCGACCCCGAAGATCACGACCAGAAGAGCCAGGCCACAGAGAGCGATACGGCGTCGGCCACCGAGGCCGAGGCCGAGGATTCAGAAGTTGAAAAACCCACCACGGCTCGCGATGACGACACAATCCCCACGGAGGACACACGAGTGACAACCGACACAGTCGACGAGAAGAATTCTGACGAACGGATACACGGCGCTGAATCTGCACAATTCAGTCTCGAAGTCGACCCGCTTCTCCTCGCACTGGTCGAACGTGAGGTTGGTGCGGGTTCCATCGAATCCTTCGTCACCGAATCCATTCAGGCGTACCTCGAAGCATTGCTTCGGGCAGGGGAACCACCAGAAGGGACGGTTGGGAGTCTTGAATTCGACGTGACGGCAGGTACTCGGCTAACGCAGGCCCTCGAACGCGTCGTCGGAGACGACGGGCACGACTCATTGTCGTCATTCGTTCGGACAGCGCTCACAGACCTCCTCGGTACCACTGCTGGGACCGAAGTATCCATTTCCGACCATCAGGTCGACGAGCGGCTGATCGAAGCGGCGGTCGCCAACGACAAGCACGGCTTCGATACCCGTGGGGACTTCGCCGACGCGGCGACCCTCTGGGCACTCAGTAACGAAGAGAACTAGCCACGGATACGCCGATTCTCCAACAACCATGACATCAAAAATACACCTCGATGAACAGGATGGAACCGTTCGGCTCGACGACCTCACCATCGAAGATCACGAGCTAGTCGCGTACCTCGCAGAACACGACGCTACGAATCGCGAGGAGGCCTTCCATCAGGCATTGCGAATTGGCACTGCGACACTCTCGCTCGCAGAAACATCGAAGGAGGTCGAGCACGTAAAACACGAGTTCGAGCAGATGCGTTCGGACTTCGAAGCCGAGATCGATGACGTCAGAGAGGAACTCGACCGCCGGTTTGGTGACGACGGAGAAGTCTCTTCGATTCTCGACCGGCACCTCGGTCCCGAAGGCAGGCTCAATCGAGAACTCGACGACGTCTTCGGTGAGGAAGGGCTCTTCGCGAGACGACTCGACGAAGAGCTCGGAGAAGATGGCGAGCGAATTCAGGACGCACTCGACCCAGATAGGGAGGGAACACCGACGAACCGGCTTCGTGAAGCACTTCGTGGGGAGATACGCGAACTTTCGAAGCAACTCCAAGTCGAAGAAGGGAGAGAAGAGGTTCGACAACGAACGACCGAGAAGGGCCACGTCTTCGAAGATACTGTCGCTCAGTTCCTGACTGACCTCGTGTACGGATCCAGCCACTCGTTCGACCGAACTGGTGAGGTCATCGGGGAACTCGCTGAGAGCAAGGTCGGTGACTTCGTTGTGACTCTCGGCCCGACCAATCAGCGGATCGTCGTTGAGGCCAAGAGTGAACAAAACTACACGCAACCACGCATCAAAGAAGAGATGCGAGAAGCCATCGAGAACCGGGATGCAGATTACGGTATTTTTGTGAGCGAGTGCGAAAGCTACGTTCCAAACAAGGTGGGATACTTCCGGGAGTTCGATGGTGAATTCCTCTCTGTCGCACTGAGCGCCGACGAAGACGACGATGTCGACTCCCGGCTCTTCAATATCGGGTTCAATTGGGCAGAAATGCGAGCCGTCCAGTCTCACCTCGATGCTGGTGACGACGTCGATCCCGAGTTCGTGAGGACACAGGTCGAAGAGATCGAAGACTCGGTCAGCAAGTTCACGAACGTGAAACGGAAGTGTAGCAGCATCAGGAAGAGTGCAAACGGCATCGAGGAAAGTCTCGACGACATTCAGGGTGAGGTGACGACGCGGTTGAACAACATCGTCGGAGAGATGAGTAAGTCGAGATAATTTTTACTCAGCTAGCGTTTCGAAGGATAGAGATCTCAGTACAGGTCTTCGAAACTTTCAGGCGGGTCATCGATCAAGCTGCCTCCCTCCTTTTCGTCATAGTCCCACGAGTTCGGGTCGTCGACGACACCTGCGAAGATTGGATTGCCATCTTCGTACGCGATCGCGTGGTTTGCTTCGTTGACTGTCACAGCACCGCCCCCTTTGAGTTCATAGACGAACTCGGCAACCTGCCGAACTGAGTCCGTCGTGATGGATTTCCGTCCATCACTAGCCTTTTCGAACGGAGACCCTTCGTGGTCGACACTGAACTGGTATCCGTCACGTGGACCAGGATATGGTTCGCCCACCTCGAGTCCATCTTCGCTTGGCACCGGCCGGGATTCACGTGCTTCTGGGAGTTCGTCAATCGACGCTTCGCGAAGTTCACCCGCCAACGTTTCGTCACCGGGCACCCACGTCTGATGAGTCACCTCTGCACTCGCGAGGTCCTCTTCCCAGTCGTGCTCGTAGAAGATGTTCTCGTCGACAGTATCACGCGCATAGAGGACGTGAAGTTCTGAACGTCCCGCAGACTCTCCGGTACGGAGTACACGACCGAGTGTTTGGATACGCTGTCGAACACTCCCCGAAGAAACACGGACGATTCCGACGTCTGCACTCGGCACGTCCACTCCCTCGACGAGTGCTTTCACACTGAGCATGACGTTCGCGAACCCGTCGTCACCGAACCAGTCGATAGCGAGGTCGTTCCAGAGCGGGTTTCGATGCCCCGAGTGGTACATCACAGGACGGTAATCGCTGGACAGAAAGAGTTCCTCTAGTCCTTTGTCGACCTGTTTCAGTTGTGGATACTGTTCGTACAGTTCGGCGCGACCAGTTTCCGGCCCCGAGATCCGGCCGGTTCTGACGTTTCGCCCACGCCCTTCACTCGGTGCGACCATCCGCTCTAACTGCTGAATTCTCTCTTGGAAGACGATTGCTTTCTTCTCGTGTTCGATGGTGTTCTGAAGAAGGTGGAGCGTAATCGCCTGTCTCGCCACTGCGTCGGCGATGAGGTCTCGACGTTCCTGGGTGTACCTGAAGTAATCGGCGATTGCAGGGGTTGCACCTTCGGTAGAGTTCTGTATCGTCCGAAGTTTTTGGGCGAAGTTGCCATCGAGCTCGTAGAGTCGATTCTGGTACCGAAGCTCGATATCGTTGACTGCGTCCGAGACCTTTCTCGATAATCGGTCGTATGCCCCACGCTCTGCAGGTGTGAGGTCGAATCCGATGTAGTTCACACGGAATTCGGGGATGAGATTGCGTGAGATGGCTTCGTCGTACGTCAAGTCATAGTAGACGTCGCCCAGTTCGGAGACGAGCAACGAATCGGACGCCGTCCACTCCTCTGGGTCTCGGGACGAGAGCGGTGTCGCAGACAGACCCAGTTGAGCAGTTCGGGGGTAATCGAAGACAGACGAGAACACGTTACCGGTGTATCTGTGACACTCGTCCGCGACGAGGAGGTGTGGTGGGTTGTCGACTCGAGAAAGTGAGCTCTCGAGGTAGTCGTCTTTGACGACTGAGTTCACGATACCGACGAGAACTCGGCGGTCATCAGCGAAGTCGTCTTTGTGCCCACCGCCAAGCCATCCGACGTCACTTGGTGGGACGTTGAGTTTCTCGATGAGTTCGTCGAGCCACTGCCGCATGAGGACGTTCGTTGGGACAAGTACGGTGACGACTCCATCTGGGTTCTCGTCTAGCCACCGCTTGATGATCTCCAATGCCATGACCGTTTTCCCTGCACCGGTGACGACACTCGCGATGCCAGAGTGTGATGGGGTGGTCCCATCTCGGAACCACTGGTCTGCCGCCTCTTCTTGCCACTCGTAGAGTGAGAATTTGTCTGGGAAGCGGTAGTGTTTGCGTCCTTCTGGAGACTTTTGCTCGATCATGTCCCGCGAGAGCCCCGACCCGGTCCCGTCGAGGATCGCGCGTACCTCTTCCTCGTCTGTCGCATTCACTAATCGTTCCAAGACTGAAGCAGTGAGCCCGGAGAGATCGTTTCCATCGACCGACTCGAAACGGGACTTCACTTTTTTCCGGAGTTCGCGTCGGCGGCGCTCTTGGGCGACGTACTTCTCGTCGCGTCGCATTCGAGGCCGGGTCGGGTCGTTCGTTAAGACACCGTCGTCGAGGTAGTCCTCTCGGAAGGTATCGAACATCTGTCGGTGCTTCCCAAGTCCTCCGGACTCTCGGTACACGTAGTACTTCGCCAACTCGCGTTTTATTCTGTCATCTGGCGGGTCGACGCCGGAGCCCTCTCGTGCGAGCCATCGTTCGAACTGCCAGAAAATGTCGGCATCTCTGAAACGGTCGTCAAACCGTTCTGCGAGATCACCCACAACGTAGCCATCGTCTGTCTTTCGTGCAGCACCAAGTTCACACAGCAGTACTGGATACCCACGGATGCCCTGTTCGTTGAACTCGTAATCGTGGTCGTTTTCTAACCGTGAGCGGAGTGCTCCCCGTGAGAGGGGCGTATCTGCGTTGAGTAGGATGCGATTGAGTGCGTGGAGTCCCTCGATTCCCTCTGGAAAGTTCCCCTCGATGGCCCAACTCTGTTTAATCGCATACCACAGGAAAGTCTCGTAATCGATGTCGCCGTCTAACCACCGATTGGCGAACGACCAAACCGAGATGTCTCCGTCGACCTGTCTGAGTACGCCTAACTGAACGTACGTGCTCACGATCCGCTTGAGGTACTGTTCAGAGTATTGCCCACCCTCAGGTTTCAATAACCGCTCCTGTGCGCGTGTGACGAACGAGCTCTTGCCTATCGGCTCCGTGGCGGCTATCGAGACGAAGACTCGACAGCGCCGGTTCGTATCGTCGTCCACACCGAATAATGGGGTCGGAAAGCGGCGACTCATGGGCTACCAGTCTTCAGGATCGTCGGAGTATACGGTGTGGCCCTTGGAGTCCGTTTTTGTTGTAGTACCAAGAGATGCTGCCCACGATTCGAGTTCCTCACGTTCGTCGACAGAAAGCGAGTCTGTCAGCGATGGTGGCTCACTAACCTCGAGTGGTGTCTCTTCGATCTCCCCGATGTAGACGGGAAGCATCTCGACGCCACGCTCTTTTCGGAGCTTGATCACGTTTCTAACGACTCGGGGGAGGTCCCCGAACTGACTTCGAACTTGCTCGGGTGCAGGATGGGCATTGACCAGTGTGATAACTTCGTTTGAAGGCGTCACACGGAACGACCCGCCATTTGGTTTGTACGACTGGAGTGCAGCGAGAATATCTCCAGAAATATCTGTCTCGACTGGATGACGTTTCCCTGTTTCTGGGTTTTGCCACCAGACTCGTTCACCACCGGCACCGAGAGAGAATTTCGAGCCATCGTACACACTTGGCCAGAGGTCGCCCATGGAGAGACCAGATGGTGACACATCGAACGCAAACGTCTCTGCGTCTTTTGGCACCAGTTCACCCTGAAGCTCGAGGGTACCTACCCACGTGGTCTTGTACGAATCCCCGTCTTCTTCCTGAGTAAGGACATCCCCCGATTCCGTGACTCTGACACGGCCCCCAAGACGTTTGATCTTCAGGAGGTCTTCAACGAGGGATTCGGGCGTTGGGTCAAGGTACAAACGGTCGGTACCCTGGTAGACCTGCCACCAGACATCTCCATCTGGGTTCGTGTGGAGTCGGAATCCTCGATAGTATTCTGGCCATTCGTCACCGGGAGAGAGAGTGTGGCTCGTCATTGATAGTATCGCGTTACTATGTCTTCGGTCAGTCGGACATATATATCCACATGGAAATGAACCTGAAATAGAAATTCCGTATTTACGAAGGTTTTATTCTACTGACTGAGAGAGTATCGCAAAGACACCATGGGTAAGGGGAATTTGGGCACTTCACCCGACGTAGTGATGGATGTGGACCGGCGACCCGAGATACTCAAGCGACTCGGTGAGACCGACGTCACAGAGATCGGGGGACTCCCAACGCATTTGACAAATGTCGAAGCACAGCGATTTGCAGCCGCACAGGGACAGCAGGAACTGCTGTCTCTCAAGGAGATCGAGGACAAGATCAAGCTCCTCGACCACCAGTTGGATGCAGCGCATCGGGCACTTTTTCAAATGGGTGGGGGTGCGCTCTTTGCAGACGAAGTGGGGTTAGGGAAGACAATCGAGGTTGGCATGGCGTTGAAAGAGATGGACTTCAGGGAGACGCACAAGACATTTCTCATTCTGACGCCTGCTCAACTTGCTCCGCAGTGGCAGGAGGAACTTGATTCTAAATTTGATCTGGACTTCGTGTGCAACTACGACGAGGAATTTGGGGGGTTCGACGACCACGACAAGGTCGTCTCGAGCATCGATACGGCGAAGACGAAGAGTCACATTGACGATGTCCTCGAACGGCGCTGGGACGTGCTCGTCCTCGACGAAGCACATTATATAAAGAACGAAGACACCAAGCGGTACGAGCTCATCGAAGAGCTGGACTACGGACACGCGTATTTTGCGACAGCAACACCAATCCAGAACGACATCACGGACCTGTACAATATTGTCCGTCTCATTCGACCGGGTCTCCTCGGTAGTAGAGAAGAGTTCCGCCGAAAATTCGTTCCCAAGAACGGTGACGCCCAGGTCAAAAACGGTTCAGAGCTTCAACGTCGCCTGAACCGAGTCATGATTCGCAACCGGCGTGAAGAGACGGACATCGACTTCACGAACCGACGAGTGCAGACAAATACGTTCGAGCCCACACGCGACGAACGCGACGTGTACGATGCAGTAACGGACTACGTCCGTCAAAATTACACGAGCGAGGGGGCGAAGCACCTCGTCATGCTTATGCTACAGAAAGAAGCTGTGAGCAGTCCCTATGCCGTTCTTGGGACGATCGAAAAGTGGCTGAACGACCCTGAGAGGTCCGCCCCAGCAGAGCGCGAACAACTCTACGAGATCGAGACGCTGATAGATGGACTCGGTCAGACGACGAAACAGAAGAAGCTCGCGAATGTCGTCGAGGGTCTCGAAGAGAATCTGAACACAACCCGTGCAGTCGTGTTCACACAGTTTAGACCCACGCAAGACGCGATTGCAGACTACATCTCTGGGCGTGGTCACCCAGTCCACGTGGTCAATGGAGACGTCTCAAGTAAGGGGAAACAACGAACAATCGACAAATTCGAAGAAGAAGGCGGAGTAATGGTCGCCACTGACTCGATCAGTGAGGGGCAAAATATGCAGTTCTGTAACGTCCTCGTGAACTACGATCTGCCCTGGAACCCGATGAAGGTCGAACAGCGAATCGGACGTGTGGACCGCATCGGCCAAAACAAGGACGTCTACGTGTTCAACCTCGCTCTCGAGGGAACTGTCGAAGAACACGTCCTCGACAAGCTCTACGGGAAGATCGACCTATTCAACCAATCTATTGGCGGGCTGCGAGACGTTCTCTCACGGATGGAGAAATCGGGTTCAGACTTCGAGCGAGAGGTATTCGATCGATTGCGAACTGCAGACGACGAAGTCGAACTCGAAAACAACTTCGAAGAGATGGCAGTCGACCTCAAGAAGAACAAAGAGGCTGCCGAAAAGATGGCAGACTTCAACAAAGACGTGTTCGGAACCTTCGAGTTCACTGGAGGGACAGCGTGAGTACCGACGCCCAGGACTCGAAGGACACCCGCGTCCTCAACGTCCTCAACGTCAAGCGGTTCACCGAGGCTGTGATCACGTCCAGAGGAGGGACCGTCAACAGGGACGATCCGTCGCGCTGGGATGTCCATCTGCCCCCAGAGTTGGTTGACGGCCAATTCGATACGCGGGCCACACTCGTCTTCGACCCTGCCGAGCGACAGATCGGCGAAGGTGACGTACTCGCGGCACCAGGAACACCATTTTTCAACACCCTCGTCCAGGCAGCAGAAAGAGGAGAAACCATCGGCAGTGTGCGGTTCAGTGCGGAATCTGTACAGCTGCAAGTCCCACCGGTGCTGGAAGTGTGCGACCTCGACGTCACGACGAAGTCGTTCGTCCGCGATCAGACGAAGACAGCACTTGTATTCCACGTCGCTGCGGAGTTCGAGAGTAAGAGTTCCTTCCAGCAACTGACTCTCGAGACAGTCGTCGTCGACCCCCACACAGGAAAACGCCTGCCGGCTATCGAAGACCGGTACCTGTCACACTGGAACTCGTTCCTCGGCCAGACGCCCGCCCGAGCAGATGCCGATGTCGACACAGAGACGCTGTTTTCTGCGTATGACGTGGCTCTCGAAACCGTAGAAGAACGGATCCAAGACACAACACAGGAACTCGTTGCCGAAGCAGATTCGGACGTCTCTGAGCGTGCCAAGGAGATACGTCGACTCTACAAACAACGTAGAGGTGAACTCGACCAGCGAATCGAAGACAAAAAAGAGGAGATCAGAGAGTGGGAAGACAAGCGTCAACGTGCTCGGAAAGACAGCACCAGAAAGCGGTATTACCAGAACTACACTTCGGCGAAAGAAGAGCTCGAAGAAATCAAACAAAGCGTCGAAGACCGCAAAGCTGAGCTCAGGCAAGAAGAACGCAAGCGAATCGTGAACGTCCGTGATGAACACGACGTGCAGGTCGACGTCTCACTTGCAGGGTTCACGTATCTCGAGTACGACAGTGGTTCCCTTCGAATCGAACTAGACGACGGGGTCCGGGGCGGGGTGCTGGATATTGGATACACCCCCGCAAAAGGCGAGTTCGACCCCGTCGAGTGTACGGAGTGCGGAGTCACGTTTTCGAAAAGTGAGCGTCCACAGCTGTGTGACGACGGCCACGTCGTCTGTGCTGACTGTCTCGAAACCTGTGTGACCTGCGAAACAACACTCTGTGGCAACTGTTCGAACGGCTACGGATACGACTCGTGCGGTAGTTGCGGTGCCTTCGAGTGTGCACAGTGTTCCAGTACGTGTACCTCCTGTGGGAGCGACTCGTGTTCGTATCACAGATCCGAATGCACGATGTGCGGTGAGACTACCTGTGTACTCTGTGGTGTGGGGTGTTCGACCTGTGGTGAGTTCCACTGTGACTCGCACCTCGTGGAGTGTACTACCGACGGAGAACCACGATGTCTCGCACACGCGGCCATGTGTACTATCTGTGGCGATTACCACGGCGAAGAACACGTCGAACCGTGTGGAGAGTGTGGTACGCTCATCTGTCCGGAAGACAGTTCAGATTGTCATACCTGTGGTGAGGTACATTGTTACGACCATCTTGTCCAGTGTGCAACTGACAGCGAGTGGCGCTGTGCCACACACATCGACGTTTGCGAAGTTGACGGCGATGACCACGGGATAGAGAATCTCGAAGTCTGTTCCAAATGTGGTGACACGCTTTGTCCAGAAGATCGGGAGACTTGCCTTACGTGTGGTTCTATTCGGTGTCACGACCACTGCTCCCCGTGTCCCGCATGTGATGGCTACCACTGTACGGAGCACCTCGAAGACTGCACAGTCTGTGAGGTTGGACACTGTGAAGACCACCTTGAGGGATGTTCTGCATGTGGTGATCTCCTCTGTCCCGAAGATCAAATCACCTGTCAGGACTGCGGTGACGTTCTCTGTCCGACTCACGCAACCGAGTGCTCACACTCGGGGTCGAATTACTGCGATGCCCACGTCGGAACGTGTGGCCAGTGCGAAGAACTGGTTGGGTCCGGACATCTCATAGCGTGTGCCGATTGTAGTGAACCAGCGTGTCCGGATCACGCTGATTCGTGCATCATCTGTGACGACGACTTCTGTGAATCTCACGTCGAGGTATGTCAAACGTGTGAGCATGGGGTTTGTGAAGACCACTCTGAGACCTGTGTAGTGTGTGGTGACGTCACGTGTAACGATGACCTTGAAAAATGCAACACGTGCGACCACGAAGTCTGTGAAACCCACTCCGAGAAGTGTGAGGCTTGTGGCGAAGTCACGTGCACCGACGACCTCGAAGCGTGTACGTACTCTGGTGAACTGTTCTGCCCAGATGACCGCTCTGAGTGCAGCCACTGCGGAGAGACAACTGGTGACGTATTCCTCACCGAGTGTGAGACCTGTACTGAGTTCACGTGTCCATCTCACACCAGTACCTGTTCTATCTGTGTCGACTACTGCTGTGAATCACACGCTGGGACCTGCCACACGTGTGGGCAAGTGGTTTGTGAGGAACACGCCGAGGTCTGTGACGCGTGTGGTGAGGTCACGTGTACTGATGATCTCGAAACGTGCGCTCACTCTGGTGACTTACTCTGCCCAGACGATCGATCCACGTGCAGTCACTGTGGGGAGACCACCGGAAACGAATACCTCACGGAATGTGCTGCTTGTACTGGCCTCACGTGTCCGTCCCATACCAAAGCGTGCGCAATCTGCGACCAGGACTTCTGTTTGTTGGATACTCAAACGTGCCACATATGCGGCCACGAAGTCTGTAAAGTAGATTCTGAGACCTGCGAAGTCTGCGGTGAGGTCACGTGCACAGACGACCTCGAAACGTGCCAAACGTGCGGCCACGGAGTTTGTGAAGACGACCACGAGACCTGTGCCGCGTGTGGTGAGGTCACCTGCACGTCTGATTTAGAGGCGTGCGCCGACTGTGGAGACCTGCTCTGCCCCGAAGACAGGTCTTCATGCGGCCACTGTGGAGAACACTTCTGTACAGATACTGTCGCCCTGTGTGGGGTTTGCGACGAACCACACTGCACAGAACATATCGATCACTGTTCAGTCGGCGAAGAAGCAGTCTGTGTTTCTCACGTCTCGACGTGTACAGTTTGTGAAGACACCATCTGCGTATACCACGCCGAAGCGTGCGTCGAGTGTGGAGAGGATGTGTCGTACTGTCCGTCTCACCTCGTCGAATGCGGAACGTGTGGCGACAAGCTGTGTCACGATCACCGAAGCCAGTGCGACGTTGGTGGGGACGAGTTCTGCCGACGGCACCTATCTGGTGGTGGTCACGGAGGCGACATCGTCGCGTGTGACGAGCACGTCCACACGTGTGTAGAGTGCAACAAGCCGGTTATCTCGGTGAATGCAGTCGAAGCACCAATCCAGTCGGGATACGTCGCCAAGGAGCACGTAGAGACGTGCTCTCTGTGTGAGCAATCGTATGCGCCGGTTTCCCTAGAACAGGGTCGCTGTGAAACCTGTCGAACACTGGGTTCGGCGTCCGAGCAAGCGGTCCCTCAGTCCATCCAAGACGACTTCAGGACAGTCGAAGCGAGTACGAATGCACGGTATCTGGTCGTCTACGGCAAGTCACTGTTCGGCGCGAACGAGCTCGTCGTGTTAGATGATGCCGGGAATGAGGTCAACAGACGGAAACGGGGACTCATCCGCCGCATCGTGGAGGTGTTACAATGAGCAACAGACAGACTCCAGAGTGGTACGACACTGGGTCGGTCCGGAAGACCGTCGAACGAGCAGTCGACGACTCGGTTCCAGTGTATAAACTGATAGACCTCATCCACAAGAAGGAACATTCGTCTGTGTCCGAACGACGGGTGAAGTGTTTGGTCGAAGGAATCCTCGAACAGCTAGACGAGAAGAGCGGTCAAACGGAACTCTCGCAACCCCGGTCGACGGATTCGTCACCCAGACCGATGGAAAACCGACGTGCGGACGTCGACGACGTCGAATATCTTTCGACGGACGAGTTCGCTCGCGTGTTGGGTGTCGTCCTCCAACGTTTCGAGGGGAGGACTCGACGGTCTGACGTCCGTGACTCAGCCGTCGACCTCTACTGGAATCGCTCGCACACCACTGTGGGAATCCGTACCGTCTCTGTCGTATCTGGTTGCTCAGTTTCTGCTCAGGAGGTGCGTCCGATGGTGGACGGCAACACGAAACCCCGGGAGGGGCGAGCACCGTCTGATTTCGTCGTGGTCACGAATGGCACCTTCGACGCAGATGCTCGAGAGTTAGCTGACGAACACGGGATTTTCCTGTGTAATGGTGACCAGTTGGAGCAATGGCTCCGGATTGCTGGCGTCTCTGATGGTCTTCTCGCTGACGTGCTTGAGAGAGGGAAGGAACGCGAGTTCGACATGGACGCTCGTGTCGAAGAAGAACCAAGTATCCCACCCCAAGTCAGGGACTTCGACGTGATTGAGGAGTTGTCGTCATCACCCACTCCGAAGCCAGAGATCGCAGACGAGGAGGACGAGACTGAATCTCCGGAGAGTGGTGCGGACCGGTCTCCGCAAGCAGGAGAGTACGGCCGCCTCGGTGCCGACGAAAGCGAAGACGCAGATGGGGACGTGTTCGGTGACCTTCAGAAAAAGGTGAATGAACAAACAAATGATTCAAATTGACAAAGTACAATTTCCGAACACATCAGTGAATATGGAAATCGAACCTAATACACATCTCTGGAGGGTCGTATGACCGCGACGTACAGTCGTGAGGAGACCACAGTACCACTCCCTGGTGGAAGGTCTGTGACCATCGAGCCTGGGCAACCGTGGCCATCGGCGCATCGTGGTTCGCGATACAGTCTCGTGACGAGCGACGAGTTCCCCGAAGGGGCGATCAAGTGGGAGCAACGAGACCTCAATATCCATGCACGACCTCCTGAGGGGCTTCGAGATGTGCTGAGAGGGCTGGGGAAGAAAGGAGGACACGGGATCGTTCGTATCACGGCAGGAGGGGAGGTTCTAACAAAGATCAAAGCCGACGACTACGTGAATGTTGACCAGGCGGTAGTGTCGTCAGGTTGGATCCCGGTATACGTGGGTAAACTCATTGGGGAACTCGACTTTGGGGAAGTCAATCTGAACCCTCCAAAGCAGACCGGTTCTGTTCGTATTTGGTCTGGACTGCCGTTTCACCACGGAGAGCGATGGTCGTTAGCTGAGGATAACGAACTTCACTGGCGGTGGAAAGATTACGACTTCACCTCAGCGTTCGATCACGATGAATTGGTCGAACGATACCGAACATATCGGCCCACTGGAGGTCGACTGTACATCACTGAACTCGGTCACGTGTGGGGTAACGTTTCACCGGGTGACCTCTCCGGGGAACGAGCAAGAGATATTCAGAACGCAGTCGATACGTGGGTCACTGAGACCGAGCGGCAAGGAAACACAGCAGCACGTCGCCTAGTGAACCGCCGGTTGTTAGTAACGAGTCAAACGGACGATCCGTCTGATGGGTTACTTCCGGTTCACCTTGGTCACGTCTCAGAATTCGATGGAGGGACAACACCACGCCCAGTCGTCGACGACGAGACGTATTTCAAAGTCGTCGGCCAGTACGAACAGGTGTGGGAGTCCTGAGTTCTGGAAACGATTCTGAGAAAAAAACAGATCGTATCGAATCATATAGAGTCAAATACTGGTCACCGTGTGTCAGGATTGCGGCTATCACTTTTCGACCTAACGGGGGGTGTCAAAACAAACCTGGGTTGTACAAGGTTTCACACTGTACTACTGAGCTGTTCTGAAAGCGAGTGGAGTTCGTCGACTTCGTCAATCGCAGACAACCAGTGGTCTGGTAGTCCCGACGCACCAAACCGGGCACCGGCGACTGCACCAGCGATCGCGCCAATTGTGTCAGTATCGCCGCCGCGGTTGACGGCAGTCACGATTGCGTCCTCAAGATTCTCCGCGTAGAGGGCATCGTGAAGCGCCGTTTGAAGCGAATGAATCACGTACCCTGATGTCTCCAGCGAGTCGATTGACTCACCGCGTGAGATTGGGGAAAGGGCGTCAGTAAGTTCATCTGGTGCGTCGCTGGCGACGTAATCGAGTGCTTCTTCCAGCGGTGCATCAGCGTCGTCGAGTAAACCAGCGATTGTGAGATTCAACACAGCACATCCCCACGTGCACCGCGGGTCGGCGTGTGTGATTTGCGAGGACTGACGACTAACTTCGACGAGGGCGTCCCAGTCGTCAGCGTACGGGATCGCAAGCGGAGGACATCGCATCACACTCCCGTTCCCAGCGTTCGCCCCTTCCGAACTTGCCTCCCAAACTTCTCGACCAGCTTCTTCCCACGTCGAACCGCGAGACAATCGGGTGAGAGAACGCCTCGTCATGCCCCCAATGTCGAATGGGCCACTGTCATACCACGCGACGAATCGGTCAGCGACGTCTGTGGGGTCGAATTCGCCTTGGTCGACGAGGCTCCGAGCGATGCAGAGTGCTTGCTCCGTATCATCCGTAATCGTCCCAGCAGGCTGGTTCCACGTCCCGTACCCGATCATCTGGTCAAGCCGGCCGTGCTCGGCCGCGATTTGTTCTGCAGAACTGAACTCTACTGGCCTGCCAAGCGCATCCCCACACGCTAGTCCCAGTAATACACCACGAACGCAGTCAGAATCCATGCGGCAGTCAATGATGACAGTTCAGAAAAATGTACGGGAGAAGTTACTGGTCGAACGCGTCCCCCTACAGTTTTGCTTCGCGGATCGTCAATTAATATATTAGATGATAAATGTCGTCCCAGGACGCCGTCGTTTTCGGCGGGAGTGTATGCGGGAAATCAACGTGTTGGACAGGCGCGCCATGAAACGACTCAGAAGCAACCCAGTGTGTACTATCACGTCTTGAGTGGTTGTTCATGAACCGAGACGTGTCAGTGAGTGTCTTCTACACAAGAGGTAGACCCTGTGGATGTTGGGCCACTCTAAAAAGCAGATATTGTTTAAACTACCAGAGATGATATAATCGCCAGAGCAGAGTTAACAAACAGACAATCAATGAAATACTCACCCGAACCTGAACCTGAACCAAATGATGAAGACTTGCCTGGGGATTGGGTTGGTGGTGTAGTTTTTGAGACCTCTCGGGGATTCTCTCGACTATTTGTGAACAGAACTCGGACATTGTGTATCCACTATGAGTTTCCGGGTGGTCGAATCCTTCTTGAACAAATTAGAAAAGTGGAGGGTAATAGCTCGTCTTATTCTTGGGAAAGAGTTAATAAACTACTCTACTGACAGGCGAGGAATGAAATTGTCTCCCTCGATAAGTCGATTGGGATGATGCAGCAGATAGAGGACGGAAAAATAGAGAGTAAGAGGGGTAACCGGTCAAATTAGTCAATTATTTACTCTTTCTCAATCCGATGGAAGTTCAGCATACACTCCCGCGGAAGGATTCCTCCGTGGTAGTAGCGAGCGTCGGTAAGTCCGCTTTTGCTGTTGTACTGCCGAGGTTTAACGAGCAGTCGAACTGACTTGTTCAGATATTCTGTTCCGGGTGTCTGACCTGTGACTCGACCACCTGTCCTGCATCCGCAATGTCGTCTCCTGCGATTCGCCGGTATTTCACCTCGCCATCTCCGTGGTAACTGGAAATCAATTCCATTGTCGTCCCCTTCGGCAAATAGTTCCCCACGCAGCTTGCGTTCGTCTTCGCTGACGATTTCGAGAATGTTTCTGTCCAGTCGGGCGTTCTCGTATCGCTTAACGGTTTGCAAAATTCTACAATGTCGAAAACAACATAATTCGATAACGGCGTAAGGAGACAACGACAAACGCATTTCACACAGGAAGATTATGGCTTGAAAACTACTGTCACAAGTACGGATAACCGCTGCTATCCGAACTATACACCCTACTGTTTCCAGAGAAACGATGTCGGTATGCAGATGACTTAACATCATATTCAATTCAATGACGATAGAAATCTTAGGGGTGTTAAAGCGGGCGGTCAGAGGCACAACCCAACGCCCGCATCACAGCGTTCTCGGTCGACTATTAAATCGTCCACGTGAGCGATCGAACCACCTCAAAAAAATGACCGCTAGGAGCCTCAATTGCGGTCTACTGCAATTACGTGTAGTAGGAAGGGTAGAAGGAGCGACGAGGGATCTCCTGCAGACTGCTGAGATCGACTTCGTCAGCCTCGGAGAGCTCCCAGACGTGGTCGAAAAAGTCGATTGCGGCGGCGACGAAGTTTGAGTTCTCCGTATAGACCCCACATTCGGGATTCCAGTTGTAGCTGTTCTCCATGAAGTTCGCCGAACCGAGGAGTGCGGCACCCTCAGTTGCGTGTCCAATGGTCTGAAGTTTTGCATGGATGCCAAACTCAGCGAGGTCAGTTTCGTCCGTCTCGCTTGTGATCCGCTGATATTTCTTGTATCGGGAGTACGTCCGGATAGTGACATTCTCGCGGTTCTCCTCGAGATCGCCGAGGAGATTGTCGCGGAGTCGTTCCCACTCCCATCGACGTTTCGTGTGCCGAGTGAGGAGGCGAAGTTCGTAGCCGTCCCGGAGGAGACTCCGGAGCTGTGAGGTGTACTCGGAGAAAGTGTCGTCATCGTATGGTGTCATGATGCGGACGACGCGTTCGTCAAGGTCACGCTCTTGGCCTCGTGTGAAGAGGCGATCCGTCATTTCGGTAAAGCGGCGCAGATCGTTATCCCGCTGGTCCTTCCAGCGTTTCAAGCGCGCACGTTCTCGTCGTAGTGCGGGCTGGTCGTCGACGTACTGCTCCATGCGTTCCTTCCCGAGAGCTTCTGGGTCCGGGAGGGTATAGACGAAGTATGTCGGGGCAACAAGATCGTCGTCAACACCCATGACGAGTGATTCGATGATGTTTTCCCTCATTCGCGGTGCTTCCCTGAGCGTGACATCGGTGAGAGCGTCGAACCACGAGAGTCGCGTGTGGAGTGCGTCGAAGAGATCATCGCGGAAGCCGTCGTAGCGATCAGTCCCCTCCGGGGCGGACGGAACAGCGTCGAAGGTTATGAGGAGATCATCTCGGAGCGAACAGTCGACACCCGGAAGGTTGGAGATAGTACGGTAGAGTGGGTAGGGATCGAGATCCAGGGTATCGGTGAGTGAAGAGAGAGCGATCGAGTGGAGGGTGGGATGAGTGTGAATCGTGGCGATGAGGTCGAGTGTCTCCGTGACAGCCTCGCGGGACGGATCGTCTGGAAACACGTCCTTGACGAGGTCGCTATCGACGGTCGCGTCGTCGCATTCGACAGAGTGGTCCTCTGGGTCGAGAGCGGTCTCGAAGATTTCTGCGTGGTGGGCAACGGCGAGTCGGGTGTCTTCGATCGCGTTGGTAAGTTCGGCAACCGGGGTTCGTTCTGGTGAGTCGAGCTCAATGGTGGCAAGTGCGTCGAGTGGGGCCGTCTGGTCGACATCCGCTGGTGTGATAGTCGTGTTAGTGTAGGTTGTCGCGACGCGGGCGATGAGACGAGAGTTGTCGAGTGCCGTGAGCGCGGTGATGAGCGTGATTGCCGTGTTCGGGCGTTTCGTGTGCCGTTCAAGTCGGTCGACCGTCTGGGTAATCGTCTCACGGTTGAGGATGACACCTTCCGGATAGAGGCTGATGAACGCAAGTGAGGAGAGGAGTGGTGCAATGAAGACCTCGTCTTCCGCGTCACGGACGAGCGTGTCGAGTTCACTTCGTGGGAGGCGATCCGTATCGATGGTGGCGAACTCACGGAGTAGTTGTTGGATACGCGGTAGGCGTCGAGTGGCGACGAGGCGAACAGCATCAGCGGGTCGTTCGCTCGCCAAGACGAACCGTCCGCAGTCGGTCAGTTCGTGGGTATCAGTAACGAGTCCGAGTTTGGTGAGGAGGAACAGATGTACATCAGCAATGGTTTCAGGAGCGCGCTCATCGTTCGTCTGGAAGACGGTAGCGATATGATGTGGTCTGAGTGCGTACGTGAGGTTGGTATCGGTTGCGACGGCGCAGACGGCGAGGTAGATACTCTCGGCTGAGACGCCCCAGAGGGATTCTGGGGAGCGAGTACGGATGTCGGCGACCTCGGCAGGGAGGCTATTCGTCATCGTCCGCCTCGATCTCGCGCTGAGTGAGTGTCAATCCTGCGTCGATGAGCGCCATGAGGTCTTCTTTCGCGATTGTCTCAGGGTCGTTCTGATTCTCACAACCGTACTGGTAGATGCAGAACGGACAGCCATTGTCACAGCTACATTCGAATGCGTCTTCGATGAGGCTGATTGCAGTGTCGAATTTCTCCCGCGTGTTACCGGACCCCATCGTTAGGAGGACGGTGACACCGCTACCGCCAGTTTCGTTGTCGAAGATGTAGGTTCCGTCCTCACCGAGCGATTCGGGGACGGCCCGAACGCCGACGCCGCCAATGTACTGAAGCGCCATTCGGACTCCGTGCGAGAAGGCGTGCTCCAGGTCTTCGTCGTCGAACTGGATACGGACAGCCTTCGTGTCGAACTCGGTTGCGAGGCGGACGACGTCCGTGTTCTCAGTCGAGTGTTCGGGATGACGCATACAGTAAGCCGTCTCGTCGTCGCGTGCGATGACCCCATCACAGTTTTCCTTTCCACAGAGTTCGAAGACGTTCGGTAGCGGATCTGACCCGCCACCAACGTAGTGAGCTTTGAACTGACGGACGGACGAGTTGATGGTGACATCTCCGTAATCGAACCGTCCTACAGAGTCACCGTCGTCGGTCGTGATGGCGAACGCTCTCTCTGGTTCGGGGTCGAACGCAGTCACATTCGTTTCAGTAGGTGCGTAGGTGTCCTGCACCTCGGAATCCGACTGGTACAGCCGAGTCGGGAGGAGGGGGTCGCCGTTCGGCAGTTGACCGAGTACGAGGTCGGACTTGTACGCGGTGACGCGCTCGGGGACGATCGTCTTCAGGCGCTTGAGGTCGGAGCCGCACTCCTCGCAGGGGCCCTCACCAAGGTCGTATTCGGCGCCGCACGTCGGACAGATCGCGGCGGTGCTCTCGAGTTGAGAAGTCTGATAGGAGTGGGCGCGTACGCCGGTGACGACGTAGCGCTGATTGTCCGAATGGAGATAGGCGGCACCGGGATGGAGTTCGGAGAGCGCAATCCTGATTGGCCGAGAGTGCAAGTCGGCGGTCACAGACTCGAAGTCTTCACCGATAAGTTCGTATTCTACTGTATCCTCGACGGAGCGGAGACTGAACGGCGTGGTGCTGTGCTCTTCGAGGAACGACCCGTAATCCATCCGTGCAAGTCGGTCCAAATACTGGTTTAGATTTGCGCTCCGACTCTGTAGTCGATCACGCTCGTCGCGCTGTTCAACGCGATCATTCGAGTTCTGTCGGCGGCGGTTTCGCCGGCCACGTGACTCCAGATTGAGTTCGTTGAGCTGTGTTTGGACCTTATCGAGTTCGTTGAGGATGTCGTCCTCAAAATCGAAGTAGCTCTCGACGAACTCGTCGACGAATGTCGTCATCGCCTCCTCTATGACGTCCTCGTGTGCGTTGACCGCAGAGACGACACGGCCGTCGCACTCCGGACGACTACACGGACCCTCGTAGCCGGCCTCGTGCTTCCGACCGCAATCACGACAGTAACTGAAGCCGAGAATGTCCTCAAGCCAGTCGCGTACTTCGGTTCGATGTTCCTCGTACGCTACCTTGAGCGTCTGGAGAGGGGCTTCCTCGTCGACGAACTGGATCGCATCGTTCTCGCTCGCGAGAAGTGCGGTGAAGGTCACGATGTCATTTGGCCGCGGTTCACTCCGTGGGACGAGATCGTCCTCACAATAGAGTTCGTCAACGACATCGCTGCTCTCGCGACGCCACGGAATCCAGCATTCGGCGGCGAAATAGTCGAGGATTGCCCACGTCAGCGAGATACGAAGCACCTCTTCGTTCGTCTCGTTGAGTGGGACAGGCTGGGGTTTAGCCTGAATGAGTTCGTTCGGCTGTTCGTAGTAGTAGTAGTCGATCGGGTTTCGCTGACTGATCGAGTGGACGAGTGACGACCCGGACTGTCGGCCTGCTCGACCGATCCGTTGGAGGTACGAGTTCGTGTTTGGCGGGGTACCGTAGAGGAGGAGCGCATCGAGGTCACCGATGTCCATCCCAACTTCCATCGCCGGTCCAGAAGAGAGGAAGTTGGGGTAGCGACCCTCCCGGAACTGATACTCGATACGGCGGCGTTCGTCCTTCTCTGTGAGCCCGAAGTAGGCACGGGAGACGAGCAGTAGGGGGTCCGAATAGTTCACGCGGTAGGCTGTGAGGTCGAAGTGAGGGTGCGTGAACTCGCTACGGGCCTCGTAATCAGCGCTGAACGTGACCGTGTCGAGGTCTGGGCCGTGGTCAGCGAAGACCTCATCGAGCGTCGAGTAGAACGACTCCGTTGCGGGAACGTACGTTATTGGCGTCTCCGCGTCGACGGTCGTGCAGCAAACACAGGATTCGTCAAATCCGATGAGATATCCGGAGTCGGTCTCGATGCGACGGAGGACGTCCTGATCGATGAGGGATTCGACGTGTCGACCCGCATCCTCGATATCGTCACTGAGCGATTCGACGTACTGCTTGCTCTGCCCGTTCAAGGCCTCGATGACGGCCATCTCACCCGAATCGAAGTCGCTCAAGTCGATGTCAAGGCTGACATCAAGTAGGCCATCGGAGGGAAGATGGTCACGACTTCGCCAGCGGTTGTTGTAGCGCCCGCGAAGGACGCGTGCCGCGACTTCCTCCTTCAGGAAGTCCTCGACGGACTGCCGATAGCCCGTCATAGCTTCCAGTAGCCCACCATCGCCCTCAGTGAGCATATCCTCGTACTCCACGGCACGTTTGATGACTGTGGACTGGAGTTCAGCGAGCGAGACCCAGTTGTCGTCAGCCTCATCGAGTGTGTCAACGACGAGTTGTGTGACGAAGAGCGTCTGCTCAGGTTCGGTGAAGTTCCGGTTGAGTTCTTTCATGTCCGACTGGCTGTCAGCGAATGAGAGCATCTTCGCCTCCCGGAACGAGTCAGGTTCGTTGACGTCCGCGATCTCACGAAGGAAGTACTGCGCGGTCGTGACAGCGGTGTTCCCGGGGCCGCGGATCATCGACTCGTAGCGCGATGACTTCCGGTAGGTCTTCCGGGGGTCGTAGCAGGGAACGGCACCGTGGAACGACGAAGGTTTTCGAATCTGGCCGAGTTCGTCGACAAGTTTGTACTCGCGGAACCCGCGAACTGTCGGCGAGATCGCAGGGTCATCACAGCGACACTCAGCACCCAGCAGGAGATCGGTGTCGCAGTTCGAGCAGTGGTCAATTGCATTGATGTCGAGCAAACCAGTGCGCGCGAATCGCCGTTTCCCACAATCACAGGTGTTGGGCGGTTCGCCGAAATAGACTGCATCACAATCAGGGTCGCTGCACGACCAACCGAGATAGCGCTTCGGACGGAGCATCCCTCCGCAACTGCACTGGTGGCCGGCCTCCTGTTCGTGGGCGTCGCCGCAGTCCTCACAGTAAAGCACCGAATCGTCGCTGAGCGGTTCGAGGTCGTTTGAGTGGCAGTTCTCACAAACAACCTCCGTCCCGGTCTCCTGTGTGATGTCACACTCGGGGTTCCGACAGACGAGGTCGTCCTGATCGTCGCTGAGGACCATGGCGGTGTCGCAGTCCGGACAGTGAGTAATCCGGTCGATCTTCTGTTGATTCCAACACCCAGAACACTCGTAGTAGGGGCGCCAGACCGTCCGGATCGTCTCCGTTCCGCAACTGCACGTATGGTCTTGGAAGTACTCGAAGCGGCCCTCACCAGACGTGACGTTGAGTGGGGAGAGCCGTTCGCAGTCCGGGCAGAACCAGGACTCGAGCGCCTCCTCACCGCAGTGGTTGCAGTAAGCGAGTTTTGTAACGAAGTGATGGCCGCACTGAGTGCACTCTGACTGCGGCGTGTCGTAGACGGCGGCACAGTTCACGCAGGTGTAGTAGCCGTCGAGCGGCCAACTGAAGAGGTGAGCCCGACTCTCGAGGACACCGGATAGCTGACCGAGCGTGACGAAGTTATCGACGAGTCGGCCAGCCTGGTCATCGGTGAGGTCGTACGTCTCCGAGAGCGTCTCGCGAAGGTCCGCAGGACGCTGCGCCTCCTCGTGAAGCGTCGTATAGAGCGCGCGGACGATGTCGAGGTCGTCGCCGCGCTCGTCGAGGAGGGTGTCGTAGAGTCGGTCGCCGGCGATGCGCCGTCGTTCGCCAGAATCAGCATTACTGGGGAGTTCCCCGATAACATCTGCGACTAAGGATTCGGCGGGCGTCCACTTCGAAGACGTATCGGCGAGAAGACCCGGGTCGGCGGTGCGTTCAACGAGCGGGGCAGGGAGGTCATCGGGGAATTGGCACTCAAGCGTCCGTGGGTCCTCTTCGACAACGGTGATGTCCGCGTCTGTGAAGGGGTTGATGCGCTGGAAGATTGCACGCTTGTTCTCGACGGTCGCGCTGGCGCCGACGAGTCGGAGATCGTCGTCCACGTCATCATTGAGTCCGAGTAGTGAACGACGAGAGCGGAGATAGCGCCGCATGAGTGTCGCGGTGAACGAACCGAAGAGTTCGGAGTACTCGTGGATCTCGTCGAAGACGACATACTTCGGCTCCGTGACGAACACGGCCTGTTCGTCTTGCTCGTTGATATTGAACAAACGATAGTTGACGGTGTCTGGGTTGGTGAGGAGGATGTCGACTTCAGCGTCGACGATTTCCTCGCGCGTGAGTTCGATGAAGTCGAGGTCGACGTCCATTTCGGTGGCCGAATCGTGTGTGACACGATAGCCGTCCTCGGTCCGTTCGACCGTTAGTGAGGACGAGCAGTTGCTGCATGGACACTCGAAGTACTTGAACGAGGTGTCGAGATACGAGTAAGCGTCCGGGTCGTTGTGCGGGGTGTCACCGTCGAAGATGCCGACGGTGATCCGGTCGGTACCGGTTCGCGTCTCGTTGAGCGTAGAGAGGTACCCGATGAGGCGCTTCAGTTGATCCTGTGCAAGCGCTTTCGTCGGATAGGTGAGGACACACTTGACGCTCTGCGGATCGGCGTCGTGGTAGCCAGCTTTCGCCTCACAGATGTACTGGAGAATGGGGATGAGCCAACTCTCGGTCTTGCCGCGACCGGTCCCGGCGGTGACGAGGGTGTGGTCGTCGGCGAGTATCGCGTCCGCTGTGTCCTCTTGGAACGCGTAGAGGCGCTCGAAGCCAGCCTCAGAGAACGTCCGAACGATATCGTCGTGGAGGCCGTCAGGCGCGTCGTCGGCGATTGACGGCCGGGTTTCGGCGAACGCTGGCCACGGAGTGTCACTCTGCCGTGGCAGATTGAGGGCCTGGAGGAATGGACCGCGCGTCCGCATGAATTCGGGAAGTCGATCGTGGAGCGACTGCTCTGTCCCGCCCTCGTAGCGCGAGATGATGTCTTTGAGCGTCGCGGTGTTTTGGCTGGCGACGTAGTGGTCGCCATATGTGCGCTTCAGGTCTTCAGCATGCTCAAGTGTGTTGTGGGTCATGGGTCAGTAGCTGGCGAATCGGTGGTAATTGTATCGACCGGTGCAATCGTCGGCAGTCCGAGCTTGAAGTAGTCGAGAACGCTGCCGCGAGCGAACGACCGTGGCTGGTTGTGTTCGTCACAGCCGTACTGGTAGAGGCACAATGGACAGCCGTCCTCACAGTCGCAGACGAAGTGGTCACGGACCAGTTCCATCGCGTACTGGAAGTTCCGGAAGTCACCAGAATCGCGTTCGACGAGGAGTTTGGCGATGTTCGCACCACCTTCCTGAGCGTCAAGCAGATCGACATGGTCGTCGGCCGTCGTTTCGTTGAGCTCCCTGATATTTACTCCGCCGAGCGACTGAAGCGCGACGCGGAGGCCGTGAACAAATGTATGCGACTGCTCGGTGTCGTCGAGTGAGACACGGATGCCACTCGTCTCGTAGGAGTACCCAAGGCGGACGTACTCAGAGTCGGCACCGCGTCGATTCGGACTATGTTCGGGATCCGCGGAGCACTGCGCGTGCCCCTCGTCGTCACGATAGATTATGCCTGTGCAGTTCCCCTCGCCACAGACCTCGAAGAGAGTCTGGCGTGGATCGGTCTCGCCGTTCTTGTATTTCGCGCGGTAACTCTGGGTGTGCGTGAGAACGGTGTAATCCCCATACTCAAGCGACCCAATCGGAGCGCCGTCTCCATCGTGAACGCGGAAAGACTCAATCGGTTCAAATTCCAAAATGGACGTCTCGCGTTCCGCATAGGTGTTCTGTACTTCCTCTGCCGGCTTCTGGTAGAGTTTGCGGGCTGGCTCACCATCCTTGCTCATGCGGAGATCGTCGCGGTGGGCTTCGACGCTGTCCATCGCGACGAGTCGACGGCGTTTGAGCGGGGCGTCGTGGTCACAGGGGCACTCGGACGTGGTGAGGGGGTGCGACGTGTGGCACGCACTGCAGACCTTCTCCTCGGCGAGGTGGTCGGCATCGGTATCGGCGTCCACGACTTGCTCGCGGAGTGTTGAGGAATCGAAGTCGTCTGTTCGAAGGTGACTGACGACGTATGTCTCGCCGTCGTCGAGGTACGCCGCTGCGGGGTAGAGTTCCTGAATGGCCATGCGGACGTTCCGTCCACCGTAATTACCACCGACATCGCGACGAGTGTACGCGCCGTCCTTTTCGGTGACTAGCGTTAGTCCGACGTTGTTCGAGACGTTCCGCATGGTGAACGCGAACTTACTGGTGCGTGCGTTCTGGAGGAAGTCTGAATAGGGTTGTCGCTCGAGCGTGTCGAGGTGGTCCTGAAGTGCACGGATACGTTCTGCAACCGCGCTCTCGCGACGGCGAAGCCGCGTCGCCTCATCACGTCGAGCACGCCGTTTCTCTCGACGGAGGGTCGTCCGCTCCTGGCTCAGCGCCTGCTGTTCCTCGATGAGCCGGTTGCGGTACGTCCGATACTGGTTGAGATAGCGGTCTTGGAAAGACGCCACCGCCTCGTCGACGATGTCGCCGAACTCCACCTGCGCGTCGAGGATTCGGCCATTGCATCCGTCCACACGACAGGTGTCGACAGTGTCCGAGCGATCGTATTTCGCGCTACAGTCGGTACAGTACTGGTACGCAAGCAGGGAGCGCAAGTAGTCACGAATCTGTCGCTCGTTGTCGCTGACAATCGTTCCGAGCGCGGCGAGTTTCGAGACATCGGTGGCAAGGCCAAGTTTCGAGACGGGTAGCGTCATTAGATGCGTGAGCTTCCCGTAGTCGGAATCGTCGGTATCGGTGTCACGACGTTCGAAGTCGTCCCCGCCTGAAACAGTGGCGTTCGGACCCCAGCCGTCGACCTCCCAGGGCACAACGAAGTTCGCTGCGACGTAGTCGAACACAGCCCACGAGAGTGAAACACGGAGGACCTCCTCATTGTGCTCGTTGAGCGGGACGGGTTTCGGATCTGTGCTTATGAGGTCCGTCGGTTCTTCGTAGTAGTAGTAGTCAATCGGGTTACGCTGGCTGACGCTGTGGACGAGTGAGGAGTGCGAACTTCGACCGGCGCGGCCGACGCGCTGGAGGTACGCGTTCATGTTCGGCGGCACCCCGTAGAGGAGAAGCGCATCAAGGTCACCAATGTCGACACCGAGTTCCATCGTTGGGCCTGAGGAGAGGAAGTGAGGGTAGTTGCCCTCTCGGAAGAGATACTCGAGTTCGCGACGCTCGCGTTTGTCCGTCATCCCGAGATAGACTTTTGCGATTAGGATTCGCGCCCGAGAGTACTCGGCGCGGTACGCCCGTTGATGGAACTGAGGACTGGTTGGGTCGGCCCGCTCCTCGAGTGTGGTGTCGAAGGGGACTAGGTCACGCGATTGGACGCCGAGCTGGCTGAGCCACGACGGCGAGAACCGGCCTGACCCAGGATTGTACTGGATGCTGTCGGCGTCACCTGCGAGCGTCAACTCAAGCACCATCGGGTTCAGTGAAAGATAGTCGTCGCTTCCCCCGTCAAGGACGCCGCGCTTGATTAGCGCATCGATGACGTCGCCGCGTGTGCTGTCTCCGAATCGCTCCGGGAGTGAACCGACGGGACAGCCGTTCCCGGTTTCGACGACGCCCCGGAGGAGGTCACGCTCGGCATCGGAGAGGTCCGCGAGTACCCCCGGATCGACGCGGACGTCGACGAGGCCGTCCGAAGCTAGCGAGCCACCCCGCTCTCGGAACCGTTTCGTGTAACTGTGTGGGACCGCCCGTCGACTAAGTCTGTCCCGGATTGCCTCCTCGGTATCCATGAACCGGCGAGAGCGGTCGACGAGATGCTCCTTCAAGTCGAACGAGACGTCCTGGAGGGCACGGGGTGGACTGAGTTCGTCGTGAAGGATGTCGATGCACGCCAACGATTCCGTGAGCACGTTATCGAGCGTCAGCCACGAGTCGTCGGCAGTACGAATCGCTTCGACGAGTGCTTGATCGAGGAGTGTCTCAACTTCCGGTTCGTTGAAGTCCCGTCCGAGTTCCTTCATGTCGCGATGGGAGTCGGCGAACGACAACATCTTCGCCGACGAGTAGTCCTCATCGTCCGCGACCCCGCGGAGCAAGTACTGAGAGGTCGTGACGGCGATGTTGTTCGGGCTGCGGACCAACTCGTCGTAGCGCTGTCCGATCCGATACCCGAGTCGCTGATGACGACACGGAACGACTGACGTATGGTCGCGAACCGGAACGATGCGTCCGCCGTTAGTGATCGTCTGATAGGACTGAAAGGCGTCGGCCTGCTGTTGGTGCTCCGGATCGTCACACTGGCAGGATGACCCAGAGAGGACGGCGGTATCGCACTCAGTACAGTGGTCATTCTCGAACACCTCAAAGAGCCCCTTCTTGACGAACACCTCCGTACCACACTCACACTCCGTCGGGGGAGACGGCGCGTGATAGTCGCGCGTACATCCCCCGCGGACACATATCCAAGGGATGAGCCGGGTGTTCTCGACCGAATGCCCACACGCGCACTGGCGTGGGATGTCTGTGGCATCGTACGCCTGCCCACAGGACCGACACTCGACGGCCGCGTCACTCCGTCGGAGGACGCGTTGCTCGGAACCGCAGGCGGAACACCCTGAGTCAGCGGATTTCGCTCGGCCACATTGTGGGTTCGTGCACGTCCACTCGTTGACAGAGGTACGCGTCATCGCCGCATCACATGTGCAGGTCTCAATGACGCTGCGCTCTTCCACAGCGCCACAGGACTGACACTCCAGTTCGGGCGTGAACGACACTCGAAGCAGACGCACCTCGTCATCGCGTGCGGCCTCACACCGTCCACAATACTGCTCATCTCGCGAGGCGAAGCTTCCCTCTTCGGACGGCGTATAGGACTCGAGTTGATCACACTCGGGACAGTACCACGCCACAAGAGCTTCCTCAGCGCACCGACGGCAGTACGTCGCACGCGTGACGATGCCCGAGTCACACTCCGCACACGAGTCATGTGGGGAACGATAGACGGCCGCGCACTGTGCACAACTGTAGAACCCGTCGAGCGGCCACGAGAAGAGGTGGCTTCGGTTCTCCAGTAAGCCCGAGTACTCGCCGAGCGTGCGGAAGTTTTGGAGAGCAGTCTCCGCCTGTGAGTCAGTAAGCGAGTGTGCCGTCCGGAGATCGTCGAGGAATGCCTCGCGCGTCCGCGGTTCCTCGGCGAGTTCTTGATGGAGATGCTGTACAGCGTGTATGACCGAATCGTTCGACGTCGAGGTGAGATGCTCGAAGAGTGCGTCACCGAGCAGTTCGTCGAGGCTCTCGTTGTCGATCGAACCCGGGTCGTCGATGGATGGATCGAAAGAGTCGAGCGGGGCCGGATACGGTCTCTCACCACGAACCGCGCGACGCAACTGCGCGACTGTTATGGGCTCGTCGTAGAGGACCTCGGGTATGTCGTCGAGTGGTGGTGGGTCGAGTTCGCGGGGGTTCTCGTCGACGTGCGCGACGTTCGTTGCGCCACTGATGCGGCGGAACAGTTCGACGTCGTTCTCGACTGTAGCACTACTCGCAATCACCTGCGGGGCGCCGATGTCGCGTGACTCACGTAGTGCGCGGATGCGCTTCGTAAGCGTCGCCGTATAGCTCCCGAAGAGACCGTCGTAGGTGTGAACCTCGTCGAAGACGAAGAACTGTGGTTCGTAGACGAATGCGTCGTGTTCGTCGCTCGCGTTGGTGTTGACAAGTTTGAGGTTGATCGTGTCTGGATTTGTGAGGAGGATGTCGACGCCCTCCTCAAGGATCTCGTTCTTCGTCAACCGGAGGAAGTCCAACGGAACATCGTCGATGCACTGCTTCTTTTCAGGTTCGAGTTCGTAGCGCTGGCTGGCGTTTCGGACGTGAACACTCTTTCCGCAGTTCTGGCATTTCTCGAGCGAGTCGTTGTAGCCCGGGCATTCGAAGTACTTGAACGTCGCATTCAGGTAGCCCTCGGCACGTGAGGACATATTGCCCGGAGTGTCTCCGTCGTAGATTCCGACGGTGATGCGGTCATTCGTAGGAAGTTCCGCGTTGATCCGATAGAGGTACTGAATAAGGCGTTTTAACTGGTCTTGGGCGAGGGCTTTCGTCGGATAGGTGAGAACCGCTTTGACATCGTCCGGGGCGCTCTCATCTACTTTTCCCTGATTCGCGTTGAGGATGTAGTCGAGGATCGGGATGAGCCACGCTTCGGTCTTCCCTCGGCCAGTCGCAGCCGTGATGACGGTGTTCTGTCCGTTGAGGATCGTCTCGACACTCCGCTCTTGGAAGTCGTAGAGGCGGCGGAATCCGATGTCCTCGAACGCGAGTCGGACGAGCGGATGAATACCTGCCCGCTTGCTAAACGAGAGCCAAGACGTTGTGCTCCAGTTCGCAACATCAAGTGCCTGCAAATACGGACCACGGAAGCCGATCACGGAGCCCTCGCCGTTATTGGTGGCTTCGAAGCGATGTGCGACGTTTCGCGCCGCACGTCCACCAGCTCCGATGAAGTGGTTCCGATAGGCGTCCATCGCCGCTTCCGCACGTTTAGCAGGATTCTCCATTGGCGTCTATAGACTCACCTTGATTGTCGACCGGAGTTCGGGGACATTTAGCATCTCATTGACGCTCGTATCCGAAAGGTCATCGAGGTCGACTTGGCCCTCCTCACTAAGCGTCTTCAGATCTTCAATCGTTTGATCGCTGAGGCTGTGGCGTCTCTGGAAGCCCTTCCAGTCCGTATCGAGGTTCTCGAAGGCCTTCTCGAGTCCCCGCCACTGTGACTTTAGGCTGGAAACCGACCCATTGGGATTGAGGATGGACCTGACAAACGACCGATACCGACTGATCGTGCCCATCGCGTCTGGATCCTCGCCAACGATCTTCTGAATGCTCTCCGCGGTGTTCGCGTCGTCGAGTTGTCGACGCTGAATCTCTTTTAAGTGTTCGTTGATGAATCGCCGAGCGTCGTTCACGTCTTCCCGTGTTTCTCGGATCTCGTCGATATGATTCGACAACGACTGGCCACTTTCGTCAATCATGTCGAGAACGTCATCCTGAGAGACGCCTGTAATCGAGCGCGCCTTGTCACGGGCACTTGTCGCCTTCGACGGGAGGGAGCGTCCGAAGACCTCTGTAAGGATTCCCACCTGCTGTTCGAAAACATCAAGCGAATCCTCGAGTTTATTAAGCGCTTGATTCAGTTCCGTCAGGTGTTCTTCAGCTTTGTTGACTCGCGCTGCCGTGTTCGTTCGCGTGTCGTACTGGTCTGCCTTCTGTTCGAGGCTATCGAGTTTTGACTCGAGCGCTGTGGTCTGTATAGCCATAATTAGTTTCCTCCCAGTGTGGTTTCGATGGCATGCCGCCGCTTCTCGTACGTCTCAAACTCTGAAAGGTCTCTGACGCGGTCACGGAAACCGACATCTTCTGGGAGCGTGACGCCATCTGCTTCCTCGATCATCTCCGCGATAGCTTCGTAGATCTCCCATGCCGATTCCGCCGCACGACTCTCCTCATAGTCATGAAGCGTCGCGATGAGCTCGTAGCCATGTTTATCGGAGATGTCCTCGAACGTCCGCATTCGCTGACGGAACTTCCCTAGGTCGATCTCTGCGTCGCCCGCTACCGCTTCACGAGCTTCTTTCCACGACTCGTACTTGCTTGCGTCCAGTTTATCGAGGACGTCATGGAGTTGCGAGAGTGCATCATGGAGGTCGTCCCGGTCGTGGCTCGGTTCATAATAGGTGGTAACCCTTTCGATGGCTTCAGTAACGTGCACGGCGTTCTGTTCGGCCGAGACATCGTCGAGCGTCGTCGCATAGTCCTTCACGCGGTCGAAGAGGACGTCGACGCTGTAGCCAGTCGATCGAGTGGTGCTAATCTGGTAAGCGCTGGAGAAGTCCGCTGTGTCGATCTGCATGGCCTGCAGTAGGTACTGATCGAGGTTCTCGGAGACGCTCTGGACCGCCTTCGAGAGACGTTCACGGTCAACGACGTTCGACTTGAGGAGAAACAGTCCTTTCGAGAGGTGGTACGGAGCGTTTCGAGACTTGAGGAGATCCAGCGTCGCCTCTCTTAGGGCAGACGGCTGTTCGTCTTCGGCACCAGGGATGAATCCGCCCTCTGGTGGTTTCTCGAACATCATGTCGGCTTCGATCTCACGTCGACCGGTCTTCGCGTTGAGAATGAGGAACTGCGCGAGTACGGTGAATTCCTCGAGCGTCATCGGGTCAATGCACGCTTCCAGATCGGCACGCATCTTCGCTCGGAAGTCGGCGACCTGTTTGTCCGTCCACGCGCGGAGGAGATCGTAGTTGAGGTCATATTTGTCTTCTTGGGGGAACTCGCCCGACTCGCTAATGCCGTACCAGAATAGCGGTTCGTAGATATCGTCGTATTCAACACCGAAGTCGAGCTCGAAGCTCATCCCCTGACGCTCGTCTGCGCCGACGATTGTGACCGGAATGTCTGCTCCACGTGTGTAATAGATGCCATGGACACCGTCGTTACGCGCGTTGAGGTTGCCGAGGAGAGTCGGGTCGTGCCACTCGTTTAGAACGCCAGCGGTCCCCTTACGGAGGACTGTCGAACTGTCGTAGGTGTCACCAACCTTGATCCAGTTACGGTACTGGAGGAGGTACTCTTTGACCGTCGTCGAGTCGAGGTCAGTCCCAACGGGAATGTGGATGTCCGAGCTCTCGATGTCGATTGTCGTCTCCTCGCATGCGTCGCCATAGACTGCCTCGACGGTGGCTGACCCAGTATCCGGCGCGTTGAAATGAATCTTCCCGTCACTACGTGTTTCGCCGAGTTCGTTATCGTCGATGGAGACTCGCACACCCCTTCGCGGTTCGCCATTTACACGTGCTGTGACGGTGACTTCGTCACTCACCGCTGGCGTCTTCGGGTTGACCGTGACCGAAATAGACGTATCGTCAGATGGTTCCACGACGGTAACGGCTGTTGCGTCTGTCTCACCATCTTTCTCAGCCTGGAACGTAATATCTCCCTTCTCGTTCGGAAGCCGAACGGAAGCGAAACCGTCGGAGTCGGTCGTCGCGATCTCGCTACCGTTGAAACGAATCGTAACGTCTTCCTCGCCACGGTTGTCGAGCGTCGCCCGTAGCGTGATGTATTCGCCGGGATGGAACGTTCCCTCACTAACCCCGAGATTAAGTGTCGGAGCCGGGACGTCCGCTTGGAAATATGCCCAGTCGTCGTCGATATCGACATCGGTCAGCGGAACGTCAAACGTCTCAGGGATCTGGCGGTGAACGCGGAGTTGGCGATCCGTCGTTGCGCTCCCGTACCACTTGCCGAGTCGCTGGAGACTCTCCGTGTACGAGAGATCGACTGGGGAGGGGAACGGTTCCACGTACGGGTTATCCTCGATCGCGTCGAAGGGTGGAACGGTTGAGCTCAGGCACTCTCGAATGACTCGCATCAAGAGTAGGCGGGGGGTTCGACGTTTGTTTCCATCCTGAACGAGATGGTTGTAGGACTCCTCGATGAACGTCTCGTTGAACGGGTACAGACTGTCGAACGACTCGAGGACACCATCGGCAAGTGACTCGTCCATATCTGACTCATCAAGGATAACCGACATGTATTTCCGGGCGAGTTTGACGGTGAGGTCATCGTCGAGGAAGTACGCCCGACCATCCTCGTCCGTCGTGCTAAGGTACCCTTCTGCACGGTCCTCCATGTACGTGCTGATGCCCTGGCTCGTACCCAAGGCACGCGAGAGGTCATCCTTCTCCCAACCGGACGTCCAGCCAAGTACGACGTCGTAGTGACCGCTGTCGAGTTGGAAGATGTGATCGAGGAGTTGTTCTTTGAGGACGGTGAATGTCGTAAGATCCTCACAGATGAGGACGGGACGGAGATTTCGTTTCTCGTATTCCTCGGAAAGTTCCTCGAGTTTCCCTTGGAAGTCTTCGACACCGAGGTTTCGGGAAAGGATTTCGTGGACTTGGCTCTGTAAAGCGGGAAAGAGTGTATCGCTTCCCTTCGTCGAGCCGAAGGCCGCCATTGAGAGGTCCCTGTAATCCTTCTTCGTGATGAGGTCTGACATCCGCTTTTCGCCCTCACTCGTCGCGGATTCCTGATACTCCGCGATATTTTTCTCGAGGATTGACGAAAGGTCGGCTGCATTCGATCGATCTACAGTAAGGGCATCGATTTCGTCTTTACTGAACTGCTCCATCCCCGCACCGAACGCTTGAAGCGTGGTAATGATCGCGTCGGCAACCTTCTCGGGGTCGAGGTCCGAGACGTTACTCACAGTAACGTCGGTGTCGATCGGTCCAGAGATGATGTCGAGTATATCGCCGATCCCAGTCTTACTCCGGGACACGTGGAGTGCGATGTGTGTCTCGTCCCCCTCATTTGGATCAGCGCCGATCTGGTATTCGAGCCACTGACAGAGCTGGCTTTTCCCACTTCCGGTCTCGCCACGGAGGATGAATATCCGATTGTCGTCGTCGACCTTTGATTTGAGGATAGCGTCTCGGAACTCCTCCTGCGTGACGAATTCGTCTGTTCCCTCGTGCGGGAAAAGGTAGTCTGCTCGGATCTTATCGATGTCTATGTGTGTCTTCAGGAACTGTTCGCGAGATTTTTGATGAGCTTCCGGCGTCAGGTAGTCACGGACGACGCTATCATCCCAGATCTTGGGCATTCTACTCATTGGGTAATCACCTGCTCAAACTGCGAGAGCGGATACTGATAGGTGGGCGAGTCAGGGAGTGTAGCTAGGTCGTAGACGTTGACCGACCGGGAGCGTTGTGTATGCACGGATTCAGGGAGCGTGACTGTGTCTCTGGCGTCGGACATCCCACGGAGTTCGAGAACGTCTTCGGACTCCATATTTTGGAGGACGTCAGAGATCGCAGGATGGACCCGAGGCGAGCCAGTCGTCGTCTCGAAGACGTTGAAGAAGTTCTCTTCAATCCATGTGAGAGCGCTATACAGGTCTGTGCTGTCCTCCTGTTGTTCATAGAGTTCGAGAAGATCATAGAGAAGGCGACGACACGGACTCAGGATCAAGCCGCGTGTTTTCGTCTCGGAGACTAACCCGAGTTGCGTACTGAGCGCCTGCCACATGCGGAGTTTGGTCTCGTTCCATGCGAAGTCGTACTGGTCAAGTTCACCCTTCACCCGCGGGAGGAGAACGTCGAGAGTGACCGACCGATCGGCGGTTTCTAGTGCGACATTCTGAATCCGCGTCAGATGATTCTTCGGGAACCGTTGCTGGCGGAGGTGATAGAGGAACCGTGCTTCGAATTCGAGATTTGGGAACATGTCACGGTTCAATGGAGAGACAACACGGTCGTCACCGCCGCGTTCGATGAGGTCAATCGCGTGCAAGAAGCTGATGCAATTGCGGACGTTGTCCTCCTTCTCGTGTGCAAAGTCCGAGACAATGTTCTGAACCGTCCGATTGCTCACGAGCGACTCGTAAACGGCCTTTAGTTCGGCTGAACGAACTGTGTTGTAGTTGATCAGCACTCGATCCGGCTTGTTAACTGCAAATTGATAGTCAGCCATGATTAGCGAAGGTGTGGGTCGGTCTGCTGGTATTCTTTTAGCTGTTCTTTCTCAAACTCGCAAACACGGAGTGCATCGAGCATCTGATTCGCGACGTACCGGGTTTCACCACGCTCAGTCCACGATCGGAGTGCGTCACTGATACGCTCGGAATACTCGTCAAGGACATTCTCGAGATCGTGCTCGATGAAGTAGTAAAGCGGTTCCCAGACGGGACTCTCTTTGGGTGCACGCGTGTAATCGTAGATGTTCTCGAGAGTGTCTGCGGGTGCGTCGTGCTGTTTGTGGTATTCGGAGGCCCGGTGATAGTGGAGATTGCGTGTCTGAGACGCCGGTAGTGCGGAGTCGACGTAGTCACCGAGGTAGTCGGCAGAGAGTTTCTTGTAGTCTTTCACGGCGACGTCGTAGTCGTCAACGATAGACCGCCCCGGCTTTTGGATGTACGTCGGGAGACGAGGCGAGGTTGTATCGGTGACTAGGATGTATCGCTCGCGTTCTTCGGTGGCACGTTGGAGTAATGCTCGGACGAGTTCTTCCTCGCCGTATTCCTCGACTCCTTCCTGAGTGGTGATATGGACGAGAGGGAACTCGATGTCATTGACGGAGTCCACAACGTCCCCCGAAGAGTAGTGAGTGTAGTCAATGAGTTTGAAGTCATTGTCGTAGACGTCCGCATGGACGACGGTGTCGATGCCGAGTTCTACGAAGAAAGGTATACTCCGGAGTTGTGCACGTGCGTGTTTGTTGCGCTTCTGGAGTTGCGGGTCCCGCATGACGACGGTCGATGTCGTCGTCTTCAGGATATCCTCGATAGAAGGCAGACTAGGCACGTTCTCGCATGGGGAAGGTTGTGTCATAAATCCATGGTTGGGATTATCGATTTTGATGCCATGAATCGGTTTGGTTACAATTGGCACCCTCGTTGCTGCATAGCGATTCGTGGAAATGGATAGAACTATTAACGTATTATATCTGTCGTGGGAGCTACAACTATTGCAAACTGGAGAGAAATACAACACATGAGGACATAGATTCCGTTTGTTTCACTCGCGCAAATATAGTGAGTCCATAGATACTCGATTCCTAAGGGTGTGGCCACTCCGAAATAGTACACTATACTAGAACCGTTTCATATACGCGCAACAGTATTATATACGGGGAAGGGATGTCATAGGCAATGCGATCGTATATTGCACCCATAGGATACGATAGCACCCGCGTAACACGGCCTATACTGAGTCAGGGCATCGAGCGCAACACCCACATCGACCTCTTGATTCCGACCACAACCACAGATGATAGCCGCGGTACTCAAGCAATTAACGACGTTCGTCGGATGATCGAACAGATCGAACCAAGTGTTGACATTGAGACAACCGAGATACCGCACGACGATTTCGAGGTGGCGATCCAAATTTGCGGGACACTCATCGATGCTGCCAACGGGGAGGTTGTCGTCATCTTCGGAGGTGGAGCTCGGGATATCTTCTTACCTCTCACCGTCGCTGCGCTCTCGCGGACACACCATATCCACGCAAGCTATCAGTTCAGCGATATCGACGGCGAAGTCCGGGAACGAACCCTCCCCGACCTCACGGCGAACGCACCGACACAAACGGAGCCGACACTCGAGACCATCGTCACACTCGACATGCCGGTCTCACTTACTGAGATCACCGAGACCATGGATGTCTCGAAGAGTACCATTACCCGACACGTGAAGCTCCTCGAACGACAAGGACTCGTTACCTCTGAAACGCACGGCAAAACGAAGGTTGTTGAACTGACCACAACCGGACGCATCCTGATCTCTCGAACACGTTCTTGACTGGTCACCGAATCTAACCGCACCACCGTAGAGTTTTGCCTTCCGGTCGAGACGATACTCTATGGACAGGGCCTGGGTCACATCGATGAGTCCGAACGTTGAAGCGGTCGCGAACCCACTCGCAGCAGCCTGTGAATCCGGATATGTCCCAGACGAGATCTACATCCTCGGAAATCCAGGACTCAGCAGCTACCTCGATAGTGTCACATCGGTGCTAGAACGGATCGTCGTCGAATATGGGAGCAAAACACCTGAGATCACCGTTACGAACCTCGACAATGAGACGGAGTTCGGGCGGATCGTCGAACATTATCGCACACCGGTACTATCGGCACACGAGACCGACGGGACAGTAGCCGTCGACGTTACACCAGGACGAAAGTTCATGTCCGCGATTGCGTTTCAAGCCGGAATCCAATACGACGCCGATCATGTCTTCTACCTCTACCTCTCCGAAGGCCAGTTCTACGGGCGTATTTTCCCCGACGTGCCGAATCAGGCGCTTGACCTTATCGACTTCCAGGAGGTATTCTGATGTACCTCGAGCGAGCGCACGTCACGCACTTGCTTAATGCCCTGTACACAGAGGGCATCACCTCAGTCAGCGTGAAACACCCATGTGAGGATATCGGGGAATTACTCCGTCTCGATATCTCGAATCCGGTCGATACGACCGTTCGATTCACACAGGGCGCACTCACCTATCAAGATACCCGTGAGCAGATGCAGACAGCCTACGGTGAGCGTGTCTATAACGATCTTCCGGATGCTGAAACGTATGTGCGTGCGCTCGTCGCCGCCGGGGTTGTCGACATAGAGAACGTCGACGAAGTCGAGACGTTCTTCCATCGATACGGCTATCCAGATCTCGACGCCGGACACAAGCCGATCGTGCTCGGCATCGACACGAACTTGATGGCGTGGAGAATGCCCGATGTTTTAGGACTTGACCCGACGACGTACAGTAATTCAACTGGCCGCAGTCCAGTTAACGGATTTGGACTTGCAACGGGAGTCTACGACGAACTCAACTGGCACTACAACCATTATGAGACGCGGTCGCTCGAGGACGCATTCGGTCCGGAATTCGCTCGACTTGATAACCAACCTGCTGGTGCGAATCGAGAGGGACTCCTCGGCCTCTACGAATACCGGCAACTGCGCGACCATCACTACACAGACACGATCGAGAGCGAGAAGGGAGACGAGTCGATCGTCGAGGCCTACGTCGAGTACAACGCTAATAACCGCAAACGAGTCATCCTCCTCAGTAACGACTATGGGTTCGTTGAACAGGCACGTGACGCCGATATCCTAGCGCAGCACATTAGCTTCCCTGTCGACACCCCACGGAAAGTCACCGTGACGTGGGATGAGCTTCATGACCTTCTCTATATCCTCGCAGTACTCTTCGGTATTCTCGAGTTCCCCAAAGTAACCGTATACGGTGTCTGGAACGGAAAATCGGGAGATGACTGGAAACGATGTCGTCTCGATATTGACTGTCGGAGCAACCGTGTCAAGGAAAAGCTACGTAGAGATCGTGCCATCACGACCGAATACGAGACGAATCGATAGACTCGCCACGCCGAACCAACAGTGAGGACGAGCGCCGGTTGAGGAGTTACTAACTAAACAGTGTTATCTGATTATATTGACTAATTATTTGTTAGTTGCTATGTTAGTGATAACGGGATGTCGGTATCGTCAGCCAAGCACTTAGCTACGATTCAACCAGAGTGGGAGGATTTGCCGCTAGCGTGTGAGTTGCTTGAGTTGCGATACAAGGAACCAGAACACGATCTACGTGTGTTAGCATCGGATAGAGGTAATGTTGGTAGTAAAAAAATTCAACAAGTCATCCGTCTATTAAGGCTTCTCGGTCTTCTTGACGAAGGGAAATTAACGAGTACTGGTCAATGGTTAGCAGTAGTATTTGATCAACCGGTACAGCAGAGTTACTTCGGTTCTAAGTTGGGAATTGGCTTGAAATCCACACTCTCAACAACCGAAAAGGTGCTTCTCTGGATGGTTATTTACTACGAACACCATCTACCGGTGTTGGCCACTCTCCACCAACTTTCCACCGAGGTTGTCCCAACAAAACAGGATTCACCCGCGGTTCAGAGGCTAGCGGAGCGAATTAGCGAACTCTATCCGAGCGTCAATAGTATGAATTCATGGACGCCGCGTGCAAAAGTACACTACAAATGGATGACACACCTTGGATTATCAAGGGTTCACTCAAACAGATATATACTAACGGCGGACGGTAAAGCTGTGTTTGAACAAGTTGAGGCAGAGTGCCCTAGTGAATGGGAGTCAGCTTCTGTCTACCAAGGTACTACGCTATCCGACTTTTAGTGGTGTTTGTCTGATTATTTCAATGTGTTCCAAAGGTGCTGCTTTGCTTCTAGAATACTCCTCAACTACATCGACATAAATCGTCTCATAGTCAGCGTCTGCAGCATCACCAAGAATTCGACTACTAAGCGCTAAAATTCGACAAACAATTTTCTGTGAACGCTGCAAGATCAGATTCAAACCTTCGAGGAGTAGCGGGCGCAACTGAACCAAGTGGAACACCTGCTCGTCAAATTAGAGTAACCGTGACTCCGAGAGAGGTTGCATCGGGTCAACTATCGGACGAGCGTATTTCCTACTGGGGATTTCAACAGATCCACTTATGCGGATTTGGTTCACTTTCAGTCAACAGAACACTTTTCCACCACCTAGATAATATTGGAGTATGACTAGACGAATATCAGAGGAATCAGAGTCCAGTCGAACCACGCTATCTGATGCCGGTGAACGAACACTCCATATCGGACAAGACCGGCCGATTCGAATCAGTTCAGGCCATCGACTTATTCACCATGAGGGAAAGTGTTCTCGACCACACGGACACAACTACGAAATATCCGTCACAGTCACGGGCACGCTAACAGAAGAGGGATGGCTCGTCGACAAGGCAGATATAACGAGTACTATCGATGAGTGGGACCACCGCTTCCTTCTGGAGAAGGGTGACCCACTCATCGATGCATTTACTCAGTCAGGAGATGGCGATGCCGTCGTCGTCCTTGACCACCCACCGACAGTAGAAGTAATGGCTGTTGTTCTCGAAAACCGACTGCTCGAGTCGTTACCGGACGACATATCGGATGTCTCCATAGAGATTGCAGAGACGAATGAGCTCTGTGCTGAGTAAATGTCTTCACGCATCAATCCAGAGTTAGATGACCTCCTCAACTACGTCGACGGAAATCGTCTCATAGTCAGCGTCTGCAGCATCGTCAAGGAGCCGACTACAGAGCGCTAAGATTTGACGAACATTTCCCTGTGAGCGCTGCAGAATCAGATTTAGACTCTCTTCAGTAAAGGGTCGTAGCGACTCTTCCGCACCACCGTCTACGCGCTCTAACGAGAGATAATCTGCGATGAGATCAGACAGATGCTCGCTAGTGAGTGGCTTAAGCGTCACTTCTTGGCCGATACGCTCGCTGAATGCATGGTATTCGCTCATGACATCCTGCCACACTTCGGGTGCACACCCGAAGAGCAAGCAGAGACCAGAACTGTTCTGGTCCATGAGGTGACGAACACTATTCAGCGTCGCTTGTTCGTTTTTTGGAGAGAGTCGAGCAATACTCTCGAACTCATCGACAAAAACGAAGACAGCCGTATACCCTAACTCGAGAAGCATATTTTTGAGCGCTGTAAATGCTCGAACCCCCATCGTATCATCATCAAGGGCGCTGTGAATCTCCATCTCTTTGCGCTGCTCGTAGCGGATTCCCTCAGCTGTCAGCCACTGCCAAGCGTAGAGGTTGGTATCTTCGTAGATCATATGAACGATGGCACGAGCGAAGTCGGCGAACTTTGTGATATCGCTTAATTGCTTGATTGCTTCAGGGATGATCTCAGACAGCAAGACGTCTCCCTCGTCGATGAGCGATCGCATCGCTGCTGCACTCGCTGGAGACTCGTCCGTACATTCTTGCGTGATTGAGGCAAGGAACTCGTAGGCTAAGTTCTGAAGGTGAGTGAACCCGAGGTCGTAGACAAACTCATGGTAGATGTCGAGGAACCCCTCACCAGGTTGTGCGACATAGCCGACAACGACGTCATCGCGATCACGAAGGAGCGAGCGAGTGTACTTTAGCGTGTGCGATTTCCCGTTTCCGTATTTGCCAGTCACGACGAGGTGTTTCGACTTCCCAGTAGACAGCACCGAAGACACCGTCGAACTGATTTTCTCTGAGACGTGGTCTTGGCCACAGAATATCTCGGGGTTCTCTGCGGGGACTGGACTGTAGGGGAATGGGTTTCCGCGAAGGTCGTACTGTGAGTAGTCTCGCTGCTGATCGGTGATGGTGAAGTTGTTGGACATTAGTGTGCCTCCTGCTCAAAGGTGATGTCGCGGTCGTGAACCGCGAGATAGTAGTATTTCTTCCCGTACAATTCAACGCCTGACATAACTTGCTGTGTTGACTGTGAGGTAGTGATTAGTGGCCCTTCATCCGCAAGCTCGAGTTGTTTGATGCCTAGTGCAGCGTCCTTGGCAGCAGTATCCATGGGTGCTCCCGAGAGTTCGAGTTTTCCGACGTTTTGCTGGCACAGCGCAAGGATTGCGTCATCGAAATCGTCCCGCTTACAACCGATTCGCTCACAGATCTCCTCTCTGAGTTTTGGAATTGAGAGATACCGCTGCCGTAAATTAACACCAGCAGTCTGTTCAAGATCGTCGTATGCGTCAAGCACGATGAAATGGAAGTTACGAGGGATTTCGGTTGTCTGGGAGAGGTAGTAGTTCCCTGTGAACGCATTTCGCTGTACGCTTCCGAGACGTTCAGCCCAGTCTCCAACAATTTCGATGCCGGTTTGGTTGAACGAGTAGGGTGAGTATTCGTGAGTCTCTTCGAGATGCTCTAAGAGGCTGTCAAGACCAACGTTGTCTACCGCGTCGAGCGCTTCAAGAAACGCACCGTAATGCGGACTCCGGACGGCAAGGATTGAGCTCGCTTTGTCCCAATCTTCGGCTCGAATAGCAGCTAAGAATGATTCGCCGATACTTGTTGTAGTATAGATGGCGCCGTCGATATCCTCCTCTTCAGATAAGAGCGAGATCCGCGTCGCTTCGAGAATTGTTTCGCGGGCGCGGCGGTGGGTCACATCGAGGATGTCTGCAAGCTCCTCTGTCGACTTATAGCCATCTTCGCAACTATAGGTGAGTTCTACCAACCGACTCAGCGTGACCGGGCGTATCGTCGGTCGTTCGTCGCTCATGTGAGCCTCCGGACTTGTTGCTTTGCAGTTTCGTATGCACGCTTCGTGACCTCGTTTCCGTTGAACCTGAGGTCGAGATACTCTTCGATGTCTCGTCCAGATTCAGCAACGTACTGGAACCGCCGCAGTTCGGTCGCTAACGCCCACAGGTTGTGTTGCACGAGTGCAGAGCGGTCCTCGCGAATCTCCGCGAGTGTCCGTGGTCCACAGACTGGACACGGACACGGAAGTCGCTCTAACTCCTCGATGTTCCGTAACTCTTCACCACCGAACCCTGGTATCAGATAGTTACGATTTCCGGCACTCCGAATGAACGCTGACGAGTCAAAGCTATCAACACCCAGATATAGTAATAGTGGTTGGTATACAAGCCCACCAAGTCCGTAGACGTGGAGGTGCTTGTCTGTTGCAGTTCGTGCTGCTAATATCAGCTTAGTTACTTTTTTATAATCTGTTCGAATTGGAACCATGCTCCCAAGAGCATAACCATCAAAGTCTCCGTGTTTTTCGAGGTGTGCGATGGAGTTCCGAACCGTCTCGGGGTCATATCCGTGCACACTTGCGAAAAGGACTGCGTCACCAGGGTGTTGGTCACTCGCCTCTAGTGCATATTCGATACTCTGGTTCACTCGACGCTGATTCTCTGCTGCTCGGTTCTCACGAGAGAGTGGAATGTCAACAGTTCCGTAGATGTCCGCACCTAGTCGTTGCTGTGCTTCGAGGGTTTTTGCTGGGGTAGTGTCGACTTCCTCCGAACTAAAATCGAAGCCACCACTATCAGCAAAAACGATCGTTTCGTCCGGAACATCCATCTCTTCCCGGAGTGTGACTCCATTTGTCAACCGGTCCCACATCGGTTTCCGATTCCGGATTGCCCGGGTATTGACCATGGCGACTGGTAAGTCAGGAATTGATCCAATGTAGGGGGGAGTATTGTCACTCGACCGTTTTCCCACATTACGGACGGGGAAGAGAACAGGTGTCTCTAGTTCTCCGTGTGGGAGGTCGAGTGTTCGTCGTCTGTATAACATGCCTCCCGCTCGGATAGGCTGTTGGCCTACTTAGATAATGGCCTAATAGAAAGATTACTTACAAAACCAGCATTGTCAATTAGTACTGCTCAAGTGCTGCTTGTGTTGGCCCCTCTACGACTTCCCGACAAAGTGCTTCAACGAGATCTGGGTCGAGTGAGTCGACAGTCCCAACACGGCGAGCGAAGTTCTTGAGGTATACCCCCTTCAGGCCAACAACAATTGTACCGTGATTTTTTGCGTCTTCAGTTCGTGCACCAACTGACACAATATTGTCATATTGGTCGTTGACCAGATCACGATTAAACACAACACCGATCTGGTCCGCAGGAACGTCTCGGACGAGCGAGTCAATGTCAATGCTCGTGTAATAGTCACTTCCGAGTGTGAAGAAGACGACGTCGTAATCACTCTGCTTGAGGACGTCCTCCAAGTCGGGGCGGATATTCAACTCAGACGAGCGGTGGCGAATCTCGCTGACGTTCATCGAACTGAACGTGACTTCGTATGGCGGGAGCGGGTCATATTCTGACACGAGTCCGAAACCGGCACTAATGAAATACCGACTAACCTCGTGCCCGTCATCGCGAAGTGTCCGAACAGCCTCTCGAACATACTTTTGCTGGCGGCCAGTATACAGGTCGTGTGCTGCAATCTGGGGAACGTTATCTCGTTCGAGGAGTTCTTCTCGTGAATATTCAAGCGTCTCCTCTGCATCGAATACCGGTGCACCGTCCGGGAACTCCTTGCTCCCAGAGCATTGGTCGACGACGAGAATATTCAGGCCGTCAGTAGGGTCCACTTGGGGGACGTGCGGGACGAAGTCATCACCAACAACGTAGTCTTCACCACACGCCTCCAGAACCTCACGTCGGAGGTCCGTTGAGTTGGAGAATGTTTGTAGCTCGCAATTACTCGCTGCAACTGCTTGACCAAGTTCACCATCGACGTCACCGTCTGGCGTGACAAGGAACAGGTGCTGGTAGCGGTTCGCCTGCTCTTGAAGGTTCTCTCGCATCCGTGTTGGCGCAAAGGAAACAGTTTGGCCCGTCTCTGTCCACCACTCACGGACACCTGCCGCATCGAACACACCGATCTCAGCGACCGGCAGATCATGGACGGCCTCCCAGAACGCTGGCTCTTCGTTTTGGAGATAGTCTTCAATCGTATCATACCGACTGAGCCCTGCAGATCCCTGAACCGCTACGAGAATCTTCGGAATCGAATCAGTAAACTCGTCGTAGAACCGGCGTGTGTTGTGGAATCCACGCCGTCGGTTCCGGTCATTCCCACGGAAGATGCAGACTTCAATACCGTGTTCGCTGCAGATTGGGCACTCACAAGATTCCCAAGGTCGGCTCGCGAGCGTGCGACGGTAGTCCTCGAGGAGGTCATCATCACCGATCCACGTAGCGTAGTCCTCGACCGCAGTCCAGATTCTCTCAAGCGGCGTCGGTTCGGCGTCTTCAATAAGTGTGGGTATTCGCGGGAAGTCGGCGAATGCAGTCGCTGCAGTATTCAGTAACTCGTCGTACTCCTTGAAGGGGACTGGGTCTTCGGGACTGTCTTTGCGCAGCAGTTTCACAAGCTTTCCACGGAGAGAGTCGCTGAAACTCGCCTGCAACTCGCGGGCGTGTGTGAAGTCGTCACGGAACGCCTCTTCAATATCTTGCAAAAGCGACTGGTCATACCGATCTTCATGGCGGTGTTCTCGAAGGTACTCCCGCGTCTCTGGGATGACTGTCGCTGCCGTTTCGTACCACGTGTCAACAGCCGCTGAGAGCGATCTCTTGGCGTCGTACGCTCGTAGCGCAACTAACAGTTCTCGTCCACGGAGTGATTTTTCGACTGACTCGTGCAACGAATCCCGATTCGAGGGGTAGCGGACACGAATCGCGTCATACCGCTCGTCGTTGGTCAGTCGGTAGTTGTCACCACCGGTCCATGCCGAGCGAAGCATACTGGCGCTGTCGAAGCTCGTCATTCCAGAACGACCGACTGCGTCGAACCCTTCGGTCTTCGCAAACCCGAACACGTGAGTATCGATCCGGCAGGTGTGTTCGCGCTCGAATGCTTTGACTGACTTTCCGACACTCTTCACGATTTTTCTGACGTCGTGGATCGGACTCCCAGCAACACCACCGATTCCGACATAATCGTAGCCAATCTCGAGAACATGCTCAAGCGCCTCAACATAGGAGGACGGATCCCATCCCTGGATGGCAACCATCAGCCGGAATGAATACTCTCCGGCTTGGTACTGATTGTACATCTCTTGGGCATTGTCGAGCGTTAATTCGTATCGGAACGCAGCGTCGTCAGCACGATAAACCGCCCGCGGGTCTGAAGCTAATGTAGAGAGGACAGTATCAACCTCACCTTCGAAGTCAGACGGTGTGAAGGGGCTGACAGCCTCGTGTGTCCGGAGACTCGGCTCGTAGTCATCGACGTAACTTGGCCACTCGTCTGGCCATTCATCGACCATCAGGTCGACGACATCGGTTATCCGGTCAGGGATATCTGTTTTAGAAAACCCATCGCTGAAAGCACGTTCATCGAGATACAGACGACCTTTGTCTTTTCCAGACCCTAACACGAGATGATCGATTGTGACGCCCACAGAGACATCGAGCGTTTCGTAGAAATCCAGCATCTCCGCGTTGTCGTACGGGGGAAAAGGGAGAGATTTGTAGCCCCACGCACCACAGTCACTAATTGTTGGAAGCCAGTCCGGAATCGACAGGACAGGGTCGTCGTAGACACCGTGTTTCCGTAATCGCTCAGATTTGCGGTTCGTCGTTTCGACCTGCTCGCGCGAAATTAGAACGCCATCAATCGGGGTCGTGCCATACTCAAAGATATCCCAGATGTAGCTAAGTTCCCGCTCTGAGCGGTCAATCGCAGAGAGTTCGTCGTGCTCGAAATCATAGTGAGCATCGACAGCGTCGTCCCATTCTGGAACGTAGAATCGCACAGATTAGATCACCTTACTAGCCATAACTCCAGCTCTCCTTATGTATGTCTCTATCTCTGATTCATCGAGGCGTATAAACGAGAATATCTGTGGGCACTACCAGTATTCGTGAGGGATGTTTTAGCGTCTCAGACACCGAGAGGTTCTGCGCTACTGGTGGAGAGTTCGCGGTAGACTCACCAACGAAACGAGATACGCATAGTAGAACACATCGGTTAAAACACCGATCTCTTTGCCACGCTCGTCATATTGAATGAGTCCATGCTCGTGCATCCGTGGTAGGTGATTTTGAATTAGACCGTTGTATACTGATTCATACGCAGTAGAAGTCACCTGACTCGGCGGCGTGTTTGTTTCAATGCCACAGATGACCCGTGCAACGTGACGGACACTTACTGTCTGGCCGCAACTAAACAGCGAGAGGTAACGGACAACGAGGAGCCGACGACGGTTCCCCAGCAATGCAAAAACTTCTGCTGCAGTAGGGCAGGAGAATTGGGTACTCATACGCACCGATCACCGGCAAGCCATCGTCGGTCGTAACTACGTCGCCACAACGAAGTTGATACAACTGAATCGTTCGTGTTCGAAGCTTGTTGGGTGCTTACTGACATGCTCCCACCCCTCTGGAGCAAAAAATCAACTAGAAGCGCCAGCAGTTATTGACACGGACCTGGCCCTCAATCAAGGAACTCGAGGATGATGTCTTCGAGACAGAGGATCGCGAGGTGAGTTACACCATCAATCGGGTTTGGCCCCGCGAGCTCGTCGAAGGGAACGGGGGCATCAAACTGTGTGGCGATACTCCACGGGCAGAGGTTGAAATCATCCTGCATTGCAGTCGCCGCCTCGTATGAGTCATACTGTTCAGCGACCGAGCGGTACTCCTCAATATGCTCATCCACAAAATCGCGAACTGCCGCCGAAGACTCAAAATGAATCGTCTCAGATTGGTGCCCGCTCATATTTCAACCCGATGGTTGTTCAAGACTTGAACCTTCGGTAGTCAGTTGACTACTCACCAAATGCCGTTTTGATTTTCTCGGATACATATTCTATTCGAACACCACTCTCAGAGCGTTCCACCCTGAATTGCTGGTGCCCTCACCATTTGGGGGCCACAAAACTACCGCAAAGACAGGAGGAAACTGGTCTCAACGAACAGCTAACACAGTACTTGGGACCGAGACTACACGAATCGTTCGAAATCCCAAATCTGAACCCCGATTTCCGCAAGGTGGTCAGATCGGTCTTCGATCTGTTCGATAGTCCACTCGTCGTACTGTTCGCGAACCTCTTGCGTCATTTGGAAATCAGACAGTTTATACTGGTCTTTCTTTTGTTCGAACGGATTGTCCTTCGCGGACTCGTTCAGACGTTCTTCGAGGAGCGTGAGATTGCCGAGGCGATTTCGGTACTGGTTGAACTCCGCCTTACCGACCCCAAGGACGTCACGCCATGAACTGTATTTTTTCGCGGTGAACGCTTGCTGTGGGGCGATATGTTCAATGTCGACTGTTGCGCGGTCGTAATCCTTTCCTTCGCCAGATTCCATGTAGTGTCGCCGCTCAATCGTATCAAGAAGGTATTTTGTTTGTGCATTCCGGCTGAAGTCGCTATTCGCAAGCCGTGAGCGGAATTCATCGTCACCAGGTGCCTCCTCAGCTAGACGCATTTGGATCGTTTGGACGGGGTCAGTCGTATCGAATGCATCAGAACAAAGCTCGGAGAAAATCCGGTCCAGTTTGCTTCCGGTTTGGTTACCTGAAACGCGCCAACGGACCATGAACACTTCAAGCAGTCGCAGAACACTCAGAATCTGATCGTACTCATCGAACTCCTCGAAGATACGGAGCATAAGCGTCCGAGAGTGTGACGACTGGATATCATTGAGATTTCGAAGACGGCGGTTGATTCGCTTCTGTGCTCGCCCACTAAACGCGTCAACGTTGGCTTTCGTGAATCCAACGTACAACTCAGAGGTCTCAACCATTCCATCGACATACCCAACGAGATCGGTCTCGTCAGTTGGGAGTTGGTTTTCAATGAGATCCCGGAACGTATCGTAGAGTGTCCGTGACGTCACACTCCCCTCGATATCGGGGTCCTCCCGGGACATCATATAGTGCCGGAAGAACCGGTCCGGGTTGTTGATCTCATAGACGACGTTCTCGAGGACGTGTTCCCACTGTTGTCGGATATGCTCGTACGTCTCTCGGTCGGTCCCACCGTACTTCTCAGACGCGACCTGCAACAACGCGTTTTTCATGAGATCGACTGCCGACAGCTCTAGGCCACGATTGTTGAGTGTCTCAAACAATCGAAATGCAGACGCAGTACTGTCACACTCAACAACGACGAGCGTCATCGACCCGAGAAGTCGCTTCCGCAATTGATCAATCGTCTCGACATCACAGTCGAAGACCTGCTCTTGGAAATATTCGTACGCTTGCCGAAGTTGGCTATCCTCATTGACAGTAGTGGGGTCACCGTCAAGGATAGACTGATAGTCGTCATCTTCGAACCGACTGAGGCTAAGTTTCGGGTAGCGATCGTTATCGAAATCGGTCTCGTGGAGATAGTCAGAATCGATTTTGTCACCTAACCCACCATCCGAATGCTTCCGATAGAAGTCACGCATAACCCGCAGTAGCAGCGAAATTGTCGTGATTCGCTGTTGACCGTCGACGAGTTCTAACTCGTTGAGTTCGTCGTACTTTTTCTGATGTTGAATGACGACAATAGAGCCTAGAAAATGCGTGTCATCTTCGTCGATATTCGTGAGATCGTTCCAGAACTCCACCCATTGCGACTCTTTCCAAGAATACAGGCGCTGGTAGTCGGGGACTGTAAAACGGTTGCTTCGGGTGAAGATATTCTGTAGATCAGCCTCCGAAGCCGAAATTTCAAGATTACTTCCCATTGACACGGGGGTATCGGCACTGATAAAATAAACGTGACGACGTGGTCCCGCAGCAACGTTTGGTACCCTAATTTTGGGATGACTCAGTCAAACCTACGATAATGAATCACCTATTTTACTTTCCTGAAATGAATATAGTTATTCAGTACTGATATCAACCGTGTAGTTAACATACCAGAATTACGGACCACGAGAGATATTACGCATCTACTCCACACAATGTTTGGTGATGCGTTCGAACCGTTTCGGTTGAAGTATCACTCACCGCTGCAACACGCGCCTGCGTGAGTGGCCAGTCTCGTTCTGCCGCCGCGATGTACACACACGCTGCCGCGACCGCATGCGGGTTCGCGCCTCGATGAGCCCACTCATCGCTTGATGCCTCGGCTAACGACCGTGCTCGTCGCTGAATCTGGTCCGTCACATCAAGCGCATCTGCCACTCGCGGAACGAACTCAACCGGTGGAACTGGCTTCGCAGGCAGCCCGAGTTCTGTATTGAGTGCGTTGTACGCTGACCGGACGCGCGAGTCAGCCACCCGTGCGAGTGGGACAAGTTCAGCGAGCGTTCGCGAGAGTCCTGCACATCGACAGGCGGCGTGGACGCTCGCAGCCGCGACTGCTTCGATCGACCGCCCCGGCAACAGATCTGCCTGCTGAGCAGACCGGAAGCACCGACAGGCTTGGTCACGCAGGCTGTCGGGGAGGTCGAGTGCGCCGGCGAGCCGCCCGACTTCGTCAAATCCGTGAGCCAACCGTCGCTCGCAACTCGACTGGTACCGACTCCGACTGTGCTGGGTGCGGAGCCGGGAGAGTTGCTGTCGTCGCTCGCCCGGGATCGGTGTCCCGTTCGCGTCGACGTGTCGGCCGATCTCGGTCGCGAGGCCATGGTCGTGCCGCGTCGGCGTTCGGGGCGCACCCACTCGCTTGCGCTCGTCACGTTCGAACGACCGCCACTCGGGACCGCGGTCGATGCCGTGACCGTCGATGATGAGCCCACAGGATTCGCACCGTCGCTCACCAGCGTCCGTAATGACCTGTCCACCACACTCTGGACAGGAGGCGTTCCCACAGGATTTCCCGCACGATTCGTCGAACTGTCGCTCGTAGACATCTCGTGTCGCCATCTCGAACACCGCGCGACGCATCTCGCTGCGCCCCGCACCCTTCAGGGGCTCAAAAACATCGTCGCCGTCTCGAACAACTTTGACCCGGCTGGGGATCATTAAATGACTGAACCATAACACCAAACATGCTAGCAGGTGGACTGCCGTTGCAGGCTCGTCGTGTCACACAAGACGCACCCTGTTCTGCAACGGGTGCGGAATCGCGTACCAAGCCATCTGCATCCACCCCTTGATAACTCCCTCGTGGGCCTCGTGCCCACCGAGTTTCGTACACCCGACAGTCGTATCAGTAGATCTCTGCAGGCCACAGTCCGTGGACATCGTGAGTAGGAATTCTCACCAGGCGAACAGTTAACTGAACCAACAAATAATTGTCTTGTATGAGTAGCTCACCATGGACCGCGAACTTTGCGACTGAAAAAAGCAGATGTGCAGCCGACATCCAACGCCTCCTCGAGAAGTACCCGCAGCCGGTCGTCTACGAAGTGATGAGCGAACTGCTCCGTCGAGAGATGCGCGAGCAGTTTGCTGGTGCGTACGCTGCGTCCCAGCAGTCTGACGACTGACGAGTACTGGTGACGTACGAAACCCCACACGACTATTCAGACAGATTACGCCGCCCAGCGTCGATACAGTTCCAACAGGGAAGAGCTTCAGAGAGCTGTTCACACTCGCAGGGCAGGTCTGTTGTGTCGTCATCGCCGCTTGACGAGATACCACCATCTGCGACGACGCGCATCTGTACGGCGAGTTCGAGTATTCGTGGGCGAATCGCGACTGCAACCCGATGTTTACACGGGGCGTCACCGCTTGCATCGGCGGGACACGAACACGAATCGGGCACGCCGTCCTGAATCCGAACCCGGTACTCGTGAGCAGTCGGGTCAGCATAGCTCTCGTTGCGAACACGGACATCGCCCTCGAGGAGTTCGAATGCAAACGCCTCGTACTGCGCCCGCTTGAGGACGCGCGTAGGTGGATCGAACTCTGGTAGTACAGGAATCATGGTAGCCAGCGCGCAATGCGCGCACCCCTTCGGGCGCATGAAAAACTACGCTGTCGAACGGAGTGACAGGTGACACAGAATCAGGTCGGATTCTTTGTGCTGTCCTGTCCTGATTGTCCTGCAGTCAATACAGAGACCCAACTCATCGTAGATACGGTCAACAAGTGTGTCCCATCTGCATCAACCAATAGGGTCGAGTTGTCCTCTTCGACAGTGACCGAGGTCTCGCCGAATCAGATGATGACTTGTTTCAATCCCGAGTTGGGTTTCTACCGCATTGCGACCTTCCAGTTATACCTACTTACTGGTCAGCTCACTCCAGGTTCTCGGAAGTAACAGGGTAGGTGCGCTGATTATATTCTCTGTAGTCTCAATTTGCCCGTACACCCAGTAGTTGAGACCGTCACTCTCAATGCAAACGATTCGAGTCTACTCTCGAGGTTCCGTCCAGAATGGTCCCGATCGAATCAGCTGCTCAGTAGGAGTTCCTATCTCACTCTCACGGGACCCATTTGAAGCGAGCCAACACCGAAATATAGTATTTTGCCAAAGGCCTATACTACTTCAACTTGTTAGTGGAGACATGAGCAATCGAATCCCACCAGACGAGTTCGAGGATATCAACGAAGCAGTTGGCGAGGAATGGGAATCGGAGACGACCCCTTACGAGCGTATTCGCCGTGTTATCGCCCACACGTACACGCCTGCCTCAGCGGATACTGTTGCCGAGGACGCACGAACATCCCCGAAGACGGCACGAAGACATCTGAATACGCTCGCTGAAGAAGGGTTCGTTATCACTGCAACCGGCAACCACGGTGGAACGGTCTATCGTCGGTCGCCGGAGTCTCTCGTTGTCGAGCAGGCCGCAGACATCCTTGAGCACGTCTCGACCGACGAACTCGTCACGCGAGTTGCGGAAATGCGCGACCAACTCAACGACTATCGGGCTGAGTACGGTGTCGACTCCCCCGAGGAGTTGACGATCGAGCAGGCAAACCAGACACTTTCCGAACCCACCTCGGAGCAGAGCGAGATCGACGCGGAGACGATTCGAGACTGGCAGACGACACGTCGGAACCTCGCGTTCGCGAACGCAGCACTCTCAATCGCGAACGCCGAGAGATTCGTCGACGGCGACCTCCACTCGACTGATGGTAGTGTCCCCGCCTAACCGACGATGAGGATAGCTGAGACAGACGAGGCCCACTCGCTCCGAGGGCCTATCGACCGGCCAGCGCTACTCACAATTTGTGGGATCATCGAGCGAGAAGAGCCACTCGCAACTCCTGCGCTAGATGACTACCTCAATCCCACCGTTGTCGAAGTCACGCTCGACGATGGTCTCTGTAGTGCCGAATCCGCCCGGATCGACATCCAATGGACAACACATGCAGACTACAAATTTCACTACACGGATTCTGAAGGAGTGAACTTTCGGTGGGGAAAGCATCCTCACGACGGCGACTACATCCATGTTTCCGGACTCGAGCACTACCACCCACCACCTGACGCAACCTCTGATCCCAACGATGTCGAAGAATCCTGTATTAAGCAGTCCCCCGAAGCGCTTGTCACTCGTGCCGTCCTCAAACTCTGGCGGGTCGCCTATCACGCAGACTCCTACGCACCCCTGAACGCCGCGAGTAACCCTCCGTAGCAAAGGCCACTTAACGTCGTGTTGAAGCCCTAGTAGTTCGGCACTTTCGTGGGTGAAATAGCCGCTAGGTGGGTGTGCGAACCTAACGTGGCGACTCCTATCGGCTACCCGACGATGTTACCGAATACCTGCTGAATGCAGGCGCATACTGCACGACCATTCTCGGGAGCAAAGCCGTAACTTCGTCCGCAATGGTGACGAGAACGAACATGAGAAAAGAGATTTCTCGGGCGACGGGTAGCTCCGAAGAGGTCTCATCACAGCCGCCGTTTGTTGTTCTCGTCGTACGCTCGGAGGTCCTGCGCCGCGAGTTCGACCGTTCGTTCGATGCGCTTTTGCCTGGTCTCGTCCGTCTTAGCCTCCTCGACGAGGACGATGAAGCCGTGCTGGTCCGTGTTCGAGAAGTTCTGGAAGTTCTCCCAGGCGGCCTCGTTCTCACGAAGCGCCGTCTCCAATTCGGCGGGGATCTCGTGATCGTCTGCTAACCGGTACGCCGCGCCCCACTCGCCCGACTTCTTCGCCGCTTCGACGAGTTCCATTCCGGCCGGGGTCATCTTCCCCGCCTCGACCACCGCCTCGACCCGCTCCTTGTTCGCCTTCGACCACTTGCTGTCGGGACGTCTAGGCGTGAACCGGCGCGTGTACGTCTCGTCGTCGATGCCCTTGATGAGACCGTCGATCCACCCAAAACAGAGCGCTTCCTCGACCGACTCGCCGTAATCGATGCCAGACTGCTCGGCGTCGGCCTTGTAGTACCCAACCCACAGCTCATCGGCCGTCTCGTGGTGCTCCTCCAGCCAGGTGCGGAACTCGTTGCGAGATTCGAAGAATATTGGGTTCATGGTTCAAGAGAGACGTCCCGCGTCTATAATCCCACTCCGAACGTGGGCACCAGTGGAGATTCTCAGCGGATCGGAGAGGCGAAGCACGGCTTCGGTAACGCCTTCGCCTCGATGTCTCAGGTGATTCACCGCTGAACCTGCGAAAACAACACCCTGTAAAGTGTTCCTCAACACCCTCTGTCGCAGGGCAAGATATAGCTGACAAAGAGGTTCAACAGAGCCGCGACAGCAGAACCACAGATGAGAGATCTCAGACCGCGTCGAGTGTCGAGAGAATCTCTTCGGCCGTCCCGCTAATCCGACCCAGTCGCTCTTGCAGCACGTCCGTCTCGTCGCCCTGCCACACCGCGAGGTAGAACGCCGACCCACTCGTATCCAAGCCGAGATAGCGACCGACAACGTATGCGACGGCCTCCGCTTCGACCTCGCGTTTCGCCCGCTCGGTCGCGTCGGTGATGTCGAAGTGCAGAATCGCGTGGGCGTACTCGTGGATGATCGTCGATGCGAGGTCTGCGCGATTCGGACGATTCTTCACTTCAACGAGTGGGGTGAGATCCTGGACGCTCCGCGACTGGCAGACACCCTTCGCCTCCCCATGACGCCACTCGTCGGGATCGACGATGCGGATGGTCACGCCGAGGTCCGACGCGATGTGAGTGAGGTCATCGACGAGCGTATCAGGCTCACCGGTCGCCGCCGTATCCAGCTCCGGGAGTGGCTCGCCCTCGGTCTGCGAAATGTCGAAGACTGGAGCGGGCTTGAAGCCCACGAGGCCCTCCGACCACTCTTCGGGCGGCGTCTCGTCGTAGTCGCAATCACTATTCTCGTGATAGCTCGGTGCGTTCCCACACTCGGGGCATTGGGTCGTGATGATCGGCGCCCAAATCCAGATCGCCGACTCGCCTTCCTCGACGTATCGGTCGAACTCTTCTTGCCACGTCCGGTAGCCAGCGACCTTCGTCGCCTCGGGACACTGGAGGGTGATGAGGAGTGTATTGCGGTGGGAGTAGTCGTGGAACCGGCTCTGGACGTCCAGCCATTCTTGGAACTGCTTGCTCGCCCGAGCGTCGTCGACATCGGCAGCGAGGTCTGCAAGCCATTGTTCGATCGTACGATGCATCTCATCGTGTCGCGTGTCGGTCTCGTCGAACGACACCGACGGGGAACTCGTTGTTGCCATTGGTTTCAGTTCTGACGCGTCCCTCTAGGACGCGCCGCACCCCTCTGGGGCGCACAAAAAACAGGTGAGACGACCTACTGGTCGGTGTCCTCGCACTCGAGGCTCCGAAGGTACTGTCGACACTCGCCGAACAGGCCGCTTGCAGTCGCCTCGCCAGTCGTGAGGTGGCGAACCCACTCAATCGCCCAGCAGTACATGGGATCGGACTCACCTGTGCCGTGGATGTACCACCAGCGAGCGGCTTTGAGCACAACGAGCGAATTCGTCGGCGGCCGTTCGCTCAGAAGGTCCCACGAAATCGACTCGATTTCATCGGGAACGTCGGCTCGGGTGAACTCCGAACGATGCACGAGGTCGAGGTCGACCGGAACCTGATCGATTGACACGTCTGACTCTGTTTGTTGGTGACTCATGGAAATCACGTCACACGGACTGTGTCTTCAGCCCGCACCCATCACGGGCGCAAAAAATCTCGATGTCGCGCTAGTACCGACGGGTCTCTCGACCGACGCTATGCGAGGTGCGACACCTCCTCCGGTTCGGAGTCGTCGACGAACTCGTTGCGCTCGACTGGCGTCCAGTCTTCGGTCGTGGTTGGTGCCCACCAATCGACGTGGAAGTAACCGGGCGCACCGAGAATCTTAACTTGTGCTTCGTCGTCGGGAAGCGGTCGACGAAGCTTCTCGTCGACGTGGAGATTCCACGTCGTCGTTCGTCGAACGTGACGATAACTGCCTCATCGTAGCCACGCGACTCAGGCGACTCACGGCACGTCGCACTGGTATTGCACTCAGTGCAGAACACCCCCTCGAAGGGAATGTGCGTGAACGCTTCCGTGCCACACACCGGACACCACAGAAATTCGAACAGCGCCTCGTCGTGACGGAACCCGCGCTCGAGACTCATCGATTACTCACCACCGGAGCAGGTATCACGAGCGGGTGGTGTGGGGAGTGAGACAACTCGGCTGCGGGCGTTGGAATCAACATCTGTTACTGCGCCTCCGCCCCTTTGGGCGGCGCAAAAACAACGCCGTAGTGTAGACCTGCTGAACGCGCAATAGAACTGAATGAGGTACCCTGTCGTAGGAGTTCGGTAATCCGTCGACTGTGAGGTTGCGAGTTCACGAATACAATCTGAAAGTGGCAGAGTGAGAGTACATTTCGTCTGTCTCCCTGTGGAGATTGAGAAGTAGTAACCCAATATGTGCCCGGTTCGACACACCACAGGAGGACTTACTCTGTGTCTACTGCTAACTCCGCGAGGACGTCATCGTGTGAGGTCGTTCGAACGCGCTCGACAAACGCACGGGCAGCAGTGTCAGTCGCAAACACCGACGCATCATAGCCGACGGAGCCACCGAACACAGTCCACTCGTCGGTCACCACACCACCGGACAGCGGCGTGTACTCGACACGATAGGTGTCAGCCACGTCGTCGATGACGATTCGAACAGCAATACCACGATCAGGAAGTGTCTCTCTCAGGAGTACCATTGGACACAGCGTCGACTCAGTAGTGGACATCAGCGGGAACGATCCATAGATAGTCGTTCGACCCGACGAGTTGCTCAAGTCGCTCGCGATGCCGAACCCCATCAGCGAACTCGTCGTAGAGGTACACCGCTGGGCCACGGTACGCACCGAGATTGTGGCACGCATGCCTGACGAGGTCCTCATCACGCATGATTGCCGTCGCGTCAAGCTCGTCAACGCCCTCTCGAACACGCTCGAGATTTCGCTCGAACTCGCGTGTCGTCGCCTGCCACCCACGCTCGAGGAGTTCCTGGCCGTCCTCCGAGCCAACAGGCTCTGCAACCGGGAGGTCACCCCACCGGTCGCTGCCGGCGACCGTTGTCGAGTCGTCATCAAACGTCACATAGTAGTCGAACACCGACTCGGCGTGCGGGGCAGCACCCATCAATTGATCGAATACGTCAGCGGCCCGCGAGAGGGCTTGGTCTGTTGTCGATGCAGTCACGAGTGCGTAGATTACCTGGTGCATTCGTCGTCACCTCACCGGCTCAAGAGTCGAAGTCTGTCCGACCTCCTGCGCCGGCGCCCATCGCCGGCGCACACAAACACAACCCACTACGACACACCAGAAGTCACGAGTGCAGTTGCTCTTGGGTCCTAGAGGCCCCGTATAATATCCCGCCTGAGAGAGTCGAGTCGCTCAAAACGACTGCTTGGATTATATCTCGGCAGCCCGGAACGGTGGTGAGTAACACTAACTGGAATCAGATATTCAAGACAGGACAGGGCTGACTGTACAATGGATGTACAATATCTGTCCAACTATTGGACAATTCAGCAGAAGTATTACCAACCAGTCGGTCGACCGCTATCTTAGGGGGTATCCACCAAAATGTTCGACTTCTTACCGCATACTGTTGACATCGCGCTCAGTTCTGAGCTATTTAGAACGGCCGCAGAATTAGCTTCGGTCGGTGCTGTCTCAATCGCACTACTCAAACAAGCGGTTGAGTAGTGCCAGTAGGAAAGGACAATATTTTCGACGGCATCCCTCCAGAAACAGCCGGTAACTACGTTCTTACTACTCACCGGTTAGTTCAGAGTGAGTGAGATGGAATAAACGAGAGTTCTGTGATGAATGCACCCTCGATCTGCGTCACACGATCTCTGTTAGTTCCAAGGAACTCAACAGAACCCCCTGATTCATCCTCGGACCAACATCAGATATCTGGATCAGGTCCGTACTGCGGTGTTCGACACACGGAACACTGCCAGACCGACTCTCCAGCCCATACTGCAGGCGGACTACCTTCGCGTGAATCGAACCGATGCGGTGTCTGTTCACCACACGACTGACAACGGAGCAGTTGCCGTGTTGGTGAGGTGGATGCCGACTGTAATGGGGAAGTGTCGATAGACGCTTGTCGAAGCGCAATCGCTGGGACAATCCACGTCTCCGAGTCCGAAAGCAACCGTTCACGACGGGAATCCTCGGTGATCTGTGTCCCAGCAGCGTCGTACCACCGGGAAGCAGAACCCTCCGTCGAAGGAGAAGTGGACCACAACGAGACTGACCGTGCTTTCGCCACGAATCCATCCTCTCGTGAGCCAGTCGCAGGAACGACGTCCGGGAGGTGACCCCACCGCGCTCGAAGTGGCGCCGCGATCGGCTGTTCGAGCGCCCCAATGAGTGTACATTCGTCGATAGGGGATGAGTGGGACTTCTGCAGTAATCGCGCTGCTGCAGTCCCTTTTGCGAGTGCACCTCGCGAGGACTGTGACGTAACGAGCACGCAAATAATTCCGTGGAGTGATTGCGTGTGGGGCTCTGAGGCGCTGTCAGAGACCGAGATGTCCTGTTGGAGGCAGAACCGACACTGGCTCTGAGTCGATGAGATAGCTCGCTCGCAGGACTGACAGATGTTCGTGTCCGACTCGTCGCCGGCTGGGTAGTCACGCTCCCGGATCACATCGCCGTGCTCAGCATGGTCGGGTTCCAACTGTGCGTCTGTAATCTGCGTCGCTTCGCCATACGGTCGAAACTCCGCGGTCGGGTCACGGTAGGGCGGCATATCGCATCGTGGCTGTACGTTCCGATATAAACGTTCGTCCAGCGAGGCCGCTCTGAAACCCGGCCGATAGCCAACAAACGTATATGTATTCTTAAACTAGCTGTGGGCAGCAAAATGTACGATTTGACCGGGTTCCAACGCGACCTGCTGTACGTCACCGCCGGCTTGGACGAGCCACACGGCCTCGCAATCAAAGACCAACTCGAGGACTACTACGAAACCGAGATCCACCACGGCCGGCTGTACCCCAATCTCGATACGCTCGTCGAGAAGGGACTGCTCGACAAGGGCGAAAAGGACCGCCGAACGAACGTCTACGCGATCACCGCTCGCGGTCGTCGAGAAATCGAAGCCCGCGACGACTGGGAACAGCAGTATACCAGCGAACTCACCGAGTAAGAACTAGCAAGGCGACCGCAAAGATACGCTATGTATCTTGTCGCGGGCTATGCTTTGCATCGAATTCTGTTACCGCTCGCTTGATTACGACTGGTCGACGGCTGACGCGACCTGAAGCAACCCGCATTAATCCCTGGGGATAGTACTCATCGTCATACCCAAAGATTCGATTGACAGCAGCCCGCGGAACAGCGACCTCGTCAAACTCAGTAATCGTGTAGATGAGATTCGACGGTGCGTTCCGCCAGAACGTTGTGCTTGCCCAATCGGAAGAATCCTCAAATGTTAGCCCAACGAACCCAACACCTACGTATTGACCATCCTGATAAAACAATACAAGATCGTCTGACTCCATTTTCTCGAAGTAGTTTCGGTTACTCTCACCATCACGGGCACCCCAGAACCGGACAGACTCAAGGTTGGAAAGTGCAGCAGGGTGATCCGGATAGTCATCCAATTCAACGTGGGTTAGAACTGTTTCGCGGAAGTTTCCGGGGTCACACGGGACGAGAAAGACATTTCCAGCCATGATAAGTCACTACAAATACATGTTTTATAGTACTTCTGGACCTCACGTTATTAGACCGTGATTCCTGCTGTTCGGCTCCTGTTGAAATCCTCAGTCCTGATACTTTGTTGAGGCCGTACTGAATAGAGCGCGCAAGTCGGTCGTGAGAAACACATCTGACCGGCGAGTACTGAATAGCTACCTAATGTGAACAGGTGACGAAAGCTAAAATCGGGTGTTCAAGAAAGTACTTCGCTCTTGTGAAGCAGGTTGTTGGTCAAGGAAAGCTGGCGCTGTGAAAGCGTAGCGGGCAAGGGTGACGCGAACGCGTCACCCGATATGTTCCCATTTGAACTGCTAAACTCGGAGGCGAGCGCCGC
>NZ_JAMQOO010000014.1:0-75988 GCF_031624535.1 Haloferax sp. S2CR25
CCTCGTCAAGTCGGTTGACGAGGAAGTTAAGGAGCTGGTCCTCGTGGATTTCACTGTCTGCTTGCTTGGTATTAGACACACCTTCTGCAAGCAGACGTCTCAACTAACCGGCTTTGTGATGTACTGAAGTTGGTTCCTGGTGTAGCGAACACAACTGTTGCTACTATACCAGTGATTCCGAGAACCACATAGTGATATGTGTAGATTTGAGTGTATAGTCGGAACCATTTCGCCATATCTACCCAAAGGCTACTGTTGACAAGACATCTTTGGCGTCCGGTTTAGGTAGGCTATTTATCACGCTTATTTCTCGAGAAGATCGAGAAGAAAGAAGAGCTCTGAGGAAGTATCAACCGAACAATCGCGCCCTGTGGTTCATTTTCGGCAAATTCAACTCTCCCACCAGACATTATTAATGTCCAATATATAATCCACATTCCAAGTCCTTCAGTATGGGTAAGAGGAGTCTCAGTAGGAATTTCCATCGCCTCTCTATCTACAGCTGAAATCCCCTTTCCTGTATCTGAAATCTCAACGATTACTGTCTCATCGTTCTGCGTGTTGACCGAGATAGTTATCCTGACATCTGCTGAATTGTGGTCAATCGCGTTTAGAACAGCTTCCTCGATTGCGAGCGAAAGTGATGGATGTGCCTGCACTTCACATTGCTCCGGAAGTTCTGTAGTAATCGTTATCTCCGGGTACTCCTCTCGAAATTGTCCGAGTTGTGTTTTGACGATTTCAGTAAGGTCAACTGTGTGTAAGCCATCATTTTCCCATATCGTCACGATCTCTCGAGTCCGCTCAGTTGTCCCAAGAAGTTCATTCAGATGCCGACGAATGATCTGATTCGTTTCAGGTATCTCCTCGACATCGTCGACTGTTTCGAGATTTTCTAGATAGCCAAGAGCGATGGAGAGTTCGTTCCTAATGTTGTGGCGTAATACACGTTGATTGATCATGAGTAGTTTAGAGAGTTCTTGGGACTCTTTCAGACGCGCCTCCTCAGCCATGGCATAAAGACTGGTTTGGGTCCCGACGACCGCTCCTAAAACGGTGGCAAAGGAGATTAGAAACGAGAATTCTCGAGCCGGGTCTCTTATACTCCAGGTCAACCAGACAGCGAGGGCAAGAGTTGCAAATGAGGCTGCCACACCGACGCTTAATAACAGGGCCCTCCAGCGGCTGACAGGAGACAAATCCCGATTCGGCAGTCTATATGCGGTAAACAGCACGAGTACGGCCAAGCTCAATATGATGATTGATTCTAGTGCCGTTTCTAATCCACGACCCTCCAATAGAGCGTGCTGGGTACCAAGACAAAAACAGAAAATCCCCAAAGCGTAAAATCCTGTTTGTGGAGATACTTTGGGCGACATAAATGGAAGTGACCAGATACCCATAAAGCGTTTGGGCCTGATTTATTCGCAGGCGGGAGTTACCCCACCGGAGCGCGAACTCTCTGGACTCTGTCAGTACTCGCGTGCTGAATGTAGAGCGTATATCTCGAAAAGATTCATTTCCAGCGGGCGAAAACGGCGAGTATAACCTCTTTGTACATCGCTACCGAGAGTCACAACCATGTTCGAGGACATCCCAGTCGATTCCGACCTTCTCATCGAGGTGGTCAACAGATCACCGATGATCGCGGCCTTGCGCGAGGGAGCGAAAGATCGGCGCGAGTTAGAACAGAGTCTTGGAATCTCGAAGTCGACCGCCCATCGAAACACCAGTTCCCTCGCCGATCGGGGCCTCGTCGAGCGAAAGGACGGGGAATACAGCCTCACCGAATTTGGTGAGGCTGTCGCTGAGGTTGTCGCTGGGTTCGAAGCGGACATGCGAACGACCGTTCGCCTTGCCCCCTTGTTCGAGGCCGTTTCCGGTATTCAACCGCCGTGTCCTATCGACGCCTTCTCAGACGCGACGGTCACGACAGCCGACCGAGGTGATCCGTTTGGTCCGCTGGCGCGGTTCGTCTCCCTCGTTCAGGAGACGGAGTCGTTGCGAATGTTCGATTCATACGCCATCGCCCCGACCTACATGGACGAAATCCACGGCCGGATTCTTGATGGGCTGGAGACGAAAGTCGTCGAACGACCGGACGTAGCGGAGGACGTCATGGAAAACTATCCAAGGAAGTGCATTGAGCTGTGTGCCAGCGAGTTTCTCACAATGCGGATCCACGAGACTCTCCCTTTCGGACTCATCATTTGTGACTCCCACATCGGAATCGGTCTCCGCGACCCTGATACCGGCGCTCCGCGAGCATTTATCGATACGGACGACCCAGAGGGACGCGCCTGGGCGAAGACCCTCTTCGAATCGTATTGGTCCCGTGCGATTCAGTTGCCACGGTTCAATCCAAAGTCCCTCAAGGAGGCACTTGAGTCCGAGTCGTAACGTACTCCCCTCCTCGAACGGATGTGCCGTTCTCTGTTCCTGAATCGGTGCTCGAGTCGCTGTCTATCCATCCGGCCCGACGACGTGCTCCCCCCGGCGATGAACCTGTGAGACTGGAAGCCCGGCACAGTTGGCGTGCTCGTGGAGTGTTTCCTCCGTCTCCGCTCGGAAGTGACAGAGTGTCCCGGTCACCATGTCATCTTCATTCGTCATGATCTCGGATTTGACCCATTCGATAGCATCGCCGTCGTCACGGACCGTGTCTAGCGCCGCAATCGACCGCTCGCTGGCGCGTTCTCGCTCGGCGTGGGTCACGGGTGGATCGATCTCACGGAAGATAAGATAATCCACCAGTTCTCGTTCGCTCATCATCTCTCCCTCTGCTTCTCCGGTAGGATTTCTGTGTGATGCCCTGCCGGTGGTGTCATGTCTCGATGCGACATAGAAGAAGCTACGTGGCGTTGACGTTTGTAGTTAATCGACGGGATTTTCCCCCACGATGAGACGCTCCAGTGATGTGAAACGGTTCGGGTTCAGATGAACGGGTTAGTGAGCAGTCGGGATGACATTCTCCCCGCCGTGAACGGCGGAGTTTCCTCGTGATGGTGGTATCGCTTACCGACCCACGGAGGCAACTTGCGGGTTCGTATGCTCCTCGTTGGGACGATGAGAGTGTGATGACTCCAACCATTCATGGTTGTCCCACTTGAGGCATACAGGCCGTGCTATCGGCCTTGCTACGTCGGTCTGCCGTCTCAGGAACGTCTCGGACGCAACGAGGTCTGCGTGACCCTCAAAGCCACACTCGCACGTCAGCGTGTGCTTGTGGCGCGTCGTCCGGTCGGTCGACCCGCAGTTCGGACACGTCTGCGACGTCCACGCCTCCGAACGCACCTCGACGGTGATGCTGTATTCTTCGGGGGTGTGTGCGAGTCGGTTGATGAACCGGCGGAACGCCCAGAAGTTGTGTGTCTTCTCGTTCGCCCGGACGGACCAGCCACTGATGGCAAGACGACCGACCTCGTGGTCAATGATGTCAACATCAGGCGTTCGGGTCAGGTCCACACTTCGGGGTTCGACACACGGAACACCGCCAGATCGGCTCTCCAGCCCACGCCACGGGTTGGCTGTCGTCGCGTGAGTCGAACCGATGCGGTGTCTGCTCACCACATGACTGACAGCGGAGCCGTTGCCGTGTTGGTGAGGTAGATGTCGGCTGTGATGGCGACGTATCGGGAGACGCTCGTCGAAGCGCAATCGCTGGAACAACCCACGTCTCCGAGTCAGAGAGTAACTGTTCACGCCGCGTCCGGTCGGTGATCTGCGCTCCAGCAGCGTCGTACCACCGGGAGGAAGAGCCCTCCGTCGAAGGAGGAGCGGACCACAGCGGAACTGTCCTCGCTTTCTCTACGAACCCACTCGAACGTGACTCAGTCGCTGGAACGACGTCCGGGAGATGACCCCACCGCGTTCGGAGTGGCTCCGCGAGCGACTGTTCGAGCGCTGCAACAGGTGTACACTCATCGATGGTCGACGAGTGAGAACGCTGCAGTAATCGTGTGGCTGCAGTCCCTTTTGCGAGTGCACCCTGAGATGACTGTGACGGAACGAGCAGACAGATGATGCCGTAGAGTGATTGCTCGTGGGGCGCTGAGGTGTTGTCTGGCCCCGAAACGTCTTGTTCGAGGCAGAACCGACACTGGCTCTGGGTCGGAGGAATGGCCCGCTCACAGGTCTGACAGATGTCTGTGTCCAGATCGTCACCTGCGGGGTAGTCACGCTCCGGAATCACGTCGCCGTGCTCGGCGTGATCGGGTTTTAGCTGTACGTCGGGAATCTGCGTCGCTTCGCCATACGGTCGAAATTCCGCGGTCGGATCACGATAGGGTGGCATACCGCGTCGTGGCTGTACGTTCCGATATAAACGTTCGTCCAGCGAGGTCACTGTGAAAGCCTGACCGGAGGCCAACAGACGTTTATGTATTCTTAAACTAGCTGTGGGCAGCAAAATGTACGATCTGACCGGGTTCCAACGCGACCTGCTGTATGTCACCGCCGGCTTGGACGAGCCACACGGCCTCGCAATCAAAGACCAACTCGAGGGCTACTACGAAACCGAGATCCACCACGGCCGGCTATACCCCAATCTCGATACGCTCGTTGAGAAAGGTCTCCTCGACAAGGGTGAAAAGGACCGCCGAACGAACGTCTACGCAATCACCGCTCGCGGTCGCCGAGAAATCGAAGCCCGCGACGACTGGGAACAGCAGTATACGAGCGAACTCACCACCTGACTGCTGCTACGAGACGAGTGAGCGTTTTCTTCGACACCCAGTACAAGTGAGGCAGGCACCTATTTTGATCCGAGGTTCACGAACCTGTCCTGAAACGTTTGAGTCCTAGTCCAAGTGAGCCACCGAGGGTTCCGAGTATGAGCGCAGCACTCAGACCAACCAGCCCAGCCCACGCGATGCGAAAGACTAGTCCTGGCGAAGCCCCAGTAATCCCAATCCCAGCGAGGTGAATCCCGAACCCAGCGGCAAGGGCGAATGCGAACAGCCACGTTCGCACTAGTCCATCGTCTCGAGCGGCAAGGATAGCACTGACTACCAGTAATCCAAGCGCAAGGAACTCCCATCGAAGCAACGACACGAGAAGCTCGACACGCGACACGAAATTAAAGAAAATAGCTGAACAGATGAACACTACGAGGGAAACGAGTAGTGTTCGCGGGCGAAATTGCTTGCTGAGGTCAGACACTAGTGGGAGGGCCATACTGAATGCATCTCTGTGCAACCCCATGATAGTGTTGGGAGGGAATCATGATCGCAGACACTTGCCACTAAACGTAGATCGTTGAGTTCCCCCACTGACGAGTCCAGTATCGAGTCGGAGTAGTGAATCAACTGAATGCGTACATACCCCCTAAGCGGCTCCCAATATACAGACGGCGGTTAACGACAGCTGGCGATCCTGTGATCTCAGTACCAGTGTCGAATGCCCACATCAGCTTACCAGTCCGTGCATGGAGTTCATAGACGTAGCCGTCATAACCGCCGAAGTACACACGATTTTGGACGACAGCAGGCGAGGAGACAATTCCTTGGATCTGGTGTTCCCCAACTGTGAAGGCCCATTGTTCTTCACCAGTCGCTCGATCAAATGCGAGGAGTTGGTTGTTGGTAGAGCCGAGATAGATTAGTCGATCAGAGATCGCTGGCGAGTTGGTGATTGTCCCGACATAGACACGCCAGCGTTCTGTTCCATCGACTGCGTTGTAGGTCGCGAGATACGGCCAACCACCAACATACACGATACCATCGACGAGGACAATGTGTCGTGGAGAGTAAGGAACATGATGAGACCACTCGACCGCGCCAGTTGCTGCATCAAGCCGAGAGATCCGGGAATTAGAACCCCCAAAGAAAAGACTCCCATCACTCATCGCAAGTGAGGAGATTCCAAAGCCGGTGTCGAGGGTCCAGATAGCAGTCCCGTCGGCTGTTGAGACCGCGTGAATAACCCCCTCTGCGTCACTGAAATACACCACCCCATCAGCAACAACTGAATCACGATTAAGTATCGCACCAGCATCGTAACGCCAGCGTTCACTCCCAGTCGTACTATCGAATGCGTAGAAGACATGCTCCCAATCGCCGATATAGACAACTCCATCGGCTACCGTTGGTCTTGAGGGGGCGATTCGCCCGTTGGTTGGACTGTTCCAGACGGTGCTCCCATCTTCGACATCATAGGCGAAGAGGCCATTCGCGGCAGTCCCGTGGTACAGTAATTCTCCGACGACGGCTGGACTACTCGAGAATGATCCGTCGGTCGTTTCCCATAATTTTGTGATCTTGCCTGTAGGCCGTCTTCCATGCGGGTTGTATCCAGACCGACCATTGTCAAACTGAAACGTCGGCCATGACGGCTCTGTTGCTGCACGAGCAGCAACTGAACGTCCCGCGTTGAGAGACGCGGTTCCAATCGCAAATGAAGTCCCAAAAATGCGGAGTGCTTGTCGCCGATTCAGCCCTTGTTGGTTTCCCCGAAGCATGCTAGTCGCTGGAGAGACAACATAATAGTCATGATAGTGATACCCCAATTTAACAGTCATTTTCATTGTTAGATATCGAAGACACCAGCCCCCATCGTGACATCCAAAAGTGTTCCAGAGGTCGTGGCTGCGCGCGCAGCGTCCGCGAGCACGGAGCGGAGGGTGGGGCGGTGGGGTCTGGGTCGGCCCGGCCACCAACAAAAAAGAGGGCTGCCTCGCGCCGTTAGACGTCCCACCAAGCGTCGCGCTCGGGGAAGTGCACCGTCGTCCAGCCCGTCAGGGCAATCGAGACACGCCCGTCGTACCAGTTCCGCGCCGCTCCGTGAATCCGCACGCGTTCGCCCTCACGAATCCACGGCACCTCCGAGGCCTTCCAACTCGTCAGCTTCACCTGCCCGCTTTCGTCTTCGAGTACCCCCGCTTGCTGAATCGCCGGCGACTCTGACTCCCACACCGTCGTCAGCGTCCCTTCAATGCACACCTCGCGTCGCGACACGCCCTCAAGCTTCCCAATCGGCACCATCGTCCCCGGTGCGCCCTCGAGTTCCTCGAACACGCTTACCGCTGCCGACAGCATGTCTTTCCCGCTCAACACCGCCTCGCTCAGTCGCCGACTGATCGCCGCTCGCGACCAGCCATCCAACTTCTCTGCCAACTGTTTTGCCTGAGAGTTCACCGCGCCCAACTGGTCCTGAGTAAGCTCCGTCTGAGGATCCACTCGGTCAGGGTCCATCACCGGATTCACGCTCGCCGCCCGCTTCTGGAACTGCCGCCGCCGCTCAGCGCTTCGTTCGGCCGCAATCACCCGCGACCGCGCCTCACGACCGTCTTGCGAGCCCAGTTCCGCACGGGCACTAATCCGTTCAAGCTCGGCTTCCCGCGCTCGAATGCGCTCTTCTTGGGCCAACGTCACGCCGTCAATCCGCTCGTCGCTCGTGTCTGCGATCCCGTCAGGGTGGTTCGCATCCACCTTTGCCTGAATCTCCTGTTGCACCGTCGCTTGGAACGTCGGCGTCTCGTCGACGACCTCAAACCCGTCTTCGTCGACTGCCGTCTCGTCCGCGTGTTCGAACGCCTGTTCAGCCACCGAAACTACCTTTCGACTGGAGTTGTTACTAGACATTGTAGTCCTTGAAGGCGCTGACGCGCCGACGCCCGCGACCTCACTCGCGGGATTCTCACGAACCAACCTGCTTGAGCTACGGCTCCGACGTCGACCGATGACGCCGTCACCGAGGTGCCCGCGCCGCGCCTTCACGCCGGACCCTGTCCGGCGCGGCGCGGCACCGACGGCACCCCGACAAACGAGTGCGGGGGGTGAACCTCGAGGTGAGCGCGCGGTCACCGCCATATACCCAGCCGGTCACCGCGGGTCGGCGCCTCGCCGACGCCCGTCCGTCGGTAGACGCAACGGAAGCGGCCGCGGCGCCGAGGCGGCACGGCCGGGGGGTATACGGTGGTGAACGGCGTCGCATACGGCCACAGCGAGGCCGCAGAGAGCGAGGACCCGCCGGAACAGCACGCGCCCGGACCCGCACGAGCCTGTCCCGTCCGTCGCAGACGCAACGGAAACGCCTCGTGCGGTAGCCCGGTGCGGGCTGGATGCCCGCGGACCCACAGCTCGTCGCGGCCGAGTTTGAGCGCACGCCCGGCAGGCCGCACAGCCAGCCCTGAGTGACCCCCGGACCGTGGCATACTGGGGGTGAGCACGGCGAACCCCCAGTAGCCACCGCAGCCCGGGCGAACGAGGGGTGAGGGCAAGCGCCCGAACGGCGAGCAGCCCGCCCGGACCGCGCAAGCGGCCACGTCTGAACCAGCCGGCCGGCGGCGCGACCGCATCGAGGGAGCGCCGACGCAACGGCTGGTGAAGATGCAGCCGGCCCGGTTACGGTTAGGGCCCGGATGCGGGCCGAGTGCTCGCAGGCCCGCCCTCGGGGCTGACCGGTATCGGGTGGCTGCACCCGGCCCGACCCGGCCCCGCGACCGTGCCCCGTCCGTCGTAGACGCAACGGCAGCGCGAAACGCCCGGGCCCGGCAGGAACGGGCTGCCCGCCGGAGCGCGCGCAACCCGAGCAGTCGCCCCCCAAACGTACCGACACAACTCACCACCCAAACAGGTGCGATGCTGAGTTAATTCTGCTCGCCGGTCGTCAAGAACGTCGGAAACGTGGGGTCCCTCTGTGAACCATTTCGAGAACAGCGGTAACTGAGGAGAGAACCCGATTTCGAATTCAGATTGTCCGAAACTCCTCACCGGAGTCAGGAAGATACCCGAGAATGCTCCGATGGGCACCGAAGTCGCTAATAATCGTCTGTAGGGCGTCGACGACGGTTGCGATATCGCGGTTGAACTCATGCTCGCGATATGTGCCTCCGCCTGACCACGGTGTTCCATCTGCGAGAGCGTGAGATTGAGAATCTCGAAGTCAGACAAGAAGCTACGCATTCGGCGAGCCGTACGGGGGTCTCGGCCTCGATACTCACAGAGTTCTTTGTAGCGCTGGTAGACGACCCGGGATCGCACCGGCGTGGACTCCTCGGCAGCGAGCGTGGTCAGCGCGTAGAGTGTGAGTTGCTCGTGTTCGGTAAGGTCGCGCATGATGTCCATGCTCTGCTGTGCCTCGAGCTTCTCCTGGGCGCGTTCGACGTGGTCGGTCGTAACTGAATCCGCGGTCTCGGTGCGTGCAAGATCACCCGCCTTCCGAAGAAGTATAATCGCTCGTCGGGCGTCACCACCATCCTGGCGACCGAGGGCTGCACACAGCGGAATCACGCCCTCTTCGAGAGCGCTCTGGTGGAACGCGATTTCTGCCCGCTGTTCGAGGACCTTCTGGAGCTCTTCCGTACCGTACGGCGGGAACGAAATTTCGGTTTCACACAAAGAGGACTGAACCTTCGCATCGAGCTGCTCTCGGAACGTCGAGTCGTTACTGATCCCGATGAGGCCGAGCTGGATGTTGTCAATGTATCCGTTGTTGTCGGCACGGGTAATCTGGTAGAGGAATGTGTCGTCCGTGATGTGGTCGATCTCGTCGAGAACGATTATCACGGTTCCCGAGAGCTTGTTGAGTTCATCCCAGAGAAGTCGATAGACCTTGGATTGGGGATGGCCGGTTTCGGCGATGTGATGTTCGGGTTCTCGGAGGTTGTTCACCAGACTAATCGCCGCCAGGTAGCTCGTGCTGAGACCGTCGCAGTTGAGCGAGATGACAGAGAGGTCGACTTCGAAATGCTCCGCCGAATCCAAGAGCTCGTTCAGTAAGAAGTTCGTTACAGCGGTCTTGCCGACGCCAGTCTTGCCGTAGATGAAGATGTTGTCGGGGTACTCACCGTTGATGATCGACTGCAGGGCTGCTTCGTACTCCTCGATCACATCACCTCTCCATCTCACTAACAAACCGGCGTATCTTGCAAGGTGTCGACGGAGTTCGGGTAGTCGCCGAAGGGATCGACAATGCCGGTGGGAGGTTCCTGTGGGTGTAAGTAGCTCGTAGGGCATGATCGCTCGCTCCTGCTTTAACCAACAACGAACGTCAATGGCCTATTTTGTTGGTTAACATTCTATGAGACCGCGAACTAGTCGCACGTGAATAAAGTCAGTAATCATACCAGTTGTTCCAGAGATCCACAAGCTTTCGAATGAACTCATCCGCTTCAGAAGTAGACCACTGAGTAGATTTGCTCCCGAATAAATCCTGAATCTCGTTCTGACAATCAAAATCGTCTATCCTTACTTCTACCAGCCAGTCAACCACGTTCCTGTAGCGTTCCTGTAAATCATGAGTATACTTGCTTGAAGGAACGTGGTACAGCAAGCATTCAATGCAGTAGGACGGAGCCAGTCCTTCTTCAATTTCGCCTTTCTCCACCAAGTACGACCGAGCATTCTTGATAATTCGAATGGTTTCCCGATACCTGCTGTGGACAGATTGGTTCTTATCAGCTCCATTCTGGTAGTGGATTTTAGGATAGCTGATTATCTCTTCTCCAGTTTCTTGGTCTTTGAAACGGATTCCCTCATCGTAATCCTGGTCAAAGGTACTCTGGAATCGGTTGTAACGGCGATACTGCTGGCAGACAACAATATCAGCACTAAGAGGGAGCGAATCGCTATCTAAAACCAATGCTCGATCTTCTACACTGACCGAGGTTCTGCCATAATAGTCTCTGAGGGTATCTAATACATCCTGATGAAAGTCGCTCAACCCATAGCTTGCACTAGAAAACGAATCCTTGTATCTAGATTTCTGAGTGGAATTAAGACGGGAAAGATTACGTCTGAACGAGGAATCCAACTGAACGACTAAGTCGACATCACTGTCCGCGTAGATGTTCGTGGAGTTCCGATACGAGCCTTGAAGATAAACTTCGAAGTCCTTGTCCTTCTGTTCAGGTATTGAATCATCGCTCTCCATCAAGTTCTTGACCCGGTTATATGTCTTCGTAGCCGAGTCGTCGGCCCCGGGATTGCTCCACGTTTCTAACTGATTGGTGGGTATACTCATGATTCGTCATCTCCCTCTGAATCTTCTTGTTCGAATCCTTCTGGATCCAGTAGATCTCGTTCTTTGTCTGTCGTAGCTGCCTCTTCGTAAATCTCGTCGCCACGCCGCAATTTCAACCAGCGGTACCAAATCCCGCTTAGGGTGGCCTCAGCTTTCAAGTCGTGGCGTTCTGAAGCCAACTTATCGAACCGATCACGAATCCACTCTTTTTCGCGGTCATTATCCTTCAGGTCCAATTCTATGAAGTCCTGGATCTCGTCGTAGAGCTTCTGGTAATTTCTCCCCAGAGTATGTATCTTCTCAGCTCGTTTCCCCGGTTTTCTGTTTCCTTTGAAAATTGAGATAGCTGCGACCGACAACGAGAGTGTTGCCATAATCCAGACTGGAACTGTCCGCCAGGCTAATCCATAGGTTATTACAGCACCAGCGAGCGCCATATACGCGTCTGTCCCAACATCAACTGCGGACCAGAAACTCGCTGCCGTGTAATATCGTTTGAAATTCCACAGATTGCTGTTTTGCTCTTCTAAAGCACGATTATAAATCCGGTTTCGAAAATCAACGTCCATATCATTTCCAGTCATAAGAACACCTTAGTTGAACTTGCCTCCGTGGACCTCCCGAAGCTTTTCTTTCGCTTCTTCAGTCTTCCCCTGCTCTTTGAGCCGTTTAGCCTCCTCTAGTTTCTGACCGGCCTGCTTTGCTTTCTCAGCAGTTTTCCTGCGTTCGCTTCGGCTCATACCTTTGTCTACTGCTTCACCGTAGACAGGCTCTTCTGCTCGGCTTTGAACTCGGCTCGGAACCGACTGCATGAACTCTCGGGTTAGTTCACTGTATGAACTGGGTACTGGTTCGCCGCGTCGGGCCTTCTCCTCAAAGTAATTGTATACCATAATCTCCATGTGGTAAGACCGAACCGACACGTTGTTTTGATCTGCCCAGTCCTTCGCAGCACGAGTCAGCCCCGACACCCGACCATTATGTGCCTCATCACGAGCATCGAACATCTGCTTGTACTTCCGAGGATTAGTTCCCTGCCACGATTGCTGCCCATGCGTATCAGGTATCGCATAGCCATCACTAGCATCGTTGAACAGATTGAACCCGCTACTCGGATGATCCGCGTGCGGAACCTCACTGTAACGGAAGGCAGGCACTATCTCAATCGTCGAATCATGATATTTCACCTTTACTGCGTTCTGGTCGATTCTCACATCTGTCTGTGAGAACCTAGGATCGTTCTCAATCCGCCGCTTGATCGCCCGCAGTGCGTTCGTCGGACCGTTCTCCTGGTTTATCCAGTCCCGATGCTTGTCAGCATCGAGTACCACCATCACGTCTGCATCTGAGTCCTGCTTCAATGGCCCGGTCATCGTACCTCGGGTGAAAGAACCAATCAAACGGCTATCTTCAACCGCGAGATCGCCGTCAAGGATCCCGACCAAGACGTCTCTTCTGTCCGAAATCTTCTCTCCTTGGCGGTCGGTGATGTTTGTGTCTTCAACGTACTCTTCATAGCTCTCGTCAACCTCATCTTCGCTGCGAAGTGTTTCTTGCAGAACATCACCGGCTTGACCGGTATCGCCGGGTTTCCGCCCTCCCTGCGGATAACTACCGGGCGAGGTAGTGTAGCCGCCGCCCATCATGCAGTCACCTCGGTTGGTTCGGTGAACATGCTTAGCGGTGCTTGTCCGCTCGAAACGGCGTTGTGAATACGTTCATTCATCTTATCGTATAGATAGGCGGATGCCGGGGTCGGAACCTTCCGAAGCCTGGTTTCCTTGATCCAGCGCTGGCCGGCAGCTGCCACAACCTGCGGTGGTGCCTTCTCTAAGAGCCGAGGTGACTGTAGCCCGATTATCATTAGCTTGAGGTTCGGTGCTTCCGAAGCAATGTTCTGAAGCAGTCGCTGTAACGGTTTGAAACCCTTTCCGGAGAGGAAGTATTGAGCGCCGTAGACAGCAACGTACTCGGCACCGATATCCCTGTAAACCCTATAGCAGAGGTTGCGTTCACCGGATGTCTCTCCCTTGACTAACGGGATTATCTCTGTTTTGACGTCTCTGAGACGCTGGCCGATCCAGAGTGTTCCCTCAAGACAGTTCAGAACGTGTTCACGCCTCTGACTCTCTTGATCATGCTTGTATACTGGATAGTCACAAGGAATGTGGTAATCAGGTTCAAACTCTCGGATGACGTCGAGTTCTCTTTGCCAGGACAGGTCTGATAGTATTCTGTCGTGAACTGTTGTGGTGGTGATTACGGTTGTGTTTTCGCCGTAGTATGTTTCGGCGGTTTTACCTTTTCTCACCAGTCTTTCTGCGTGTTGGATCCGGATGAGAACCCTTGTTTCTAGTGGGATTTCATTGAGAAAGTCGCTGTGTGCTTTCTGCGGTTCTGCTAAGATAACTGTGCCTCTAGGTGCGTGGTCGCTGATTGCGGGGTTGAATCCCTGGTGTTTTCGGCTGGGGATTGTCATTGAATTTCCTCCACTCGAAATCGAGGTTCTATATTGTTCTCAAACGACATCAAGAAATATAAACCCTTCGTCAAACGAAGTCAAGAACGTACAATGAAATTTGTCTGGGAGCAAAACCATACAAACAGTTTTACAAATTTGAGGGTCCTGACTAGAACTATATGAACGAAAAAGTCCACATCATCCCCGTCGGATTCGACTACGAACGGCTCTTCCAACCCATCACACAAGGCAACCTTGAAGCAGACAAAATCCACCTACTGCACTCCGCACGCAAAGAGAACACCGAGGAAGTCCAGAACCTCGCACAGAGAATGGTCGACAAACTTGACGAGACCTTCGGAAACATCCTCGGCAAAGACGTCAAAATAACCTCTGTTGAAGACATATTCAAATTCGAAGATATCTACCCAATGGCCTACGAAATGATCAAAACAGAGGTAGAAAACGACAACGATGTCTGGGTCAACATCTCATCAATGCCGAGAACAGTCGCATTCGCATATGCAACAGCCGCCAACTCACTCGTAGTCGAAACACCTGAACTCAGGGATCAAGTACACACCTACTACGTCTCACCTGAACGCTACCTCATCACCGAGATGATACAAGAACTAAAAAAGGAAACAGAATTCCTTGATAAGCAAGATGGACCAGAGTTCGAAGAACGCCACGACACTCTAAACACGTTATTGAGCGAAATCGAGAACAGTGGCACCACCAAAGGCGCGAAGAAGATGAACGGCGGACTTCACGTCGAATTCCCTGTTGTACCCTTCGCCGAGCTCCACGAATTCGAAAAACAGATCCTCCGATTCTTATTCGACCATGGAGAGGCCGAATCAACTTCAGAACTTGCACGACAGCTATCCGAACAGACTGGCGAAGACATCGAAATGGACTCGTTCAAGAGCAAGGTCCAGTACAACATCAAGCAACTAGAAAACAAAGGGTTCGTCAAGCGCATACCCGAGAAAAACCGGTATAGACCACGGCTCTCTACGATGGGCGAGCTTTGGGTTCAAACACACTAAATCTCGCCATCCAACACCAGCCTTATGTAAGATTTTTATAATTTCAATGCCATTATTGTCTTTATTATGCCTACTATATCTGTTGATATCCCCAGAAGGTTCTATAGGTACGTGGAGTCCGAGGTTGAGGAAGGCCGGTACAAATCCAAAGCCGAGGCGATCCGGGCCATGATCCGCAAAGAGATGGAGTGGAAGCATTCGGTTGATGAAAAACTCTCACAAAGTACTGAGAGAAGATACAGGAAGCAAGAAAGCGTGGAGACATTGAGGGAGACGTTGGAGAGCTTATCGAAGACAGTCTTTGAACAACAGCTCAGAGTTGACTTTGAAGAATTCTCAGAACCAGTGAAAACCGATGTCGCCAAAGAAATCGAAGAACTGGGTGAAAACAATCTGTCTAATCCTTGGAAACATTCTGATGTCAAGTATCTGCCTGGGCAAGGAGGCGTGTCGACGACCAGTCCACAGCCGTCACAGGCGACGTGGTCGCGCTCGTCGGGATCCGGCTCCGTCTGAATCGCGCAGTCGACACAGATCGGGTGAGTGACCCGCCCATCTGTTCCCCACGAGTGCGCCTCGCCAGTCTCGGTGCCCGGCGGGACGTCACAGAAGGCACAGCCAAGGAGCGTCTGCTGCATCACTCGCCCTCCGCGTCGGCGTCGCGGCCGGCCGTCCAGCCACGGTGGAAGACGGCCAGCTGCGTCGATGAGTCGAACGCGGTGCCGCTCGGCTCGTGAACCAGAACTTGGTCCTCGGGTACCGGAGTGACGACGTCCGCGTCGACGAGGTCGTTGACCAGGCGTTGGCCTGTCGCGTCGTCGACGTCCGCCGTGTCGACCCCGATGGCGTCGCGGTCCTGGGTGAGCTGTTCTTTCTCGAACTGTTCGTAGTCGCAACTCGTGTCGTCGTGCGAATCGGGACCAGACATAATAGGTCACGCAGCGCTCATGGTCGCGTGCTGCACGCCTCTTGGCGGGCACGAGAAATAGCGTTCTCGTGCGCACACCAGAACGCGCCGCATTCTGGAGACGCTGAGAAACAGCCCAGTCGGAGAATCAGTCCGATCGCGGGTAGCGATAGCCGACGACGGCAACGTCGTCGGTGAACAGAACAACCTTCGGAAAGTCGAGAACCGACAAATTAGCTCTCATCGAGGAGTGAGATACCGTGCTCAACTACAGCGTCAGTAACGAAGAGACTCGTTTCAGTCTGGAGTGCTCGCATCAGCTCAGCCGCCGCTGATTTCTCGAGTTCTCCCCGTGTAGACGCAAGCACCAGAATCCCAATCGAGCCATGGACTTCCACATCGCGATCGTTCGCAGCGTCTCGTGCTGCAAGGTCATCAGTCAGGAGTACGGCAGCGCGTTCAGATGCGATGGCGAGTGCAGCTGTCTCACCGGGATCCAACTCGACACCAAGATCAGTTGTGTCACTCTCGACCAGTTCGTACTCAATGGTTTCAAGCGCAGATGGGACCATCCCCGCCTCGAGTTCTTGGTAGACAGTCTGTGGAATCAGCAGCTCGTCGACGACCGAGAGCAATGCAAGCGCGTCAATCTCGTCGAGATGAATAATGGGGCCCGCATCAGCAACCGCGAGGATCACGCATTCAGTCCCCACCGAACGTCGTCTTCGACGACCTGTACCTCCTGCTCTGCTCGCTTGACACGGTCTCGACCGACGAGGTTGATTGCGGTCTCGCGGTCGATGTCGTCGTCTATGTATCGCGAGAGGACGAGGTCAACCCAGAGATCTTCGACGCCGCGTTCCAACGCCTGTTCGAGGATCTCTGATTCGGGGATACCCCGCGCTTCGGCGATTTCTTGCACCCGTTCAGTGAGATCCGTGGCCATGGATAGATGATTGCTCTGTGGTGACTTAAACATCTGTGGACCCCCTCTGGGGGTTCCCAGAAATGACCTTGGACAACCGTTTCGTTCATGCTCACATCGACATCGTCCGAACTACCACTCTTCGCGAGATGGGGGTTCCGTTTGCGTCGCTGCCACTCCGTTAACCAACATCGCGGAAGTCTGCGGATCTGTGTTGGTTAACGGTGTGGCGAACTCAGAGCTGATGAGTAGGCATCACGCGGAACGTATCTGGCTCAGCATTCGGCGTCTCGTCAATTCGGTCAAGGGATAACCGCGAGAGTCGGCTAACCAGTTCGTCACGAACCGCACCACGGCTGACTGTCGTTTCGTGCCAGCCGAGACGCTCGTCGAAATACCGCTTCTGGAATCGCTGCCCGACATCGTCAACGGCGATGAACTGCGTCCGCTTCACGCCCGCTAGGTTCGTCGAGACGAACTCGGCTCCGACGTCTTCGTGAGTAAGTTCGACGAGTACACGCTCGACAAATGAGACGATGCCAGTTGGACTTCTGCCGTGAGGGAGTGCTAGTTCAAGACCTGCCCATGGTTCTTCGCTCGGTTGTTCAGTATGCTCGCTATGTAGTCGTGATCGCTGTTGCTCGTAGTCGGAAGACATGGTTGTTGAGTGGGGGCCTACGACAGCCCCCCTCGCCCCTCTCGGGGTGACAAACTCCACCGCGGATCGCACCCTCATCTAATGAGTGAATTCTGAGATATCGGCTAGAGACGCTCGTCGTTTGATGGCCCTTCGGCCGGAGAGAGCCAGCGGCGTTTGTACCCGTGTACCCTAGCCTTCCTTTGGATGATTTTGGAGGTGCAGAGAGAGTTGAAACGCCCTTAGATTTAGCAAGAGGCCCGTCGGGCAGTTTTCAGGCGTTACTAATGTCCTCGACGGGTTCCGAAAAATGGTGATTCAGCGAGATTGTGCTTGACGAGGTGTTGAAAGCCCCGTATTCGAGAGGGTTGGGGTCAGGTTAGAATCAAGCCCTAGCAGAACTGACCGATCCCAACTGATGAGTTGCGAGACTATCCTTCCAGCACGGTACCCATTCTTGTCCAAATTGGTCGACTGAAAGCCTGAAAAGTGCATGACGGGTTTTCAACCTCCGTCACATCGTTCTCCACTGAGAATAGTAATCTAACTGACTTTTGGCTATCTGCGTTAGAACTCGTTTCCGTTACCCTCCGTTCCACTTAGTTGGTCATACATCTCGTCTGGGAAGGGGAGACTTCCCCAGATCGAGTAGGGGCACTGCTCCTGGCCGATGCAGTACCGCTGCATATCGTCGTTGTCACAGTTCATCGGAAGCGGGGTGTCGCCTCCAATGGTGTTCGAGAACTCGTAGCGAATCTGGTAGTCAGTGACCTGTTCGTCGTACCAAGGCCACCGAGAGAAGACGTCCTTGAGGTCTGTGACAATCGTCTCGAGGCCACTATCCTGGTACTGGGGAAGCCACATCACCATCCGAGCGAAGTTGTACAGGTCCTTTCGGACTGGTTTCTTCTCGTGGAGGCGCTCGGCCATATTGGCCATACACGGGAGTTCGAATAGGTCCTCGATTGCCTCGACGTCGAGGGGCTGGACGCCACGCGAAGACTCCTGAATCCGATAGTGGTTCGTATTTCCGTGCTCTCGAATGGTCAGACTCCGGTGGTCGCGCTGGGATGCGAGAAGGTTTCCGAGACTCCGAGGACTCGAGATGCGATTACACACGTCTCGCTTCCAGCTCGCTTCTGGGTCGTACGCCTCCACTGCTTCAAACAGCTCCTTCGCCGAGTGGAACTCTCCCAGTGAGACGACCTCGTCTGGAGCGTCTCGAATCGCGTCTCTGAGCACACGGATGGTCCGTTCACCGGGGTTCCAATCTCGCCAGATTCGTTCGTGGTGTCCCGTCTCGATGAAGCGGTCGATACGCTCTGTGATGGCCGACTCATTCGTCGTTAGCCACGTCAGCTGGTCTTCAGAGAGGTTCTCCTCCTGGACCCGCAGGAGCTTCTTGAACGCACGCCTGGCGTACTCGCGATACTTCGTGTCGAAATCACCGACGGGCACATAGAGGCAGTTGTTCTCGACGCGAGTGAGCAGTTCCCCGGCTTCTCCGGACTCAGTATCGGCGTGAACGAGGCACTTCCTCGATGCTGCGGCCATCGGGATTTCGAGATACAACCCCTCACCGAACTCGGGCATCTCTTTGATCCCCGTACAAACGCGACCGGGGTGTGGTCCGTCCTCTCCGGGGTCTTTTGCGTACAGCACCTCTGCGATATCCTGTTGGAGACTCCCATCACCGAATTCTCGAAGGAGGGAAGCGAGATTGTTGACGTAGAGCTCACGAATATCGTAGAGGACCTGCACCGTTCGCGGTGGGGCGTGTTCGAACTTCGGGTGTGCCTTGACACAGATAGCACTCAACGTCGCGAGGACAGCAAGTATTCCAGGTTTATCGACGAAGGGCTCCTCTGCGGCGTCGGCTCTGACGTCTTCTTTGAACGCCGCCGTCCCAAACCGTTCGAGGTCGGTCAGTAGATCTCCTGGTTGCTCTTCGCCGTCGACGATGTAGCGATTGTAGCCCCGGGTGAACAGTTGGTTGATCCGCGTCGTACCATATTCGGGCGGAAGCGTCGCAACGCGATAGGCAGCCCGCTCGTCCTCAACAGGCGTTGACTGAGTCATTCTCTGAGCACCTCCGGTATCGTAGACTGAACGTCAAAGTTCGGGCTCTCAATCGGCGTGACGATACGACAGACATCAGTGTGCAACGAGTAGGGGAGCCGAGCAACCCGACGGCGGTCGGCGGTAACTACTGGGTCGATGGGAATCTCGTAGGTGTCTTGCAGAAGGTCGTTCAGTACTTCTCGACTCTTAGCGTCGTACCGATGAGCGAGGTCCGTATCGAGAAGATAGACGTGAACGCCTTGACCGCTGTACACCACCATCGTTTCCTCGGCGGTGAAGTCGTCCTCGAAGATGTCCCGCACCTCGAAACCGTACTCGATGGCCTGATCTATATCCTCGAAGGCATACGGGTAGCCTGCTGGCTCTGCCTCGAGAATACCCGCGGAATCGAGCAGTGCCTCGCTGTCTCCCAAACCATCCTCGTCCGACACTACCCGTGTTGCTCGCTCTCTGGCTATCGTTTTCGCGTCGATATCGATCAGGAGCACCCACGGTCGTTCCCAGTGATCGAGGGCGTAGTAGACCGCATCAGGACGCGGGTCTGGTTTGTCGAGCAGATCAGGATCGGCGAGCGCGAAGTCGCTCCGCCCGAGTGGATCGTTCCGTGCTGGATGGCGGATGAACTCGAGGACGTCGTCGAAGTCGTGGAACGCTGCTGAGGTCCGGTCACCTGAGGCGTTCGTCTGCCACGTATCTCGACGGATGAAGTCCTTGTCTGGGACTCCGTCTTTCCGTACCGGATGTGGTTCTCGAAACGCGAGTGCGTACTGTTTCGGCCCCTTCGCGGTGATGAACGATGGGAGTTCGTCAACGTATGAGGGGAACTCCTCTGTGTAGTACCTGTAGATCTCCTCGCGGGTTGCGTGGCGCCAACTCATGAATTGAACTCCTCGTCAAGCTTGTTGAAGCTCCGAATCGTCGTCATCCCTTCTGCGTTGAGCGATTCAACGGCTTCTCGAATATCCGAGAACCGACGCGCGGCGCGTCCGCCTACGCTATGCTCTATCCGGTCGGCTTCTGCGAGACAGTCCAACACCTCGACGGCTGTCTCGCGCCTGTTGAACGCCCAGACAGCGTTCGCATCTACCGCACTCTGCTTGTCATAGTCGTCAACCGGTGCGTGTTTGTTGTTACTCGGGAGTTCGGCTTCACCAACCCACACGAGTTCCCCGCCAGCGTCGAAGCCGGCGACGTCGAACACCGTCTCTTCATCGTATTCGTAGTACGGCTTGACCTGTATGACGTCGTCGCGGGAGTCTAACCACAGTTCGAGCAGCTTCACGCCGACCTTGTGCGGCGTCTTCTCACCAATATCTCCTTGACCAGGGCCGACCTTGAGCTTCTGTCCGAGCAGTTCACGCCCTGCCGGGAGGACGGTGTAGTATTTCCGACTGCAGGCTCGCCCTTCTTCGAGCAGGTTTTGCTCGGCGAGTCGTTGTACGTCCAAGTTCTCAAAGTCGCTTTTGAACGCACTCATATGATCCAAGAGCGTGTGAGTTGGTGCATCTCGGTTCATCACGTCCAAGACACGAGCCAAGAACTGGACATCATCATGAGTGAGCCCACGGCGCTGGAGCTCGTCATCCGGGACGGGTACACCACCAGACTGGACTGGTGACGACCCACTTTCGTCGACAGCAGCCTGCTCTTCTTCATCAGCTGGTTTGCCCGACTCAGCCATCCCAGTATTCCCAAACAGGGAGGTGGTAGTGTCAGTGCCTTTCTCTTGCTTCTCTTCGTCGCTTGCTGAACCACTGGTTGCTTGTCCAATGAACGACGACTGGGGCGAGTCCACCGAGTTAGCCGAATCAGCGGGTGCCGACTGTTCATCGGTTGGTCTACTCCCCCAGCCCTCGTCATCGGCCGTCTCCGGTTCGATGGGAGTCTCACCAAGTCCGTACTGAGCCTGTGTTCGCTCTGATAGTCGTGGCAAGGCCACGGTCTCGAAGTGGTCCGCCTGGTCGACAGAGAGCGGTTCGTCGCTCTCTGGATGGCCAGCCGCTATCGGGAGCGGCTTCACCGAAAACGGGGCAGGGCCCGTCTCCCCGAATGACGGGCTCGGGAGTTGGGCGATCCACTCCCCGCTCGGGAGCGTGTTAATCCGATTTCGAAGGTCGGTCGGACTCAGGTCTTCGTGGGCCAGCGATTCAGCGAGGCCGCGTTCGATGGAGATGTTTCCAATGAGCTTCGTCTTGATGTTGTTGAGAACCTCGTCGTAGGCGCGTTCGTTCCGATTTCGAACCTGCCCGGGGAACTGCATCACCAGTCCCATACTCAGACCGAACGACCGCCCCTGTGGAAGCAACTGCTCGGAGACGAGTTTCGTTGCTGCGACGGGGGCCGCCTCCTCGATGATGAGGTTGGTGAGGTTCTCGTAGTCCGTGTTCCCGTCACGTCGACGCACCTGCACCGCATCCCAGAGGTTACTCAACAGGAGGAGTGTGATCGCTCGCTGTGCCTCCGGGCGGAGGTCGCCCAAGTCGAACAGAATCGTGGTGTCTTCGTCCAGGAACTCGCGGAAGTCGAATCGGTTGTCGACGTATTCGCCGTTGTCGTCCTGTTCTGGGACGTGGCTGAAGATCCGTCGCAAGTGGGCGTCCTCTCTGAGCTTATCGAGGCGGTTCCCGACGGCGTCCATCGATACTTGGAACTGGTGGTCGTCCTTCGCGAAGTGCCGTGTAAGCGACTCCTCGATGCTCCGGTTGTCCGCCGAAACCGGTGGCACAGTTCGTTCCCGCTGCATCTCGAGTGCGGCCGCAAAGAGGTCGTCTAACCCAAAGACGTCGCTTCCGTACTCCTCGTCGAACAGCGCCTTGATGAGGTAGCTGAGGATCTCGTTGGCAACGAACGCTTGTCCATACTGCTCGCGGCCCATGATCATCCGCATGATATCGTGGAAGTGGTCGACCTTGTCCTGAATCGCGTCCGCCCGATTCCGTCCAGCTTCGAGTGCCGGCCGAATATCGAAAAAGGAGAATGCTGGAATCGTCTCGGGGACGCGGAACTGGTAGACATCGTCCAGCCCGTTGAAGCGCTCGTAATGACTCCGAAGGTAGTTGGCGCACATCCCGTCGCCCTTCGGGTCGACGATAACGACGGGCCCACCGGTCGTCGCACGGAGCGACAGCGCATCGTTGATGATTGCTTTTGACTTCCCGCTTCCAGTCGAGGCGAACCGACCGTAATGTGTCGTCAGGAGCTTCGGCGGAATCCGAATCGGACGCTGTTGCGGCGAACCGTTCTCATCGAGTGCATACCCGATGGCCATTCCCTCCCGGAACTGCTGGACTAAGTCCGGGTTGGGCCACGGAAGCGGATCACGGCTCTGCTGTTCGGCACGCGTCCCTCGCGTTCCTTCGACCGTCAGTTGGTCTGACGATGGAACCAAGATGAAGTTCGCAAGCTCAGCACCACAGAGAACTAAGTCAGGCCGGGTCTTACCACGTCCAGTCGTCACTTCCCGCGAGAGGAGTCGCTGGAGCGCTGCTCGCGCGTGTTGTTCTTTCTTCGATTGTCGGAAGCCACGGTCTCGAAGTCGCGTCGCTTCGATCTCGTAGAACGGGCCATCAAGTGGGTCGAACACTGGTGCCAGTGACGACAGGCGGTCATCAAGCGCGTCGCGACCAGCCTCACTCGTTGGTACGCCAATCGCCCGGATGTTCGTCGTGTACGAGCGTTTGGGGTTGACTGCATCAATCGCGTCAAGCCGCTTGACGACGATATCACTCAACTCGTCACGCGTCCGCCGTTCGTACTCCAGTTCGGGGTCAAGCAAGTCGCCAAGGATTTTCTGCGACAGCGTATCCCGGCCATCATTCAAGTCCTCTTTGCGGAGTTCCGCATCCGCTTGCCAGCTTTCCCGACGCTGAAACACGACTTGGAACGCGAGCGGTTCGCGCGCATCGTTCAGATGGTCGATCAGCGACGCGAGCACAGCCCCCGGCTCGTCGACCGCCGGCAACGTGCTCTCGTCGGGCGTCGCCGTCAGCGGTGTCAACGACGACATCCAGTCTTGCTTCCGAACTGCCGACCCACACCATCGCACGCCCCGTGGTGAGACGGAATCAACCGCAGGGCGGGCGAGAATCGTCCCGTCTGCGGTCAGCGTCGGCTTCTCGACCGACGTGGGCGAAACCTCGTCAGCGACCGACTCAGTCGTTTCGAGTTCGACAACTGTCTCTCCAACCGACACCAGTCTGTCCGCCGTTCTTCCACCCATCTCGTCGGCAGCGCCCGTCGGTGAATCCCCAGACTCACGTGTTGTGGTTGTGCCGCCGTCTGGCGCTGTACCGGCGTCGACGTCTGCAGCCGAATACTGCTCGTCGTCGGTGAATTCATACTGCAGATCACCCTGCTGGTAGCGCTCGACGAACTCCTCGTGAGACAATGCAACCGGATGAATCAACTTCGACGCCACGTCCACCTCGACACGCTCGATATCGAACGTTGTCGGATAGATTGACCGAAGCCGCTCTTCGAGTGTTCCGAGATAGTCGTCAGCACCATAGTAGAACTCAACCGGGGCGTCTTGCCCCGTACTAAGCGCAAGGAACTCGAAGCGCGGTGGTGTCGCGGATGTAAACGGGTTGAGTTTCGACCGCAGCCCCGAGCTGTCAGGGGTCAGTTTGTGGAGACTCTCAAGGGTCTGCGGGATGCCACGCGCTGTGAGTGCCTCCGATGTCGGCGTCACGCGAAGATACTCACGCTCACGCATCGTCGGTTCCTCCAAGCCGGCCGTTGTCAGTTGCTGTTGAATCAGTCTGCATGTCTTGTAACTCTCCGTTTGCGTGCTGCGCTAACTCCGTCCGAAAGGCCTCAATATCCGCGGAGACCGCTGTCTCACCAGCCCCGGGCAGCGACGCCCGCCGCTGCTCGGTCGGATCGAAGTCGATGACCTGCTTTTCCTTGGACATCGCTTCGACTCTGATACCACGCCACTCGCCGTCGACGCCGACCAAGGCTTCTGAAAAGCCAGCGTCTTCGTTCCCGGGAACCGCGTCCTGCACGTACCGCATCTGAGCGTGATTCAGGCCGAACTCGTTGGCCCATTCCGCGTCCATCCCATCAAGGCGATGGAACTGCTTAACGGCACACTGGTCAAGGATGGCTTCGGATTCAGCGTGCTCGAAGAACTCGTCGACGGTCTGGGTGACCAGTCGAATCGAGAGATCGTGGTGGCGGTGATGCCGAAACACCGTTTCGAGGAACGCCAGACTCGCGGCGTCCTGCATGATGTACCGCGCTTCGTCGATCACGAACACGACCTCCTTGTCCGTCTCTTTCGCCCGCTCGTAGACGAGCGAGATGAGCAACTGCATCGTCAGGGCCGTACTGCTGTCGACGCTCCCTTCTTGCTGGGCAAGGTCGAGGTAGATGACTTTCTCGTCGCGGATGTCGAACTCCGACTCTTTTCCGAGGTTCGCGTAGCGGCCCGCTTCCTCGAAAGGCCGCAGTTGGTCGATCAACCACGTCGCATCGTTGCTAAGTTTCTCGGCTTCTGCGTCCGACCGAACGACGAACGATTCGGGGTCATCAACCATCTCCTCAAAGACGTCTAACATTTCTCGAATCGTCGGGCTCGGGTTGCCGTGCGTCGTGATATCATCCGTAATGCCATGACGCTCATAGGCGTGTCTGAGTCCGAGTTCGAGTGTTGTTCGGCGGTCACCGAGTGAGATGCCACGGAGGGCGAAGAAATTCGTCAGGAAGCTCATCGCGTCGTCGAGTTTCTCGTTGAACGGACTCGCGTCTTCACCCATTGCCCGTTGGACATGTTCGGGCGTCTGGCGGATTTCGAGCGGGTTTAGCCCGAGTGTCCCGCCGACGGTAATTCGCTTGGCGTCGAGCGCTTCGGAGACGCCTGCCCAGTTGTTGAGCGGTTCGAGAATAATGCCGATGCGGTCCTTGCTCTGTTCAATTGACCGGATGAAGTTCTCTTTCGCACCGAACGATTTGCCAGAGCCCGTGTCGCCGACAGTGAACATCGCATAGCCGTTATCTCGGGCGAACGGGTCGATAACGACCGGACTCTGGTTGTCCTTGTGGATTCCGAACTCGACGCCGCCTTCTTCGAGAATCGTCGCGTTGTGTGGCGACGCCAGAAGCGAGCCCACAGCGCCACCGAGCGCAATCGACTCCCGACCAAAGACGTTGTCGCCGATTGGCGCGGCGGACTGGAGTGCGAGGTCCTGTCGGCAGATAGCCGTCTTCGGCGTGAGGTTCGCTGGTTCGTCACGGAGCGCGCTTTTGACTGCTCTGACGGCATCTCGGAGGTCGTCCGTGCCGTCGGCGCGGACGGTGACGAACAACCCTTGGTCGAACACACTCGCGCCACTCTCGACGGCCTTGTACGTCGCCGCCGCTTCGTTGGCTCGCTCTTGGAGGTACTCACTCCGGACGCTCTGTTCTAAATCGGCGTCGACCTGCAGGTCGTCTGCAATATCCTGCAGTTCGTTTCGTGCGCGTTGCTGGTTCTTCGGCGTGATGTGCGCCGTGAGATCGAACTCGACGTCGGTCAACTCGAAGAGGTCACTCAAGTAGCCGTCATTCGGGTAGTCGGCGTAATCAGCGATGTACAGCGTTGACGTCCATTGTTCACCGACGCGAGCTGCACGAGTATCCCATTCAATCGCTGCTGGGGCCGTCGCCGTCTTGTGTGACTCCGAGATGTCGTCGAGAAGTTGGCCTTCTGCGTCGCCCGCTTCAAGCGTCTCCTCGTCGAGGACGACCGAAAAGTCGACTTCCGGCTCGTCGTCGGTACGATATCGTTGCCAGAGGACTGTCCCACCAACGCCGAGCACCACGATGGTGCCCAGATAGAGTGCTGCACCTTCGGGGGATGTCGGCTGTTGGGCCCACTGCGAAAGTTGAGTAAGCACGGAGCGACTCGACTGCAACGGGAGGTTACGCATCGAACGCCACCTCGCGGCGTGAGCGGCCGAGAATCGGCTGTTCGCGAATTACGTCTGCTTCGGTCTCAAACTCGTGTTCCTCGCCGTTCCAGAAGTCCATGTTCAGAACGAACAACTCAACCGTGCTGAGTCGGTGGGCGGACCAGCCAGATGCCTGCTGGATGAACTCGGAGCGGACATCCGCGATACGGTCGTCAAGTTTCTCGAACATCTGGGCGCGACGCTCCGCGTCTGAGAGGTCCGCACGCCGCGTGACAAACGGGTTGAACAGGATGCCGATCACGGGGAACTGCGTCAACTTTTCAGCCGGCGTTCCTTCGTCGCGGTATCGGTCGTAGACTTCGAGCGGCGTGACTTCGACGCCGATGTAGTAGCGGACCTGCTGAATGCCGCGGTCACGCATCTCTTTGGGCCGCGTCTCTCGATACTCTTCGAGGAGTTCCCGGAAGATCGGGTTCTGTGTGACGTCCTCGTCGGTGAGTCGCTCCTCGATCGTCTCGGTGATCTGTTCGACCGGGAATGACCGGGTTGTTGCGTGGAGTTTGAGCTTCGAGTCGAGTTCTTTGTTGGCGAACTCAGCACCTGCATCCTGGAGTTGCGCCCAGTCGTCGGCCATCGCGAAGTCCATGTTCCCCGGGTCGATTTCGATGAACGCCTCCATCGCGCCGTCGGTCCGCTGAATCGCGCCGGCGCCGGGCCACGCTCGCTCGATATTCGTGAGGTCTTGGGTTCGCTCGTCTGGCGTGAATGGTGTGTAGTTCGCGAGTCCGCCCTCGTTGCGTACGGGCTCGTTTGTTTGGCTGTCTGGATGGTCTGGCGCACTCACCGTGATGCGGGGCCGTTTGACGTGCCGATAGACGTCTTTCGTCCAAGTCCACGCGTTCAGATGGTCAGGCGCGACGTAGACGATGGCCGCGCCAATCCCGAGTCCGCTTGCGATAAACGGGACAGCGAGTGATTCAACCCCAGTAAGGCCGGCGAGGAGCAACCCACAGATTGGGAGGGCGATGAGAACGCCGACGTCGCCCTCTTCGATGTTGAGGTAGGGAATGCGACTCGCTTCGCCGAACTGGTCCATGATACGCCGGGCGGCTGTGTCTTGATCTGTCGACATGGTTAGCGGGTGCGGGGTTCGTTTTCGGTCCGCCGGTACGACGGCAGTCCGTCGCTGTCATCAGTCGAGTCACGCTGTGCGGCTGCTCGCTGGGCGAGGGCTTGGCCGGCGGCGGCTTTCGGCCCCCAGCGGGCGGCGGTCGTTGCAACGCCAGCGCCGCCGACATACGCGCCGGCTGCGACGCCGCCGACGAGGGCTGCGCCTCGCGTTGCACCGCCGATGACCTTCGCGGTGAGTGGCGTCGCATACGTGAACGTCTTCCACGTGAGATAGAGCGCGATTAGTGGGAGTGATGTCGCGACAAGATACTTCAAAAATGGACTATTAGGGGTGAGAACGCCTTCAGAATAGAGCAAGTCGTATCCTTTGAACACGACTGCTGCGGGGAGAGGGAGAACTGCAAGAGGAACAAACCGCTTACAGAAGCCCATAGCGATGTCGGAAAGAACCGGAAGATTGCCATAGGCAATAGCAAACGCAATCGGCATTCCATACACATAGACGTAAACCAAGACCTCTCGAATGTAGTAGAGCGCTTCAAGCACCCACATTGAAAGACCGCCCATGACAGCGAAGAGTAAGCTGAGCCCGGGGTTGGTTACTGTTTCTCGGAGGAAATTCAGCATGACATCGCCTAGTGAACTCAAACTCGGTAGAAGGGCGATTGTAAACCCATCAACGATATACAGACCGAGGACGCTCACCCAGTACCAACTGACAATAAGACACGCCCCAACCCAAGCAGTCTTCTTCGTGCGTCTGGCTTTGTACTCACTCCCGACATTGAAAATCCGCATCGTGTGTCGCCCCTGAACGCACATCACCAACAGGAGTAGCGAGATCAACATGATCTCGCCGCCGACGAGAGCATCTTGAATGGCCGGCCATGCACCATTCGTTGGTGTCCCGAAAACGAACACACCATCAGTTTCGGGAGTCGGGGTTCCGAACATCTCAGTAGAAAGTGTCTCGTACCCCTGATTTACACCCTGCATGAACAGAGACGTCACCCAAGCAACGATCTTCTTGAATCCCTCTAAGACGATATCAATCAGGTCAACCATCGCTATACCTCGCTAATCGTGATCTCGCAGTTGTCGAACTCGTCTGAAGCAGAGTACTGGACTTGGTATGTTTCAGAGACTTTCTTTGCGTCAACTCGTGTTTCTAAAACGACTTCAAGTTCTCCCGCTTGGGGTTCATCTTTACACGAGGTCCCCTCAGATCGAATAAACGCGAATGGGGACCGGTAGCTGTATAGAGTGAGTTTCTGACCAGGAGGAACAGTTACTGCAGCTGTTTCAGCATCTGCATCTGGATCGTAGATACCACTCACACCATCGGCATCAGCGTAATTAGTCCCCTCTTCATCGGAGGGGTACGGAACATCCCCGACGAAGAGTAATTTCGTGACTGCGTTTGGCCCCGTGCCACGGTTCTCAACAGTCACAAACGCCTCATCAGTAACCTCGTCGCTCGAGGTAGTCCACATCTCCTCTGGTTGGTTTCTACCGATTCCCATCTCGACGATGTTGAGGTCCGGTTGAATCGAAAGTGAGCCTTCAGCAACCGTCTCCTCACCATCCAAGGCAACGACACGGTACTCACCGGGGTCGTAGGCAGTCCCGATTTCGAACGAAACCTGTCGTGCGCCGGCGGCAAGCCCACGCTTCCCGAACAGTTCCCCATTCGGCTGAATGAGGTTCACCTGCTCAACGGGCGCGTCAGCGTCGATCTCGACAACGATGGTTTGTCCCTCGACAGCGATGCGTGAAAGCGGGCCAGCACGCTCAGTCACCGCCGGCGTCTGGTCAGATGTCGTTGTTCCGGAGCCGCGACTACCATCGAGGCAGCCAGCAACGCTGGTGAGTGTGACCCCGCCGAGTGTTCGAAGGACGGTACGTCGATCAATCGGTGAATCGGTCGGTATCATTGGTTTCGGTAGGAGCTGTCTGTCGGTGCAAATATGCGGAGGAGCCGGCGACCGGCGTAGAACGTCACGACGAACGGGATCGCCTGCCAGCCGACTTCGAATACGAACGCAACCCACCCCTCGAGAGTTCCGAGTGGGTGCCAGCGAACCGAGGCCGTATCACCCACATATGCTGGGTCGTGGCCAAGCCACGTGCCGGGGTGGTAGCGGGCGATGTAGATCCCCGGCTCGTCGAGAGTGACGATCGCGATGCCACTTTCGTTGGTCTCGACACGCTGGTCACCAACGGTGATGTAGCCGCTGTGTGACGATCCGCCAATCGGGTACTGTCGGTCACTCCCATTCGATGCAATTGGTGCACCTGTCTGGTTGTCGCGCAACTCGACTTGGAGGGTCGCGTTCGACGTCGTCTGCGAAACGAGCTCGACAGAGAGGTTACTCTCTCGAAGCTGTCGCGCTGACCCGACTTGGGGGTCGACAATCGTGGCATTCACCCCGCGAACGATCCCGCCGACCCGAAGCGCCTCCCGGTCGACGGTCTTCGCACGGACGGCCAGCCCGTACGTCGGCGTGTACGACTGGTTGACGACTTCGACGGTGACGTTCTCCCCGATCGTTCGGTGAGGTGATGCCCGTTCAGCCCCCCACATGTCGATGATATCCGGGCCATCGCGAACCGGCTCTGCGCGCGGTCCGATCTGTGAGGGGTACGCGTGAACTCGGACGGGAATCGCATCCGACTGTGTCGTGGTCGTCGACGCGCCGGTCGACGTAACGAGTGTGTCCCAGTCCGTGTTGCGAGCCGTGTAGAACCGCCACACACCACGGACCCGGGAGCTCTCATCGTCGGTGAGCGTATAGCCCTGCCACGGCCGGGATTGGAAAATCGCGACGCCAGTATCCCCGTTCGGGTACTGCGCGTAGTAGGGGTACGCCGCGAGGTCGTAAATCTCGGTATCGAGTGTATCCGAGACGGTTCGTGTCTCGGTCCGGTAGTTGACTGTCGTCTCAGATTCACCACCAACCGTTGTCTCGACGGACTTCTTGAGGCGAACGGAGATGGTCGCTTCGAGCGTGAGATTCGCGCTCCACGAGTGGGTAGTCTGATACTGTAATTCTGGCGTGTGAGTGCCTGCAGTCGAGGCAACCGGGATACCATCGATTTTCAGACGGGTGTTCTCAATCTCGTGGGAGACAAGCGTCCAATCGACGGTCCGATTGCCCGTTTCGTTCCCGGTTGGAACACGAACACGGTAATCGACGAGCCCGCGAACCGTCCCATTGGGAGCGATATAGAGCGGTGTCTCACCTGCGTCGAGATGGCCGCGCGTCGATGGCGTGACCGCGAATATCGTCGCGTGCGCATCGTCGATGAACGTCCCATCTTCGAGTGACGCATGAGGTGGGTACGTCGACGTGTCGGGCCCGCCGGCGTCGAGATCAGCAAAGTCGTTGCGCGTCCACGTCGCGGCTGTTGCCGGCGGCCGCGTGAACGTGATGTCAGTTCCGTTGGCGAGTTGGTGGAGTGCCGTTCGGTCGTCGCCGTACTGCTGCTGGTAGGCCTGTTGGCTGACGTAGCGGTCGCTATCGCGAGACCAGAGCGTTGCCGACTCGTTTTCCGTGAGGCCGTTTGTTTCAGTCCCTGGTCTCGGGGGCTGTGCCGTGGCGAGGCCGATAATGGAACTCGACACGAGCAAAGCGGCTACCAGTACGGAGGGCACTCGATGCTCCATGGGAGGGCAAAGGTGGATTGGTGGGGCTTACCAGGGAGCGAGGTTCACACAGTCACCGAGTGGGAGGCCCATGATCGACGCTACAACGGTGTACAGCGGGCCGAGCACCGCCAAGATGAGGGCGGATTTGAGTGCCGCGCGCTTGTGGACTTTGAGTCGCTTTTTCTGTTCGGGGCTGGCTGTGAAGATCTCAGCGAGGGAGTCGGCCTGCCAGATGACTGCTAACCCAATGAAGCCGATCGTCGTCGTGATCTGGAAGAAGCCCTCAACCATCTTCGGCAACTTCTCAGCGCTGCAGACCACGCTGTCTTGTGCGGCGACTGGCTGGACAGCAGCGATCGTGAACAGGATGCTCCCGATCGCGACGTGTCGGAGGATGGATCGGGAGGGCCGTAGCCGATGGACGGACTGAGCGTCAGCAGAGGACTGGTGTGAGTCAGACACGGGAATCACTGGGTGTGGTCGTACACGAGCGCTTGGAGGTCGGCGTAGCGACTCGTCATGGTTGCAATCTCATCGAGCGAGTAGCCCAACTCTCGGGCTTCGGAGAGTTGTGCGCGGAGTTCGTGCGGCTCAACGTCGCGAAGTTGCATCTCGTCGCGGAGGGCTTGCCGATAGAGGGCCGATGCGTTGAGATGGTCGTTCCACCTGAGGAACAACTCATCGATGTCTTCGACGGTGACTGAGCGGGAGATCATGTGTTCGGTATCGTTCCGCACCGATTGTCTTGCGGTGCGTACATGTCAATCAGATTTCCGTAATATTATATATTTACTGGCCAACATGAAGTGTGGTAGCATGCCAAACTAGGTGCTATATTATCTGGTCGAATTAGAACACCGACGTTCCCGGACCTAACGATGCAGAGGGATGTCACTCGACATATTGTGTCTGTCGAGAGGCAGCCCTATCTGTGAACTCTGAAGTGACCTGAGCAACTGCACGCTCGATATCACTATCCATCAGCGAGACGATGGCCCACGGCGAAACAAACGACTCACGGTCTAGCGTTCCGGTCTCGTATGCGCCAGCAAGCGGAAGACTGTCCGAGTACTCCTTCGTCGAGATCCCGAGTGCAATATACTGGTTGCCGGCAAATGGATGACTCGAGTCGCTGAGGATGAGATACTGACGTCGGGGAGTATGCCCGAACGGATCTGCGGCGACGACAATTACCCCACGCTCATACATCAGATCTACTCCGCACCCGAGTCTGCATCTTCATACTCATCGAGATCTGGGAGGTTTGCATCCCAGTCCGGATTCTTGTCGTAGTAGTCGCCCTCAAACTGCTTTGTCGTAGTAGTCGCCCTCAAACTGCTCGCTCACGGCAGCCAAGCCAATCAAGCTCGCAGTATGTGCATCGTAGGCGTCGGGATTGATCGCCCAATACTCGCCCTTGTGACGCACAAACCCCTGATCATGGAGTCTGCTGAGTGTCGTCCCAACACTTCCTCGTGGGATGTCGAGCGCCTCAGCAATCTCACCCGCTCGATAGCCTGTTTCTGGAGTCGCTGCGAGGAAGCGAAGAATGGTCCGTCCATTCGTATTCGGTCCTGGAAGATCCGATGGCTGGTAGTTTTCGACCAGTAAGGATGACCTACACAAACAGCCTATAACCGAAAGCACACCCACCGTCCGCGTTGAATCGGACGACGAGTTCTTCGATCGTGCACTCGAAACTGTAGCGCAAGCCGACCTGCACTTGCACGTGTTCTGAGTGAAGAAAATTCTCGAACTGATCGGTACGACTGTCCACGAAGAGCCGAAGAGTGTCCTCAATTTCGTGGTCTATATTCGGACCACCATTTCCGAAGCTCCGTTTTTTATATACTACCCTCCCCCCACCATTTCCGAAGCTAATTCACGAAGGGGTAGTGCCTCCCTAGTGAACCCGTATACTTCTAGGTCTAACTAGGTGAAATAAAACTAGTTTAGTTTACTACGGGTTTGTTTTAACATACTACAATATAAACCTTGTTTTGATAATACTTCTTGAGAGGGACCAATCGTTCGAGTCGTTTTCTCCGGAAACAGTGGGGGGAGGGGGTTCACTTAAACTATTTAAACAAACACCGAGCTCCGGAAACTACGGAAGCTTCGGAAGCCGTGGTTTTATGACTCATTAGACATATCACGTCAATAGATGCCAGTCTTCACCCCCTCGACAGGGATATTCGATGACCCCCGCGTCTTGTCTGAGGAGTACGTCCCCGAGAATATTCTTGGTCGGAACAGTGAACTCGAGAGTTACAAGAATGCTCTCCAGCCGATAATGGACGGCCAACCAACCAAATCTATTCTTCTCTATGGGAAAACAGGTGTCGGCAAAACGGTCTCGACGAAATATCTGCTCAACCACCTCAAGACAGACGTCAAAAAATACAGAGATGTTGACTTGACGACTGTCTGGGTACTGTGTGAGAACACCAATACATCGTACCAATTGGCTGCATCAATTATCAACTCTCTTCGAGAGCCGGAAAACCATATCCGTCCAACGGGTTATCCTGCTGAGGATATGTACCAGATGATGTATCGAGAGCTAGATGCACTCGGCGGACACATTGTTATTGTCCTTGACGAGGTTGACAACCTCCAGTCAGACGACAAGCTCCTCTACGAACTCCCGAGAGCACGAGCAAACGGACGGATCGAGAATGTCCGAGTTACTGTCATTGGTATCTCTAACGATCTCAAGTTCAAAGATAATCTCCGCCAGAAGGTCAAGTCAAGTCTTGCTCAGCAGGAACTCCTCTTTCCACCATACGACGCCAATCAACTTCGTGAAATTCTGTATGCACGTGCAGATCAAGCCTTCCAAGAGGGCGTCCTGACTGATGGCGTCATCCCACTGTGCGCTGCATTCGCTGCCCAGGATATTGGTGACGCCCGTCAGGCGTTAACGTTACTCCGTGAAGCGGGCAATATCGCGAAAAAAGAAAATGCGACACAAGTCACTGAAGACCATGTCCAAACCGCCCAAGATGAACTTGAGCAGGATCTCATCACGACAAGTGTCTCTAAATTAACGACGCAAGGAAAACTTGTGCTGGCAGCAACGCTGTCACTCCATCTTGAAAATAAGACTCCTGCCCGGAACAAGGACGTCTACTCTCGGTACAAACGATACGCTTCTCTTGCAGATGCAGAGCCTGTTAGTCAACGTCGACTTCGCGATCATCTCGGCGACCTTTCGATGCAAACACTTCTTGATGAGCGAACTAGAAATACTGGCAGACAAGAGGGCCGGTACAAGGAGTACTCTGTGTCAATCGATGCTCATTCTGTCGTATCTCATCTCCGTGCTGATGGAAGAATGGAGCCTGTAATCGCTGATCTCCAGAAGCGACTCTAAACAGAAGGCAGCGAGAGTTCCACAGGTCACCCAACCCGTGGTTGTTTACCTTGTTTCATCGGAAGCGGTGGGGGGTGTTCGCTTATATACTATCTCTTCATCGGAAACTACGGAAACATCGGAACCGATGGTATGACGTGCGTCAGACGGGTCGATGTCTTTTGATTTCAACCTCTAGTTCCGTAGAACGCTGCTAAACCTGAATGAAGTGGATTCTCTGCTTAAGGGCCCTGAAAGCAGTATTTACTCCGGAAGTAGTGGGGGGTGTGAATCGACTCGGGACCAAGCCCGGGGCATTCTCCTTGCATTTCTAAACGACATATTGTAACGACTCTCCTAGTGACCGTAGAGATGAGCGATGACAACAGCACCCCGGCCGTTCGGTTGTTTGAGATCTATCTTTCACGAGTCTCTCGGAGATACTCTTTTGATGATGCTAGTGGGTCTTCTTGGAGACGTCCTCTACGAACAAACCGTAGATACAGCCAAATTCTGTAGCTACCCCACATTAACCAACAGCTCAGGCTCACCGGGGCAACCTGTTGGTTAACGGCGAAATGTGCAACTACGTTCAAGATGCTTCCCTCCGAACTCCTCGGTCTGTGTGGCCGGAACTCGCTCTTCAATCGACCAAGCAGACCTTGAGGCCCGCTTCGACGCCGAGGTCGTCGCAGACGGCGGGTACACACCCCGATACAACATCGCGCCTGGCTGCGACCTCTACATCATCACGAACGAGACTTCAGACGAGATCGACGCCTACCTCTGGGGGTTGATTCCATTCTGGGCGGACGAGTTCGAGGAGGGCATCATCAACGCTCGCTCCGAGACTGCCGATGAGAAGAGCGCGTTCAGGCGGGCGTGGAAATCTCGCCCCAGTCTGGTCCTCTCGTCAGGATTCCACGAGTGGAAATCGCCAAACAGCGGGTCGAAACAGCCCTATCGGATTCACCGCGAGGACGACCCCGCGTTCGCGATGGCCGGGCTCTGGGACGTCTGGGAGGGCGACGGCGAGACGATCTCGTGCGTCACGATTCTCACGACGGAGCCGAACAACTTGATGAACTCAATCTACGACCGGATGCCGGTTGTCCTCCCGCAGGACGTGGAATCTGACTAGCTCGCCGCAGATCCGGACACCCGCAAGAACTGTGCCAGCCTTACCTGAAGGACGATCTGGACGCCTATGAGATCTCGACGCGGGTCAACAACCCCGGCAACGACGATCCCAGGTCATCGAGCCGTTGACCACGAGCAATCGGGCCTCGGCGAGGTCAGTTCCTGATCGGTGACGGAGTCACGGTCACTGCATCGGCGACGCCGCTTCCGAATCGACGAGCGAGTACTCTCGATCTCGGATGACACCTTCTGCCGTGAGGCGGTCTTCGAGATGCTTACGCTTGGTCTGATCCATGTGTGCCTTCCGCTGAGTGAGCATCACGTCCTATGCGACGATGACCCGTCTGTTATCGGGCTAGCACCTATCCTGATCATCTGATGCCGTGTCCGATGGCCATGTTGGGCCCTCTGGGCGGGGGATCTCTTCTACTAAATCCTTCTCGAACTGCGAAGCTCTCCAGGCTATCACGTTCTCCTTCCGCTGGACATACTTTTCGTCGGTATCCAGCCACCGGGCAATCTCCTCGTACCTGTGACTAGCACAGAGCAGCACCATCACTGCGAAATCGAAGCGATCGAGATTGCTCTCGTTTGCATCAGCATCAATCCGGTCGAGGAACGCCTGTGAGGCAGCACCGACGAACTCCATTAATATCTCATACAGCTCTTCGTCATCAAATCCATCAAACGTGAATCCCTCCGTGATGTTGTTCCCAGGGTCACTCTCTTCGGTATCCCAGCGAATCTCTTCGATGGTTGCTCTTTCACAGTCGTGAAGTCTCGATAGGCGCTCTGGATACTCCTGTTCCCAGGTCGTGATTGTGTCGGCGACAGCCTCAGATTGAGCGTGTTCGATATAGGGATCACACCCTCGCTTCGCGATGACTGACTCGATGTTCTTTCCCGAGATCGTCAGTAGTACGGACGCACATCGATCAGTCTGTTCGAGGATCTGTGCGACTTCACGACGCGATTCGAGTTCGTCAAGGCCTGCACGCTTCTGCGCGTCGTGGACGAGGTTGTTTCTGCGTTCTTTGACCTCGACAAGCGACCCATGGTCACCTCCGGTCAGTATTTGGATATCACAGAGTTTCTCTAATCGCTTCGCGTGCCCCATACTCCGAACGTGCTCTGTGATGCTGTCGAGACGAGCTTCCTCGCGAAAGAGTTCGTTGAGGACTGTTTCTGTTGTCAGCTCTTCGATGAGTGCCGAGGCGAGGAGGAGATACGAAAAGAATGACCGCTCAATGTCGCTGTCGATCTCGTCGGTGGACCGGAGTTTTTCAGCGATTTCAGCACGCTGTTCGAGATAATACTCGAGGACGTTGTCTGAATGTCCGACGAGAGAGTTTTGGCGTTCTACGTAGGCAACTTGGAGGAGTAATTCCTTCTCGAAAGGGGTGCTCTCACTCAGCTTCTGGCACTTCTGGAGCGAACTTGTGGGGAGATGGCGAGTCAAATAATCGATGTCGTCGTAGACGAGCGGCGTATTCGTCGGACAATTGTCTACGATTGACTGAAAGTCGTCGTTGTCAGCGAGTTCGCTGAGTGCAGCACGTATCTCGTCGACGCTAAGTTCCCGAACATCTTCTGACGCGTCTGAGTCTTCACCGACCGGAACAACGCGGTACGATGCATCTCCAACGATGACGACCGGGCCTTCCAGATCGAGAACCTGATATTCCCCGATAGGGCTCAGAGAGACTGTCTCTGCGTCTATTTCGAACGATACGTCGAGATCAGTGTCGTCGCCCACGCGTCAAAAACTGCAAAGGGCTCTATTCGACTTGGGCTTCGTACTCGTCCCAAAGCGTGTCGATGTCCGTGCCGGTCTCCTCAGAGATATGGCGCAGCAACTGCGCCCTGTTCTCGAACCGACGGAGCTGGCCCTTTGCGCTCATAGTAGTACATAATCGCTCCTGCAGTAATAAATCACGGGGGTGCATGCTCTCGGTCAACAAAACACGACCTACCAGTGCTATAATCACCTCGTAGACGACGCGCTGGTGCGACATGATCGAGTCGATGCTCTCCTGGCAATGGGCACTGATTTGCTATTGCTCTTCTGAGGCGGTGTCTGAGCCGTCCGAAAGTGACTGATTCTGTAATCGACCAGCAGGATAGTACCGACCCTCGTCTTTGCTGTAGAGGTAGGTCTGGATCGGTCTAAGAGTGTTTGAGTTTCGCCCGAAGAGAAAGGCGAGCCCCATCGGGCCAGCTATGAAGAGATGAATTGTCGATGTTTTTGGCAGTTCTTTGATTGCGTCTCGTACCTTGGTACGGAAAACACCTGCAGCATGGGCTGCCTGTGCCGGGGACAATTCCACACCAGGTCCATCTTCCGGTGTCAATCTGAGAATACCGTTGAAATCCGGAAGGTCGTTATGCATCTGGTCGATCTCCGGTTGCACATCGGCTGCGATGTTGACGAGCACCGCAAGCTCGGTTCCGTGATTCGGTTGTCGCTGGAGATCTCCTTCTAACCCGCTTTCCTCTTGGTCGATATCGAGTGTCCATTCTGTCATCCCGGCAGGGCTGGTGGGTTGCATCCACGTTGCTTGGATACGACGTGTGGTTGGGAGACAGTAACCGGCCGCGAACGCAGCGGGAAGATGCGTTCGGCCACGGAATCGGAGGGGGCGGCCCGATGCGTTTTGAATGAGACTGTCCGTTACCGTGGTTAACGCCGGGAGTAGACGCTGGTTCCATTCTTCTTGGGATGGTGGACCATGTTCGAACGATCTTGACCAGTCGATAGCAATCGCTGGATCGATATTGTGAGCCGGCGATTCGTAGGTATCAAGTGAACATTCGAGAGGCTCACCGTCCGGTAAATACCCATCTATCCGCTCGATCCGCTCTGATAAGACGGTCTGGACGATTTCTGTAGCTTTGTCAGACGTGGTCTCCTCCAAGGGGAGCATTTTCCAGGCGGAGAAGTCGTGGAGGATCGGTGCCTCGTTGAGTATCGATTTGGCTTCTCCAACGCTGACATCGGGACATGGCACAACGACCACGAAAAACTCGTCATCCCCATCCCAGCGCTTGTTGAATCCCGGCAACTCGTCGTTAAGAATGATGTCGGAGTCGGCTACGCCCTCACTGACGAGCGCAATACCACTGGCCGTTTCCGGGTTCTCCAACTGGTCGATGATTTCGTCTCTGAGTGGCTCCGGCTTCAAATCGAAGATATCCCGCCAAATCGGCACCCCGTGTCGCTCCAGTTCCGTTTGCAGGAAATTGGCGACGTCCGTCTGTTCGTGCTTATAGCTGAGAAATACACGGCCAGTTGGATCAGTCATATATCATCACCGACGTTGAGAGTTGTAGCTGCATCTGGGTTGTCAATCCGTTCTAACTGCTCGTATTCCTTACTATCGTGGAATAGATAGGCGTTAATCGTGAATTGACCTTCTTCGTCCTGACCGACGATGAAGAGGAGCGGATGCGGACAGTCGTAGCCGTCGTCGTTGGCGATTTCATTCATCGCAGTTCGATCGTCCCGGCTGAGATTGGGTGAAGCGCCGGGATGGTAGTGCCATTCACCGAGATAGTCGATGCCGATGCTCTCCCTGGCATCTTTGAGCCACTCCTCGACTTTGTCGGTTCCGCGGAGGAATCGAGTTGGCTCTTGAATGGAGTCTCGGGGTGGGTCGCGGGCATTAACCACCAGTGCTGGTCCATCGAGACGGTCGGTTCCAGCCAGAATACCACCCGTCTCACAGGGGTGTTCTTCGCGACAGCGATCATACATCGCTTCAAGACATGTGGCCGGAATTTGGACGGTGATTGGTGATTCCGGTGCTCGCCATATTGTTCCGTCCTGGAAGGGAGGTGTGGCCTGTGAAATGGTCGGCAGTTCGTCGCCACTACCGGTCTCGAGCACGGTGAAGTGATTCTCGCGCAGGCTCAATGACGTCGCCTGATCGAGAAGTCGTGTCACTGTCCCTGCCCACGTCATCACCCGGTCCGTTCGGATAACTGATGCTGGGTGCCAGCAGCCGACTCGTTCGGGGATGGCATCCTCGTCTTCGTCCCATTCGATCTGTTCTTGCAACCGCCATGGATCGAACGCCTCGTTGTAATCGCTGTACGGAAAGGTATGTGAGTAAGCTGTGAAGCAGAACAACCGGTTCGCTTGTCGACCCATAGCCGCAGAGCAAAACACGACCGGGTGATTCCATCTAATCGCATCAAGAGCGCGCCGAACTCCCCGTGACGCGGTACAGTCAATTACTACCTCCGCTTCTCTAATTGGCTCCGGCAGCTCACCGCTCGGTGGAAAGGCGCTATCCACATCAAGGACCTGGGCGTACGGTGCAATTGATTCAAGCCGGTCCGCGATTGCTGTCGCCTTGTTTCGTCCCACCCCATCGATTGTTAGTGTGTGGCGAGCAACGTTCCCGATCTCATACGTATCATTGTCGACGATGGTAAGCTGCTGACAGCCGGCTCGAACGAGGTTCTCGGCAACCATACTGCCGAGCGCTCCCGCTCCGATGAGCACGATGTTGCGATCCAGAAACCACTCCGTCATATGTCCGCGTCTGGTGAGTTGCTCATGCGACCAGTTGTCCGAGTCCAGCCACCGAATCTGTTCCTCTCCGGCTCCCCGCCGTTCGGCTATCTCTGGCCCCTTTCCAGTATCTCGAAATCCGCCCGAGAGGTCATTCGGGTCCTTGAACTCCTGTATCTCGATTGGTTGCCAATAGATGATCTCGGGGTCGCCGTCAACCGTTGCTGGGATGGGGAATCCAATTAGAAGGGCCTTGACCGGTTCATCGTCCAAGACGGGCTTGATATTCGCCCGTAGTTCGTACGGGTCGGTCTCGGTACCCTCGAAAAACCCTCCCAAATCTTCCCACGTCTCCGGGGCCTCCCACGGGGGTTCAATCGGCATCTCTTCTAATAGTGCCCACGCCCCGGAAACGGAGTCATCAGGATTCGAATCGACGTATCCGCCCCATTGTGGCTGATAGACGACTTCATCGTCGCTATCTTTGAACGTACCAGTCGCGTATGTCTCTTCAGCAGTTGGCAACGAGCGGAGATTGACTGTCCCCCACTGTCCATACATCTCTCTCCAGTCTGAGAACGACTCCTGCGTCTCGTTGAATGCGATGGTTGGGGCCGAAGCCGAGTTCGTATCGAAGGCCGGGATTTCAAACGGTTCGTCTGGTTCCCGGAGTTCCCCTTTCGCAGCATTACTCAACCACCGCAGTGCTCGGTCCGTATGCCAACAGAGCCGATCACGGCTTGTGCTGGGTTCGCCGGTGGCTCCCGTTTGACTGAGGGTGTGCCCATACCGAGCAACACAGATATCGCCTCGTCGCCACGGGGTATCGTCGCTCCCAGCCACGTTCAGCTTCTGGTGGGGGAATGTGGCGGTAATGGTGTTCTCTTCTTGATCCGCAGGGTAGATCCCAATTGAACCGGCGGGGTACGTATCCCGTAGATGGAGATACCAGTCCGTCTCGCGTGGCACGTCCGGATGGGGTTCTAAGTCGTCTGGTGAAAGCCTGATCTTGACGATCCACCGTCCGTTGCTATCGTGTCGATATGGCTCTTTGAGGACGGTGACTCCGTCCCGTTCGGCAATGGCTGTGACGGCTTCTGTAATTTCTTGGGGTGGCATTTATTATATCAGCTGTCCGACTCGGCGAACTGGTGATCAGATGGATCCTCTACCTGTGAGGACGACCCTACTGACATGGCTTTCTCCCCTCCATCGTCAGAATCGTCGTCGCTTCCGAATGGAGGGAATTTCTCGCCGAAGAGCTGGTACCAGTAATCCCTCGATGTTTCTTTGTCCTCCTCATCCAGTGCTGTCCGCGCGAGCGCTGCGGCATCCTCGGCCTCATTGTAGAACGCCGCGAAATCGTCCCCGTCGATTTGTTTGAGGACGTCATTCTCGGGGGTTTCCGGGAGCCCGTGAGCCGGCAAGACGGGGGTTTCCTCGGCCATTGCTTCGGTCTTGAACTGCCGTGTAAGTTCTTCGAGCGTCCTTGTCACGCCTTCAGCGACGCTGTCGATATCATCTGGACAGCACTGACCAACGATGTGCTCGAGGGGATAGCTTGTCGGTCCTTCGACGTCCGGTGTCTTCGTTCGCCGCCACCATTTGATGGCTTTGACGACGTTCACGTAGTGGCCATCCGTGATATCGTTCTTATTCACGGTGAAGGCGATAGTCGCGAGGGGATGGGTATTCTCCCACTCGTTCTCATCTCGATGTGGGATCTTGAGCGGTTCGTCCTTCCACTCGTCGTCGCCATCTGCCGACATATTGAGGGCCTCCGCCACGGTCGAAAGGTCGTTCGGACTCAGGGCTGTGCCAACGTCCAATGAACTCAGTGATTTGACGGCTTCGCGTGTTCCCTCGCTGGGTGCCGCTGTCAAGACGAGATCGATCTCCACCTCCTCTTCCTCGATTTTGTAGGAATGCGCATTTGGTTCCCACTGCCCCTCATAGTGTTCCTTCAGGAACGGTTCGCATTTCTCCAGCGCTACGTCGGTATCAAGGTCACTGCTGAGATCAGAGACAAAGACAACGTCAACGTCGGATTTCTCGTCTTCCTGCGGTCTGAGTGCCGTCCACCGGCGATAGCTCCCTTGGAGGAAATCTGCCACGTAGAATTCGTCGATGTCGTCGTCGTTCTGCAAGTGATCGCGGAGAGTTTCGTGGCCCTCCTTGTAGGCATCATTGTGCTCGTCCTGTGGGCGGATGTCCGACAGGAAGGTCTCGAACAGTGTGGGGAGCGTGGTCATAGTGTATCGATATTCTGGAACGTGTTAAGTGGTTGTTGCAGCAGGCGGTGACTCAATGATCGCGTATTCTCGATCCCGGCTCGTGCCTTCGGCCTCGAGGAGGTTGTATTGAGTCATCTTTGACAGATATGCCCGAACGGTTCGCTTGGTCCGTGGATCATCGAGGTCCTCGGTATAGCGCTCGTGAATCTCGCTCGGGCCGAGCGGGCCGTGCTCACGAACGATGTCGTAGACGACGCGCTGGTGCGGCGTGAGTGAATCGAGGCTCTTCTGCTTGATCTGGGCCCGGGCATCCTCGGCGGCGTCCAGGAGGATGTCGTCGGTGATGCGCTCGTGGTTCTCGCGATCTGCATTGCCGGCGGCCGTTCGGAGGATGCCGATTGCGAGGCGGGCGTCGCCGGCGGCCGCGTCGGCGATCCGGTAGAGCTGGTCGTCGGTGATGACATCCTCGTCGAGGCCCCACTTCGCCCGAGCACTCAGGATATCGTATAGCTGCTCGTCGTGGTACTTGTCCATCCGGACGTGCTCGCTCGAACGGAGCCGACTCACAAGGCGGTCGTCGACGCGGCTGAACAGTTCCTCTTCCTTGTTCGCGATGCAGATAATCGCGAACTGCGGGAGGCTGTGGAGATCGTAGATGACGCTGGGATCTTCGAGTTGGTCGACCTCATCAAGGATGACGACGGTTCGCGGGCCGTCATGCTACTGGAGGCGATCAACGAGTTCGTCATGCGGCGTCGACTGCCGGTGGATGTCGATGGTCGCGCCGAGATCGTCGAGGATCTGGTAGAGCGTCCGAAATCGGGTGTAGTTACGCCAGCAGTTGACGTAGGTGGCCTCGACGTCGAGCACCTCCTCACGTAGGCGTTCGGTGACGAATTGCGAGATGCACGTCTTGCCGGCCCCGCTGGGTCCAGTGACGATGGCGGTGTCAGCGAGCTCCCCGTTCGTGATGGGCTCGAGGACGCTGGAGAGGTGGTTGACTTCGGCGTCGTGATGCTCAACTTCCCGAGGGGACGAACCCGGCACGGAGAACACGAGCATCGCGGATCATCTTTGCTTGATAGACTGGTTTCCGGCTAGTACTAAAAACGTAACCGGGTCGTTTCCGGAAACGATTCAATTAGCCCGTTCTGTCTGTGGTGATTCCCGCGTTGCAACGCGATTTATTTTGCGGAAAACCCAGGCTTCCAGGAACTTCCGGGATAACGTTAGAACAATACCTCAGAATGGCCGGAGGTCCCGCCAACGGACATCAGTTTTCGTTCCATCCTCCAGCTGAACACGATACAGCACAGCATCGCGAGTATCGCCCGTGACGAAGCCGGCATCGTCCTCGAAGATAGCGATAATCTCGCCGTAGCGTCCGTGGAGCCGGTCGTAGTCTGGATCCGTCTTGTCAGGGATATCGATTCGGACGCGGTCACCTTCCTCGTACTGGTGATCCGTCATTCTTGCTCCCGGAGGTACTCCGTCCGTTCGTAGATGTCTTTCTCGAACTCAACAGTCCGATTGAGGAAGGAAGTCCGTGGCGCAACTACCGCGGCCGCGGTTAGCGTAAGGAGGACAGATCGAACTATGAGGGAATGAGCCCACGCTGAGAGCCCTTCTCTCCAATCCCGATCATTCATTAATTCGGTCTCAACCGGACTTGCTCACTACCACCACATAATTCTGTCAATGGGAAGCCGATAGATGGACTTCAGTTTTCTCACCAAACACTAAGTCACCTTGAGGGATACATTCGGCAACACGATGATTTCTCTCCCTCCCCTCGTCGACAACGCCAACCGGACTGTCGAAGATGTCTACAGGAAGATTATTCCACAAATCGAAGAAGCACGAATCGCTACCGGCTACTTCTACCTTTCTGGATTCGATCTGTATCGCGAAGATCTCGAACAACTCGCTGACCCAGACGAACTTGGTCACGCGCCCCTTCGTATATTGATGGGGCGACAAACGAATCAGAGTACAGCAGATGAAATCGGAGAAGGACAAAGCCTACGTGACGAACTCAGAGATGAGGTCGAAGAGAGCATTGACGAGCTCAACAACGCACAGTTAGGACGGTTGGACCGGCTGCGAGATTTCATAGCTGAAAACAAGGTTAGCGTCCGTGTGCGAAATCCAGAGAACGGCTACTTCCACGCCAAAGGAGCCTCATTTAGAGCGCCACAGGACGATGATGACTGGGCAACTGACGACGATACGGATACCCGTCCCTGTGCGACGATTGTCGGGTCCTCAAACTTCACCGCGAGTGGCCACCGAAACAATATCGAACTAAATCTTACGAGTCAAGATCGTCCTGAAGCTGAGGCGTTCGAAGACTGGTACGATAACCAGTGGGCGAATGCCGAGGACTTCAGTGAAGAGATCATCCGGATCATCGAGAACAGTGACAAGTACCAGGACTGGCAGGAACAACAGGAAGAGGAATCAGACGATGAGGAAACGCCTGATGACTTAGGCACGTATATTGAACCGTTCGAGCTGTACAAAATTCTCGCATACGACGAACTGAGCGGGAACGTCAACATCCGGGATAGCCCGCTGTACTATTTCCAGACACTCGGATACGAAAGCGCGAAGGAGAAACTCTCTCAGTTCAACGGCTGTATCATCTCTGACTCCGTCGGGCTCGGAAAATCGTTCATTGGCGGTGAGCTTCTCCACGACTATCGTCAACGAGGAGATCACTGCCTCCTCATCGTACCTGCGAACCTCACCGAACAGTGGGAAGACCTTCTTCAAGACGATACTGATGAAGACGGCAATCCGTACTTCGGTCTCGAAGTTGATGGGACCCACTTAGAGGTCATGAGTATTAGCAAGTTCCAGAATCTCGCGTACGAGGAGGTAAAGGACCTCAAAGACAGATTCGATGTCGTACTCATTGACGAAGCCCATCGCTTCCGGAACCACGGCAAGTGGAGGCCGGACCCCGATGACGAGGACGATTACAAGGGAACCCGTCGACATGCGAATCTGCGACAGCTCCGCGGGAAGACAATGATCATGCTGACAGCAACCCCGATCAATAATTCTGCGACCGACTTAGAGAACCTCATTAGTCTGTTCACTAGTCCTGAGGAACTACGGAACAAGGCGTCGCTGGATTTCGATGCCTTCGAGGAGTACATCGAGCTTTCGGAGTCTCGGAAGAAGATCGCTGCTGGCAAGGAGGAAGCCAGTGAGGAAGACCTACGGAAAATAACCGAGCAACTCCAGCGGCACTCGGAGGAGATCTCGAAGATTCTGAACGAAGTGATGGTGCTTCGAACGCGGAAGCACGTCAAAGACCAGATCCAAGATGGGGAGGACTTCGAGATGAGCTTCAAGCCCCCAACGCTAAGCAAGGAGCAATACTCGCTCCCGGCGGCGTACCAGCCCGTATACCGAATGTTGCCGGACGTAATGGACGCGCTTCATCTCCCGCATATCACGGTGAAGAACCCGAAAGCAGGTGGCACACTGAAAGCGTTATACAAGCTGAATCTGCTCAAGCGTCTGGAGTCTTCGACGTACGCGTTTGTACAGTCCATTGAAACCCTCCATCAGAGTGAAAGGCAACTTCTCGGTCTTCTCGATGGGCTTCCTGAAGACGAGCAGATCGATATGCTGCGCGCGGCACAGGACGACGAAGAAACTGAGACGCTTGATGACTTTGTGGAGGGGAGTGATGCCGCTGAAGATCTCGAACAGACACTGGAAGAGTTCGGCTTCGATACGACCGCTGTTCGTGCCGATGAGGACTCTGAGAGTGATACTCCAGACGAATTGACGGATGCGACAATCGGTGAGGTGAAGACCTACATTCGAGAGGACTTGACGCTTCTGGCCTACTTCTTGTCGCAGTTCATCGGCGATATCGCACAGGATTCTGGCGATGTAAGCGATCAAGCTGTTTCGACACGGCAGTGGCTTCACGACCACAATGTCGGTGTCCTTCCGGACGTCCCCGAAGAGGAATTAAACCCGATCCTCTACCCGCAAAGTGACCTGACTGACGTTGATGAGGCGACGAGAGAGTTCTATGAGGCGGTATTCTCGTTACGGGAGTTTCGTGACCCGAAGGTTGAGCGGCTCGCGGACGTACTCAATGGATACGATGACGAGAAGGTCCTCGTCTTCACCCAGTACCGTGCTACCGCGGACTACGTTCATCGAACGCTCCTCAACAACCCTGACTCCCCGGTAACAGAGGCGAATAGTGCCGTCGTCAAAGGTGGTGACGACAACAAACAAGACGTTATCAAGCGATTTGCACCGGAGGCCTCGGGGTATCAGCAAACGCTAGCTGAGTCCGGTGAATCGGAACTACAGTACGTCGTGGCAACCGATACCCTATCCGAGGGGGTCAATCTCCAGGACGTCGCAGTTCAAATTTCGTTTGACCTTCCGTGGAATCCGATGCGGATCGTTCAGCGTGTGGGGCGTATCGACCGGATCGGGAGTACTGAGGAGAAGTACGTCCACAACTTTTATCCTGATGGAGATATCGAAGCTGCGATTAAGCTCCTGAAGCGGCTGCAGGCAAAGATCAACGACATCGCGCTCATCGTCGGGAAAGAGAACAATATTCTAGACCCGAATGAGGACCAGATCCTGGAGAAGACGGGTGTCGACACCGAAAAGACGATTGGTGAACTTCAGGTGGATGAGATCGAAGACTCGCTTCAGAAGTCCCGAGAAATCGATGACGTGAACGAGCTTGATGACACGAGTAAGAATCCTCTCCTTCGAAATGCGGGGAGTAACGAACACGCGGCCTACGAGCGATTCTTACTCAAGAAGGAACTGAACGAGGACTTCGGACTTTCAGAAGACGACTTCGAATACGCGGCAGACTACTTCGAAGAGGCCCCAGAGGAGCGCGAACGCCTGTACACGAACGTAACCGACCACGATGTAGGGCCACGGCCCGGCGTGTTTGCTCTTGCTCACCTCTGGTTTGATGACGAAGATCACAACCCACCACTTGGGCGTGTTCGTCGGGGGTTCTACTACAAACCGTTCACTGACGACGTCAAGGAGCGTCCTGTTGGTACACTCAAGATTGATCCATCGGTAGGTGGTGAACCGATCACTGGAGACGCTGAGAACGTGCTGTCAAACCGTGAGACAATCCAGGATGTTCTCGATGACCGTTTGGAAGCGATTCGAGAAGGGCAAGTCGAAGGTGCATTCAAGCAGGGGGAGGCATTCTCGAAAGAGCAAGAGACTATCCTCGATTTTATTGCTCACTACCTACAGCCAAACCACGGTGAGATGCCTGTTCAGAGAGATGACTACGAGACCCTTGAAGAGTGGGCTAGTGACCTTCGTGAGACGCTTCAAGATGTGAAGTTAGCAAATACTGACGAAGACCGAATTCTTCGGAATACATTTCGGCATAACGATCAGTATGACTCGTTCCCTGAGTGGCCCCCTGTAGAATTCTTGAAGCAGCTTGAACTCTTCCTTGAAGAAAACGTAGAAAGTTCAACAGAGTACCAAGCTAAACTCGTAGGCGAAAGCGAGGTACAGGCCAGACTAATGTGTTGGGGCGTTATCGGAACCTGACTAAGTTCGGTAACCTGTAGTGAGGGGACCTACGGGTAAGGCCCCTCTTCATCTAACTCGGAGTACTTCTCAAACACGAGATCGAAATAGGGATCATCCATTAGCTTTGGATTGTCTACCTGGTAAAAATCATTGAGTATGAACCTTGTCTCTTCTTCATTCATCCCATAGGCATGGAATGCAGCAGCGTCGATCTCCGCTTGTAACTCCCGGCGTTTTTCTGCATCAGTAGCTGGATCAATACCGCCGAGGCGGTCGCGCATTTCGGAGAATTCGTCTCCATAGCAATTCAGTCTCGCCGCACGCTGAGAAATCCAATTGAACCAGTTGTCACCGGCAGTGAGTCGAGGAAGTTGCGTCTCATTAAGTTTGTATTGGACGATATTGGTGTCGATCTTTGTCCTCATCAGGTAGTCGATTGGGATGCTATTCAATAATCCAAGAACGACGAATAATTCCTCATCGGTAAACACCTTTTCGTAGGCGCTGTGCATCGGGTAATTACCGAGATCATCCTCTGTTGGTTCCACAACATGGGGGCGGACTGTGGCGATGCTGTGTACAGTGACGGTGTCCTTTGGAATGACCCCCGCGATTAATGTCCGTTCATTGGTGCTATTCGTAATCTTTCGAATAGCGATTCGGTACTTCGTGCAGTCAAGCAGCACATCTTCCTTTGATAGTTCTGGTCGACCATGTTGCTCAAGCAGATCGTTGACGAACGACTTCTGCGAGCCTGATCCATCGAATTTGTTGTAGATCGCCTTTTTCAAACTTGCATCAGGATCACGTGATCGGAAGTTCTTCATCCGAACTCTGTGTTTCGCACTTCGGTCTGGATCGCCTTCGTCCACTCCCCATAGAGATATCGGGTTAATGTTGAAGACGGAGGTGTCATCATAGGCGAACTGGTGCATATTCTTTCCCTCGTAGATTGGGTAATCGCCGTCCTCTGGTTGTTCTATGAGGAGATTGGAGTCATTTGCCCGGTCAAGCTCCTTCATGTACAGAGAGACAAACCAATCGTCTCCTACTTTCTCTCCAATTGGAGGGTGGTCTACGAATTTAGACAGCGAGTCGATCAATTCTTGTGACCGGAAGAAGGGGAAGATACGTGATTCAGGTGAGTATTCAGCAAGAACTTCTGATGGGATATCAATTGAAATGTTATCGAAATTGACAAGAATGGAGGTATCTCCGCTTGCAAAGCCGCCGTTTACTATGTCCGTGGAGCCAGAGTTTCGAAAAGTACAGATAGCAAAATGATAGCGGTCATCCACATTGTTGAAAATTCCTTTATTTTCAAACTGGACAAAGTGCTCCAATTCAGTTTTATTGATAATATACTCCCGAAGGTCCTTGGCTGTCGCTCCAAGGAAAAAATTACCCGGCATAATCTGGGTAACATATGATTGGTCTCCAGCTAATTGGGTAACTCGCTCAAAAAACAGGAGTGAAAGGTCCGTTTCAGTGGCAACGGTCTGACCACTGACAGTGGGTTTCTGTAGTTCATACTGGTCTGATGAGTTATAATAATCAGACCGAATCTGCATATTTTTCTTGAATTCTTCATACTCGGCTGCGATGTCAGGATTCGATAGAAGCTCCTCCTCTTTTCGGTCTTTTTCACTTGGTGGTCGGGTTCTGAATCTCTCGTCGTACTTGGGGAAGAAGTGACTTCGATCCGGTGTGAGTACGTCCCAGGGTGGATTTCCGATGATGATGTCGAACCCACCATCCCGATAGATTGTAGGAAATTCAATCACCCAATGGAACGGGTGATATTCTTCTAGCATCTTTTCATCAACCTTCTCGATACCAGCATCGTGGAACTGGTCGAGGATTTTTTCATTCAGTTTCTCACTGTGGGAACCGATTCGTGATTCTGCCAGCTTCCTTGCATTTGTAGCGACTTTAGAGCTTGTCGCATCTTGGTGACGTTCAATGGCTCCGATCACCCCTTCGTACATCTCTTTGATACCAGTCCCAGCGCCACCCCCGTAGTTCGAAAGAGATGCATCCCCACTCTCAGTGGCTACTTCTTCGACATCCGTGAACCCAATGAGTGTATTCCCCTGGCGTATGTTAAAATCGATATTCGGCAGCGGTTCGACCTCGTGTGGCTCGTCTTCGATATCCGCGACCATTGAGAGCCACAATCGAAGTTTGCAGATTTCGACAGCCCCTTCATCAATGTCTACCCCGTAGAGATTATTCAGAATAACTGTCCGCTTCGCGTATAGCGAGGGCCCTCCCTGTCCTTTATTGACCTCTTCTATCTCATCACGTGTGCGGGAATCTAACTCCCACCCCTTACCTTCACTTTCGAGTTGCTGGAAGTACTCGAGACACTGCATATAGATATCCACCAACACATCCTGTGCAGCGAGCAAAAACGCACCACTACCAACTGCTGGATCAAGGACGTGCGCCTCTTTCAGTATGTCGTGATACAGCGTTTCGACGTGCTTCGTGTCTACGTTCTCAGTGGGTACCTGCTGAGTCATCGTTCCGCCATCTGCTAACGCCACTTCACTACTACCGGATTCTACACTCGGGAACCCGAATACGTCGTCAATTTCGTTGTATTCAGCATCTACGGCGTCATTGAGTTGGTCAAGCAGGTACGGGTGAATCGTCCGGCGAGACATGAAGCCGGTAATCTCCTCAGGGGTGTAGTACGCGCCCATCTCTTTCTGGTTGACCGTCTGTTCGAAGATATGCCCGAGAATAGCAGGCGAGAGGTTCTTCGGATCAACGATATCAAGCCGTTCGTCCACATTCCAGTTCCACCCCGACAAGAAATTCAAGATCTCGTTGAAGAGCTCGTTCGTCTCCTGAGCTGATTCACCAAGCTTTGCGTCCGGGAATTCTTCCTCAACAGGGTTCTTGGCGAACAGTCCACCGTTCAAGTACGGGAGGCTCCCGAAGTCGGGATTCTGCTTGTCTTCTGCAAGGTAGTCGAAGAACAGCAGCTGATAGAAGTTTTCGTAACGGTCTTCGCCGTCAGCCACTACCTCGCTAGGCTGTTCGTGAAGGTAGTTTGGGTTCCGGTCTAGCAGGCGCTTTTCCTGTATGAAGTACAGGAAAATCATCCGATCAAGGATAACTTGCACGTAGCGTTGCTTCGCATCGCCCCGGTCACTTGGGATACCGGAAACTTCCTGAACGAGATCGGTGCGGAGGTCTTCGAACTCCTCGTAAAATTCTTTGACTACTTGTTGCGTATCGTACAGCGTATCGTAAATCGCAGCTGGGGAACCGTATTCGATTGAATTGAGCTTCTTCAGAACGGTGTTCTTTTCTCCACTATCTCTTGTGAACTGTTCTTTGGTGAACGATATTTTCTGGTGCTTGATTCGACCGTGCTGCTGACCTTCCCAACTGCGCGTTCGGGTGAGAAAGGTAAACTCATTGAAATCTTTCGTGGCGACAAGGTTCGTGTGTCGGGAACGGTTGTCTGGTTTGAACTCGGTCGCTGATTCACCAGGGCCGGCGTTGACGAGTACGACGAATTCGTCATCGGCTAGTTGGAGGACAAGTTCGTTGTCCTCCCCGAGATTCGGACGGGGTTTCAGTCCACGTTTCTCAAACGAGTCAGCGATATCCTGTAGAGAGTCCCAGCTCGCGATATGGGTCGCGGTGATTTGCTGGAGAGCCATGGATCATTGAAGAAATCATAACGTAATGAATGTACGGATAGCAACGATTCAGTAGAGTTCTCACGAAGTCTTTTCCCACAGAACCCATCTCAATTGATTAATCCAGTTTGGCTATCCTATCTGAGGTTCGGTATTGCAGCTGAGCTATATCCCCATAATTGCGTTATGATGACTAACCTATCGTGATTACTGAGGGGTAGACATTGATGAAGGGGCTGTCGAAATCTGCAAACTTCGATTGTGGCTCTCAATGGTCGCGGATCTTGAAGATGAGCCACATGAGGTCGAGCCGCTACCGAACATTGACTTCAATATCCGACAAGGAAATTCCCTTGTCGGGTTCACAAATTTAGTAGAAGTAACTGACGACGGCGATGCATCCCTCACCAATTGGGGCGGCGGTGTCGGAACTGGTGTACAGGAGTTATATGAGGATGTAATCAACGCGATCAGACGCCATCAAAAGGCCACTAGTACCGCTGAGGCGCAAAATGCACGCCAGGTTGCTGAATCGCTAGTTGATTCTCATAGCCAGGAATTGAATGAAAAAGTATTAGACCAATTCCACGCTGCGGGGCTTGACGAAGTTGATGAAGAGAAACTACAGGAATTTAGTCCATTTCACTGGGTATTGGAGTTCGCTCCTGTGTACGAAGACGGTGGATTCGATGTTGTCATCGGAAACCCTCCATGGGATCGTATCAAGCCGCTTCGTGACGACTATTTCTCCAAATACGATGAGACGTTTCGAACACGACTACCCGACGACAAAGATAGAGTCCAAGAAGAGCTTCTAGAAGATGATGATATCGCTGAGGGGTGGCAGGAATATCAGGATGAAATGGAACTTCGCGCAGAATACTTCAAGAACACGCCTGCATATGACCTACAGCGTCCTGTAATTGACGGGCGAGTCAATCCCAGTACGAATGATCTTTCATCTCTATTTTTTGAGCGCGTTTTCAAGCTTGCTGGTGACTCTTCTCGTGTCGCTCAGATTCTCCCTGGTGCAGTTTTTAATGGAGCATCTGGTAAAGACCTGCGAACCCACCTGTTGAATAACACGACTCTGGATGTACTGACAATCTTCGAGAATCACGGGATCTTCAAGCAGGTTGATGATAGATACAAGTTCGGCGTAGTAGTGTTCAGGAATAGTGGTTCGACAGAATATGTTTCTGGGAGATATGAAGCAGGCGATCTTTCAATCTTCGATAACTTCGATGAAAAAGCAATCCGGATTCCACGGGAGGTGCTTGAATCGTACTCTCCAGAAGCAGGTATCTTCCCATATATTGAATCGGAGCAAAAACTCAGTGTTCTCGAATCGATTATAGATAACCCACCCATCGCTCCAAAGGGCGCTCCGACTGGATATATGGAGCCGTATCAGGGACTCCGTCGTACAAGTGATGCAGACCGTTTCGTGGATAAATCAGAAGCCGATTACCCTGTCTACGGTGGTAAGAATATTTACCAATATTCCTATACTCCGGAATTCATAACAGACGTACAGGAACCCGAATTTTGGAGTGTCGAAGAAGATGACGACCCAGAGCGAAGTGCCAAGCAACGAATGCGGGAGAAGACTGTTCGCGATCTCAAATCCGCTATCTATGAAGCATTTGATGGCACGGGGTCTCAGAAAGGATTCGTCAATGGCCTATTGGAGCAACATCGTGGGGAACCACTCACCGAGAATGACGTACTTCTGGATTCCACTGAATATCGAATCGGTATTCGTCGAATTACGAACTCCACTAATGAGCGGACACTCATCGCCTCGGTGTTACCTAAGGGCATCGTTTGTCACAACACATTGCTGACTATCCCTAGCTACCTGATTCAGCCCTACGAGGAGGGACTCTCAGAAAGCCCACTTCATAACTTCTATACCCGGATGTTCTCTGACGAGGAACTGTTCGCTAAGCTCGGGCTTCTCAACTCGATCCCGCTTGATTACTTGCTTAGAACTAAGGTGGACACCGGTATTGTCATGTATAAGTTCAAGGAATCACAGATGCCCGATCTTTCTGAGGATGATAATTGGTTCCACTACATTTCCGAACGGGCTGCTCAGCTGAGTTGCTACGGTGATGAATTCGCCGAAATGCGCGACCGTCTCGGAGGAATTGATCCTGCAACGACTGAAGAAGCAAGGCGTGACATCCAGGCCGAAATTGACGCTGCGGCATTCCACGCTTACGGTCTTGAACATATGGAAGTTCAATTTGTACTTAAGGATTTCCACAGGGTCTCAAACCCCCGAATTATGACTGAAGACTACTTCGACACAGTGCTTGAGAAATACAATATACTTAAAAAAGAAGGACCGAAGCCATAGAAACGCATATTCTGAATACAGCTCACTGACCAACTCGCATTAGTGAATATTGTTGAGCGCTCGTCGAGTCATCGCCCCATCTACGTTGAGATATTGCCGAGCTGTAGCGATGTCCTCCCAACCGAACATAGCTCGGAGTGCTGCCAATTCTAACCCTCTGCTGGCGTGGTAGGAGGCTGCTGTCGCTCGAAGACCGTGTAATGAAGTTGCGTTTCTGGAAAGACGTGGAGCGAGATCAAGGGCGGTATTCAATCTTCGTTGTAATGTTGAGAAGGAGTACGGCCAGCCACCGTGTTCCGTAATCAGGAGATCGATCGCGACTCGGACCCGATACGAAAAATGAAACGGTACTGTTCGAGCAGCTGCGTCTGTTTTTGGAAGCCAATACAGGTCCGCAAAATCTTCGAATCTACTATCTGGATCATGTCGTAGGCGTTGTTCGATTGCCTGCCGACAATATCCACAGAGGCCACCATCTCTCCCTTTGGTGCAAGCGTGGTGCTCGGGAATGCGGATCATTTGTCGCTCGTGATCGATCCACGATGAACTCAGATGTGTCGTCTCACCGGGTCTTAGTCCGAGACGTCCACCGATTAGAATCGCAGCCCGCGATTCGAGTCGTTGAACGGGCTCGTCGATACGTCCTGCTCCTTCTAACAGTAATTCAAACTCGCGTTCACTAAGTGACTTTTCTCGTGTTGGTGCCATCTAGATAGGAAACGACTTTGAAATTGTTTAGAAGGCGAGCAAACGGGATCTTGATACGGAGAATCTGCATATACTTCACCCATTTATGAACTCATCTGACAAAGATTTAACCGAGGTCGCTGACTGTCTCTGTGCGTGCCATTTCCCCGCGCCAAATCGCCACGCCAACTCTACGATGAAGTCAAATCGTACGACCGGGTAATCACCCCGGACGGACCGCTTGCGAGTGCCCTCAACCGCCACCTCGATCGTTCGCATCTCGGTCCGTTCGCGATCCCACCACGCCGACTTGCAGTCGGTCGACGGCAAGAGTCTGAGGACCGTCTCGCCTTCCTCGGCATGCTTGATCACGAGGACTTCTCCTGGAAGCGTTGTGCATACGCGGTTGGGAATATCCTCCAGTGTTGGGAACACCGAGGGTCACACGACGCCATCTTCGAGTACGACGGCTACGTCGACGAAGCCACCGAACGAGCTGTGGAGCGAATCGCGGAACTCGAGACCGCCTCGATGAAGCTCACGAACGAGACCATCGATCCGGATCTCGACGTGGTCGTCGTCGAGCCGGCGATGCTCACCCAACTCGAACGAGCGTATCTACCCGCCGAGTACGACACGGTCGACCTTTTCACTGATACGGAGTTCGAGCTCCCTCCGTTCCGTATACACGACTCGACGACGGAGATCGCAGAGACCGTCGTCGATTCCGTGGATGACGAGAACGCTGATAACGTTGGGATTGTTCTCGACCAGGAAAGCGAGTACTCACCGCTTATCGAGTCCGCACTCGAAGCGGCCGATATCCCGTTTTTCGGCGGGCCGGGTTTCACAGATCGCAGCGAACATCGGTTGTTCCTCCACCTCCTCCGGACCGCCCACCGGGGGACTGATACCCGAATAAACGAGATCCGGTCACTGTTGACGGTCTTCGATTGCGACGTCGACGACGCTGACACAGACAAGCGACTCCATGAGCTTGACGATGGAGATCTCAAGTGGCTGATTGACTTCTGTCACGATATTCAAGAATACACGTTCTTGGACGCCCTCTCAGTGTTTGAACGCCACGCAGACGACACGCTCGACGCCTTCCGCGAGGAACTGGAAACACTCAACATCGCCGACGAATCCATTACAGAAGCGCGCCTCGACGATTTGTCGTTCTATCTCCAGACCTACGAGGTCCCGGTCGACCGAGAGAACGAGGGCGTTCTGCTCGCCGACGCGAAATCGGCGTCGTACGTGGGTCGTGAGGTTGTCTTCTACCTAGGGCTCGACGACCGCTGGACCCACTCGGCACCACGTCGTCCGTGGGTCGACCAGGACGCCCAGTTCACACGGAACCTCAAGAGCTTCCAGCTGCTGTTACAGAGCGGCAGCCAGCAACACTATCTCGTCCAAGACGCGACCGGCGGATCATCCGTTACGCCGTGCCTGTACTTCGAAGAGCTCCTCGAACCGGAGTACGACCGTTTCTCCGATCTGCCTTCGACAAGCCATCAGATCCAAACCGCAGCACGAGATGGTGACGGATTCGAGAACGAATCCGTCGGCGTGACGTCCGACCCAGTCGAGACGATCAGCAAGTCGAGTCTCAACACCTACGTGAACTCACCGCGGGACTACTACTTCAGCCGGATCGTCGACGGTCCGGAGAAGGCGTATCTCACCGAGGGCAACCTGCTCCACGACTTCGCGGAGTTCTACGTCAACCATCCGGACCCGGTTGACGAAGAGACACTCTCGGAGGTCGTCGAACTCATGCTCGACGACGTCCGTCCGCTGGTTCGCTCCGTCGACGAACGGACCCGGCGCACTGAGTATCGTGCGAGCCTCGAAACGATCGTCTCATATCTTGACGCGAACCAGCCGACCGAGGGCGCGTTTCTGACGCCGTCCAGTGGGGGTGACAATGCTGTCGCCGCTCACTTCGGTCGGGATGTCGACTCCCCCGTGACTGAACGCCGGTTTACTGATGAAGAACTGGGCATCAACGGAATGATCGACCTCGTTCAGTCGCAGCGAGACCTGCTCGACTACAAGAGCGGCAGCGAGAGCAGCGCCACCTCGATTGTCAAACACGCCGCGATTGACGAGCCGACAGACGAGCCTGACTTTCAGGCAGCGCTCTATCTCACCTATTGGCGTTCGCAACGTCCGAGTGAGCAACTCTCGTTCACGTTCTTCTACGTCACCGAACTCGTCGACGACATGATCGCCGGCGGCGCCGACGTCGACGACGCGCTGACGACTGTAACATACTACCCTGAATCGCTCACCGAGCACGTGCGACGTGAGGAGTTCTTCGAGTATCTCCGTGAGGAGGGGGCACAGAAGTGCCAGAAGATCCTCTCGAAGATCGACTATCAGACATACGCCGCGCTCTTCGATGCTGCGCCACTCGTCGAGACCACCGACAGCGACGAACTCATCGAATCGGAGTTCGGAGAGACGATGATTGACCGGCTCGAAACCGAGATTGGCGAGTACAAGTACGTGACAACAGGGAGCAAGCAGGTGATGCGAGCAATCGTCGACCGGCAGAAGGGTGCGTTCTTTAAAACCGATCTCGATGCGTTCGAATCGTTTGTCGACGATCGACTGGCGGAACTCAACCGGCGTCGCACTGGCGACGAGGCGTTCCCAATCGAGGGGCTCGCCGGTGAGCCGAACTACCGACGGGTTGACAACCGAGATCTCCTCCTGGAGGGTGAACAATGAGCGGCGTCGACCCGAACCCGGAACAACGCGAGCTCATGGAGGCGATTGACGGCCTCTATCTCGTCGATGCGGGTGCTGGCACCGGGAAGACGTTCACCGTTACACGGCGATACGCCAATATCGTGGCCCAAGATGGCGTCGATCCCGAAGACGTGCTGTTGGTGACCTTTACGAACAACGCGGCTGAGGAGATGCGGGAACGGATTGTGCGTCACAGTGAGTACGGGATGCGGGAGCTCGCGAACGCGCCGATCCAGACGTTCCACTCGCTGTCACACGATCTGCTCGACGAATACGGACACGACGCACCGATGTCCCTCGGGATCGAAGAGACGATCACTGGCTCGACACGGATTATCGAAGACGAAATCATCGAACAGGCGCTGTTTCGTGAGTTTATCGGCCAGTTCATCGATAATCACTCGGAGTATGACGAGTTCTTCACAGCACTGTCGGAGACATCGGAGCTGCTCGATCTGATCAAGGAACTGTCCGCAAAGGGTGTGTTCCCCACTGCGGATGGCTGGTACCGGGACGGTGAGTCACACCTCGACGGGAATTTCGAGGCGTTCGAGACGCTGTTCACCGACCGGAATGAACCACGCAACGGCGGGAGCAAGCAATCGAAGCTTCGAAAGAAGCTCTATCAGTATGGTGAAGACAAGACGTACCTCCCGGAGGCGCCCGCGAAATGGGACATCCGCGGCGATGGCAAGCAAGTCCCAGCGGACCTCGCCGAACGCGTCTTCGAGGAGGACCGAACGGCACTCAAGCGGTTCGTCCACGACGTATATCACGCCTATCTCGAGTTCGCGCTTCGGCGGAACTACCTGAACTTCGGGTTCCTCCAACTGTTCGCGTTCGTCCTCCTGTGTGAAGATCACGACCTCCGAGAGCAGCTGGGGTACGAGTACGTGATGGTCGACGAGTTCCAGGACTCCAGTGAAATTCAGTTCAAACTCACGCTGCTGCTCGCCGGCACGAACAACATCTGCGTGGTCGGCGACTGGAAACAGAGCATCTACAGTTTCCAGTACGCGGACGTCGACAACATCCGCGAGTTCGACGATCGGCTCGAACGGTTTGCCGCGGTGCTGAATCGGGACGCAGATCGAGTCACGTTCCCGACGACGCCGGTCGACGACAAGCAACTGACGCGGAATTACCGCTCGACGCAGTCCATCTTGGACTTCTCTACCCACGCGCTGACTGCCCGTGCGACAAAGAACGAATCGCTGGATGCGGAGGCTATCTCCGAGCAGGTAACACCACTGACCGCCGATACAGACCGAGACGATAGTTACATCGAGGCGCTCACGAGTGAGGACGAACACGAGGCCATTCTCGAAAAGATCGACGCGATCGTCGACAACGACGCCTACGCCGTCGAAGGCGACGACGGCACATATCGCGCTCCAGAGTACGGCGACATCGCCGTGTTGACGCGAACCCGTGATTTCGGGCGGGATCTGCTCGATACGGCGAGTGAATTCGGTCTCCCGATGGCTTACGAGGGTGGGATCGAGGTCTTTCGGACCGACGCCGCGAAGCTGGTGTTAGCGTGGTTGCGTATCCTCGAACGCGATGCCGAACGCGGGTGGGCGCTAGTCCTTGAAGAGGCTGGCTACACGATCGACGAGGCGAAGGCGATCATCGAGCGTGAGGCGTACCCCGAAGCCATGGTCGCCTTCCGAGAGGATCTCCGAGAGCTGGAGACGTTCGGCGGGGTCGCCCGGCGCGTGTTCGAACAGTACGGCCGTTCCGGCCCCACCGCAGACGTCGTTCTCGACACTATCCAGTCGGTTCACGGGACGACGACGTTCACCCGTAGCGAGCTGATCCGATTCATCGAGGAGGCGATTGCTGATGGGAGCACACACGATGTCGACACCGGGGCTGGGACGAATGCGGTGACTGTCCAGACGATCCACGCAACGAAGGGGCTCGAATACCCGATCGTTATTCTCGCGAATATGAACGCCAACAAGTTCCCGTCTTCCGGCGGGAGCGGGAGCGATATCGCGTACACCGACCCGATTGGCCTCCGACAGCGGAAGGTGTACTCAGAGGAGGCACACGATGTCCCATATGTCTACGACAACTGGAAGGCAGACGTTCTCAATCGTTGCCTCCCCCAGAACTACGATGAGGAACGTCGGCTCCTCTATGTGGCTGTCACGCGCGCCGAGAGCCACCTCGTCTTGACCGGTGGCGCTGACCCGAATTCATTCCTCGATGCACTCCCCGTTGCTGTCGACGATGTCGATCCCGATCTGTCTGCGTTCAATCCGGACGACGGCGAGCATTCACCATATTCGGTCGACATTCCCGAGCCTGATGGCCCGGCGAGCTACTCACCGCACACCTTCATCGATGACGCCGTCTTCGAAGGGAATACTGGCGGCCGGGGAATGGAGTTCGGGTCAGACGTCCACGAGTTTGCGGAACGGTATGTTCTCGGTGAGGCAGTCGAAACCGGCGATAACCCTGACAAGGAGCACGTGAAGGCGTTACTCGACTCACTCGATGGTGAGACGAGAGCTGAGATCGATGCGTTCCTCCCACTTACTGTCGACGGCGAGAAGGTAACGATAGGCGGTATCATCGACTTGCTCCACGTGACAGCTGACCGTGTCGAAATCATCGACTACAAAACCGATCTCACAACGCACGCAGAAGATGAATACCGGAAACAGCTCAGTATCTACTACCATGTCGTCGCCGACCAATATCCCGATCGGTCGGTCACTGCATCTATTTTCTACACCGATGATGGCACTCGGCACAATATCACCCCTCTCAATAAGGCGGCTCTTCGAGAGCTAGTGCTAACACATAGTGTTTAAATTACTTGTCTCGTAGGTACTGAGCACTAAACACTCAATGGTCGAAATTCACAATTCCCTTCGCTCTCTGTTCAGTGCTCCAATTAAAGAGCAGGATGGGACGTACATAGTGGAAGTTCCCTCGAGTGAAATCGAGTATGAAGCGTTGTCAGCTGACGAAACGTATCGCGTAGCGATTCTGGAATCTCCAGTCTCGACGGAATCGTCAGTACAACAGGAGTCACAGAGAGCCCCTTCTCGTGAGACTGCGAGCCATTCTCTCTCCGGATCCCCTGTTGAGGAAGGCGAAGTACGTGATGTGACCATCGAGACGGTCGGCGATCAGGGCGATGGAATCGCAAAAGTCGAACGTGGTTACGTCGTGATCGTTCCCGGCGCTCAACCCGGCGACAAGCCAACCGTCGAAATCGAACAAGTTCAGGAGAATGTCGCGTTCGCGAGTATCGTTGATAGCGATCCGCGGACGGTCTAACTGTTCTCTCTGAGCCGGCCTTCTTCTCGGTAAATCATCGGTGTGAGAAGGCTCCGTTCGAGTAAGTCTATTGAGGTGGTTCTGGAAGTACGACTTCTCCACCGTTCGTGATGACACAATCTACCAAGCTCGTAATTCAATCTATGACAAAGGAACCGATTGAGGTACTCGACGACTTGGCCAACCAGGTCGCCGATGAGTTCGAGGCGTATAGACAGCCGGACGAATTCAAGGATGTCTCGCTCGTGATTGAGAACAGCGACGAGGAGCGTCCGACGCTAATCGTCCACGTCGATAGGGAGGATGCGGAGGCTCTTGCCGACCGCATTGATGAGCTCCTCCGCGAGCACGGTGCTCGTACTGAACGAGAACGACACTCAGCTACGGATGTCCGTGTGTTAGCGACGGTCGACTGACAACCACCCCTCCAATTTTTTGACTGACTGCAAGCACCGCTGAAGGGCCTTATCTTCACTTCTGGTCAAGGGAGTCCGACCGATTCAGCTCAGGTGGTCAATCTGTGCAGACAGATACTCTTGGAGAGCGGTGACCGTTTCTTCTGAGACAGCTGAGGCCCCGAAGTCACTCCGAAATCCGTGCTTGAGTTCGTCGCTCTCCAAGATATCCAGTCCACGCTCAAGTTGCTCCCGTAGGGCATTGTCGTCCCCTCGCCGCAGATGGGGCGTGACAGCGTTGAGGTCGATCTCTTCTGCCACTGCCAGGACGTCCCGAAGGTCTGTTTCACGGCCGCTGTGGAGTTTTGCCGCGACGAGGACTGCCCCATCGATAACTCTGGCCGTCGTCGTCACCGTCCCCCCGCTCACCTCCTGCTGGTGGCTGTGGTCGTATAGGTAGGAACGACCACTGTGCCTCTGTTTGGCGACACCCGAGTCCGTTCACTAGGAGATCGAAGCCGATCGGCTGTTGCGGCGTGAGCCGCTTTTCGTACTCGATCACTTCGGTGTCGTAGAACCATTCCTTGGCGTGGCTGTCTGTTTCCTCGAAGCCCTGCTGTTCCAGGAATTCGACGAATTCACCCTTGGAATCAGGTGCGACGACGATGTCGAGGTCCGTGGAGAAGCGTGCGTTGAACGCGGAGACAGCGTAGCCGCCGACAAGGACGTACTCGTGCCCCGATTGCGTGAGCTCCTCGAGCAGTTCGATGAGTGCGTCACTCCGGTTGTTGAAGCTCATGTCTGTGCCCGTTCCGTCTCACGATACGCGACGCCGAGATCAAGGTCTTCGTACATCCGGTCGAGCATCGCTAGCCCCGACTGGAACTGGGCGTAGTTCTCGCGCATATACTCGATCGTCTCAGCTCTCGGGATCACTGGGTACCCTTCGACGTGATTGACGTCGAGTGACGAGCGTGGCTCAAGGACGATCTGTAGCGGCCCGTCCAGCTTGTCTCGGGGCTGTCGTTCGAATGCGGTGGGGAGGTCGAAGGACTCGAAAAACGTTTCCCAAGCATCGACGTCTTGCTCGTGGACGGCCAGGAACAGCGGATAGTCATCGGGGTCACGACCGACTTGATAGCCACCCTGGGTCCATACGTAGACGGCGTCGATCCGCGTAAACGCGTACGGTCGGTCACCGAACTGTGGGATGACGTATGCCTCCTCAATCGAAGGCGGACTGACGCCGGCGCTAGCAGTCACGAGCTCGCGTGCGGCGTCTCTCACGCGCTCGTCGACGACGGAGAGGCCATCATCATAACTGATGTAGCCTGCGTCTTCGAGACGGTTCACGGCCTGTCTCACCGTCTCGTACGGCGTGTGGAGGTGTTGGGCGACACGGCGGATAGAGTCACCACTCTCGATAGCGAGGATGACCTGCGCCGCCGTGTCATCGAGTACCTCGTACATCTGGTGGTTACCAATAATCCGGTAAAAGTCTTACTTGATTGGCCAAGAAGCCACGATCTCTCCACTCGTCTCAAAGGTAGCTCTGATTCCTGTCGAAACGATTTGGAACGAGTAAAACGAACGAAACGAGCAAAACGAACAGAATGAGGGGAACGAACGTGTTGAACGCATTCTGCGGAACGAACTGGCTGAGGATGGGCTGGCTTCCCGGTACTCGATCGGTAGGATGAAAGGAACGAACGAAACGAATGAAATGAACGAGTTGATAGAAATGAGTGTGTTTGCTTCAACGAGCGCAACGAACAATTGGTTTTAACACCGTAGTAATCCTCTCACCGAATGAAACACCCTCACTGAACGCACCGAACGAAACGAGCAAAACGAACGAAATGAATACAACGGGAGAAACGAAGAAAATGACCGACACCAATACCGCACGAATCACGGTGGCGAATCAGAAGGGCGGCGCGGGGAAGACAACCGACGTCATTCATACTGGCGGCGCACTCGCCGCACGAGGCTATGACGTCCTCTTGGTCGATATCGACTACCACGGAGGGCTCACCTGCTCGCTCGGATACAACGACCTGTACTACGACACCGACCGTACGACGCTGTTCGACGTCCTCGACTTCGATCAGATGGAGTCGGTGAACGACATCATCGTCGAGCACGAGGAATTCGACATCCTTCCCGCCAGCGAGAAGCTCGCGAACAACAAGAACATCCAGACGCTGCTTGAGGCGCCGAAGAGTCGCGAGCGGTTGGAGATGACTCTCGACGAACTCGAGAGGGACTACGACTACATCATCGTCGACACGCCGCCATCCCTGAACGTCCTCACTGACAACGCCCTCGTCGCGACCGGCAATGTCGTCATCCCCGTTATTCCCGAGAAGCTCAACGCCAACAGCCTCCAGATTTTCGCGAAACAGCTAAGCTCTCTCGAACAGGCGTACGGAGACATCAATCGGCTCGCGATTGTCTGTAACCGTGTCGAGCGGAACGCCGAGCACCGCGACACCATCGAGGAGATCAAGTCGGCGTACTCCCTCCCAGTGTTCGAGATTCCGAAGCGGACCGATCTCTCCCAGTCGATTGGCGAGGGGGTGTCCGTCTTTGGCTTCGGTAAGGAGAACCAGCGTGTCGAGGATGCACGCGACTTGTTCAACGAGATTTCCGACCTGTTCGACGAGACGTTTGAGAAGACTGCCCCAGAGGAGGTGGAAGCATGACCGACGGCTGGGGCGATGCTTCCGGCATCGAGGGCAACTACGAAGAGGTGGACGACGAGACTGATTCCAGCGAAACGAGTGAGGTGAGTGAAACGCTAGAATCCAGTTCATCGACCGAAACGACCGAACCGGCTTCAACGAGTGAAACGAACGAAACGAGCAAAACGAAGACGAACATTAAGGACGAGTGGAACGGGCGGACGATCTACATTCCCGATGGTGTCCTCGACGAGATGGAGGACACGTACCTCGAGTTCCAGCTGAAGCTCCGCAAGGCGGGGCAGGACGAGTTCAAGAAGAATCGCCACTTCTACCCGCTACTCGTCCAGTTCGGTGTTGAGGCGCTCTCTGAGGCGGATGCCGAGGAAATCCAGGCTCGGCTTTCGAAACTCGGCAACGAATGACCTCGCGGAGAACACAACCTCGGAGGGTGGATTTGATGCGTGCCTTCTGTTCAAGTACAACAACAGTGACATTGGAGCACTCTGTTGATTCAGGTTTTATGTCACTCAGATACTTTTCCAAGCTTTCTCAGCGTGGTTTATTCGAAAAACGAGAGGGAGAGAGCTTAATCAAACTCAAACAGTGTGAAAATAAAACACGCAACAAAACCATCCTCGAAACTGTGGACTCGATTTCTTGGAGAATAGACCTCGCAATATATGGTTTATTCGTGTAGTGCATTCTATAGCCTGTTACAGCGTGGGTTTGGCAGACTCTTTCCGTCAGCCGAACCCATAGATCACGACCTCCAGACGGTATCAACATCAAATTTAATCGTTCTTACGAAGGGAGGAGGGCTTAGGCTTCAAATGCCGCTTCCAACTTCTCATACATCCTCCTTCGCCGGGCCTTCCGCTCTTGCTCCCTAGACAAGTAGTTCCGAAGCACGACCTCCGTCGACGAACTCCCCTGGTCTTCAGCAACCCCCTCCAATCCCTCTAGAACCTCCCCAACAGCCTCTTGATACGCCGAGTACCAGAACCGACGTCCCATCTTCGGCGTGGGTGTATCCCCATCAACAACCACGCCAGCACTGTCAGCAAGCTGTTTGAATCGACGACGTATCGTACTCACCGACGCGTGCCCCGTTGACGACGCCCGAGAGGGGAACAGATACCCGTTCCACGTCTCCTGGTCGGTGAGCGCATCAATCCGGTCAGTTACAATGTCCACACCGTACAGCAGCGTCACCTCACCAGGACCGTTCTTCCGCTCTCCATCACCGAACGACAGATGGGGGTCCTCAGCATCCAAGACTACCTGATCGACGTGCAGTGCAGCAACCTCGGAAGGCCGTAATCCCCACCCAGCGAGTGCAACCACGACTAACTCCGCTTCGGGCGAGTCGACCTCACCGTAGATTCGACGCACCTGCGAAGCCGACAACGCCTGTGGGTCCGGCTCGCTTGCTTCCCACCCGAACTCCTCACCAGCCTCAGAGAGTGGGTTGTACTTCGCGTACTTCCGGCGTTTCACGAACGCGTACCACGCTCTGGCGACGTGCAGATACTCGAGCTTCGAGCTATCTGTCGACAGTTCCTCGTCGAACACGTCGAGGACGGCGAGACAGCGTTCGATTTCTCGCGGCTGGTGATCTAACTCAGACAGCGGTTCGAGCAACGCATCTGTCCCGTGCAACTCCCGGTATGTCCGAACCCACTTCGACAACCGAGTTCGGTGGGTCTCGACGGTACTCTGTGCTCGTCCACCACGGGTCTCTATCGACGTGAGATACGCGTCGAGCGCGTTCACGGTGCTGTCGTGGTCGACGTTCCACTCCCACTCCTCTGACTCCTCGTCTTCGAGGCCGACGACATCGACGAAGAACTGTGTGGGCGTCAGGTCGTGGTGCTCGCGTAGCGCGTACGCGATACCACTGTATCCGTGTTCGGTGAGCCAGTCGTAGGTCGGGACATCTCGGTCTTCGTCGAATCCATCGCGATATCGTTTCGGTGCGATGTCTTGCCAGTAGACGTCGACGAGTTCGTCGAGGCTCATCTGAGACCATTTGTAGCGCTTTTCTCTCGGTCCGTCGTCTGAAGCCGTATCTTCGGCGTCCAAACCCTGGGAGTCAGACTGCTGATTCACGCCTGCTCACCGGGGAGTAACCCGCTTGCCGTGTGTTGGGGTGATTTTGAGTCGTAGATATTCATTGATCTACGACAATCTTCAGTCTAGTTAATACTTTGGCTGATGCAGGAGTGGTATTTACACAACGCCGATTAGTAAAATTGAGCAGTAGATTGCCGATAGTGTGGTATACTGCATTTCGCTATACAAAATTCTTGTAAGGGCCGACCCCACAACCTCGGAGGATGGAAGTGTTGCGTGCCTTCTGTTCAAGCATTATAATGATGAAATAGGAGCAGTCTATCGATTCTGATTCTATGTCACTCAGAAACTCTTTCCAAGCTTTCTCACCGCTATAGATTCGAAACCGCAAGATGTGAGCCTAATCAAATTCAAACAGTGTGAAAATAAGACACGCAACAGAAGTCAAAACTCCGAAACTGTGGAACGCTGGATGTTTATTAATAGTACTTGATGGCTCAACGATGCTCGTCGAGGTCGTAAATATCGGTCGAGTATACTTGCGGAAAGATTTCATGTACCCGCTCGTCTGCATCTTCGACGATTAGTAGGTTCTCGTCTTCCCACGATGCAAGTTGTTCATTCAGCGCGACGAGTGACCGTTCCGCGCTTGTAACGTCCTGCATAGCAGCATGTATGAGTCGGTCAGTGTATCGGAGAACAACGCAAACGGCACTCTTGTCCGGAACTGCGAGACGTGAAGCGATGTACGCTTCCGAGTCGACACCACCCTCACCGACTAATGTCCTCGCATCGATTGAGCGGAAGACTATGTTGTCTACTTCGAGGTTACTCTCCGATGAGAGCCACTTAGCATACTCCTTTAGAATTTCATGAGGAGCGTTCGAGTTGCTCTCCGAGTACGCGACGAGACTGTCGTTAATTCCTTGCAACACGTCCGTCTCGATGGAGCGTGTTTCGGGCCCCTGGAGTTCTTCCTCAGCGTAATTCGCCGTGTATGGTCCAGCCTCGTAACTCCTCTTTAGTGCGTCCAGAGTCAAAGTCGAGATCGACTCATTGCTGCGACGAGCACCCCGAAGAGCTTCACCGACGAGGTCTTCTATTTCAGCACCGGTGAGCCCTCCCAACGTGTTCTGTACAAATGGGGCGACTTGTTCAACTGCCCCATCTTCTACGAACTCACTCAGACGATCTGATAAGGAAACGCTACTCTTCGCGTTGATTTTTTCTAAGTAGAAATGAAGAATCGAGGTAGCTGCGCGTTCTCCGGGGGCTTCGAATTTGACCGGACGATTCCCAAAGCGACCGGGACGAAGTAACGCCGCATCGAGAGCGTCTGGCCGGTTTGTTGATGCGATTACCTTGAGGGAATGGTCTTCACCCACCTTCGCATCGATACCGTCCATGAGAACGAGGAGTTGGGCGACGATGTGGGTCGCGTAGTCCTGTGACGAATCGTTTCTCGACCCACCAATAGCATCAAGCTCGTCGATATACAGTACGGAAGAATCGTTTCGTCGTGCCTCCTCGAACTTTTCTCTGAGGATACGCTCTGACTCTCCTACCCACTTGTTCAGGATTTCAGGTCCTGAGAGAACCGTCGGTAGTCCACCAAATACCGACATACAGACGTCGATAACGAGTTCGGTCTTCCCTGTCCCAGGGGGCCCTTCCAGAAGGAGTCCACGGCGCTGCAAGATCTCTAGTTCTTCATCGCCTTCGGACAGGAACTCTCGGACTTGACGACGCTCGTCTTCCAATCCAACAACACGATAGCGTTCAGGTGGCTTTTTGAACGCATCATGAAGATCAGTTATTTCAGCAGTACCTCGTTCATCGGTGTCTGACCCATCACCTAGCTCGAAGGAAACCGTCGTACGGTCCGTGAGACCAAGATCGAGGCCGTGTGCTCCATCACCTACGACTTCGACTTGTATTTTTGAATCGTAGTCATGACTCTCTCCGTCAATCGATTTAGTTTCGAATGTTACCTGATGTAGCTCTGTAGTATCTGAAGATCCATCACTTGCCCCATGAGTTACCCATCGGTACCTCTTCTCGGACGAACTAAGTGAGAGTATCCACTCATATTTGTTCAGACGAGCAATTCTGTTCTCAGAATCATCGTAGAGTGCGGCTCTAACTTCGAGTGACTGACCTGCGTCCTCAACAAGTCCGTCGAGCCAGACAGCTAGTGGTTCCGGTTCAGTCATGATTTGCTTTGTGAGTGAATTCTGCCAAGTTTGTCCCAACAAGCCTTAGCGTAACGTCGGTGCCGTAGCCTTTCGCTCGACCACGACTCCCCGGAACGCAGAGGTGCGCTTCTATTCCTTCCACTTGCTGGCTCCACGTCGAGACGAGTTGCTCAACGAGGTGCGCTCGAGTCGGTCCTGTGAACAAGACGGCAGGTGGGATAACGAGAAAAACGTGACTCACGTGTGCATCTTGACCTTCGTACTTTTCGAGCGTCGCTCTAATCTTCCTGAAGTTCGTTCCTGCTTGTCCGCGTCCAGACTCGTACTCAACGGCAATGGTGTCGCTTCTGGTGAACGAAGGGATGTTCCCTTCACCGCCTAACAGAACAGATTCGAAACCGTCCACCAAGGAAGCGTCACCCTCCATCCGGACCATGATGTCGGGTTTGATCCCACCTTCGTCTCCCCCAACTTGACGCTCCGTCTGCAATTTCCTCGACCTAGACTCTAGAACAGCCTCGGTGAAGAAATCGTCATACGAACGGCCTGTTCCGGCTTCAAGATACCATCGGTGGGCGACCGTTTCGGCAATTTTCGACTTGACGAGGTAGTGTTCATCACTCTCTCTGTCGCTGTCTCCACCCGATTCTATCCCAAGAGCTGTTGAACGCCAGTCCTCGCGCTCGGTGAGCGCTTTGTACCGAGACTCTACGCCCGCTACGGTCTGAGCGTCAGTAGCTTCAACACCAAAGTACTGGGAAGCAGAGTCACTCCAATCGCGGCCACTCCGCGGCTTGGCTGCACGGATGTTAGCACCGTCGGCCTCAGCTTGTACTGCGAGGTGATCACGGAGGTTCGTGACGAAGTCAACGCCTCGTTCTTTGTCATTCCACCCGTCCGGAACCGATACAATAAGATACCCGAGGTTGCCCGCGTACAGCGTCTCTGTCCACTCAACGAGTTTCTGAACGATATTGGTTTGTTGGAGGTGAATCTTCGGAACGTTACCTGAGGACTGCTTACTGAACTTACTATCAGCTAAATTGAGAGTGACAATTTTTCCTTTCAGATGTGTTGTCCTGAGCTCACCGGCATGTGTCGAAGCGAGTTCAGCCGTCGGCTCGCCACCTCGTAGGAACGTATAGTTATCTCTGAGTGCCCGCTGCAGGAGTGCGAGAGACTGTCCGTCAGCGCTTTGTTCGTGAACAATAACCTGCGGTCGACGCGAGGTGTACGGATTCCCACCAGCCCACTCGAAGAATAGGTCTTCCAGTTCTTCGACCTCACCTCGATGGCTTTCAGTGGCTCCCTGCTCGTCTATTGTTTCCCCGACTTGTTCGTCGTCATCTACCGCCTCTGTACGCTTGACACCTGGAGCTACGATGTCCCCTACTGAACTCGCGTTGCTTGACAAGAGTCCCGATTTAGAAACTTCGGTAGTTGCACCGGCACTAGCCTCATTGGATGGCTCTAGCGTTTTGACCACACTCTGAGAAGCTCTTTCTATATTCATCTGTGAAACTACCTGCTGCCGTAGTGCAGAGGATTCAACCGAGCGACTCGGCTGAATTAGTTTACTGCTCTGTTTCTTACTTTTTTCCAGTGTGGGTTCAAGTAGTGAAGTGGTAAACGTAATATCCTTCTTTTCTTTTGGGAGAATAGCCCTGCTGACTCCTGTACGCCCAACTGGAACTGATTCGATGGTCGGAGTACTAGTTACGACTTTAATATCTGACTGGTTTGTTGTCTCTTCTGACCCGACTGCTCCGCTAGTCTCGTTTGTATCTCCGTGAGTAGAACCTACCGGCTGTTTCTCAGTTTTGACCGGTTCGTTTGACTCGTCTACAGGTGCGTAGTTAGATTCCGGTTCAGGGTCCAGTTCACGCGTCATCTGATTCCTCGCCCCCATTCAACAGTTTGTAGATGGCGTATTCTCTATCGCTGTCGTTAGCATCCGTGCTGCCGTAGCTACTGCGAACACTGATCGTCTTGAAGGACAAATATCTGTTATTACCCATCACAGACAGTGGGGACGTCAAAAACAGGTCTACGAACTTTGGAAGCTCCTTCTTGCCGATTGAATTGTTCTCTTTTGCGTGATAAATAATATCTTGATCTTTATCTGTGATTTCTAATTGACTAGAATCCATCTGAGATATTTGCTGACCAAACTGAGAATAGATCGACTCTTCTAACCCACCCAGCACCGGGTAATCTTTCTTCCCAACGCTAATGTCAAATGCATCTTCCAGTGCGACGATTTCACTAAAATGATTCCTGATATCACGGTCAGCAGTCCTATCGTAGCTAGCGGCTTGTAGTACGTCCATCAAAACGTCATTGACATCGGGTGCCGATCTGAATGTCCTATCGAGATATTTCTGATCGATACCTCCATTGACCATCATCAGAGCAGTCATAGTTTCGTGACGGGGCGGTGCTATATCCACTAACGTTTGGATGAATCTCTCGAACGATTCAGTAGTAGAGAGCATCCCTTCAGCCTCGTACTCGAACAAGTCATTCAGATCTGGAAGGCTAGACGATATGTCCGATGCAATTTCGTCAGAGTCACTCTCTAGAGGCTTCTCATTGGAGTCAACTTCGTCCAGATTAAGCCTCTCCGTGAGTTTCTGTTCGAGTTCTGCAAACCCAGATAAGGAACGGTAAACCGAGTGTTCCTCAGTAATCTCAGGTTTATTCAACCATGTTTGGTTCGTACTTCTCTCTTCTAAGTCCTCCAGAGAGTCTTCTGGAATCTGCAGAGAGTTCATACCACTACAGTCGAACTCCCAACGAAACTGTGTGAGCCACCACGGAAGTTCGGTGCCAGACTGGTCGGTATAGCCGATCAACCGTTGCCCGATACTTGTGATGTCTTCAAACCGGACATCATCCTTGTCCCCCCGATTATCGGGAGCTAGTATCTCCCAGAGAGCTGCTTCGGTGGTTTGTTTGAATTCTTCGGGAGATGGTAATTTCCGGAGTTGGTGTACCGCTCCAACGAGACGTTCTTTAGTCAATACCTCTGCTGGGTCTACTTCGATGGTGTCGGTTTTTTCGGTCATAATTAGTTGTTGTGTCGCTGATTGTGTGTTGCTCAAATCTTGGTTAACTCTTTGTCTCTAATTATCAGATCTGGGTGAGGATCCACCATACCAGTGCCACTCACGGGTCATATTCTGCGGTGGTCACATCCATGATAGAGGCGAAAGGAAACACTCGCTCACCGTAAGTTGCAGAAGCCCGTTCCATCTCAATCCCGAACGCTGTCAGCGGTGTCTCGTCTGTTTCTTCCAGTGCTTGAATGACTTCCCCGGGTCGCACCGACGAGTTGCGCTTGACACGCTCGTACTCAGCGAACGCAGTTGGGTCGGTGAGGCCGTGCTCTTGGAGCCGTTGCAATGCGACGTCAGTTGGAAGTACATCCTCACGGACCACGTCGACAGTAACGTGTGCGTCAATATCGTGGGTGTACTCGGCCCGACGGATTGCTTCAGCGAACCGAGCCTCAACGTCGTCACCGTTCCCCTGCAAGCCTAAATACAGGAGTGATAACGCGTCTTGCACGGCTGACCGCGTTTCGTATCCATCCTCACCAACACGTCCGAATACACGGCAGAGCGCTTCGTCTGGGAGCTGCCTTGCGAGTATTTGAAGATCGCACAGTGCTTGCTCAAGCCGTTCTGTGATCGCGTCGAACGATTCGACACACAGCGACGGGTGGGTCAACTGGACGCGTTCTTCCGGAGTGAGGATACTCCGTGGCCGGTCGTCTGGTTCGGGCCGTACAAGCTCAATATTGGTGTCGCTTCCAAACTGTATGCACGGCTCTGGATTTGCGGTGTACACCCCGAAGTACACCGTTTCTTCTGCGCCTTCAACGTCCACGGTGATGTAGTCCCCGTTGCTGACGATTCTCTCTACGACAGGACTTGGGTCTTCGCTGAGCGCTTCCCCGACAACGCGAGCGTCCTCATTGAACGGGGTGAGCGTGACAGACTCACCTAGCGGTGGGTCAACCGAGTCGAGCGTGACGGAATCTCCGTCACTGACGCCGGCGTTCATGCTGGCGATGCTGCTCAGAACAGCAGCGTCTCCCGGGGTCGTTCCTGGAGTCTTCCGAACAACCGTTGATGTGCGTCCCTCAACTCGAAGAGTTTCTGTTCCTGTCACCCCGAGTTCCGCGGCGACGCTGTCCGGGAGTGCAACCGTACTTCCATCAGTATCGTACTTGTCGACCTGGATTTCGACTTCGACGCTGTGTGACGTCATGGTCACTCTTCGTCATCTAGGGCAGCGGGGTCTGTTGGCCGGGCACTCACAGTAGCGATGTGCTGCATGCGCGTCATGAGTTGCTGGGCAACTCGCCGTGTCTCCCAGTGTTCGTTGACGTCGTTCCGCTCTACTTCGACCTCGAGCACTCCCCAGTCGGTAGACTGCAGTATCGCAGCGTACTCTCGATACGGCTTCGACGCTGCAGTTTGGTCGTTCGGCCACTGTTGGGTCTGCGGTTCACGGAAAAAGAACTCACTTCGTCGATACCCGTCAACGACATCATCGCTCAATTCTACGTCGCACCACTCGGTGAAGTACTCAGTTGATGGTTCATTACCGTTGAACGCAGCCCAAAGCAACATCTCATGGTGATTGTCTATCGTTTCCGATGTGACTGTCTTCTCTCGCGTAAGCCGGGCTCCGGTTTGGACACGTCCTTGAAACTGCTTCGGACCACTGGGAAGTGTGTATTTGTCTACGACATAGGCTTCAAAGGCTGTTTCCGCAGCTTGATTTTTTGCAGGATGGATCTTAGTGCCTCTGTCTGGACCAAGGTAGTTGAACTCATCAGGAACAAACTCTTTCGACGGGAGGATATCTGATAGCTCGCACTCTTGTGATGCTCCCACACCGCGCAGTTGTGCGAGTGGGAGGAACGAAGCGATACTTGCGCCGGTCGTGAGGAACGTACGTCGGTTCATATGGTAGTTGTGATGGTGGGTGAGGCGTTGTTCAGCACACGCTGAGGTGATTCGGTTTCATCCCCTCCGGTGGGAACGCGATACTTGGGTACTCCCCGTCAGTTGTGAGTCCGAGTAGTACGCCGCTTTCCTGGTCCTGTAGTCGGATACTGGACAGTGATTGTTTACTGGTCCGTTGGGTGAGTTCGTCGTCGTAGTGGTCGAACACGCGTGTGTGTTCGTCGTAATCTCGATGCTGGCGAACAGTTAGTTGCACTGCGCCAACTGACGTTGTACGCAACTGTGAGATGGGCCACACTTCTGACGCACTTGGATTTCCGTCGACAGTCGCAATGGCTTCGCCTCCTTGTTTCGTCTCCGTGTACCGAGGGCCGATCGTGGGTTCATGATTCACCACATCAACGGGTAAACGCGCTGTGCAAAGCGCGTCATAGAGGGTTTCGATGCAGTACTGCTCATCGATGACGTCACCGACTGGCACGTAGTACTCGATCGTGACGACTTGCGGCGAGAGAAGTGTCTCACTCGATATGTACGCCACTTCGAATTTGAGGACGTGACTTGGATCATCCGACTCGTCCAGTGTTTGAAGCATGCAGTTATCTGCAGGTCGTACGAGAAACGTGTCGCTGACCGACCGGACGATTTCGTGGGTTTCGTACGGTGCCGGAACGAAGTTCAGCAAGTTTGTCATGGCTTATTAGTCACTATCCTGCTCGTTCGCTCGCTCCAGCACACACTCGTACTGATCGGTCGCTGGTTCGAGCGCGGCACTTCCTGAGCAAACCCGCAGGTCCACGCTGTGTAGCTGTCGCTAACCGGGGGATGGTTTTCATTTGTGAGCCCTGCTACTTATCGAGGTCCTCAGCCCGGTCTACGGGCGTAACGGCAACCTGGATGAGATCGCCTTCTTCGATACCGAGCTTCTCGATCTCTGCTTTTGGAATCGTAACGCGACGCTTCGTTTGTACTTTGGCTGTGAACAGCGCATTTCGCTGGAGGAAATTCTTCCCGAGATCACGGAGTTCGTCCTGAACATCCGTCATCGAAGTTGCAACTGCTCGTTTCGCCAATCTCCCTAACAAGTCGTCCGGGAGCTGATTCAATAGCGACTTAGTACTGTCACCCATGTACATTCAGTCGTTCACCCCACCAGAAGATATATTTACGGGACAATTTCAATTGAATCAACCCAATATAAAGGATAACTTGGGACAAAGTGGGCTGAACAGACTATAGGACGGTAATCAACAGTACTGAACTAGTTTGGTACTTTAGGAAGTGGAATCAAAATTGGGGATTAAGCAAGATACTTTAACAATTGGCTTGCAATACGCCATAGAGATTAACTCTTCGCTATATATGACCTCTAAATCAATTCCTTCGAGATATTATAGTGACGCTGGTCGTTATGTATTTCATGGGACCAGCCCCGAAAATATCGAGTCGATATTAGATACAGGGATTCGACCTGACCACGAAACTGGTAGCGACACCAACGCTGGTGCAGTGATACTCAACGAACTCATACCGAACGAGTCGTTCCCATTCGACCGGACTGAAGTCACGTACTGTTACACAAATGCGGACTATGTGATAGAATCACTTCAGCAACAGCAAATCCACGACATCTTCCCAGACGATTCATACGTGGTTGCAGACGTGACACGAATCGACGCACCAATGCATCTCACAGACATGAGAGTTGTGTCTGACCTCATCGACTACTCCTACGGCGGTGAAAGCGTCATGCTGAGGTTTGATACGGTTACAGAAGCGCTCGCCGCGTACCGTGACAGTGTACAGCGTGTTAACTCGCCTGACGACATTGACGCCTACAATCTAAAAACCGAAGATGGACTTCCTGAACTACTCGTAAGCGGAGTCATCCCTACTGACGCGATTGTCGACGTGATCTGAATGAGTGTGCAACGATCTCCGACGTTGAGACAAATAAGCAAAAGTCGCACTTGTCGTTCCCGCGAACTGAGTAATGCTATTGTTTGTGACGGAGTTCAGACCCTCGTTAAGGCGGTCTGAACTAGCACAATTCCGGAGAACCGCTGCTATCCGAACTACACACCCCATCGTTTCCGGAGAAAACTCGGATACTCCGCCAAGGAGTCCAAGCGACTCGGTCTTCGCTCAGATACGCCTGTTTCCACTCTCAGCGTTGACGCTTATCCACCTACTCCACATAACGTCTGGTAATGCGTCCGAATCGTTTTGACTGAGGTATCACTCACAGCTGCCACACGAGCTTGTGTGAGCGGCCAGTCCCGCTCAGCCGCAGCGGTGTACACACACGCCGCGGCGACTGCGTGCGGATTCGCGCCACGATGAGCCCACTCACTACTCGATACCTCAGCTAACGACCGTGCTCGTCGCCGAATCTGGTCCGTCACGTCAAGCACATCTGCCACCCGCGGAACGAACTCGGCAGGAGTAACTGGCTTCGCAGGCAATCCCAGTTCAGTATTGAGTGCGTTGTACGCCGACCGGACCCGCGATTCTGCCACCCGTGCGAGTGGGACAAGTTCAGCGAGCGTCCGCGAAAGTCCTGCACATCGACAGGCCGCATGGACGCTCGCAGCTGCGACTGCTTCAATTGACCGTCCCGGCAGCAGATCCGCCTGCTGGGCGGATCGGAAGCAGCGACAAGCCTGGTCACGCAAACTGTCCGGGAGGTCGAGTACGCCGGCGAGCCGCCGGACTTCATCCAACCCATGTGCGAGCCGTCGTTCACGACTCGATTGGTACCGACTCCGACTGTGCTGGGTTCGGAGCCGGGAGAGCTGCTGCCGTCGCTCGCCTGGGATCGGTGTCCCGTTCGCGTCGACGTGTCGGCCAATTTCGGTCGCGAGGCCGTGGTCGTGCCGCGTCGGCGTTCGCGGCGCGCCCACTCGCCTTCGCTCCTCGCGCTCGAACGACCTCCACTCGGGACCGTGGTCGATGCCGTGGCCGTCGATGATGAGCCCACAGGACTCACACCGTCGCTCACCAGCGTCCGTAATGACCTGGCCGCCACATTCTGGACAGGAGGCGTTTCCACAGGATTTCCCGCACGCTTCGTCGAACTGTCGCTCGTAGACATCTCGTGTCGCCATCTCGAACACCACGGGACGGATCTCGCTGCGCCCCGCACCCGTCAGGGGCTCAAAAAACGCCGTTGCCGTCTCGAACAGTTTTGACCCGGCTGGAGGTCACTAAATGACTGAACCACAATACCAAACATGCTAGCAGACAGACTCAGTACATCACAAAGCCGGTTAGTTGAGACGTCTGCTTGCAGAAGGTGTGTCTAATACCAAGCAAGCAGACAGTGAAATCCACGAGGACCAGCTCCTTAACTTCCTCGTCAACCGACTTGACGAGG
>NZ_JAMQOO010000015.1:0-70688 GCF_031624535.1 Haloferax sp. S2CR25
GACCGCTTCCATAATTCGTGGGTGGGCAGTCACGGAAGCGTCCGCGAGTGGTTCATACAATTTGTGCAATACTACAACTTTCAAAGACCGCATCAAGCGCTCGACGGACGAACACCGGTCGAGGAGGTCACTAACTAGACAGTGCCCAACTATACGAACAGTATCAATTATTACGTATTCAATTGAACATGCATGTGTTTCCGAACATTCCGTTGGTGGGCGAGAGGGAGAGGCCCATGGCGAGTCGGCGGGATCGTGGGCCCGTCTCGACGCTCACGAGAAGGTGATATCGTCACCCTCGAAGTACACCTGGTGGGTGTCGGTGTCCTCAGCAGTTCCGTCGACATCGAGTTCTGTCGTGGCCGACGGTCCATCAGTCACGGCGACCGAGACGGCGTACGTTCCGTCGGTGTCGAACACGTTGTCGATCGACGCGTTCGGACGACCGTGACCCTCGACGACGGGCACGTCGAGACGCGTGGAGACCAGCGTCTCGCCGGTGGCGTCGGTGACAGTCGTCTCGACAGTGATTGGGGCGTCGTTCTGATTAACGAGCACGAGGTCGGGCGCACCGGCGGGTGACGTGCCGAAGCCGGCACATCCCGCGAGCCCGACAATCGCGGCGAGGCCGCAGTAGTGGAGGAGTGTTCGGCGGGGAACGGACATACCAGTCGGTCGGTCGGCCGGGTCGATAAAATTCGTTGTGCCCGATATCCGCCGGTCAACGCGTGGTTCGCCGTCTCTAGTGGAACGCTCTCCACAGCAGACCGAGGAGGATGAACGGCGCGAACGGTATCATGAGCACTGCAATCAAAGCGACGATGAGCGTCCCCATGAGCCCCATCTGGGTGTTCGAGTAGTCGGTTCGAACGGGGTTGACTGCGCGGGCCATACGTAGTCGTCGGTGTGCCTCATACATAAAGTGACTGAATAGTTAATATATAAATAGGCGAGCGAATCGAGGCGTTGGGACGGGTGAGAACAGCGCGGTTCGGAGGCTTACGCCCGAGTCGGCTCCGGCGCTCGAAGCGCCAAGAGCACGCCGATGACGGCGACGCCGCCCGCGGCGAGGAACGCCGGCGTGTACCCCGCGTAGTCGATGATAGCGCCGGCGGCGATGGGCGCGGCGAACGCGCCGAGGAGTCCGACGCTCGTCAGGAGCGAGACGGCCGTCGCCCGCACCGAGGGGGCGACGAGTTCGGCGATGTACGAGAAGATGAGTCCCGTCACGAGCTGGATGGCGAAGCCGACGACGACGACCGCGCCGACGACCGCACCGAGCCGCGAGACGAACGCGAACGCGACGACCGCCGGCGTTGCGACGGCGAACGACGAGACGATGACGCGGCGGCGGCGACCGCCGAACGCGCGGTCGGTCACCACGCCGCTTGTCGACCGCGCGACCGCCCCGATGGCGGGGAACAGCGCGGTCAGGAGGCCGCTCGCGGCCAGCGAAATCGAGAACTCGCTGGCGAGGAAGCTCGGCAGCCACGTGTTGACGAACAGGTACAGCGAGTAGGCGAGAAAGCAGAGCGCGCAGACGGTCCAGACCGCCCGGCTTCCGAACAGTTCGCGGAGCGCCGCCCCGTCGGGGGACGGCGCGTCGACACCGGGGACGCGGCGGCGAGTCGCGGCCGCGAAGAACGCGACCCCGACGACCGCGACCCCGGCGTACAGCGGGAGAATCGCGGGCCACCCGGCGACGTTCGCGATGAGCGGGCTCCCGAACTGTCCGAGGGCGAAGCCGACCGGCGCGCTCGCGGTGAACACGCCGACCGCGGTCGCGCGCTGTCGCGGGGGGACGGCGCTGCCGACGACGTTCGCGCCCGCGTTCCAGAACGTGACGTACGCGAGGCCGCCGAGCACCCGCGAGACGAGGAGCCAGCCGTACGCGCCGGCGGTGGCCGCGTACCAGCCCCAGCCGCCGGCGACGACGAGCGCGACGGTCGCCAGTCCGACCACGCGGCGCACGGAGAATCGGTCGAGGACGACGCCGATGGGGACGCTCGTGACGACCGCCGTCGCGTACATGATGCTCACGAGCCAGCCCGCCGCGCTCGAACTCAGTCCGAGCGAGTCCTGAATGGCCGGAAAGACGCTCGCCGGGGCGATTTCGTAGGCCGCGGCCGCCGTCGAAAGCAGGAAGAACCCGACGACTATCCCCAGCGTCTCGCGTCGCGTGCCCGTCGTGCCGCCATTCGTACTCACGGTTTCGCTAGCTGTTCGGCGAGGGAGTATGAAACCGCCTGATATCGGTCCGGTCCCGCGGTAGCCGCGGGCGCGTCACCGACTCAGTCGTCGCCCCGAAGCGCCCGCTCGATGGGCGTCTCGCCGCCCGTGAGCGTCATCGTCTCGCCGACGGTCCGGTCGATGTCCAGACAGGCGACGACCGTCTGTGCGACGTCCGCCCGCGGAATCTCGGGCGCGTCGCCGCCGAGGCCGTCGACAGCCAGCGAGACGGAGCCGGTCCCGTCCGCGTCGGTGAGCGCCGTGGGGCGGAGAATCGTCGCGTCGAGCGACGACTGTTCGAGGTGGTCGTCGGCGCAGCGCTTGGCGACCAGATCAGGCGTCGACCACCCGCCGAGCGCCCCAGAGGTCGACCGTGAGCGTCTTGTCCGCGCCGGTCGACCCGCCGGAGCCGGCGGTGAAGACGACCGCGTCGGCCCCGGCGAGCGCCGCGTCGAAGTCGCCTTCGAGGTCGCCCAGTCGCGGCTCGCCGCCGCGGTCGCGGACCGCCTCGAACTGCGACTCGTCGCGGACGACGCCGATGGGGTCGTGGCCGGCGTCCGCGAGTCGCGGGAGAAGCTCGCGTCCGATACCGCCGTTCGCGCCGATGACTGCGACCTGCATGGTTCGGCGGTTCGTAACCGGTCCGACGCAATAGGGGCTTGGTTCGGCGAAGGTGTAGCGGTCGTTCGTCGAGGGTGGCGTGAGGGTGGGCCGCGCGACGGGAGCGCCGTCGACCGACGCCCGACGCCAGTCTGTCGAACCGGACGGTGCTGCTGGAACCGACACCGTCCTTGGTCCGCGGGTCCGTGTTCGGGTATGCGCGATTCGAACCGCGAGTGGATTCTCGCCGAGCGACCCGAGGGAGAGCCGGACACGGACAGCTTCGAACTCCGCGAGGGGGAACGACCCGAACCGCGACACGGCGAACTCCTCGTGCGCGTGCGATACCTCTCCGTCGACCCGTACATGCGCGGCCGGATGCGAGACGCGGAGTCGTACGCCGAGCCGTGGAGCGTCGGCGAGCCGATGCAGGGGGCCGTCGTCGGCGAAGTCGTCGAAAGCGAGAGCGACGCCTACGACGCCGGCGACGTCGTGACCGGCAACGGGGCGTGGGCGGACTACAGCATCCTCGACGCCAGCGAGGTCGCGCCCGTCGACCCGTCCGTCGCTGACCTCCCCGCCTATCTGGGCGTGCTCGGAATGCCCGGCCGAACGGCGTACTTCGGCCTGCTCGACGTGGGCGACCCCTCGCCCGGCGAGACGGTCGTGGTGTCCGGGGCCGCCGGCGCGGTCGGCTCCGTCGTCGGCCAGATTGCGAAACTGAACGGCTGTCGCGTCGTCGGCTTCGCCGGCTCCGACGAGAAGGTGTCGTGGCTCACCGACGACCTCGGCTTCGACGCCGCAATCAACTACAAAGCGGTCGACGACTACCGGGCGGCCCTCGACGACGCCGCGCCCGACGGCGTCGACGTCTACTTCGACAACGTCGGCGGCCCCATCACCGACGCGGTGTTCACCAAGCTGAACCTCGACGCCCGCGTCGCGGTCTGCGGGCAGATCGCCCACTACAACGACGAGGGCGTGCCGACCGGCCCGCGGAAGCTCCCGCAGCTCATCGCGCCGCGCGCGAAGGTCCAAGGGCTTCTCATCGGCGACTACGCCACCCGATTCGGACGGGCGAGCGAACGGCTCGGGGCGTGGGTCGCCTCGGGCGACCTCGAACACCGCGAGACCGTCGTCGACGGGTTGGAGAACGCGCCCGACGCGTTCCTCGGCCTGTTCTCCGGCGACAACATCGGCAAGCAGGTCGTCGGCGTGTCCGAACCCTAGCCCGGCTTCGACGCCGGGCGTCGTCGGGTCGACACCCTAAATCTGAGACTCGATACCGAACGCGCGCCGAGCGGCTGCACCGAGTCGGAATCGACACCAGCGCCGGTCACCACCGAGGAACCGAAGTGATTATATTAATTTAGGCTAGCCTAAAAACACATGCCAAGTGATGACGAGGGACGTGAGGGACCGACGCGACGAGACTACGTGAAATACGGTGGCGCAGTTCTCGGGGGCGGGTTACTGGCCGGTTGTTCGCAGCGCGATTCGGCCGCGACGCAGACAGAGACCGCACCGTCGACCGAGACCGCGACGGCGATAGAGACGACCACGCCGGAAGACGCGCCGTACACGGTGACGATGGCTCCCGCCGGCGACGTCGCGTTCGACGCCGTTCCGGAGACGTGGATGGCGTACTACAGCAACTACGGCGACATGGGAATCGCTCTCGGCAAACTCGATTCGCTGCAGGCGCTCGTCTACCGCGACGGCTGGCCGCTGCAGTTCTACGACACGCTTCCCGGCGTCGACGTCTCGTTCGACGGCGTCCGTCAGCTCTCGTCGGGGACGTTCGACAAAGAGGCGTTCTACGAACTCGACGCCGACGTACACCTGCTCGACCCCCACTTCGTCGGTCTGAAACACGACGGCTTTTCGGCCACGGACTTCGACGAAATCGCGTCGAACGTCGGCCCGGTCGTCGGCAACTACATCCGACGGCACGGCGAGGACTGGCACGACTACGAGTACTACTCGCTGTACGAGGCGTTCGAGAAGGTCTCCGACGTATTCCAAGAGCGAGAGCGGTACGAGGGGCTACGGACGGTCCACGACGCGCTCATCGCCGACCTCCAGGCGAGCCTACCCCCGGAGGGCGAACGCCCCGAAATCGGCCTCATCTCGTCGTTCTCCGACTTCTCGGAGGGGTCGCTCGACGCGTACCCCATCGGCGCTGGAAACGGGAAAAAGCAGTACCAAGACCTCGGCATCGTCGACGGGTTCGGTCCCCACATCGACGGGAGTTACGCGAGTTGGGACTACGAGCAGTTGCTCGAAGCCGACCCGGACATCCTGGTCTTCCCGTACGGCTTCGCCAGTCTCTCGCACAGCGAGTTCGAGACGCGGATGGACCGGCTTCGCGACCACCCACTCGGCCAGCGGCTCACCGCGGTGCAAACCGACCGGCTCTACCGCGGCGGCACGTCGTATCAGGGGCCGATTATCAACCTCATCCAGACCGAAATCGTGGCCAAGCAGTTCTACCCCGAGCAGTTCGGCGCGTGGGACGGCATCGAGACGCTTCACGACGAGGACGCACAACTGTTCGACCACCAGCGCGTCGCCGACATCATCCGCGGAGCGGAGTCGTAGGCCGACTGTTCAGATCGTGCTAATCGTTTTTAGTCTCACCTAAATTTCGAAGCAGCTATATCGTTTTAGGTGGGCCTGATTCACATGAGGAACGACGAGAACACGGGGGCGACGCGGAGAGACTACCTGAGGTACGGCGGAGCGCTTCTGGGCGGCGGGGTGCTCGCGGGCTGTGCCGGCCAGTCGGGCGATGCGGCTTCGACGGCGACCGCGACCGAGACGGAAACCACCGAGGCTGCCACGGAGACGCCCGAGTCGAGCTACGCGGCCGAGTTGTCGCCGGTCGGGACGGTCACGCTGGACGAGCCGCCGACGAACGTGTTCACTCATTTCCCGTGGTTCCCGGACATGGCGAGCGCGCTCGGACGGGGCGACACCGTCAACAACCTCTGGTGGGACGGCACCGTCGCGGGGCTGGAGTACTTCACTGCCGGCTTCGACGGCTTCGAAATTGAGTGGGCGGACGCGGCGGGCGAGTACGGCTTCACGAAAGAGCGGCTGTACGAACTCGACAGCGACCTCCATCTCGTCGACCCCGCGTGGGTGACCGCGCAGGACAACTGGAACCGAGCCGACGTCGACGAAGTCGCGGACAACATCGGCCCGTGGTTCGGCAACTACTACAGTAACTTCAACGCCGCGCCCCCGGAGGAGTGGGCCGACGGCTACGAGTACTACGACCTCTGGGAGCTGTTCGAGCGCGTCGCGTCGCTGTACGGCGAGCGCGAGCGCTACGAGGCGCTCCAGTCCGTCCACGACGACCTGCTCGGCACCGTCGAAGACGGCCTTCCGACCGAGTCCGAGCGGCCCACCGCCGCGTACCTCTCCGTCTCGACGGACCTGTCGAGCATCTATCTGCTCCGCCTGAACGCGCCCGGCTACTGGAACTCCCACACCCGGCCGCTCGGCGCGGTCGACGCCTTCGGCGGCGCGGAGTTCACGGGGCCGTTCCAAGAGGTCGACATGGAGGCGCTGTTAGAGGCCGACCCCGACGTGATTCTCGCGTTATGGACCGTCACGGAGACGTTCGACTTCGACGGGCTGAAGCGGAATCTCCGAGACGACCCCGTCGGCCGCGAACTGGCGGCCGTCCAGAACGACCGCGTCTACCCGCAGGGGACGCGGTGGCAGGGGCCGCTGATGAACCTGTTCCAGTTGGAGATGACGGCCAAACAGCTGTATCCCGACCAGTTCGGCGCGTGGCCGACCTACGAGGACGGCGACGACTACCCGGAGTTCGGAGACGACGAGCAGTTGTTCGACCACGGACGGGTCGAAGGGATTGTCACAGACGGCTAACCCGTCACAGCCTGTCGCGTCAGCAGTCCTCCACGAATATTGTTTGAAATATACTATTCTAATCGCCATGAGGAAGGTTGGAATCGGACGAAATTACAGAGTAGTCAGATGCGTCTCAGATTCGAGTAGAACCGATATCAGTACATTATACACGTACAAAACCCACATGAAACATATTTCCGATATTTTTTGACCTATTTACCTTCTGAAGTGCATATAACCATGTAGTTATCAATATTAATTTGGATACTACGAGTGTTCGTGTCGAAATTGTCGAATTTGATTGTTTTTATAATTGTGGTGATTCAACCACTCTACTATTGTCTGTTTTTCACAATATTTATCATCTGTCGACGAGCGTGGTTCGCAAACCGGAAACACGACGAGGTCGTTCCCATCGCCCCGGTGACGTTCGCCCCCTGGAGGGTCGCACCCGCGAGGCCGAGGAGCCCGACGATGAAGCCCGCGCGCATCACCGAAATCGCGTTGGCCCCGACCGCGGGCGCAAACGGCGTCGACCCCGATGACCCGGCTCCGATCGCCCACGCCACGAACAGACTTGCGACTACGGCTATGACGACTGTTGCGAGCCCGCCGAACGCGACCATGTACCAGCCGGGTCTGCCGGCCCGTATTGAACGTACTGTTCGTCGGCGACCTGAATCGGACGCTGACAATTGCGTAATACTGGTATTACTGAATTACCATGGTCGTTCAATACATATCTGTGCTGTCGAACTAAACGCGGGCACGGACCGAACGCCGCGTGGGCGCGAGATTGGGTTACAAATTTATGCGTGTAATTTCTGGTCGCGTACACGCTCATCGCGTCGCGCCTCGCGGGGACGCGTCGACTCCCATCACATATCGCGTACCACAACGGGCGAAAATCATGGACGGATCACCCACATCTATAATCGCAATAAAGTTACTGTTACCCGAATTAGTAATTCAATCGACTATTACTCGCCAATGAATTCGGTTATATTCGAATACATTGTTGTTATTTTAATCTTGTAGCTGGGTATTACTGAATTAACAGGGCTAAAATAGCATTCTTTCTGTAATCTGGACGTCTACGCGGTCGTGTCGCTAATATACAGTTCACATATTTAGAATGTAGGGTAGACCGTAGTTATCCGAAAGAAAGTATAAAATATACAATATGCTCTGCGCCACGGCCGATGCGTCTCGAACGCGACTGTGGCTTTCGGTGCCCCCGCCCGTCGTCGGATTAGCATGCGGTGTTCTGTCATACCAACAGGAATAATATCGCAGTGCGTCCTTGTCTGACTGCGGAACTCCAGCGGGGCCGCCGAATCGAACCGATACGGCGTGAGAGTGTCGTACCGGAGCGTAGCCTGTGTGACGCAGGTTGTGTCTGGCGACCGTACGCACGGTACGCGACTCTCTTCTGCTGTCAGTTCCGACGCGCCGGTCGGAGACATCGTCATCCGCGACCGTCGTCAGTCGCGGGCGAGTCTCCGCCGTCAGCGGCCGAATCCGCTCGGTTCAGTCGAATTCGGACTTGCGTGCCGGACTCGGACGCCCGGACACTAAGCGTCCCGTTCGAACGGGAGACGATCCAGTACACTAACCACAGGCCGATTCCGGAGCCGTGCTCCAGATCCGTTTCTTCTCCGGCCTCTAACACGGCGAATTCGGACGGTGGTAAACCCGGACCGTTATCCTCGACGATGATCGTCGCCGCTGTCGGAGAGAGGTCCGTCGTGACGCGCACGGTGATCGGGTCGTCGCCGGCGTGGTGAGAGACGGCGTTCTCGATCAACTCAGCGAGTGCGAGATCGAACCGAGGATGCGCGTCAACGACGACGTCATCGACGTCAAACGAGACGTGCGTCAGCCACTCGGCCGAGACGCTTTGTTCGACCTTGGATAGATACTCGTCGAGCGGGCGTTGATCCGTCTCGGTATACGACAACACCGTTTCGATCTTCCTCGCTTTCGCCGCCTGTTCGACGACTTTCATGGCGCGCGTATGGATGCGATCTGCCGACTGAGCGGTCTCACCACTCGTCGAGTCTCGAATGATGGCCGCGAACCCCGCAATCACGTTGAGGTCGTTTCGAATGTTATGTCGGAAGATACGCGAAAGGACCTGCTTGAGGAGGTCTAATTCCTCTTCGCGCTCCTTGAGGGCCGTGATGTCGCTCAACACGACGATTTTCCCGGTCACTCCCCGACCGTAGATGATCTCCGATGTCTCAATCGAGAACGTCCGCGTTCCACCGAATATCTCTAATTTGACGACGCCGGAGCCTTGCGCGTCCGCAGACACCGTGGAGCCACAGATGAACTCCTCGATTTTGGTTCCGATGAGACTCTGTTCTGACAGTCGGACCCCGGCTTGATTCGCATCGACGATGTAGCCGGCGGCGTTGACCACGAAGATGGGGTCGGTGATCTCTTCGAACGTCTGCTCGCGAGCGACGGGTACGAATTTCAGTAACCCGTGTTCCCGAATCGAATACGCAAAGAAGAGTCCGGAACACGAGTACAAGACGGACGTAGGGTCGAAATAGATTGGGACGAGCCCCGCGACCTTAACGAGCGTTGAGCCGACGAGCATCGAGAACACGACCAAGAGATAGACTGTCTGTCGACGCTGCGTGCCGTTCGTCCGAAGCAACTCTCCGACGAACATGCCCGCGGCCAGAAACACGAGAAGGTAACCGTATATCTTCGTCACGAGAACCTTCAGGGGGCCGTCGAAAATTGGAAAGTGTAAGATTCCGTCCGCGGTCACGTAGTACGCACTCGTGAACACCAGTTCGTACGGATTGAACCAAGAGAGGATAAATAAGAGTACAATCGGAGTGAACAACGCATAAACGGCGGTTCTGGAGGCCGTTTGTTTGAAAACGAACTCGTAGGCGAGTAAGAAAAGCGTCACTGCGGCGGTCGGAATCATCACCCAGAAGAAATTCGCAACCGCGAGCGTGAGCTGCGGGTCCGGAATGAGGGTAAACGTTGCGAACAGTAACGACCACAGACCCCCGGTTGCCATCGAAAGGATAAACCAGATGACACCCGGTTTGTCACGTTCCTGCCAGAGAAGCTGACAGTTCACGACCGATGGGACCACCCCAAGGTACATCAGAGAGATAGAAATCTCGGGAGTGAGCCATCGGTCAAGCACGTATTCTATACCAGTATTATCGATCTAATTATTCTTTTGGGGCATCTGTAATATAATGCACAATTCCGCATGGAAGGCGTAGTCTAGTTCCGTCAGTACGAAAAGCGGGAAGAGAGGCGGATGGGTTCGCGAAAACGCTCGCAGAGTTGGCCTCGGTGCGGGCACCGGTTCGGTTCGAATCGCAGTTCAGACGGTGGTTCGAATGCGGCGAACGCGGCAGTCGGGCGGCGGCGATGACACCGCTACCGCTCGGGACCGTTCGGAGGGGAAACGACCGCACGGCCGAGCACACGACTTCAGTCGTGGCGGTGACCAAACAAGTATAGTACGAGCGGCGAGATAGTCCTGAGAGATGAACAGTACGGACTGGTTTCAATGGCTCGGACCACAGGTCTGCCGCAACGGTGGCTCTCGGGGGGGAACGCGCTGAGATGAGAGTGGCAGACGCTCGATTCCTGTTTTTTCAATTGAACATCTGGTTGTGTCTGCTATCGGCCGCGATGGTTGCGATCTCGGGAGTCGCGATGGGAGTCGACCCCCGCTCGATCGGAGGCGGGCTCCTGCTCGCACCGCTCCTGTTTTATTTCATATACGTCGAAGACCGACGAGGGGGGACGGCCGAAGACGAGATAAACCAACCGCACCGGACGAGACTCGTGCGACGGTACCAGACGGAGCTACTCGCGACGGAACTGCTCGCGCTACTCGGCTACGAGCTAGTGGTCTGTCTGCTGGTGTTTCAGACGGCGACCGCGAACGTCAGCGATTTACTATTTGCTCAGGTTCCCCTCGTCGTGCTCGGAAGCTACGGCTGGCTGAAGCGCTATCCGACTCTCGATTCCATCGGCGTCGGGTTCACTTGGGCGTTCGTCGCCGTCTTTTCGGTCGTCGCAGCGACACACCAGCAGTATTCACTCGAAGGGGTGGCGGTCTTCTTCGGGTGGTTTCTGATCACCGCCGCCGGGGTCGAGTCCCGCAATATCCAAGATATCACCGGCGATACACGCGCCAACAAAACCACGCTCGCGGGGTACTTGGGGCCCCGAACGGCGTCGCTGTTAGTCCGACTCCTCAAGGCGGGCGGCGTGGTCGTGTTCTGGGTCGTTTCCGGGACGTTCGTCGCCGGGCTCGTTCTCTGTTACTTGCTCGCGCTCTCGGTGTTCCGCCGTCTCACGCGACTACACAGACGGAACGCGTCGTCCGAGACGGGGCAGCACTCCACCCACGGGTGAGGCCGCGGGCGGCGACTCGCGGCAGGCGGGTCAGCCTCGCAACGCGTCGACCGGCCGGTCGTTCGCCGCTTTCCACGCGGGGTAGACCCCGCTGAGGATGCTCGCGACGACGGCGAAGCCGAACCCGTACACCAGATACTGGGCACCGCTCCACTGCAACGCCCCAAGCGGGTTTCCTGTAATCATCTGGAAGATGGCGAGCCCCGCCGCGAGCGAGAGTGCCACGCCGATAAGGCCTCCGAGCGCGCCCATCAGGGCGGCCTCCGTCAGAATCATCCGAAGCACTTCGGAACGCCGAATCCCGACCGCACGGAGGACGCCGATTTCGCCGCGGCGTTCGACAGTGCTCATCAACATCACGTTGAGGATGGCGACGCTCGCGACGACGAGCGAGATGCCGCCGATTGCCAGCAAGGCGAGCGAAAGCGTCTCCAAGAACCCGCCGACTTGGCCTGCGTTGCCGAACGTGTTGATGCTGAGTTCCTCTTCGTCTTCGGTGTTGAAGTACTGGTCTAACTCCCCGCCGATCTCGGTCGCGGTCGAGCTATCCGCGGCGACAATCGTCACGACGTCGTAGTGGTTCTGCTCGGAGAGCGCGGACTCGGGCAACACGAGTTCGCCGCCGCCGAAGCCGAACGCGTTTTCTTCCTCGATTAAGCCCTGCACGCGGTACAGTTGGCCGTCGTATTCGACGGGGTCACCCTCCTCAATCCCGAGGGTGGTCGCGGTGCTGTTGCTGAGCAGTGCGCCGCTCAACAGCCGGGAGGGCGCTTCGCCCGAGGTGAGGTTGTACAGCGCGGCCGCGTTCGTCACCCCGGTGACGCTCACCCGCACCTCCCGTCCATTTCGCGACGAGACCGACGTCGAGTTCGTCTTCTGGGGGACCACCTCCGCGTCGGTCACCAGATTCCGCATCGTATCGACCTGGTCGTCGGTCACCCCGTCCGTGTCGCTGTCCTGACCGGACGTTATCGACACCTCGTTACCGATGCTCCCGAGTTGCGACGTCGCTTGTTGCTGAATCGCGGCTGTCGCCATCCCGAGCGAGCAGATGGAGACCACGCCGATGATGATGCCGAGGGCGGCCAACACCGTCCGCAGTTTGTTCCGGCCGAGGTTTCGCCACGCCATCTGGACGCTGGGGAAGCGCCAGAGGAGGTCGACGACGCTCATCTCTCGACGACCTCTTTGACCACGCCATCGACGAGCCGAACGGAGCTGTCGGTGTACTCCAGCATCTGTTCGTCGTGCGTGACCGCGACAATCGCGACGTTTTCGTCCTCTTTTAAGCGAGTCAGCTCGCTCAGAATCGTCTCTCCGGTGTCTTGGTCGAGGTTCCCCGTCGGCTCGTCGGCGAGGAGGATGTCCGGCTCGTTGATCAGCGCCCGCGCGATGGCGACGCGCTGTCGCTGTCCCCCCGACAGCTGGTCGGGTCTGTGGTCGAGTCGGTCACCGAGACCCACCCGCTGAAGGAGGTCTTGGGCGCGGTCGTGCCGGTCGACAGAGGTGTCCCACATCGACGGAAGCTCGACGTTTTCGGTCGCGGTCAGCATCGGCAACAGATGGAAGTCCTGAAACACGAACCCGATTCCGGACCGCCGCTCTTCGGTCAGTTCGTCCTCGGAGAAGTCGGTCACGTTGCGACCGTCGAGATGGACCGTCCCCTCTGTCGGGGTGTCGAGCAGTCCGATCATGTTCAGCATGGTACTTTTCCCGGACCCCGACGGGCCGATGATCGTCACCATCTCACCGCGTTCGGCGTGAAAGTCGACGTGGTCGAGCGCGGCGATGACCTCCTCGCCGTTCTGGTAGCGTTTCACGACGTCAGTGAGTTCAATGACACTCATGCTAGTGCTGGCGCCAGCGATAGATGCCAACCCCGCCGACCACGACGATCACCAGAACGCCCCCGATGATGGGCAGCGGAAGCTGGGACCCACCTGACGACGACTCGTTCGAACCCGGGCCCTGATCGGACTGGGGACCGCCGGCGACAGGCGCGGTGCCGCTCGCATCGAGTGGCACCTGCTGTGTCGTCGTCACGCGGTCGCCGTCGACGATGTAGGACACCTCGATGGGGACGGAGGTCGGCTCGCCGCTGAGCTGTGCGGTCACGTCGAACGTGGCGAACTCGCTGGCCTCCACGCGCCCGACGAAATAGCCGCCGGACGGCGAGCCGTGGGACACGTTTGCCGTCTCCTTGACGGTCAGTAAGACCGAGCTCGCGTCCGTGTTCCCGACGTTCGCGGCGTCGCCCTGTATCGTGACGGTTCCGGCGCTTCGCGTCGTCTCGATGCTCGTCAGTTGAATCTCGCCGGGAACCGACTCGTCGTCTATCTCCTCCGACAGCGAGCTCGTGTACGTCTCTCCGTCAACGACGTACGTCGCGGTGAACTGCACGACTTGGTCGCTCAGGTCTGCGGTGTCAAACACGACAGAGCGGTTCACGTCCGGGCCGAGGTCCGCGGTGTATTTCCGGGCGACCTCGGAGTCGTTCACCGACGCGACGATTTCGACTTCCGAGAGGTCCGTGTTCCCGTAATTTGTCAGCTCCACTTCGATGGTATCGTTCGTCTGGTCACCCACCGAGAGACCGGCCCGAACGTCTCGCCTGTCGACGTTCACGATGACCGGGTACTCCACGTTAACGACGTTCCCGTTTTCCTGGCGGCCGGAGACGTGGACTCTGAGCTGTTTTTCCCCGGCGCTCGCGAACGTGGTGGACAGCGGCACGTCGACTGACCCACCCGGACCGAGCGTTCCGAGATTGTTCGCTTCGGCGACGATGACGCCTCCCGACCGGAGGGTGACCTCTCTGAGGTCCACGCCGCCGGAACTACTCTCGAAGTTCGAAACGGTCGCTCTGACCGTGACCGACTCACCGACGTATGGATCATCCGGCTCGACCGTCGTCGAGTTAACCACGATTTGACCCGACTGTGCGCTCACCGCCGAAATCCCTCCGACGAGTACGCTCGTGACGGCCAACAGCGTGACCGTCGCCGCGATAGCGGGCCGAACACCGCGTCCGCCGGTCATACGCTCGACCCGGTCGCCGCGCTCGTTTGGCGACCGCTGTCGGTTCGTTCTCGGAGCCGAACCGACCGCGTCACCGGTGTCTGTCTCTTGGAGGGCCGATCGATCAGTGGGACCATCTGGTTGCGTCGCTCCATTTCTACAGAACAAATCAGTGAGCCAAGAATAAATGAGTCTTTTCACTACTTAGACCCAAATCCTCCAGACATGCCGCCGCAGTCGACGGTTCTGACACCCGTGCGTCGGTCTCAACACGCCGTCGACGCCTAGGCGAAAAGACAGAACACCGAACGGTCGTCCCCGACGAGATGTCAGGTCCGAGTCGCGACGAGATACGCGGTGGCGGTGAGTCCGGCCCAGAGTATCCCGGCGACGCCGGCGACGAGCATGAGCCGGTTCGACCCGACGACGCCGGCGACGAGCCAGACCAGAATCCCGAGCCCGGCGAGTAGCTGGACGAACAACCCGCGCATCGGAACGGGCTGGCTTCGAACCGTCCGAACCATTCCATACCCGCCGAAGAAAAGCGCGGCCAAGAAACAGCCACCGCCGAGGATGCCCCACCCGGAGAGCAGTCCGGTCCCAGAGGTCGCCCCCGGCTCACGCTCGGGCAGGGCCGCGGCGGTCTCGGTGGAACTCGCCGACTCCGAGGCGGCCGCGGGTCCCGGGCGAATCCACGCCGTCGCGAATTCGTTGCTGTCGATTCCGAGGCCGTCTTCGACGGAGAGTATGACCGTAAGCGTCTCGTTCGGCATGCGGACGCCGAGTCCGGCGCGCTCCCGTGTCGTGTGGCTCGTCCCGTTAACGACGAAATGGTACTCCGAGACCGAACCGGTCTCCACGGTGCTTTCGCCCCCCGAGAGTTGGATTCGACTCCCCGGGGACGCCGTCGACGGCGCACTGAGCCGCGGGGTCGGCCGTCGGTAACGCTGACCGATCGGGGCGTCCGCGACCGGGATGAAGTCGACCCAGCCGTTGGTTATCGTGATTTCGTCGCCGTCGCCTTCCGGGAGGATAGAAGAGTGATACGGCCCGCTCGCGGCCCCCCAGTAGTTCGACTCCGCGTTGACGGTCCGTATCGAATCGGTGACGATACGCGCCGTCGCGTTCGCCGTGATGAGCCGGGAGATGTTAATCTCCATCCCGGTGTCGTGGCCGTAGACGTCGTTGTTAGCGATTCGGTAGCTGTCGGCGTCCGCCCCGCCGTACGAGAGCTCGACGCCTGTCGGCAGCGTGTCGTCGACGCGGCGGATATCGACCGCACCCTCGGCCGTCGACCGGGTGTGACTCACGCCGTCGGTGCGAAGGACGGCGACCGTGTCGTCCCAGAGCGTTGCGATTTCGATCTGTTGTCGCAGTTGCGGGTTCGCAACGAGTTCCGCGAACGGAGCGTCGACGTCGCTCTGGTCGAGAATCGCACCGCGGGACCCCTCGGCGATGTAGATCCCGGTACCGGGGTCGACACCGGCAACCGGCGGCGGCCGGACGTTCGCATTCGTGTTGAACACGATGTCGTTGTTCCGAACCGTCGCGTTCAGCGTGCCGCGAGCCACGAGTCCGTAGCCGTTCGCGGCGATGACGTTGTCAGACACGTTGAGTTGCCCGCTGTGGGTGAGCGGACTGGAGACGAGGAGCCCGGCACCACCGTTGTTGGCGAGGCGGTTCCCCGCGACGGTGACCCGGTGGACAAGGAGGTCCGAGCGGACCGTCAGTGCGTGGCCGCGGTTGTCGGCAATCGTGTTGTTGGTCGCGACGAAATCGCGGGCCAATGCGCGCACGGACAGGTCGAGGCCGTCGCCGCCGTTCTCGGCGATTCGATTCCGTGACAGCGTGACGTTTCGAACCACGTGGCTGTTGATCGCGACCCCGTCCTCGCTGTTGTTGAGAACTCGGTTCCCTGTCACCCGACCGTTCCTGATAGCCCAATTGGAGAGCGCGACCCCGTGTTGGCCGTTTTCGCTGATCACGTTGTCCGTGAGCCACAGTTCGCCCTCGCTCGTTTCGGACTGGATTTCGAGCCCGTTGCGGTCGTTGTCGACCAACTCGTTCCCGCGGAGCGTCACTCGCGTGACTCCACGGTCTCGCCGTTCCGACTGCCGAACGCGAATCCCCGTCGTCGACCGCGAAATCCGGTTGTCGGTCGCGACCAGCGTCGTCTGTGCCCGCGTCTCGACGTGGATGCCCGCGTCGCCCGCGTGCATGCTGTTACCACGGAAACTGCCTTCGCTCTGGGCGGCCCGTATCGCCACACCGTCTCCCCGCACGTCGGCGAACCGACTGTCGCTGACCCGGATGCCGGTGACGATATCCGCGTCGGCGAACAGCCCCGCGCCGTCGATCGCATCGAACTCGGAGTCGTGGACGGTGATCCCGCGGACGCGCGTGAGGTCGGTCGGCGGCGCGTACGCGAACGGCGTCGTCTCCGCTCCGACGACGTACATCGCGTGGACCCCGTCCGATAGCTGCGGGACTCGGCGGTCGAGCAGACTGACCCCGACCGGGTACACCCCCCGCGTCCGCGGGTTCACGACCCCGTCGAACTCGACGACGAGTCGATCTCGACTCGAAATATACTCCGATTTCGAGAGCGAAATTTCCACGTGACGCCCGCTGACCGACACGTCCGAGACGGCGTCGTCGAACGACTGGTCGATCTCCCCATCGCTGTCGGTGTCGAGGCCAATGCGACCGAGCGACTCGGACCCGACGTTTCTCACCGACCGTGCGCTCGGGTACCGCAGCCGAATCGTCTCCATCGAGACGCCGACGCCGGGGGCGAGTCTGAGCGTGTGCCGTGCGGTCCGGTTCCGGCGTCGGTCCGTCGAGTCGAGTTCGATTTCCTCGACGGCCCCGATCGACGGGCTTGCGCGGATGGCATGGCCGCCGATCTCGGAGAACGTCGACCGCGTTATCGTCACCGGGGGCGTCGTCGTGCCGTTAGCGGAGATTCCAGCCTCGGCGAAGTTTTGCAGCCGCGAATCGGTGACGGTGACTGACCCCTCGCCGCTCGTGGTCGTAACCCCGCTTCGACCGCCTCGTAACGTCGTATTGCGTAAGGAGAGCGTCGATGACTCCGAGCCGTTGTATCGAATCGTCTCCCACCTTACGTCCCCGGAACTCGCACTCTGCGTGATCAGGACCGGCCGCGTTTCGGTGCCGACCGCGTGCAACGACCCCCGGACCGTCAGCGAGACTCCCTCTGCGAGTTGGACCTCCGTTCCGGGCCGGATGGTGAGCGTCGCGCCGGGTTCGACAGCGACGTCCCGAATGAGTCGATAGGGGCCGCCGTCTTCGGTCCACGTCGCGTCCGACTGGATTGGTGACTCGACGAACGTGACCCCGGACGGTGCCGCCACGGCCGATCCGCTCAACATGGGTGTGAAAAGCGCACAGACGACGACGAGCGCCACGGCCCACGGGGTCAGTTTGTTAGTCACCACGTTTGTCTTACACTCAGATAGGTCAGGATACGGATTTAGCTTTCGCCTTCGCTGAGTTACACGTCGTCGGCCCGAGGCCGATGCCGATACTGCGCCTATTAGTGTCTAGCTATATACAAAATCGATCTTATAGAACGACCGTTCGATAGAGTTTTACGCCTCAACGAATCACCTCTCAGGTGTGAAATCGAACGTCGGAAACAGCGAAGACTCGGTTACTCGACTGACGAGTGGGCAGTTAGAAAATTAACATATTACCACGATGGTACGGAACAAATCAGCGATACTCCTTTGTGTGCTAGTAGTAACGTCAATCGCGGCGGTCCCGGTGTCGGCCGAGAGTTCGGTGTACGGCAATCCGGAACTCTCGCTAAGCGTGTCGGACAACACCTACAGGTCGAGCGAGTCCGCCACGCTGTCGATCGTCGCGAGTAACAACGGACGGCTCGAACAGGGCGGACCGGCGCAGTACGAACAGGAGGTCCAGACTGCGCAGAGCGTCCAGATGAAGGTTCTCGAAGAGCAGATCGACGCGCCGATCGACGTGAAAACGGGGACCGTGACGGCGGGCGCAATCCCGGACTCGGGAACCGGCCGCTTCGATTTCAACATCGAGATCGGTGCCGCCGAGCCGGGAACTTACGAGATTCCCGTCGAGGTACAGTACAAGTACGTCCGGATGGTCACGTACGGCAACGTCGATGGCCCGGAATACGTGTGGCGGACGGTCACGAAAGAGAAGTCGGTGACGGTCGAAGTCGAAGACCGTCCGCAGTTCGAGGTCGTGAACGACGACAACAACGCGGTGTTCGCCGGGGACACCGGCCAGCTTTCGTTCACGCTCGAAAACACGGGGACGCGAACCGCCACGTCGTCGTCGGTCCAGCTCACGACGCAGTCGCCGACGATCTTCTTCGGAACGACGCAGAACCCGCAGTCGTCGACGAGCCTGTACGTTCCGTCGCTCCAACCGGGTGAGCGGGCGAACCTCTCCGTCCAAGTCGGTGCGGCGGGAGAAACCCAAGCCGGGTCGTACCCCGTCAACCTCGCCGTGTCGTACGAGAACCAAAACGGAGTCACCGAGACCTCGGATACGCTGACGACCGGAGTCACGGTCAACCCCGAGCGAACGTTCGAGATCAGAGACATCGAGACGAAACGCTTCAGAGTCGACGAGGGAGAGGCGAAGATCAACGCGCAGGTCGTGAACACGGGCAGCGGCTCCGTGAGCAACGTCGCCGTCCGTATCGGTGACACAGCCGTTGTGACGCCGACGAACGGCGAGTCCGCAATCGGTGACCTCGGACCGGGCGAGTCCCAGCCGGTCTCCTTTACCGTCTCGATTCCGGCGAGCGCCGAGCCGGGGACGAACACGTTCCCGTTCATCGTCGAATACGAGAACCAAGACGGCGACGTGAGAACGACGTCGTCGCCGATTCGCAAGTCGATCTCGATCGGGGCGGAACAGGACCCGTTCACGGTCGTGAACGTCAGTACGGCCGTCTCGCCGGGGACGACCGAGACGGTGGACGTCGAGGTGCAGTACAACGGTGAAGAGCCGATCTCGGCGGCGAACGCCAAGCTCTTCGTGAGCGATCCGATTTCGACGTCCGACGACGGTGCGTATCTCGGCGAGATGCAGCCGGGAGAAACCAAGACGGCGACGTTCACCGTCAGCGCCGGCTCGGAAGCGATCGTCAAAGCCTACGACGCCTCGGTCGAGGTCCGGTACGACGAGGCCGACGGCGACACGAAATACACTGACGGCCTGCCGGTCGGCATTGCCCTGTCCCCGTCGAGCGGTGGACTCCCGATCCCGATGTCGGTAATCGGTGTTCTCGCACTCCTCGGGATCGGAGCGATAGCCGTCGTCTACCGCCGTCGATGACGGATCATGGACGGGACAAGGAGTAACCATGGATAAGCTACGCGAGGTATTCAGCACGGTCGGAAGACAGGTCCAACAGCGACCAGTCGCAGTGCTGCTCCTCGCAGTCCTGCTGATCTTCGGAGCGTTCGGCGGTGCTGCGCAGATCACGAGCGTTACTGGCGACGCTGCATTCGTTGCGGACAACCCAACGTTCGACGCGTTTACGGAATCGTTTGACCGAGGCAGCATTGCCGTTCTCGTACGGGGGGATATTTCGGAACCGCAGACACTCCACGCGATCGACCGCGTCGACCGGCAGATGTCGACGAAGGCGAACGTCCAGACCGTAACGAGTCCGGCAGACCAGGTCCGTCAAGAGTACGGCCGAATCCCCGATTCGGAGGCGAAAATTCGGAGCGTTATCGGATCACCGGACTACACGGTCGTCCAGATCGTCTTCGATACGGGGCTCTCTCAACAGGACGAACGCCCCATCTACACGCAGGCCGTAGAAGCGACTGACTGGGCGGAGTTCCCCGCCGGGACGACGGTAACCGTCACTGGCAGTGCCGCGTTCTCTGCACAGCTTTCGACGCTCATCCAGCAGAGTACACAGCAGTTACTCGGCCTCGCGATCGGGCTCATGGTCGTGGCGCTGTTCTTCTTGTTCCGCGGCGTCCGCCTCCGTCTCCTCCCGATTGTCGCCGTCTTCGTCGGCGTCATCTACACGTTCGGAGCGATCGGATACGCTGGAGTCCCCAACTCGACAATGACCAGCGCGGTCTTCCCCATCTTGATCGGGCTGGGCATCGACTACTCCGTGCAGTTCCACGAGCGGTACGAGGAAGAACTCGAAAACCATCCGCCGCGCGAAGCGCTTCCGCAAGCGCTTGGCGGGATCGGCCCACCGGTCTTCGTCGCTATGCTCGCCGCCGCCCTAGGGTTCGGAGCGACGTGGGTGTCGACGTCGTCGCCGTCGATTATCTGGTTCGCCCAGACCTCGATCTTCGGCGTGCTTCTCACCTTCGTCGCGGGGATTCTCGTTCTCCTCCCGCTTCTCACCCTCTGGGTTCGCCGGCGGGACGACTCGACGGGCGAAACGCCGACCGAAGACGACGCTCCGACGACGGCCGAAACGACGCAGTCCCAAGGCGACTCAGATCGCGTCGGCCTCGTTGGAGAACTGCTCGGCCGTTCGGCGCGGACGCTCGCGAGTCATCCAGTGCTCGTCCTCAGCATCGCGCTGCTGATCGCTCTCGTGGGCTTTCAGGCCGGCGGGTCACTCGACACGCTCGCGGATACGGAAGGGTTCATCCCGCAGGACCTCCCCGCGTACACCGACCTCCAACAGTTCCGCTCTGTCGCCGGGGGCGGTTCGAGCACGAGTTACGACGTGCTCGTGACCGGTACGAATCTCAAACACCCGACAACATTGCAGTGGATGCTTGACTTCGAGCACATCGCAACACAGGCCCCGCTGGTACAAGGCGTCGATTCGCCAGCGACGCTGATTAAACAGCACAACGGGGGCCAAATCCCCCAAACCGAGAGTGGCGTCAAGCGCGTGCTCGAAACCATCCCCGAGAGACAGAAACTCCAGTATTACAACGATGGGCGTGCGCACATCATGGTCTACTCCGCACGGGATATGACCACCCAGCAGGCCCTCTCGTTCCTTGAGAACACGCGCGAGTCGATCGCGTACAGTAGTCCGCCGCCCGGAGTGACGGCGGACATCACGGGAACCGCCGCGATTGCGACGCCCTCCATCGTGGAGCAGATCAACTCACGAAACGTGACGACCGGACTGGGAGTCCTGTTCGTGTTCGTCCTGCTCCTCCTGTACTATCGCAATCTGGTGAAGGCTGTTGCGCCGCTCATCCCGATGGTGTTCGTCATCGGCTGGCAGAACATCTACATGTATCTGCTGAACATCCCGGTTTCGCCACTCGGTGCGAGTCTCGGGGCGATGACTGTCGGGATCGGTGCGGAGTACACCATCATCGTGATGGACCGATACTACCAAGAGAAGCAGCAGGCGGGCGTCAGTCGACTCGATGCCGTTCAGACCGCAGCCACTCGGGTCGGAAAGGCGATCAGCGTGTCGGGAATGACGACTGTGTTCGGCTTTTCGGCGCTGGTGTTGTCGCCGTTCCCGATTCTCAGCGGGTTCGGCTTCCTGACCGTCGGCGTCGTGTTCCTGACCCTCATCGCGTCGCTGGCGACACTCCCCCCGACGCTCGTCCTCTTGGACTCGATCTCCGAGCGCGTGACCGCCATCCGCTCGTCGCGAGTGTGACGCTCCCCCGCGTTTCTTACCATCCCCCGCGCTAACGCGCGAGGGGTTCGCCGTTGAGGTCGGTGACCGACGCCCGGAGGCAACGAACGGGGTGAGAAACGCCAACCCTCACGGAGCATCGGCGATACCCTCTCGGGTCACGTTCCGAGGGACTCGCCTCGCGTAACTGTCGAAATCAGGTTTCTAACCGCCTCGACGAGCGTGTCGATGAGTCCGTCAGACGAGGGCTCCGAGGGGACGCTGGGTAACGGCGTGTTCGTGCGCACCGAGCCGGCTGGAGTCGGCGTCGACGCGTTCGGTTCGTCGGCCGTCGCGTTCGGTGGTGCGACCTGAACCGTCTCGATATGCTCTCTCCCGGTCGAATCGGTCACACGGACCCGAACACGCGCCGGGTACCCGTCCAGTTGGAGCGTTTCGTTGATAGTAACGTCGCTGGCCACGCCCCCACCGTAAATCTGCGCTAAATCGACGGTGTCGCCGGCCGGTCCGACCGTCTCGGCGTACACGCTGGTAACGCGGCCATCGTACACGCGACCCTCGACGTGGACCCGGCCGTCGCTGACCCGAATCGCGTCCGGCTGGAGTTCGATGGCCGGTTGCACGAGCTGCGTGACGTTCACCGCGAGTTCTCGTTTCGTCGCGTTGCCGGTGGCGTCGTCCGCAACGATGGTGATGTTCCGACGGTCTCCCGTGATCGGTATCGTCCTCGTGAACGTGTGTTCGATTGGCCGTGCACCGATTGGCTTCGGTTGGACCTCGTAGTTCAACCCCGAGCCGTCCGCCGAGCCGCGACGAACACCGATCGAGCGGATGCCGACCGCGTCCGTCACCCGAATGGTCAACCGAACCGCCGAGCGTGTTTTGACGAGGCTCTGGTTGAGTATCTCAATCGACGGCGGCGTCTCGTCTTTGACGTAGATGTTGACATTGTACTGACGACGGTGGCCGCGCGAATCGAGCACCGTAATCTTGAGACTGTTTTGGCCAGCGCCCACGCTGTCGTCGAACGGCCCTAGCCGAAGCGGTTTCGAAATCGACGTGTTCGGATCGTCGATCACGACCCGCTTTCGGAAGCCCCAGGGAGTATCGATACCCTGGCCGTGATACCGCAGTTCGATCGACACCTGCTCGACGTCCGAGTGGTCGTAGAGCGTCCCGTCGAGGCTGATTCGAGACCGATTGATCGTATAGTTGTTCTCGGGGGTTTCGTAGATACTGGTGTTGCCCGTCCGGAACGGCGACGTGAACACCAACGCCGGGGCGATCGAATCCTCGATTATCGTTGCCCTGTGGGTCGTGGTTCTCCCGCCCTCCTTTACGAGAACCTCCAGATCGTGCTCGCCAGCGTTCACATCGAGCGTTGACGTTTCCTGGACCGCGGTGCTGTTCGGCGTATATATCCGTCGGCTGTCTCCATCCACGCGGACGACGAGCAGTTCGATTGCCGCTGAACTGTTTGCTCGAACCGTGAGTTCGGGGTTGTCGCCGGTCGTAACCGTGTCCCCGTCGGCCACAGTCCGGTTTTCGATAACCAGCGTCAGACTCGGCTCTGAACGGTCGGTCGAATTGTTCCGTTCGACCTGCTGGTGTGTGTCCGAAACATCGATAGCCACGTCTCCAGTTGTCGTCGATGGCTCCGCCGCGGCGGTTACTCCTGCAGTAAAAGAGAGTATCAGTAGAACTGCGGCCGCCCAGCCCACGTGCTTGGAGTCCATGTTCGAATACACTAGCCAGTGGGCGTTTCGAAGATAAATCTACAGACCCAACTATCATCGTTGAAATTCGGAGCAGGACTAACGGAGACGGACCCGAAGATACGGAGCGATACGGTCCCGAAATCGGGAGCCGCCGACCCAAGATGAAGTGGTGCTGGCCTGTCGTTGCGAGTAAGCAAATCGGTGTAGATTACTCGCGTTACAGCCATCAAACAACTGGCCGCGAACACGACTAGTTGGGTCGATCCGGTGACTGCCCATACAGAGGCTGGCTTGACGCCAACCTTTCTTATCCTCAAATCCATCGATACTAATCTATTTCGGTCTCAAGTCGCCTCTCGGGCAGTCCTCTCTGTCGAGGGAGGATTGAACGTCCCGAGATGACGTACGACTAGGTCCGTCTGGCCAAGCACCTTCCGCATCCATGTGGGAGCCCCACGCAACGAAAGAGCGGAATCAAGGGAGACAAATACCCAAACCGCTACCACTCTCCGAGAGGTAGTTCACCCATGAACAACAGCGAAGCGATCGACGCGCTCATCGAGCTCGGTCTGTCTACGTATGAGGCGCGGGTGTTTACCGCACTGATCGAACTCGGTGAGGGAACGGCCCGCGAGGTTGCGAAGACGTCGGACGTCCCCCGTTCGCAGGTGTATACGACGGCAAAAGAACTGCAGTCGCGAGGGTTCATTAGCGTCCAACAGGCGAATCCACAGGTATTCCAACCGATATCGCTGTCCGAGGTCGAGTCGCAACTCAGTCGCGAATTCGCATCCAAGCGTGACACGGCGTTCGACCGGCTCAAGACGCTCGAACGGCAGACCGCACCGGCGGCCGAACAGAACGAAGACGTGTGGACGATCACGGGCACGCCGGCGATCATCGGCCGGGCCAGCCAACTCATCGACGAAGCCGAAACGCGAGTGATCTACGGTGCCGAGAGCCTCGGTCATCCGGATGCCGAACTCCTGAGTACAGTCCGCTCGTGCTGTTCGCGCGACGTCTCGGTACACCTGCTTCAGGATAGCGACCAAGAGATTTCGGACCAGTGGCGAGAGATCGACTGCGTGTCCGCCGTGTCGATCCCACCGCAACAGTCCAAAGGCGACCACGCAGTGCGGCTGTTACTCGTCGATTCGGATAGCTTCCTCCTGAGTGTCCGCAGTAACCGATCGGCACCCGAGATCGCGATTTGGAGCGCAAACACGACGTTCGCCGAGGCGTTCTCACAGCTCCTCACGAGCAGTCTCCCCGTTCCCGAGTGAACAGCTCTCTGTCTTCCGGGCTCGCTTAGGGTGACGCCGCCCGCTGTTCGAGAATGTGCCAGAGCTCTCCGAGTCCTGACTCCGTTCCAGAAGTACGTGAGGACGACCCAGTCGTCGGTCTCCACCGTAGTCTCGGTGGCGACGCTCGTCTGTCAGAAGTGTCTCTTCGGGTTGGTCGGGTAAAATAAAAAGACCGGAACGAATCCGGTTGGTTACTCGTCTGCTGTCGTCACGTCCTCGTCGGAGTGACGAGGCGGGACGGCGGCGTTAGTTCTCGCGGCGGAGTGCGAGAAGGGCCGCGCCGACGAGTGCGACGAGAGCGACTGCGATACCGAAGCCGGGCGTGTTGGAGGACGTGGTGGACGTCTCCTCAGTCGGCTCCTCGGTGGTCTCAGTCGGCTCCGAGGTCGTCGTCGTTTCCGTGGGTTCGTCCGTGGTCGTCGACGTTTCCGTTTCGCCCGAGGACGTCGTCGTGGTGTCCTCACGCTCGGAGACGATTTCGACGTTCACGGTGTCCGTGTTGTCGCCGTCGTCGGCTTCCACGGTGAACGTACCCGTCTCGAAGTCGGTGGTGTCAATTTCGACCATCCACTGGCCGTCGTTGTTCCACTCGTCAGTGTCTTCGAGTGCGACGGACGTGCCGTCTTCACTCGTCACTTCGATGCTGATGGTGTTGTCGTCCGGCTTGAGGTTCGTCGAGCCAGCGATGACCATCGTTTCACCGGTTGCGACCGGGTTGATGCCAGACGCTTCAGCGGCGTCGGGGTAGATCGAGTCGATGGACGTCGAGGACTCGGCCAGACGGAACGTCTCGGTGACGATCAGGTCGTCGCTCGCCGTCTCGTCAACCGTTTCGGAGGCGATGAGCTCGTTGACCTGCTCACCGTTGTTGTTGTTGCTGTCGAGCTGGTCGAGGTAGCCCGTCAGGTCGTCGAGGTTCGCGCCGTTGCTCGGGCCGGACGGCAGCGAGCCGTCACCGACAGCGCCGTCGCGACCGACCGAGAGGATGTGGGCGGTGACCTGGCCCTGCGTGAGGCCGACGGTGATGTCGTCCTCTTCGAAGGTACCGTCGCTGTCAACGCTCACGGACTGGTATTCGACGTTACCGCGCTCGTCGACGAAGATGACGAGGACGGAGTCGGCACCGCTGGCGGTACCGTTAACGTCAGTCGTTCCGGAGTCGACAGGAGCGACCTGGCCGTTGATCGTGGTGAACTGACCGGTCAGACCCTGGTCGACCACACGGATCGAGTTACTGCTGCTCACGCCGCTGGTGAAGTCAGACGTCGTAAGCGCGTCGTCGACGGAACCGTCGTCGTCAGTGTCAGCGTCGGACGCGTCGATGACGCCGATGCGGTAGGTACCCGTCAGCGACAGGATGCTGCTACCGTCGCCGGGGAGGTTCGAGATCGCAACGTCTTCCTCTTCGAACGTGTCGTCAGAGTCGACGTTAATTTCGTTGTCGCCGCCGATTTCGAGGAGCTGCCAGTCGCCATCGTCGCGGACGTAGATTGCGACGCTGTCGGAGCTGGTAGCCGTACCGTTAATGTCGACTTCCGAGCCAACGACGTACTGACCGGTCGGGCTCGAAAGCGATGCACCGCCTTCCTCGACGGTGAGCGTGATGTCGTTCGTCGGGTCTTCGTCGACTGCTTCGGTCGCGTTCACACCGACGTCGTAGACTTCGACGTCGATGTCGCTGTCGTCGAGATACTGCGTTTCGATGCCGCCAACGGCGCTCGCGCCGTCGATTTCGACGATAGCGTACGCGATGTCCGCGTCACTGACGTCCATGGTCGTGGCCGCGGAGGAGTTGTTCACAGCCGTGCTGTTCGCGATGCCGACCTCCGAGGTGTCGCCGATGTTACGGAAGACCGCCTTGGCCTGTTGCGTCGTGACGTCGTTCTGGAGGTCGTTGATGTCGATTGCAACGACGTGCTCGTTGCCGTCGATGCCGTTCGTGACCGTGTACTGAACGTCAGTACCCTGCGTCACGGACTCGCTGTCGAGTTCGATGCCGACCTCGTCCTGCGACGAGATCGTCAGCGTCAGCGTCTCGGACGCCGAGCCGAAGTCGAGGTCCTCAGCGCCTTCGATGGTGATCGTGTACTCGCCAGCGTCCTGACCGGACATGTCGAGCTGGGCACCGTTCTGCGTGCCAGTCGTACCGTCGTCGACGAGACCGTCGGAGCTGGTCAGAACCTCGTTGGTGATGTCAGTTCCGCTCGGGTCTTCAACGGTGACCTCGACCTTCTCGGCCGATTCGTAGTTGTAGTCAGCGTTGACGTAGAGCTCATCAGCGTCGCCCGAGCTGATGGAGGAGCCGGTAACGTCGCCACCGGACGCCGTCACGATTTCGCTGTCCGTGATACGGGGCGTCAGGAGGGTGACGTTGGCAGATCCGCTAGACGATCCGTCAGCGGAGTACGTACCAAGCGGCTGGTCATCCGAGCTCTGCGGGATTGGCGAGGAAAGGTCCAGCGTAACGCCTTCCGCGTTACCTGCCGTACCCGTCAGAAGCGGATTCGAAGCGCCGAGTCCTGCGTCGGTGTTAATCTCCTCACCGAGGAAGACGCGGTCTCCGGATGCAATTGTCTTGTTGAACGCTTCGTTATCTGCGTCGAGATCTCCACGCTCCGCGGCGGCACTTCCGGTCAGCGCGATGGTCCCCGCAAAGACGGAGGTTACCATTAGCGCTGCGAGAAGTATCGCACGCGTTTGGTTTTTGAGCTTTGTCATAGTGTACTTGTAGCGCCAGTATTTTCCACGCACATCGCTATGACGCGGATCCCTACTAGCGGGGGATGGGCAGGGGTACGGTAGAACCATATAAGCGGCCTTGGTAAATGCTTTCTGTTTCTGTTGCTTGATTGGTCACTATTCCCGTTGCCGTCTCGGACTTGGCGTCGGGTCATCCGCGCGCACGTAACGTCATAGTGATAGTGGAGACGGTCGGACCGCTCTGGCCGACCCTCGGGGACGGACGCGCGAGAAAACGGCCTCCAGCAGGCCACTCCCCGACCAAACCCCCAGCAACGACGCTGACTAGCACGGTCGCGATGACGGCAGTCCCATCCTCAGAAGTAGACGAAACGCGGCGAGGAATCACGACCGCCGGGACGAGTCGCTCGGAGCACGGCTCTCAGTCGGGGCCGAACCGCATCTCAGGCGGGCAGTTCGAGGGTAGCAACTGTGGGAACTCAGCGGATCGTGACCACGGCGCTTCGGAAAACAGCCGTCTGAGATTGCCAACTGTTCCGTCGGGTACACGTCCAGACGGGTTGGGCGGGAGTCACCGCGCCCCCACGTCGGGGACGGCGGTTACGCCGCCTGCGAGACTACGTCGTCAGGTTGAGCGTCCGCGGACGAGCCACGACTTCAGTTGTGAGTCGGCGGCAGTACCACGCGGATGAGCGTCATCGCGAGTGGTCACGTTCGGCTCGATTTCGATCTTTTGCGGCCCCGCGACGACCGTGTCGTTGTAGCTGATCGAGACGTTCGCGGCCCCAGCCTTCGCCGGCGTGAAGTTACAGGAGACGACGCCGTTCTGCCCGACGGTCGTCAGACAGCGGGAGAAGTAGGTGGTGCCCTCCTGTGACATCGTGAGGTCGATGTCCATCTTGGTCTGTGGGGCGAGGTTGGTCCGTGCCGAGACGTTAAGCTTCGTGCCGGACATGGTCGCCGTGAGGTTGTCCACCGACGGTTCGGCGACCGTGAACGCCTCGGTCAGTACGACCCGCTCCCCGTCGGCGTGGATTTCGCTGTCGATTACGACGGTCACGTTGTACGTCCCGGTTTCCAAGCGCGTGGAGTCAGCGACGACGTTGAGCGTGTCAGTCTCCGCGTCGTATGCGACGTCGAACACAGTCTGCGGGGAGACGAAGTCCATCTCGGAACTCTCGACGCGGAGGTCGACGCCGGGACCCACGTTACCGAGGGCATTCGACGCGTATTCGAGACGACTGTGGGCGGTCTCCTCTCCGAACGACACCGAAACATCGCTCACACCCTCCGTACGGGGGTTGACGACGTGGTATTCGAACAGCAGCGTCTCGTTGTCCGCGACCGAGACAGGCTCGTCGAATGCGACTGTCAGCCCGCCACTAGACGTGACCTGATACCGATTGACGGCGGTTCTGAGCGACCGGTCGATCTCGCCGTCGGCATCCGTATCAATCCCGATGTGTTCGATCAACTGCGAGCTGTGCAGGGACGGAGACAGCCCCTCGCGATAGTTGATCCGGAGCGTTTGACTCGTGCGGACGTCCGTCTCTGGGGACCACTGTACGACGTGTGTCGTGCGCGCGCCCGTGGACGCGTTCCGCGCGAACACCGGCTGCGTGCCGGGTGCAGGCCGCTGAACGGCGCTTTCGAGCCCGCTCACGTGGTACTGCACGACTGCGTCGTCACCGACCGCGACGACGGGAGCGGACCCACTCCCGCGCGATCGGTCAGCACAGTCGACGTTACCGGGCTGCTGGGTGGCTGGTACCGAACACGCCGCGCTCCCTCGGACCGATGGGGGCTCAATCCAGAGACGGTCCGCAATCCGGGTCTGGCCGGCGGAGGCGATTACGTTGTACCGGCCGGTCGGAAGTGCTTCAGGGGCGGCCGCGTTCGGGCGCGTGAGGACAGAGACAGTGTCGTTTGCGTCCGCCGTCCGGAACGCGGCGTCGGGGGCGTTCGCGTTCGACGTGTCGAACACCACGGTGACAACGCCGTCGCCGGAGCCGTCGGTCGCTAAGACGGTCGCCGAGAAGTCGCCTTCCGCAGACGAGATTTGGAGTCTAGCCTCGTCGGTGTTGTTGAGGACCAGCGTGCGTTTTACGAAGTCGCCTTGCTGTTCGACCCGCTGGGCGTCCGCGAACCGCACCGATTCGTCTGTGGGGTCCAACGCGTGCACAGCGATTGCGCCGCTAGGAACCGCCGTCAGCCCGAGAATCAACAAGAAGATAACAGATAATGTTCGTATCGAGCGGGTCCGTGGACTCATACCCCTGACTATCTGGTCCGGCAGTAAGTACTTTCTGTCACAGTCACCATCCTCAAACGCCTGTAGGTAGCTTTCACGTCAGTTGAGAGTCCAGTTTTGGGTTGCGTGCTGTCACCGGCCGTCACTGCCCTCGATAACCGTCCGTTTGACGTGGTTTCGCCCGTCAAATGGCGGGTTTTCTGTTGACTCACCGACCAGTGTCCACAAAAGATATTAGTTGTGTGTCGCTACTGTTAGTAGAGATGTATACACAGGTGTTGTCCCGAGAGCCTTGCCGAATCAGCGCCCTCCTCCTCACGTCTGAAACGCACTGATGTACAGAGACACGCTTCGTTCTACGCTACTTGCCCTCTGTCTCGTCTTCGTGCTGACTACCTCGTTGGTCACCCCGGTCGTCGCCCAGACCGCCAGTTCGGGGCAGGTGTACGGGTCGCCCGACATCGACGTGTTCACCTCGACGAGCGAGTTCGAGCCCGGGACGCAGTCGCAGCTCCGGCTCACACTCCGAAACAACGGTCAGATCGATCAATCGGGCCCCGAGCGATACGAAAGCCGCGTGACGACCGCCCGCGGCGTCACTGTCGAAGCACAGTCCGGGGACGCGCCCATCGAGATTAACACCGGCACTATCGGGGCCGGAAATGTCGCGACGGGGACTGTCGACCTTTCGCCAATCGATATCACGGTGTCCGAGAATGCAACCCCCGGAACGTATCGGATTCCGATCGAGGTGTCGTACACGTACACGCGACTCGTCGATTACGACCCGTCCGGCGCCGAGTACACGGATAACACGCGAACGAGGACCCACTACGTGACGGTCCGCGTCCGCGACCAGCCGCGGTTCGAAGTCGTCGAGACGTCGTCGACTGCGCAGGTCGGGAACACTGGCGACCTCTCCGTGACGATCGAAAACACCGGCACCCGCGCTGCGAGCGAAGCGAGCGTCACGGCGACCTCGCGGAGCGACGAACTCGTGTTCGGAACGGGTTCGGAGAGTTCGACCGCCCAAGTCGGCCGCTGGGCCGTCGGCGAGCGTCGGACGGTCAACTACACCGTCTCGCTCGCGGAAGACGCCACGGTGCGCGGCTACACGGTCAATCTCGACGTCGACTACACCGACACCGACGGCATCGCTCGAACGTCGCGAACGCTGAACATCGGCGTCACCCCCGCCGAAGAACAGAGCTTCGCCCTCGAAAACGTCTCTACGAACCTCCGCGTCGGCGCGGACGGAACGGTCTCGGGGACGGTCGTCAACAACGGGCCGAAACGCGTCGACGACCCGGTGCTCCGGTTCGGTTCGAGCAATCCGAACATCAACGTCGAGACGTCCGAGTACGCGCTGCCGGACCTCGAACCGGGCGACAGTGCCGCGTTCGAATACGAGGTCGGCGTTAGCGACGCCGCGAGCGCGAACGTCCAACAGCTCAACCTCTCGGTGGAGTACCGCAACAGCCGCGGGAACATTCGAGTCAGCGACGGGCTCACGACCAACGCAGAGATCGCTCCGCATCAGGACCGCTTTATCGTCGAGGTGGTCAACAACACGATCGAAGCCGGAAGTGACAGAGCAGTCCGCGTGCGGGTCACCAACAACGGCGACGAGCCACTCACGAACATCGAAGCCCAGGCGTTCGTCCGAGACCCGCTCAGTAGCGACAACGACGAGGGGATAATCAGCGAGCTCCAGCCGGGCGAATCCGAGGAGTTCACGATTGCGCTGAGCGCCGGGGCCGACGCGCTGCCGAAGCGCTATCCGGTCTCCTTCGACTTCCAGTACGAGATGCCGGACGGAGACACGGAAGTGTCCCAAACGTACACCACGCCGATCGAAGTGACCGAGTCGCAGGGCGGCGGCCTCCCGATTGGGCTGATCGTCGGTGCGGTCGTCGTGATCGGCGTGCTCGGCGTGTTCGGCTGGCGGCGCTTCAACACGGACGAGTAACTAATGGACTTCCAGATCGATTACCAGCACTACATCGACGTTGTCGACGGTTGGATAGTCGACCAACCGAAGACAGTGCTCCTCGCGTTCTTACTGCTTTCGGCGGGGTTTTCCGCCGGGCTTGGACAGTCTGGAACCTCGTCTGGAACCAGTCAGTTTACTGAAGACGTCGCCGCGTATCAGGCGTTCGAGGAGGTCAACGACAACTTCGAGCGGGTGGCGTTCGAAGAAGACACCGGCACGACACAGCTCATTCAATCGGGGACGAACGTCCTGTCGAAGCCCGAGCTACTCCGGATGCTCAGGGCCCAACAGCGGTTGCAAGCCAATCCCGAGCTATCGGTCGTACAGACGACGAGCGTCGCCCGCGCCGTCGCCAGAACGATAGACCCGTCGGCCACGACGCTCGCCGAGGAGATCGACGCCGTCGAGCAGGCGACGCCGACGGAAATCGACCGCGCAGTCCAAGTCGCCGTCGAACAGAACCCCGCGATTCGGTCGAGTCTGAGCGAGGACTTCAACGCGCGTTCCGCGTCTGCGTCCGCGACCATCGGTATTGTCACCCACTCGCTCACCGCGGAGGTGTCCGACTCGGCGGGGACGGGCGGCGAGAGCCCGCTTACGGATATCCAGCGACACGCCGAGTTCATCGTCGGCTCCGTCGGCGGGGATATCCGGGTCTTCGGTAGCGGAATCCTCTCCGAGGAGTTCTCCTCGGTCATCGGCGACTCCCTCGCGCTCGTCGTGCCCGCGGCGGTCGTCCTGATTCTGTTCTTCTTGGTGTTCGCCTACCGCGACCCGATCGACCTCCTCATCGGGGTCGTCTCCCTCGCGATGGCCGTCCTCTGGACGTTCGGCTTCATGGGCTTGGCGGGAATCGCGTTCTCGCAGATGCTGATCGCGGTGCCGCCGCTCCTCCTCGCGGTCGGTATCGACTTCGGCATCCACGCGATCAATCGGTATCGCGAAGAGCGGACCGAGGGCTTCGGAATCCAGGAGTCGATGCGAACGGCGACTGACCAACTCCTCGTCGCGTTCACCATCGTCACGGGGACGACCGTGATCGGCTTCGCGGCCAACGCATCGAGCGACCTCGGGCCGATTCGGGACTTCGGTATCGTCGCGGCCGTCGGAATCGTGTTCACCTTCCTGATCTTCGGCATCTTCCTGCCGGCGGCCAAGGTGTACATGGACCGCCTCCGAGAGCGGGTCGGGTTCCCCGAGTTCGGGTCCGAGCCGCTCGGGGCAGAGGACTCGTTCCTCGGGAAAATCCTCCCCGTCGGGATTCACATCGCCCGCATCGCCCCAAAGGCGTTCCTCGTCGCGTTGCTCGTGAGTACCGCGTGGATGGGGTACTACGGTTCGGGCGTCGATAGTCGCTTCACGCAGGATTCGTTCCTCCCGCCGGAGGACAACCCGGAGTACCTCGAACTGTTCCCCCAACAGCTGCAACCGCGTGACTACACGGTGACGGAGACCACGAACTTCCTCGAAGACAACTTCCAGACCGGTGAGGAAGACGTCACGACGGTTTATGTGGAGGGCTCGCTCACGGACGGTGGTACCTTAGAGTCCATGTGGCGGGCCGGGAACAGCCCCCCCGACAGCTTCGTCGTCGACGACGGCCACGCGCGGGAGACGAGCATCATCACCGTCATCCAGAGCTACGCGGAGCGGGACCCCGAGTTCGCGGCGCTCGTCGCCCGGAACGACCGCGACGCGAACGGGATTCCCGACGACAACCTCAAACAGATCTACGACGCGCTCCTCGCGTCGCCCGCGCGCGGACAGGCGCTCAACTACATCACCGACGATTACACCTCCGCACGCGTCGAGTACGCGGTCGAATCCGACGCCAGCCAAGCCGACGTGACCGAAGACACGCGCGCGGTCGCCGACCGCTACCGCACGGAAGCGACCGCGACCGGCAACGTCGTGATTCTGAAGGCCGTCTCGGACGTCATCGCGCAGTCGGCGTTCATCAGCCTCGTGCTCGCGCTCGGCGGCTCCGCGGTCTTCCTCATCATCATCTACGCCCTGCTGGAAGGCCAGCCCTCGCTCGGGATTGTGAATCTGGTCCCGATCATGGTGACCGTCGCCGGGATCGCCGCGACGATGCGGTATCTCGATATCCCGTTCAACGTGATGACCGGAACGATCCTGTCGATCGGGATCGGCCTCGGTATCGACTACTCGGCGCACCTCGTCCACCGGTTCGCCGAGGAGTACGACGAGGGCACGGACGTCTTCGTCGCGCTGACCGATTCGGTGCGCGGGACCGGTGGCGCGCTCACCGGCAGCATGCTGACGACGGTGACCGGAATCGGCGTGCTCGTCATCGCGATCACGCCGATTCTCGGCCAGTTCGGGCTCCTGACCGGGGTCTCGATTCTGTACTCGTACGTGGCCTCGCTTGTCGTCTTACCGCCGGCGCTCGTCGTCTGGGCGCGCCTCGTCCACGGCGAAAACGCAGAGACGACCGAGCCGGCGGGCGGCCCGGACGGCGCGGGCGGTGCGGTGTGACCCCGACGACGTTCACGCGCTGAAAGCCGTCGGCGGCGTCGCCGTATCGAGACGGAACGGACGCCACACGCGGCCGGCAGACCGCCGGCACGCCGGGGCCTCGAAACGAGGCGTCGGGCACAACCGCGGGAGACCGGGATTTTTTTCGCCTGGTGAGTAACAGACCAGACTATCTATGAACGTGTTCTGCTTCGGAGCAGGGAAGGCTGGGGGGAGAGTCGTCGAACAACTGCTGCAGTACGAGCGCCAGCTGAAGGCGGATTTCATCGTCGGCGCGGCGGCGTGTGACACGACCGCCGCGGACCTCGACGCCTTAGAGCTGGTCCCCGAAGACGCGCGCGTGCTGTTCGGCACGGCCGAAACCAACGGGGAAGGCTTCGAGGGTGACGCCGCCGGTGGTACCGAAGCCGCCAAGAAGGAACACCGGCAGCTCCTCGAACCGACCGACGATGCACCGATCGCAGCGAGCGACGCCTTCGTCGTCTGCGCCGGTCTCGGCGGCGGGACGGGTGGCCCAACTGCCGCGGTCATCGCCGAGCGGCTCTCCGAGATGTACGACCAGCCGGTCTACGGTGTCGGCGTCTTCTCGACGTCGACGACTGACCCACAGCGCGCTTCGAACACGCTGCGGTCGCTCCGCCGACTCGTATCGACCACGGACCACGTCTTCGGGTTCGACACCGCCTCGCGAGTCAAAGAAGAGCCGGTGTCCGACGAGACGTACGACACGCTCAACGCGGAACTCGCGCGCCGCCTCGGCACGCTGTTCGCAGCGGGCGAGGTTACGACCGCCGACGACGTCGGCGAAAGCGTCGTCGATGCCTCCGAGATCATGAACACGCTCCGCGGCGGTGGGCTGGCGACGCTCGGTTATTCCGAACGCCCGCTCCCGCCGCGCGATACGAGCGTTCGCGGGCGTCTCAAGCGTCTCATCGGCGACGACACCGAATCCGTCGACCAGATTGACTCGCTGAACCGGATCACGACACAGACCCGAGAGGCCGTCCGCGGACAGTTGACGCTCCCCTGCGATATCGGGACGGCATCGAGAGGCCTGCTCGTGATTACCGGGCGGCCGGCGTGGCTCAATCGCGATGCGATCAGCCAGAACCAGGGCTGGCTCGAAGACCAGACCGGGAGTTTGGAGGTTCGAAACGGCGACGATCCGCGGCCGGATGCGGACGCGCTCAGCGTGTTGGTCGTCCTCGGCGGGGTCGCCCCGCCCGAGCGGCTGACTGCGCTCCAAGCCGTCGCGGACGGTGACGACACGAACGACGACTGAGGTCGCTCGCCGTCGTTCGGCAGGCGAGTGCATCGGGAACGCCGAGGAGACGAGACGAGACGAGACGAGACGAGACATCGCGGGGCGATACAACCGACGGGTACGCGGTCGACGCGTCTGTCGATCCCGGCCAAAGACACCGTTAAGTACGGTTCGACACTATCTACGCTAGACCCCTCGCGCGGACGACTCCAGAATTCATGACCTACTTCTCGGATTCAGCAGACACAGATCGCCATCAGACACAACAGGCCATCCTCGAAGCGACGCACCAGGTCTTACTTGAGTCCGGTTACAACGGGATTTCCATCTCACGAATCGCCGACCGAGTCGGCATTAGCAAATCGGTCATCTACCATTACTACGACAACAAGGAGTCGTTACTGGCGGAACTCTTAGACGCCGTGCATCGACGGTTCCTCGCGAAGATATTCGAACAGGAGGACACGACGCCCCGCGAAGAGCTCGAACGGTTTCTGACGCTGTTCGTCGCAGCGCCGTCGCTGAGTTGCCAGCCGGAGACCGAACTGACACAGCTCGCGAAGGCGTTCGTCGAACTGCGAACGCAGTCGATTTCGAACCCGGATTATCGCTCGATTTTCACCGAGTCGGAAAACAGGGTCAAACGACGGCTCACAGAGACCATCGAAGCGGGAATCGAACAGGGGGAGTTCAAGCCGGTGGACCCAGAGCGAACGAGCGAACACATCATCACGTTCGTCGCTGGGATCCTGTTTCGGCAAGCGACGACCGACTCGGTCGACAGCGAGGCTCTGTACGACGAGGTCCAACAGTTCCTCGCCGACCGAATCTACGTCTGACGAGCGTCTCAGCGTGATGGCGAACCTGGGTAGCGGGATATGAGGCTCTGTTGAAGTCCTCAGCTACTGATAGTTTTCCGAGGCCGCGCTGAATACAGCGCGCAAGTCGGTCATCATAGCCAGCATCTTCGCACCAAGTGTAGGAGGTTTCAGTTCCTCGATTCGCGTATCCAAGATAGAATATATCTTGCCCAAACCACAGCACCGACGCCTGCCACTAAGATAGCAATTCCAAGGAGAGCCAGCTTAACGGAGGTATTCGGTAGCACATTCTCACTACTTCAGTTTTGATTGTAGGTTTGTTGGTAGAATCGAGTTTGTAGACTCATACCTCAAAATTTTCTCTGAATGGATGTAGATGCCGTGCTGCATACACCCTCTGTCTCGGTCACGAGGATTCTAACAGATGAACGACTAGTGACGTTGGAGAATGCGACGATTTCGGCTCTGTTGAAACCCTCTTGCCGTCTTGCGATTTGTTGAGAGACTAGTTTTCACTGTGATCCACGGAAACTAGCCAGAAGGAGCACTCTCTCCAATGTCAACACTGAAGGATTTCAACAGAGCCACGATTTCTACTACTCGAATAGCTCTGGCTACTCGTTTTTCATAGCCCGACACGACATGATAATGACCTCGGCGACGAATTACCCCCAGTCGTGGTTTTCGATGCCCTCGTAGTGTTTGAGCCGACTGGCGATCTCCCAGGCTTCCCAGCCACACTCGTAGTAGAGGACATCGGCGAGGTTCTCGAAGTTACTCTTGTTGAGTTCGATGCCGCGTTTCCCACGATACGTGATGTAGCGCTCACTCCGGAGGTCGGTGTAGACCTCTCGTGCAGTCGGATAGTCGCCATCGATTGCCGAGAGATTGAGGAGCGCTTCCTCCGTGATCGGTGTGCCCCACTTGTGTTTCGCTATCATCGTCGCCAAGAGGGCACATTTCACCGACGGCTTCTCCATACCCGATGCGTGAACTCACTTCTACATAAAGACTGTTAATGGCCGTTAACACTAGTGGAAACACTTATACACACGACCGGCCTGAACTCTTGTATGAGCATAGAGCACGTGGACGGCGACCGCGCCCAAAAAAAGGAACTCCGAAAGGAGCATCCGAGTGGATGGCTCTACTTGACGCAGCACGACGCTATCCCGATCCTGGTAGACGCGTTGCTCGACCTGCCGCCGAACCGCGAATTCAACAAAACCGAATTCGCGGAGCACGCTGGCGTCACGCGCCAGACCGTCGGTAACTACACGGACCTCCTGCTCGAAGTCGAACTCATCAAGGAGGTCGCGAACACGTCTCCCCGCCGGTATCGGGTTGCCGACAGTAGCGTCGTCCGGGAACTTTACGAGTTGAACAGCGCTCTCAACAACGTCGGCAACGAGTAGGTCGCCCCAGAGGTGGGTGCTTGATAAATCCCCGTCTATCCTCTAATATTCGTTCCGAACGGTGACAGATACACCCTCTAAGTCTTGCACGACTTTTCTGACAGCGTTCGGGGAGGTCTCTGTGGCCGTGTTGAGCTCAAAGCACGAGTCGGTCAGAGATTTCGTCCAGCAAAGAGCCTCAATCGTCGTCGGCAGTGTACGCTCCACCACGACGCTTGATTCGAGCGACAACCATCCGCTGTTCGGATTGACGGAAGGTCACGGCTAAGCGGAACTCACCGATGCGTACCTTCTTGTGCAGACTGTTCTGGAGTGGTTCACCATAGTCCGGTGGATCTCGCCACGGCGAGTCGACAATCTCGTCAAGCTTGTTCAGTATCCGCTCTTGCTCAGATGGAGAAAGAGATGAAAGGTCGTCCTGTGCTGTCGATGTGAGTTCCCATGTCCAGTCGCCCTCACTCATCACTGTCCGTTCCGAACTGCTCGCGGGCTTCGTCGGCATTCATCGTCCGTCCTGCACGGATGTCCTCCTCTGCCTGGAGGAGAGCAATGAGTTCATCGCGGTCGAACGTCGGGAATTCGATCGCGTCTCGGAGGGTGTAACGGATGAATTCGCTTCGGCTGTTGAACCCACGTCCCTGCCATGTGCTGTCTATTTCATCGAGAAACGACTGCGTGACTTTGAAATTCACCGTGACAATCTCGTCATCACCATTTGAACCCGTGGTTGCTTCAGACATACGCAAGTATTACGTTCGTCTTACTAAATCAATTTCGGCGGGTGCTGTCTGCTGCATACACTCTCTGTACGCAGCACGCTCTTTCTGAACAAGTCGAGACGACAGGGGAATGCGTGCATCGCCACGCGTCAGATACGGAGGAGACGATGCGGGCAGACCTGGCTGGGTGAGAGCCGTCTACGTCGAAGCGGCGATACGGCGGGGAGCAGCGGACGGGAGACGGCGGGCGTTTAGTCGTCTCTGACCCACCGGCGGCCGGTGAACAACAGCGCAGTCACCACGAGACCACCGAAGAAGCCACTGAGCAGGAACGTCGATGAGTTCGAGGGGTCCGTACTACCGAGGTTCACGGTGAGTGCGTTCGCGCCCGAGGCGGTTGTCGACGAATCGAACTGGACCGACTGCGTCGCCCGGCCGGTCGTCTCGCCGACGTCGTACGTCGCGGAGACCGTTGCGGTGTCCGACGGGCGCTCGTTGACCTCGACGACGACCGTCTCCGAGGTCGCGGCGGCGACCGACCGAAGCGAGGTCGTCGGCAGTGCCGACCGGTTCGACGCACCCGAAATCACGACGTTGTCGATGGGTGCGTTCCCGTGGTTGGTGACTCGATACCGAACGGCGACCGAGTCGTTTTCCTCGAAGGCGGTCGCGTAGACCGACACGTCGTCCCGGAGCGGCTCGACCTGCATGGTGTCGAACGCGTCGACGGTTTCGCCGTCGTTGTAACGGAGCGTCGCCTTGAGCGCGGTTTCGCCCGCCTCCGACGGTTCGACCGTGAACTCGTAGGTCGTCGAGTTCTCCGCGGCGAGGACCGGCGTGAGCGCGGTCTGAGCCTGCATCCCGCCGGTAACCGAGTCGAGTCGGAGCGACAGGTCCGTCAGCGCCTCGTCGTCGCCGTTCGACACCGTGACCGCCACGGTGGTCTCAGTCTCGGCGACCGCTTGGCGGGTCTCGATTTGGACCCGCGGCGGAACTGTCGTCGACGTGCTCGGTTCCGAGACCGTGACGAACACCGGATGCTTGAGGTGGACGATTTCCGACGTCGCGCCATCGGAGTCGTAATACCGACCGCGGACGTGAACCGTCAGTCGCTTATCACCGGCGGTGGCGAAGCGCGCACTAATCGGCACTTCGGCGGTATCGCCGGCACCGAGAACGCCGATCTGGTTCGCCTCGCTGTGTTTCGTTCCAGAACGGTCCTCCACCGTCACCTCCGTGATTTCGAAACTGCCGCTTCCCGAACTGGAATGACTAATTGTCGGAGTTATTATAATACGGTCGCCGGTTTCCGGTTCGTCGTCGGACACGCTCACCCCGGTTACTGCGGTATGTGCGGGCGACGCCGCCGCACCCCCCACTGCACTTCCAACCGTGAGTAAACAAACAACCGTTACTAATCCAACTAATACACCGTTCTTCGGGTCGAATTTCGATGTCATGCGAATTTTAGGCTCGCCTAAATAGATAAAAATGCGTCGATTTTTAGGCCGGCCTAATACGGTGGACAGGGGGAGTCAGCGAGCAGGAACAGGAGTTAATAGTCATCTGACACAATGGGACTGTCCCGCCATCAGCGACGAATTGTGCTAGAAAGATAGCTCAAGGAAAGAGTCGACCAGTTTGCCACTCCCAGACCAGTTCCGACCCCAACCAGACGACCAGCCAGACCGTTGCGAGGACGAAGACGAGGGCGGTAATCGACAACAGGTGGAGCGGCCGCGTGACCGCGAGCAAGAGCGGATAAAACAGAAACAGTACCGCCGCCACCGCGCCGAGGCCGATCAGACTACAGACGTACCGCTCAGTCGCGTCAATCTGTGCGGGCTGGACCACTTGCTGTGTCGGTTGGTCATCGTCAGGCACGCCCCCATGTTGGTTGTACATCTGTTATCCCCCCACATGGATACTACATCAACAATTATTATAAATTTAGCGTCGTGGCGACACGACAGTCGACGAACAGTTGTCTGACGGAATCTTGATTAGAACTGTCCGAGTGGACTGCATGATGCCACTGTCAAATTCGCCGGACGAACCGGCGGCCGATCGGGCACAGTCTGGCTCTCGCGACGGGGTCACACGTCGACGAGTGCTGCAAGCGTCGGCCGGAACGGGGGCGCTCTTGCTCGCGACGGGGACGGCGGCCGCGAACGGCAAAGGCGGCCAAGCGATCGTCAAGGAAGACGAGTACTACCCGGACGAGTCGTTCGTCATCCTCGAAGTTGAGTCGTGCGACAACCAGACGCCTGACGGTTCCTGTCGCGACGATTCGCTTCCGTTCCGGTGTGAGGGTCAAGGCGGACGGTTCCCCCCGGGCAAAGGCGGCGCGCTTCCGTTCCCGTGGTGGAACTTCAAATACGAGAGCGGCCCGCTCGAAGGGGAACTGCTTCGGATCTATACGCGGGACAACAGCATCGACACGGACAGCACCTACCGCTGGACCCGAAAGGAAAAAGACTGCCCCGAGACGCCCGACTACTACCAAGTCGGGTTCGCTCGCGACTAGTACCACGGACCGTTTCATTCGGACACCTTGGACCGAGTCTCATTTCGACTGCCTCAAGCCGACTGGATGTCAGATCTTCGCGTTTTCGTGTAGAAGAAATATCAGCGCCTCGGTTCGAATCAGAGCGCACCGAGAAGACACCACATAAGAGGTAGACGGTCTAGAAACACTTTTTAGATTAGATTAGCTATTAGACATGATGGTTGGGTTGTACGATATCATACGTCGCGGTACTCGGAACGTACCCGGACGGGGAACGACCGATGAGTGGGGACGCCACAGCGATGAGTGAGCAGTCAACGTTCGTCGAACAGACCAAGGTCCACCTGCACAAGGCGCTCGAAACCGAGGACCCCGACGAGAAGAACTTCCACCTCCGGAATGCGCTCCAACTCTGTGCGTGGGACGAGGTGACCGAACGAGCGGAATCGGACGACGACTGACATCTTTCTCACCGCAGCCACATTAAGTCTGTATACCAAGGGACTCCCTTGGACACGGGTCGGTGACCTTACCGTTTTTTCGTCTCCGGTGTGGAAATAGTCGCGTTGGTAGTTCGAATAAAAGTATCAGTACCAGAATATATGCTGAATATATATTATTTCCGTACATGAATCGTAGTCATCTAAGTTGATAATTTTGTTCCAATAGTGTATGTTAGTCGAGTTATTGCGCCACTTAGCGTACGTATTCCAGTTTTTCGCATGATATTGCAGAATACTAGGTGTTGATATGAGGCCGTGATTCTACCAAGCTCAATTTTACTATCTGTACAGAATATCTTGTACTCTGAGTATTAGCGTCCGAGTGAGTGCGCTCACAGCAACCGGAGCGCCGTCACGGAGAGCCGACGCCGCCACGAACGCCACGGCAGTCAGCGCGTGTCGTTCGGCTTTGCTCTCTCGACGCGAGAGTGCGGTGGCGAATCACGAAGAGTCTCGGTTCCGGCTCCGTGATTGCCCCAGACAGACCTCTGATAGAGACTGTCTACCCGCTGTGATAGTCGCTCAATCTGTCTTTAATAGCACTCCCGCCGAACGACTAGCTACGCCCCACAGGCAGGTCGCACGCAGTCGACATGCGTCGCACCCGATTTCGCGGTTCGACCGTCATCGCTCGCCGATCACCCCCTGTCCGGGCACAGGATATTCAAATGCAACTCACAACCCTCTTCAAAGACGAATCCGCCGTCTCACCGGTCATCGGTGTGATTCTGATGGTCGCAATTACCGTCATCCTCGCGGCCGTCATCGGCACCTTCGTCCTCGGCCTCGGCGACCAAGTCGGTGACACGTCCCCACAGGCGAGTTTCAGCTTCGACTTTGACAACGACGTGTCCGATACCGACACCGACGCCCAGCTCGTCATCACGCACGAATCCGGAACCAGCATCTCGGCGGACCGCCTCACCGTGACCGTCGACGGAACCGGGGTCGCCGCCGACGCGACCGATGATTACTTGTTCAGCGATGACTTCCCGGCGACCGTCGGAGCCGGTAGTTCCGCGACGGTCGTGAAGAATGATACGGCGGACGCCGTCTGGGAAGGCGAGTCCATCCGCGTCGTCTGGACCTCCGAATCCGGGTCGAACTCCGCCACCCTGCACTCCCAGACCGCACCGCAGTAACCACGCCGTCACCCTTTCTTCGTCGAAGCGATTACGCCCGTTAGAACCTGAGACAGTTCACAGCGTTGTTCTAACACCGATATGGTCGTTATATCTCTTCGAATGGCGTCCGTCCTCCCGTGAAGTACGACCACACAAGTAGCCCATCAGAACACTCTAGAGAGCCTGTAATTCCTAACACACCCTCAGACAGAGAGAGGCCAAATTCTTTATAGGTGTGCTTTCGTCTATCTGATAGTACGCGTCAACTCGGAGTGTGTACGCTTGCCGTCTCTCGCAGGCACACCCAATAGTGACACGGAGGAATCCAGTAAATGAGTACGAGATCCCAACCAGAATCCCCCGTAGACGCTCCACAGGAGGGAGCGACGAACGGGCAGTCTGCCTCGGACATCCGCCTGAGCGGTGACGAGCTACTCCTGTCCGCGGACAGCGAGGTCACGCCCACGCTCTCGGTCGTGATGCCCACCCTCAACGAAGAAGGTGGCATCGCCCAGTGTATCGAGTGGGTCAAAGCCGCCCTCGAAGACCTGCAGATTTACGGCGAGGTCGTCGTCGCCGACAGTTCGACCGACCGCACGCCCGAGATCGCCGAAGAGAATGGCGCGGTCGTCATCGAACCCGACGGCAAGGGCTACGGCTACGCGTATTTGTACGCGTTCGATGCCGTCCGCGGTGACTACATCGCCATGGGCGACGCCGACTGCACCTACGACTTCAAAGAGCTCCCCAAGCTTCTGAACCTCGTTCGCTCCGGCGAGGCCGACATGGCCATGGGGTCGCGGCTGGAAGGCGAGATTCTCCCCGGCTCGATGCCGCCGCTGCACGAACACGTCGGCAACCCGCTGTTGACGAAGTTCTTGAACGTCTTCTACGGCGCTGGCGTGAGTGACGCGCATTCGGGAATGCGCGTCTTTACTCGCGACGCCTGGGAGACCATGGACTGCTCGTCGACGGGCATGGAGTTCGCCAGCGAGATGATTATGGAAGCCGGCGCGAAGGACCTCGAAATCGCCGAGAAGCCCATCACGTATCATCCCCGCGAGGGCGAGGCGAACTTAGAGAGTTTCCCCGACGGGTGGCGACACGTTCGGTTTATGCTTGTGAACGCGCCGGGGTACCTGTTTTCGGCTCCCGGGTTCGGGCTGTCCGTGATTGGTGTGCTGGCGCTGGTGCTGGCGTGGAGTGGCATCGAGATTGGGAGTGCGCAGTTCGGGATTCACACCGGGATTGGTGGTGGGTTGTTGACCCTCGCCGGGTTCCAGTTGATGCTGTTCGGAGCCTTCTCGACGGTGTCTTCGGACCCGGTTCGCGGGGCTTCGGATCCGTTTACGACCTGGTTCACCGAACGGATTTCGCTTGAACGAGGGGCGACGATTGGCTCTGTCGTGTTGCTCTGTGGGTTGGCCTACGGCGGTCTGCTGGCGTTCAACTGGGTGACCAGTGGCTTTAGTGCGCTTCCGATTGCGGTTGCCGACGTCGTGGCGACCGTGGCCGTCGTGGTCGGTCTGCAGATGGTCTTTGGGTCGTTCCTGTTGGGGTCGGTTGGGGAATAACCCGACAACTCTTCTCTCGTGGCGTTCCCATCAAATACTGAAAACGCGTTTCTTTTGCGGTTCTCAATCGAGCGCTTGGGATATCGCTTATCAGATACCCACCATGATAGCTATAATCGATATATAATCAAGATTTCACTCTTTTGACTCACATCTTGACTCGAAGCAGATGACTAACCATCACCAGACTAATCAGCAATTCCCTCTTTGCTAATACATATTGTTGCAAAACACTCTCGTATTGAAGACGGTTATTTAAAATAGACCTCTTACACAGCTTCCGATGGAATGCAGAACTCAGGCGGAGACTGCTAACCTGACTGATGAACTATAATTGTGTACTCATATCTACGAGCAGGTAAACAACTAAAATTAGTTACATACTTAAATTTGAGAATGTTAGTTTGTTTGGGCTATTTTGATCCACAATGGTAGTGTATGTTCTCTCAACTAATAGTTATTTTGATGAACAAATGGCAATAACTGCCCATGGGAAAGTGTTTTCAAAATAAGGATTAGAGAATAGATTGATGACTAATGCTGGCAACAATGTTATTGACACATCAATAGGTGCCCTCTCCTATGTGACTCACCGTCTCAAGTACCACACTACCCGTGGGGTGTTTGAGGCATATCGGCGGTTCCAGGGCATTCCTCAGCAGAGGCCGCTTATCCACGAGTTCGTAGAAAATGACGATTTCTTGTTAGTCATTCTTGACGCGTGTCGATTCGACATCTTCCACGACCACATTGGATCCCACTTGGAAGGGAAAATTCAGAATGTATGGGCCTCTGGCCGGTGGACTGCCGAATATACACAGCGGACATGGACGCGTGACGATGACCTTACGTACCTGTCATCGATGCCAGTAGTCTCGGATTTCTATTTCGACTTACGTGAGATGGATTATCGGCCGACAGAGCATATTCGTCGGCTCATCCCGTTGTGGGAGACCGACTGGAACGCCGCATGCGGAACCGTTCCCCCTGAACGAGTTACTGATGCCGCCCTTGCCCATGTATCTGAGCCGGATGCGACACGTGTGGTTGCTCACTATTCGCAGCCACATGCGCCCTACATTGGAGCGACAGAGATACTCCCTTGGGACGAAAACCCCGACGAGATGCGGTCCCTACTCAAAAACGATATCGACCGCCCCACACAACGAATTTACAGACGCATCCAACAGGAAGAGATTTCCGAGGCGAAACTTCGGCAGGCGTACCGGGACAATCTCGAACAGGTGCTTGAAGAAGTTGTCCGGCTCGTTCGCCGTGTCGATTGCCCGGTTGTGATCACAGGTGACCACGGAGAGCATCTTGGCGAACGCGGAAGGTATCTCCACGAGGAAGATTCACTACTCATCCGACAAGTGCCGTGGTTCGTCATTGATGACGATGAGACAGGGAAAGAGTCTATCGAGAAAGACTACGAGGTCCGATCAAAACCTCGGCGAGACTCGCCATCAGAAGCCGTTACAAAAAAGCTGGCCGATCTCGGCTATACGTGATCACAGTCATTTATTGCATCTTAAATGGAGTTTTTAGTCTGGATGCGTGAATATCTCCGAGCGCTATACCGTCGTCTAACGGCTGGTGGATCGACTAAGCAGATGGCCATCCAGAGCGGTATATGGGCTGCCGGAATCAACGTCGCCGATCGTACCCTCCAACTCCTCAACGTAATCATTCTAGCTCGAATCCTCTCACCGGAGGCATTCGGCCTTCTCGGAGTTGCACTGCTAGTTCTCGGAGCTCTTCAGCAGTTTTCGAATTTGGGATTCGATTCGGCCCTCGTCCAGCATGAGTCTGATAATATCGACGAATATCTCAACACGCTGTGGCTCATGAAAATTGCTCGCGGTGCAGTTATCGCCACGATCACGATTGCATCTGGACCACTACTCGCCCAAGCATTCGGAGAACCAGAAGCAGCTGGAATCATCCAAGTAATCGGCTTCTCACCCCTGCTGCTCGGCATTCAAAACCCAGCCATTGTCTATTTCCAGAAGGACCTCCATTTTCACAAAGAGTTCATCTACAAAGTCGGCGGGCGCACAATTGACATTCTCGTTGCCGTCGCAACCGCTCTTGTGTATCAGAGTGTTTGGGCACTTCTCGCCGGATTGCTCGCCGGACGAGTTGTCATGGTGATTCTGTCATATGCTATCCACGACTATCGTCCGGGGATTGAATTTAACAGAGAGTATGCCGGCGAGATGTTTGAGTTTGGAAAGTGGATGTTTGCCTCGGGGATACTCGTATTCCTATACGGACAAGGAGACGATGTCTTTATCGGATGGTTCTTTAGCGCGTCCGCACTTGGACTCTACCAACTTGCGTATCGCTTCTCGAATGCTCCCGCAACTGAGGTCACCCAAGTGATCTCTCGTGTTGCATTCCCAGCGTTCTCAAAGGTCCAAAACGACACCGCTCAACTTCGCGAGGGGTACTTTCGAGTTCTCCATCTGACGACCATCGCCGGGTTCCCGATGGCGGCCGGAGTCATCGCTATTGCTCCGCAATTCGTCCTAGCTGTGCTCGGTGAGCAGTGGGAAGCAGCGATTCCAGTGATGCAAGCGCTCGCGTTTTGGGGGGCAATTCGGTCTTTCGGTGCATCGACGGGAGCGCTTTTCAAAGCCGTTGGCCGGCCCGAGATTGGCACCAAGATCCAGGCGCTCAAGGTCGCGATTCTCGTGGTTGTGATTTATCCCGCAGCCACGGAGTTCGGACTGCTCGGTGTCGCGGGGGCAGTTGTCGTAAACGCGGTTCTCGTTCAGCCACTCGTCATCTATATGGTTATAGACGTGACCGAAGCGTCACTGTCGCGGCTGTTGTTTTTGCTCATGTGCCCGTTCACAGGTAGTGTCATAATGGGCCTTGCTGTAATTGGGCTTGATCGGATGGTTATCACTGGTACCGGGGTTCTCCAACTCGGTGCGCTCGTAATTATCGGCGTTGTAATCTACATCGGCGTGATGCTCGGGATCGAAAATATATCGAGGTACGAATTTTCATCGTTGGTCTCGACGTTCCGAGGAACTGTTTGATAAATGGAATTAATCCGCCAGAAAGAGCAAAAATACCACCATCAATAGCGTCACAGGTAGAGACCGGGCATACTGAACTTGTAACTCTCTTCGTGCAGATTGCATTTGGTGGAAGCTTTATTTATTCGAAAGGTAATGTCGATGTATGAACATTCTATATGTGGTCAACACGTGGCCCAAGCTCTCTGAGAGCTTCATACTGAATGAGGTTGTGGAATTGTCCGACAGAGGGCATAACGTTGCAGTCTTTTCGATTAATAAAGGTGATTCAGAGATACAACACACAGAATTTAGTCAGAAGCAGATCACAGCGGGATATTCAACGGCCTCTGAGTTACATCCAAAAGACCTTTTTCGTGCAAGCTCACTCGGAAAGCACCTTATCCCAACTTTAGAAACAGCACAAGGATTGGCCTCAGAACCACGTGAATTGGCAAAAGGTTTAATTAGAGGCGCAGAAATCCGATCATTTATTGATGCGCTAGAGTGGTGTCCTGAAATTATCCATGCGCACTTTTTAGCATCTCAGTCACTAGGGGCGCAATTCGCAGGTTCGGCGCTGAATATTCCAACAACGACAACAGCCCATGCATATGACATATGGCGAGATGATATGAACGACTCACTTTCGGAACGTATGTCCTCTCTTGACCGGGTTCTCACGATCTCTGATGCCCATCGTCGTTATCTGCAAAACCGCACACACACACACGTTCAGGTTGTTCATTGTGGTATTCGCTCTGAAAAATTCACACCAACAAATGAAACAGTCACGAACCGCTTCGTGACTGTCTCCAGATTTGTTGAAAAGAAAGGACTGGCGTACGGGGTTGCAGCAATCTCTGAGCTTGTCTCAGACTATCCAGATATTGAGTGGCATATCATTGGAGGAGGGCCGAATGAGGAGGAGATCCGGTCAGCAATCGAATCATTTGGGATATCTGATCACGTGACGCTGTTGGACCATGTGACAGACGATGAACTAATAAGCGAGTTAGATGCTGCAGAATTCTTTTTATTGCCATCTGTTGTCGCCTCTAATGGGGACCGGGACGGAATTCCGGTTGCTGCTATGGAGGCAATGGCAATGGAAACGGTCCCAATTCTCGGTCGAGTTAACAGCACGACAGAACTAATTAATCACAGTTCAAATGGATTTGTAGCAGACACGCGTTGTGGAAAAATGGTGTCACCCAGATTCATTGAAATAATTCGATCAGCTATTGAGTCAGATACTAGTACAATTGGGGCACGTGCTCGTGAGACGATTGTCTCTGACTTCAACATAAAAAACACTGTTGAGAATCTTGAAGATATATTCATTGATATTTCAAAATGAATTTGTGATACTAGTTGTTGAATTCTATTTGAGATATGAAGCACACTATTACTCACCAAGGCTCTGTTGAATTCCTCTATCAATGACATTGAGGAGAAGGATTCTTCTCCCGGGGTTCACCAGATACAGTTGGAAACTAGCGTCTCAGCAAATCGCCAGATGGCGAGAGGATTTCAACAGAGCACTCACCAACTAATTGCGTCTCAGGTCCCCCACAACTACTTATACTTGGGAATTCCTACATGTATGTAGATTGGCTCTAAAATGAGCGATTCGAATCCATTAGTTTCGTATGTTGTTGCAACATATAACCGAAGTTCCGAACTTGAGAGGGCAATCAAGAGTATATTAAAACAAAGATATGAAAATTTTGAGATAATAGTCATTTCGAATAGTACCTCAGGCCCAGAAGAAAAATTCGAGAAAGGTGGGAAATTCGATGAAGAGAATATCAGATACATCCACAAGCCTGTCCGAATGGGTGTCATAAATGCTCGAAATCTTGGTTATCAATTGGCAGATGGCGCTTATGTAGTAACGCTTGATGATGATGCAATATTATCTGACCCCCATCTAATTGCAGACATTGTAGATGATTTTGAACAGGATGATGACTTAGGTATTGCAGCTCTACATGTGGTAAATGCGAAAACTTTCGAAACTGAATTCCCACTACCAGTGAGTGAGTTAGAAAAGAGAGTACCATTTTTCCGTGCCCAAATGAGGCCTCCCGATGATCACCCGGAAATCCCATCCAATACGACATTATTCACGGGTTGTGGAAACATTATTCGCAAAGAGTTATTTGAAAATGTAGGGTATTACCCAGAACTATTTGATTATGGTTCTGAAGAGTTAGATTTGTGTTTGAGATCAATTGATTTCGGATATGATATTCGATATTATCCTAACCATGTAGTCACCCATTTTGAGGATCCAAAGGGACGATTTACTGACAAAAAAGTCCTACAAGAAAATTTCACAAATAGAATTGCACTAGCGATACGGAACTTACCTGCTAGACTTATCTTACTCTCATTGTTCGTCTGGACTGGCCAACTCCTTTATCGGTCCCAATTTGACATCCAATTATTGATGAGCTCAGTGTTCGAGCTAATCAGTGATCTCCCCAAATTAATTCGACAACGAAATCCAGTAGACGAAAAAACGATAAAACTAGTGAACTCGATGGGTGGGCGAGCCTATTAATTGATTTAAAACATCGACACTAACCTCGTCGCAGCGGATACCGGTCTGACTTCTTTACACTCACCGTACGTACCGTCTATTCAAGATGTGTATCTTTTCCGTTCCTCAACCTCCCAAGTCCGATAAGCGTGTACCAAACCAGTATCGGAAAATCACTAAGATCTAGGTTTAATTTTATCAGCCATTCGATTGCTTCGCTAAATTCACCCTGTATCAAATATGATTGAGCTAAGTGGAGGCGGTGGTTTCGAATCACTTCATAACCAGATTGCTCTGCAGACCTTATCTCTTCCGAGAATTTATTGAAATATAGCTTTTTTGCACCGTATATTTTATCTGCCGAAGGCCTGCCAGTCTCAAACTTATTCACTAACTTTTCATCGACGTATGAAATTTCATGGTTTTTCAAGACTCGGAGCATGAACTCCCAATCTTGGTGCCGATCGAACCGTTCGTCAAAACCATTGACCCTGCTCACAACGTCTGCAGTCAGTAACAGTGTTGACGTACCACCTAAATCAAACTGCATTGAGAGTATCTCTGGAATCAAGTCTTCTCCGCCCTCTCTAACGCCTCGATCTTGGCGCAGTTTGAACGCTCTCCGGATAAATGTTCTAATTCGTTTTGCTCTCCCCGATTGCTGATAGTCTATTCCACAATATACGCAGTCAGAAGTAGTGCTTTGAATCTTTTTCACTTGCTTACTGATTTTTTCTTTATTCCATGTGTCGTCAGAATCAAGAAATGCAATTAGATCGCCGCTTGCAGCGTCTATTCCCGTATTCCTTGCCGCAGCTCCGCCTCTATTTCGAATATGAGTACGAGACGTTATCTGTTCGTATTTATCCGTATACTTTTCAATGATTTTTTGAGTCTCGTCATTTGATGCGTCGTCGACTATGATAGTCTCGATATCTGGGTACGTCTGTTCAAGGACACTTTTCACAGCTCTTTCTAGTTCTTCACTTTGGTTATATGTCGGTATTATTGCACTGACAAGCGACATGCATGCTAATTTACCTACTACGTGAAATATTTGTCGTTGAACCAAGCCTGAATTTAAAACAGCAATTTAAACAACAATCTGTTTGAGTATAGATCTAGTGAACACATATTTCGTTGATTAAAAGCATACAATTACCGAATAGAATTAATATAGGCGATGTTCAATATGGATGTATGGTGGAGCCTTCGAAAAAGAGTAATCAATATGGACTATCATATTGTCCTACATCAATAGCCTCCGCAGTTAACATCTGTCTATTTCTATCGAGATTTCGCCGACCATCATCAACTAAGACCCCATACCAATGGTAGATAGAAAGATATTAGTTATATATTTTAATATATTAGCAGTAGCTGCTATTGGTCTATTAGTCCCTAAGGCATCAGTACCACATGGAATTGGTTACCTCCTCTTGATTAGTCTCTACTTCATCCCAATCATCACAGCAGTACTAACTGATCTGAAAAAAACTACGCATATCATTTTTCTCTTTCTCACTCCAATCTTCACGATGCTAATTGTAATTGATCCAGTCGAGATTGGGTTCTTTGGGTATGACCCATACTCGTACACAATCCCCGCGCATCTATCTTTTTCCAACAGTCAAGGGATTTCTGAATTCATGTCACTCACCACATCTTGGCCAGCTTTCTATGCATTGACGAATGTAATTGAAAGAGTAATTGGCCATTCGATTCTCGATGTAGGGAAGTACCTACCGTTAATTTCTGGTGTCACCCCAACAATGGTGTATCTTGCAGTATCTCGAAAAGTGCATACACGGACAGCATTTATTTCTGCAATGGGTTTTGCCAGTACACGGTCACTACTACTATTTGAGGCCAAGTTTTTAGACGAAACACTCGCAATTGCCCTTTTCTTCACACTAACTTTTGTGTTGCTGATGGCTCAGAATCGACGACGTAGCATTCTCATTCTCCTGCTCTTAGGATCGATTACATTAACACACCACACAGTGTCGCTGTTTGCACTTTTATTTATAAGCGTATGGTATACTATTGGGTCAGTCACTAACTCAAACATTGTTCCCTCACGCTTCAAAAACATAGAAATGAATGAAGTTGGACTACCTCCAGTAATATCCCTATTTGTGGGGATGTGTATTTTTATATTCATATTGGCATATTTTGTTCCAGATCTTACAAGGTGGGTTACTGTAGACTTGATCCAATCCATCATGAAAGGTGGTGGAGGGGGTGGAGAAGCATCAGGACGCATTGGGGAAGGTTCAAGCTCAATCCGCGGAGCGATTACAACGTCTGCAGTTGGGGTGTTAGGTGCGTTAGCACTAATTGCAGCTTACGGTACATTATCTAAAAGACAGAGACCATCGTGGGTAACTTCGTGGACTGTATTTGCTGGAATTATTGGTCTTCTATACTCAATATCTCTTGTGACAGGTAGAATTATTCCTCTGGATCCAATTCGGTTTCTGATAGTCTTTGTTCCGTTCTTGGTAGTTTCTGCTTTAGTTATCCTATGCAATTCGGAAATGATATCACGCCCAAACAGACGGACTACCCTCGCATCGATATTAGTTTGTGCACTCATTATTACACAATTGTTAGCGATTCCTCCACACGTCCTTGTTTCAGATCCTGAGTCAACGACCCTCTCTGAAGGACATTATACTTCTAGCCAGTTTACTGCAAGTGATTGGACTAGTGAGTACTATGATGGACAGATTGCGGTTTATGAACCTGGCTTGTGGGTGTCAAAAGGGAATTCAAATCTAACAGCAGTTGATGAATCAAATCAAACCTCTCTATTCGTCTGGCGAAATGAATCAATGGTAAAATTCAACCAATCAGAAGACAGAATTTATGATAGTGGAGATATTCGGTTAGTAACAGGCCTTGACTGAGTCGCCTCAGTTAAGCTAAGAACCTACCACGTTCCATGATTAGCTAATTGGTAAGTTGGTTTTTCTGCGAATTCCACAGAGATGGCTTATTCTCCACCAATTACCAAGTAAGGCCCTGATAGGTAAGTCCCTCTGTTGACACAACGGTATGCCTTCCATCAACAACAACCTGCTGTTCCATCTGATCGAATTCCTCGTCTAACACCTCAAACTCATCCCAGTCAGTACACACGGCACATGCAGAGGCATTAGCAAGTGCATCAACAGCGGAGTCCGCATACTCAATATCCGGGAAGTATTCGCGCATGTTGGTCGCCGCGACAGGGTCGTACGCGGCGATAGATGCACCTCGGTCCTTGAGACCCTCAATCACCGAGATTGCACGGGAGTTCCGAATGTCGTCCGTCCCCGGTTTGAACGCTAACCCGAGAACAGCCACTTTCTGCCCAGTGACATCGACGTGCTGATCAAGTAAGGACAATAATCGTTCTGGCTGTTTGTCGTTCACCTCGACCGCGGCTTCGAGAACAGCGGGTGTGTATCCCTGCTGCTTGGCCGCGTGAATGATCGCGTTGGTGTCTTTCGGGAAGCAACTACCACCCCATCCAAGTCCGCTTCGGAGGAACTGTTCTCCGATACGGTCATCAAGCCCAATCGCGTCCGCAACCTCATAGGCATCGACACCGAACTCTTTGCAGATATTTCCGATGTCGTTGATCAGCGAGACCTTGGTTGCCAGGAAGCCGTTGTTGGCGTATTTAATCATCTCCGCTGTCCGGCTGTTTGTTTCGACGACGTGGGGGTCAGTTTCAGCAATGAGTGGTGCAAACACCTCGTGCATATCTTCGAGTGTTCGGTCATTGTCCGCACCGAGAACGACTTTTTCGGGATTACGGAAGTCTTGAACTGCAGTCCCTTCACGGAGGAACTCTGGGTTCATCCCGATTCCCAGTTGTTCGCCCTCAACTTTCCCGCTCGCCTCTTCGAGTAGGGGTGTGATGACTTCCTCAGTCGTCCCTGGGACGACAGTGCTTTTCACAATAACTGTATGCCACTCGGATTTCTGTGCGAGTGTCTTGCCGAGTTGTTCTGCCCCGGCCTCCATAATCGAGAGATCGATTTCCCCATCGGCTTGCTGTGGTGTTGGGAGACAGAGGAACGTAACATCCGTCCCAAGGACATCGGTGTAGTCCGTGGTTGCCCGTAGTCGGCCCGTGCTGTCTTCGCTTGCATGCGCCGCAACAAGTTCGGGGAGGCCGTCCTCGTGAATCGGCGGCTCGCCCCGGTTGATTGCGTCGACAATCTCTGTGTCGATATCGACGTTGACAACTGTGTGACCGAGATCTGCGAAACACGCGGCGATTGTCGTTCCGACATAGCCGCTCCCGATGACAGAGAGTTCCATTACTCCGTATGTCCCACGCAGGTCATATCAAATACTCGGGAAAAAATGAAGAAACGGACGCACCAGCCAAGGTTGAAAACTGGCTTCGCTTACTGAGCCTCAGCGACTTCGCCATTCAGTCGCTCTTCAGCCTCGTCGCGGTCTTCGGGGTAGCCAATGTCGAGCCGCCAGCCATCGAGTCTAATCGCATCGATTGTGCGTCCGCTGTGGATGAGCAGATCGATCGCCTCACTAATCTCGTACTCGTTACGGTTCGACGGCTGCACGAGGTGACACGCGTGGAAAATTTCGGGTGTGAACGTGTAGAAGCCCGTCATCACTAGGTTGGACGGCGGGTCATCCGGCTTCTCGACGACATCGGTAATCTCACCGTACTTATTCGTATCACAGACACCGTACCGGCTTGCTTTGTCCCACGGAACTTCTTCGACGAGGAAGGCCGCGTCAGCTCGTTGTTCCTGTTGACGGTTGACAACATCTGCGAGATTGGCGTCGAAGATATTGTCACCAAGCATCAGCATGAAATCGTCGTCGATGTGCTCTTCGACTTCCAGAAGAGCATGAGCAAGCCCCTTTTGTTCTTGTTGGTGGGTGTAGGTGATGGGGAGCCCCTGGAATTCATCGCCGTAGTACTCGATGATTCGTTCTTTCAGATAGCCGACGACGACGACGAGTTCGTCAGCGCCGAGTTCAGCGAGTTGCTCGAAGCAATGGGTCAGGATAGGCTTATCGTCGACTTCGACCATTCCCTTTGGTTTATCTTCAGTAAGTGGACGGAGTCGGGTCCCCTCACCGCCGGCTAAAACGACTGCTTTCATACTGGCTAATTGTCGTTATTCAGTATAGTTCTTGTTGCATCTTATGGAGCCTGTGCAACCAACCACAATAGAGGGGATCATTAGTGAGATGCCCAGCTAACCAGCAATATGAACAGAATATCATAGAGATTCGGCCGTTGGTCGATGATCTATTATTTGGGACATTGGTACAGTCACGCCTAGTACTGTTAGTAAAGTACACGATGGGTGCTAAAACGAATTGAAATCAGATTATTAGGGGATGGCTTGTTTGTCAATTCGTCAAAACATATAATTTTGAATAGCTCATACACCCAGTAGAGACATATGGCAGATAATATTCGAAAAGTCGCGAACTATGCATATACGAGGTCTCCCATTGATTTAAGGAGAATAGTTGGGCCATTCTATTACAAGTACATGAGTAAAAGGGCGGACTGGTCTCACCAGAACCCTACAAACAGAGGTGAGACACAGACTGCAATCGACCATGTCTTGGTTATTGTGATTGACGCTCTCCGCCCAGACCATGTACCTAACTTGCCCGTAGATTTTTCAACTGCGATTGCACCTGCACCTTGGACTTTTCCTTCTGTGACTAGTATCCACACAGGAGAATATCCTCATGAACATGGAGGGACTGCTCAAGTGAGGGAAAGCAGCGACTATATGGTAATGCCTACACAGATTGAAACAGAGCACACAATTGCACACGAATTTGAGGTATCAGGTTTTAATACATATTTAGGTGCATCTTTCATAAACCCGTTTCTTGCTGCAAGAGGTTGGTACCAAAAAAATAAGTTGTATGGTGATGCAGATGCAGAGAGAGTAGTTGACGATTATATGGGGTGGAGAGGGAAGCAATCAAAGTCTTTTTCATATTTACACTTTGGTGATTTACATGCACCAATTAGTCCACCGGATGAATATTTGAAGAGATACAATGTGGATACTTCTTTGGAATACTACAATGATTGGTATAGAGGATATGATGGTTCAACTGAAGCATTGAACTGGAGGGACAATCGGTTCCAGCTCTATGCAGCAGCACTAAACTACCTCGAAGAGATTCTTCAGCCACTTATATCATCGATATCTGACAACACCCTCATAGTAATTACTGGAGATCACGGAGAAGCCTTCTACGAACATTGGGAAGAAGATAAAAGTTTCACAGTTGCACCACATGCACCTGGTGCAGGACATGGAGGAACGCCGTGGGATATGGTTGCTAGAGTTCCGTTTGGGATTCACCATCCAACAAAGCAAGCCACCTATGAGGGAGGCTGGATCTCATTAAAAGATATCCCCAGAACATTACTGCACGGCGCTGGATTGCAGACTGATAGTTTTAACGGAAGAAGTGTATTCCAAGATATTCCTTCGGACCGATACGTAATTTGCGAGGGCAGTAGATATGGTACTGAAAGAAAGGCCGTTTACTACCAAGATTCTAAAATCATTCATTCTGAGGAGGATTCTGTCACGTTGAGCTTGAAAGTTAAGAGTGGATCTGGAGAAGAAATCACAGATCAGAATCACCACGAGGAGGAGTTAAAGAGCCACCTCCCAAACAGTGATAAAGTTGGTCAGATTGAAGAAACAAATGCTATGTTACAAGATCAGCTTGAAGCATTGGGGTATAAATGATTCACACTTAGTCTTAATCAAGTACAGATGGCTGCGAAGTCACATGACAATATTATGCACTCAGATAAGTCTCTGGTATATGCGAGTTAATTCATTTGCAGACGATTTCCAAGAGTACTGTGATTTGCATAGCTCCCTACCGCGAATCTGCTTATTTGAATGAGGTAATTCAGTAATGATGGTCTCTGCTAACGACTCAGGATCACCAACTTTAGATAGGCTACCCAAATCATGAGATTCAATTTGGTCTGAAACACCGACAACCTCAGTCGTAACAACGGGAGTCCCACACGCAAGCGCTTCGAGAACCACAAGGCCAAACCCTTCCTGATCGGACGAGAGTGAAGGTAGCACGAATAGATCTGCGATATTATACGCGGTTACAAGATCTTCATCAGGAATATACCCAGTAAAATGAACAAATTCAGAGACGCCCAACTCAGATGCAAGAGATTCGTACTCCGGTTTTAGTTCACCGCCGCCACCAACAACAAGTCTCGGAGTCGTACCATCTCTCTCTACAAGGAGAGACATAGCTTCCAGCAGAACGTCGAGTCCTTTGTACTCGTGAACGTCGTCAAGAACGCTCAAAAAGAATAGATTGGGAGATTCGTTCGAGAATCCAAGTCGCTCCACGTCTTCATCGACAACATCAATCGGCCGGAACGTGTCCACGTCAACACCATTGCTGTTCACCTCAACTTTCTCAGCATACCGATGCAGGTGATCTGAACTTTCTAAGTAGTCTGGTTGCGTGATCAGTATCTTGTCTGCCGTCGCCAACGTGAACCGTAGTGCGGTGTGGTTGTAAACCGAAGCAACGTAATCAAGCAGGTCGTTCCCAACGATATCGTTGTGATATGTGACGACCAGCGGAGTCCCGGTGAGTTTAGCCGCGAGTGCACTGAAATCAGCAGTCCAAGGGGTGGGAATGTGTGTATGGATAATGTCTGCCTCGCGTGCATGCTGCAGAACTGAAATCGGAAACTGTGGCATGATATTTGTCTGCGCAACTTTGCCGATATCGTCTAATCTCTCGACCTCAACACCGTCAATTACCTCTCGGTAAGCGGACTCCTCTTTGGCCTTCGCGCAGAGAACAGTCACGTCGTGCCCCAGTTCAACAAGTTCTTTTGACATATCGTGGGTATATGACTCAACACCGCCGATATATGGGGGAAATCGGACAGGTGTCTGAAGTATCTTCATCGGTGAGACCATCTCCCGGCACATACACAATAGTTTCTTTTTTATCTTATCTACACGACACATCTGCCAACACGAATGCTGGACTCAAATACGCGAGGTAGAACATGAATCTCGCGTTCATCTCAAATGTCGTTTATCCCTACATCACAGGTGGCGCAGAAAAGCGCATCCACGAAATCGCCACCCGGCTCTCACAGAGCGGCCACGACGTCACCATCTACGGTCGCCACTTCTGGGACGGCCCGGAAGAGACCACTCACGAGGGCGTCACCCTCCGCGCGGTCGCGCCCGAGACCGACCTCTACACCGACGACCGCCGTTCCATCACCGAAGCGCTCGACTTCGCCGCCCGACTCGCCTACCCGCTTTCCAAACGACTCCACGACGAGAATCACGACCTCGTCGTCGCCTCCGTCTTTCCCTACTTCCCCGTGCTCTCCTCGAAGCTCGCCGCCCTTGGCACCGACGTCCCCGTCGTCACGACCTGGCACGAAGTGTGGGGTGACTATTGGAACGACTACCTCGGCATCCTCGCCCCTTTCGGGAAGTTCACCGAACACCTCACCGTCCGCGTGCCGCAACACCCTATCGCCGTCTCGGGTATCACCGCCGACCGCCTCGCCGATATCGGCCGCGCCAGAGACACCATTGAGGTCGTCCCGAACGGCATCGACGTCGATCAGATTCGAAACGCCCCACTGCCCGACGGGGACGACTCGTTCGACGTGCTGTTCGCCGGGCGACTCATCGCCGACAAGAACGTCTCCATCCTTCTCGATGCGTTCGACCGCGTGGCCGACGACTACGACGACGTGACCCTCGGCGTCGTCGGTGACGGCCCGGAGTCCGACCGCCTCGAACAACAGGCGAGCACGTTGGACCACGCCGACCGCGTGAGTATGCTGGGCTTCCTCGACGAGTACGAAGACGTGCTGGGCCAGATGCGCGCCGCGGACGTGTTCGCCTCGCCCAGTACGAGAGAGGGATTCGGCATCACCTACGCCGAAGCGATGGCCGCCGACTGTACGGTTATCGGCGTCCAACATCCCGAATCCGCGGCGAGTGAAGTCATCGGCGACGCGGGCTATCTCGCCGAGCCGACTGTGGATTCAGTCACTGAGTCGTTGGACCGAGCACTCGCGGGTGAAACCCCACCGACTGAACCGACGAAACGCGCCGAAAAATACGATTGGGATAGCGTCGCCGACCAAGCTGAGGCGGCGTACGAACGCGCCATCGACGACCGGTGGTAACTGTTCTACTGCATGTTGTTTTGCGTCTGCTGACGCTCTTTTCGCTCCAGTATCGACATTTCGGTACGTAGACCTCACACGACACCGTCGAGTGTGAGAGTACATTTCGTATGCTTTCTCTGGCCCCCGAAGGTACACAGACTGGGACAAGGGGAGTTCACACACCATCGCTCGGTTCCAGAGTCACAGCACACGTGGAGATGCCCGTATTTAGTGAGAGAGTACAGTTCGTATGCTTTACCTCACGGATACACCCTGTAAACCCCAGTATCGTTGGGTAGAAGCAACGGGTGTTCGAGACGAGAAAGCATACGAAACAGACAAAGTGTAGTTTTATATAGTCAACATTCATGGATTCTGTAAGGACACATGGCAGGACCGTTCAGCGACATGACGGAGACAATCTTCGCTGACAAAAGTGTACTCAGCGAAGAATACCAACCCGAAGAGATTCTTGAGCGTGACCAAGAAATCGAGGAATACCGATATGCGCTCCAAGACGTCCTCTTTGGTCGGGACCCGAAAAACGTCATGCTGTACGGAAAGGCCGGGCTGGGGAAGACCGCAGTCACGACCTACATGCTGGATGCATTGGCAACAGAGGTCGAGACACGAGAGCAAGCAGATGACCTCCACGTCCACGAGGTGAACTGTAATGGCAAGACGCTGTTCATGGTCGTTCGTCGCTTAGTGAACGAACTCCTCCCTACACACGCGAGTGACTTCCCCAAGCGAGGATTGGGGACGGGAGACGCCTTTGACGAACTATACACACAACTCGATCGAATTGGTGGGACGCACATCTTCGCGTTTGACGAAATCGACCACCTCTCAGGCGCGAACTCTCTCCTCTACGAACTCCCACGTGCGCGGTCGAACGGACACCTCGACGAAGCTCGAATTGGAATTATCGGCATCAGCAACAACTACACGTTCAGAGATGATCTCTCACCGAAGGTCAAAGACACGCTGATGGAGACTGAGATCTCGTTTTCACCGTACGATGCGACCGAGCTGAAGACAATTCTCCTCGACAGGGCAGACCGTGCGTTCATCGATAGTGGATACGATATGTCTGCGATAACGATGACAGCCGCGATTGCGGCCCGAGACATGGGCAATGCACGCCAAGCGATTGATCTCCTACGTGTCGGCGCGGAAGTGGCTGAAAAACGAGGCGAGTACTGTGTGACCGACGATCATATAGAGGAGGCTCGACGGCTTGTCCAGCGCGGGCGACTGAGCAACCGAATCCGCGACCAGACCGAACAGGCACAACTTATCTTGGAGACGATTGCTCGACTCGAAGAACAGGGGAACAGTCCCGTACGGTCGAAAGAGATTCAGTCCCACTACGAAACAGTCGCAAGGTCCTGGGGAATTGAACCGCTGACGACTCTCAAGAGTATTCAGGACCATCTCTCGGACCTCCACATGCTCGGCTTCGCCAAGCGATACAATCGAAACGAGGGATTGAGTGGCGGACAGTACTACGAGTACGAACTCGACCTTGATTCAGACCTCGTCTTGGAGACTCGCGAGCAAATCGAACACGAAGAGTGACCTGAGAACGGGGAGTCGAAGCATACGAAACGTACTCTCGGTTGTATCGGCGTGGAGTCACCGACCCATGTCTTCATAGCCCGCAAGTTGAGTCTGAATGTTCAAGCGTGAGTTGGAGGCGACGCTGTATAGCGAAAAGCATGCGAACTGTACTCTCTCACTCAGCAGAGATGACCGAAGACGGGCGAGTCAGAGTACGTTTCGTATGCTTTCTTTCTTGGTTAAAACCGCAAGACGGTACAGACGATAGCATACGAAATACACTCTCTCACTTGAGTTTCAGTTCGATGACGGACAAAATCCAGACGTAGTCGTCATCGCGAGAAAAACAAAGTCCAGTTCGTATGCTCAAATCTGTGTTTAAAAACGACAGGCACCGACGTGGAAAGCATACGAAGTGTACTCACTCAGAACACGATGGCCTAAGTGAGTAGGATAGAGTGCATTCCGTATACTTTTCTTCGCAGTTGAAAGCGCAAGACAGCATAGAGGAGAGCATACGAAATGTACTCTCTGACTCAGCTGTCAGTTCTTATTATTTTTCGGGAGACGGTGCAACACGGTTGTGGCTGTGTCTACCGAAGAAACTGACGCCAGCGAGTGTACAGATACATCCCGCCGAAGATGAGGCCGACGAGCACCACGAGCCCGGTCACATGCGTTTCGCGCACACCGACACGGAACGGAGGTGTTTGGAGGGCAACGCCAGACCACAGGAGAGAGATCGCGGACACAGCTAGCAGTATCGAACGTCAATTGAGTTAGTGGTTGTGTCCATCGCATCGTCGCACTCGCGTCGTCAAACGAACTACGCCGAGCAGTACGAGTGGGACCACGTCGCTACCTAGCCAGACGTGGTGAGCACCACAGTCGAGAATCAATCGAGGTGGTCGTACCCCCTCCCCCCATGACTTCATCTGTTCTTGTAATGTCGGAATGGGTGACTCGTCGACCAATCGAAGCCAATGCAGTTGGGGAAAAGCAAACGAGATGTGCCGTCGTTCAGTAGTAGAACGCTTCACACTGTGGAAAGCATACGAAATGTACTCTCTCATTCGGAAGATGATAGCTGAAGACAGGCGAGTCAGAGTACGTTTCGTATGCTTTCTTTCCTGGTTGAAACCGCAAGACAGCTCAGACGATAGCATACGAAATACACTCTCACTCGGGTCTCAGTCCGACGACGGACGAGATCTATACGTAGTCGTCATCACGAGAAGCGCAGAGTCCATTTCGTATGCTCAAATCTACGTCCAAAAACGGCAGACACCGACGTGGAAAGCATACGAAATGTACTCGCCCTCCGTCAAATATTACTCTAAATACGGCTCACAGACCCGCTCGACACCGTCTTCGAACGAGACTTCGGGCTCCCACCCGGTCGCGTCGTGTATCTTCGAGTAGTCCGCCTTCGTGTCGTGGACGTACACCTCGAACGGATTCTCCACGTACACCGGCTCGACGTCCGTCCCGAGCACCTCGTTAATCATCTCGACCATCTCGTTGAACGAGTAGCTCTCGGCAGTCCCGAGGTTGTAGATGCCCTGCAGCCGGTGGTCGGCGGCGAGTTCGATGCCGCGGACGATATCGTCCACATGCGTGAAGTCACGCGTCTGGGTGCCGTCGCCGAACAGCTCCGGCGACTCGCCGTTTGCGATTTTGTCGGTGAACTGCGCGACCGTATTCGCGAACTCGCCTTTGTGTTCTTCCGCGCCGCCGAAGCCCTGGTACACCGAGAAGAAACGCATTCCCGCGAGCTGCATGTCGTAGTGGTGGTGGAAGTACTCCGCGTAGCGCTCGCGGCCCAGCTTCGACGCTTCGTAGCCCGTCCGCGATTCGACGGGCATGTCTTCCGGTGAGGGCTCCGTCCGCGACCCGTAAATCGAAGACGTCGTCGCGTACACCACGGTGTCGCAGCCGTCTTTCCGGGCCTGTTCGACCGTGTTCACGAAGCCTTCGATGTTGACACGAGCGCCTTTCGTGGGGTTTTCCTCGTGCATCTTGTACGACGACAGCGCCGCGAGGTGGAACACCACGTCGACGCCCTCGGTCGGGAGGTCGTCGTCGAGCACGCTCATATCGTGGAACTCCACGGCGTCGTCGAGGTTGTCGGGCGTCCCGAGATAGAGGTCGTCGATTGCGATTACGTCGTTGTCGTCGGCGAGGTGGTTCGCGAGATTCGAGCCGATGAATCCGGCACCGCCAGTAACGAGGACTCGTTTGCCGTCCATGTGTCGAAGCTCTCGCGGAGTGACAAGAACCTATCGTAGGCGGGAGTGGAATTGGCGGGGGTTCTTCTCGTGTTCTTCAGCGGTGGGTTGAGTCGAGTCACCGCGCAATCCGCGCCAGTCGCTCCGGCGATAGCGCGGCTCCACGAGCGGAGTCAGACCGACCGCGAGTGGAGAGACGGCCCGGACGCCACGGGCCGGACGGCGGCCAGTCGACCGCCGACCGCGCCGGCGACGCCGAGTCCCATCCCGAGTGCGACTGCGGTGAGTCCAATCCGCCACAATCGGTCGGTGTTCGGGTCGGGCTCCCGTCGAAGGAAACGATTGCCAAACGGAGCGCGGTGACGGACCCGACGACGAGTCCGGCGACGGCAGAGACAGACGCGACCTCTTCGATGGCGATGCGAACCAGTTGTCCGACGGACAACTGCGATGCGAACCGCGTCTCGTCAACGCGAAGCGGGGCGGTCATACGTACGGTTGCCCGTGGGCGTCGAACCGTCGTGCTTCGGCAGCGAACCCGATGGCCACGGGCGGAACTCCCGGTGCGGCGTTCACTGCATCGCCTCCCGAACAGCCTGATCGGCCTCCCGTGCGCGTCCACCGACGGACCGAGCAGGTGTCACAGCCATACCGCTGCCACACCTAATCCGGGCACCGTCGACCTGAATCCGACCCGAAGGCGAGCGTCGACGCGACCCCGCTCCACGGCCGACTCGGAGACGCGAGACGGCGACCGCGAGCGCGTCACGGCCGCCGGATTCGGAACGCCACGGTCTATGCCGCGACCCCCCGACAGAGGTGCGTCAACCGAGCGCTTACCGCGGTCTCTGATACCGATAGCGTTGTGAATAATATGCAAATCGCTCGCGGTCGCTGGCGTGGCTATCGACCGGCGAACTGTGGGCGCGACCCGCGCGCGGCGAGTGAGAACACGCAGTCGACGGGGAGTTCGCTCGACTAAGCCGAGTCGATGTCGAACGAGACCCGGGCGATAGGACCCGTATATCCGCATATCGTCGGGAGTCGGGACGTCCGAGAGGTCGCGAATCTCCGATAGCGGGCGGCGAATCGAACCGGGGGAACGGTGTCGTCCCGACCGACGGTTCGGCGTCGAGAAGCAGCGTCGGCGCGGTTGTTATTGTATGTTCAATGCAGATATGCTGGCCGTCGATTTCGACGGCGGGGCGTACGGGGTGCGCAACGAGGGCCCTGACACCCTGAACGCGACCGGAAACTACTGGGGCGCGGGTGACGGCCCGTCGAGCGCCGACGACGCCGACGCCGGCGCACCGTTTCCGACCCCGTGACCGGGGTGCTCGCGGACGGCACCGGCGCTGCGGTCTCCGGGGACCCGCGGCCCCGGCGAGTCGAACGTCCACTTCGACCCGGCGGGCGAAGTGGCAACCGGCACCGGCGGCGGGCGAGGCGGTGGCGCCGGACACGCCGAACACGGGCCGAGCGGCGGTTAGTGACGATTTGTCACGACTTTTCGTGGCCGTAATGAACATATGCCGGCGGGCGAGTGTACCAGTCACGGATGCCGACGCGAGAGCATATCGACCAGAAGCCCACGAGCGAGCAGCGAAGCGAACTCGCTGCACAGGACACCCGCGACGACGACGACCGCGTCGCGACGACGCCCAACGGCGCGTACACCGGCGGCTACGCGTATCACGAACTCGACGGAGACGGCGAAATCGTCTGCGGCGGCCACAGCGAGGGTCACTTCGTCGAGGTCACGCGCGGCGAGGCCAAGCGGACGGGCAAGACGCCCTGCGGGAAGTGCGAGTGGATTCTCGAACTGAAACGCTAGCGCCCGCCACTGCGACGCCCGTCGGCGAAGCGGCGTCCGCGTGCCGGCGAGCGGGCGACCGACGGGTTCCTACCCCGACCACGTGGCGCTCAGCGGGATGACGAACCGCCCGTTTTCTTCGAGGACGTACTCGTAGCCCGCGTCCGGGTTACTCGGGTCGCGGAACTGTTTGACCGTCGTCCGCTCGCCGAGTTTGAGCGTCGCCCCGGCGCTCGTCGCGTCCTCGACGCCGACGATTTCGTACGCGCCGTTTCGGCCGTCGACCGCGTCGGCGTACACCCACGAGCCGACCGCGCTCTCGATGCGCCCGGGGTCGAGCGGCCCGTTCGACACGCTGACGCGCAGTTCGTTGTCGAGCGAGAGGCTTCGAGTGAAGCCGTCGACGGTCCCCTCGATACGCGGCCGTTGGTCGATGAGTCTCTCGCCGTCGGCCGTCAGCGACGACCCGTCGACGAGGTACGCGTGTTCGTGATTCCCCGCGTCGTCGACGGAGTAGACCGCGAACGCGCCGTCGCAGGAGAAGACGCCGTCGACGGTGTGCTGGGTCGGTTCGCCGTCGGGACGAGCGGTCGCACAGAGGACGTAGTCCGTCCGGCCGTCGTTCAGTTCGACTTGCACGGCGCGGGCGGTCGGGTCGTCGCTCTCGACGGGGACGGCGGTCACGTCGGCAATCGCTCGCTCGCCCTCGTACGATTCGATAACTGACCGGAAGACCGAACTGCCGCGTTCGGGCCGTCGGTGGGCGAGGAGGTAGTTCAGCGAGTCCGGGTTGTTCCAGCGCTGTGGCGGGTCGCCGGTGGCGATTGCCACGTCGTCGCACGCCGTCAGCATCGTCAGGCGCATCCGGACGGGGTCGGCGTCGGCCGGACGGACGTCCCAGTAGTCGAGGGCGTTCCACTCGACGCTGAACCGGTCGCCCGGGTCGGGGTCGCGCTCGACCTCCGAGAGGTAGTTGAAGCCGTTACCGACCCGCTCGTCGTACTCCGTCTGCTCCCCGGGGGCGGGCTTCGGAACGTCTCGACCGGCGTACGTCCCCCCGTCTTGCGGCGTGAGGTGCAGCCGCTCGGTCGAGACACCGGACTGTTCTTCGAACTCCGTCCGGAGGAGTTCGACCGCGGTGCCGTCGACGGTGAACCCGTCGAAGTAGAGACTCCCCGTCTGGCGCGTCCCGAGTCCGCCGAAGATGCCGACCCGGTCGTCGGTCGCACTCGGTAACTCGTAGGTCCCCCGTGCGCGGGTCGTACCGTCGGGCGATTCGAGCGCGACGTCGACGGTCGTCCCGTCCGTCGAGACGGTGAGCGAGTACCACGACCCCTTCCTCCAGCCGTCGATTGACGTGGACGCTGCCCACGTGTTGGCCTCGGGGTAGAACAGCCCGAGCCGCGGGTCGTCACCCGAACCGTGGTTGCCGACGCCCGCGCAGACGTGCCGACCGCGCTCGTCTTGGCCGAGGTAGATGGCTTGGACGTGTTGCCAGTAGGCCTCCGTCCCGGTCGGCTGTGCGTTGATAGACACCCGCGCCTCCGCGTCGGACCCCGCGGCGACGGACAGCCCACGGCAGTCGTGCGACTCGTCGGAGGGGTCGAAGACGCGTATCGACCACGACCCGTCGACGGCGGCGTCCCGCGAGGGTTCGATGCCGCCCGCACCGCCGCGGGCGACGAACTCCGAGACGCCGTCTCGAAGGTCGTACGTCACGCGGTCGCCCGGGGTCGGCGGGCCGTGGAAACTGAAGTGGTGGTCGGTCCCGCCGGCGACGGCGAAGAAGTCCACCGCGTACGAGTTCGCCTCGTCGATGGTCACCTGCGCGGTCGTTCTGCGGTATCGGTCGGTCTCCTCGTACACGTCGGCGGCGTCGACGTCGAACAGTTGGACGCGGTCCGTGTGGTCGAACCGCTTCGGGGCGGCGACCCACTGCCGGTCCTGCTGTCGCTCGTTGACGACGACGGTGTTGTGGCTCACCGTGTTGGCGGTCCAGTGCCACCGCTTCGGCCAGTCGCCGGTCTCCTCCGGATAGCCGAGGTCGGGCGAGAGGTTCAGGTCGTGGCCGAACACGCCGAGGTTGAGCGTGTCGCGGTGGCAGTGGCTCGTCCCGTAGCCGTCGTCCGGACCGAACGCGTTCCGCCCGTAGTACGTCCACACCCCGCGCCCCGTCCCGTCGGCGGCCGACCCCGCCCGGAGGGCCGTGAACCCGTAACCCGCGAGCTGTGTGCTTTCGAGGTCCAGCGGCCCGGTCGCGGCCAGCGCCGTCTGGAGCGCGGAGTCGATCTGCTCGGGGTTCCGGTCGAAGATGTCGCCTCGGAGGCCCGCGTCAGAGTTCCCGTTTCGGTGATACAGCCACTTGACGAGGCCTTCGCCCCCGTATTTCACGTACGCCCGAATCAGGGTGGCCGTGGGAATCATGTCGTCGAACCCCGGACTGCCCGTCCCGGCGGTGTCGCCGATACGCGGAACGTACCGATTGAGGAACGTCAGCCGCGACTGAGTCTCGAACGCCTGACTGACGAGCGGAGTGCGATACAGGTCGGCACCGGAATAGCCGTCGTAGCCGTTGAGAACCTCGGCGGTGCCCTCGAACGCCCGAGCGACGAGGCTGTTGTAGTGGACGCTCGCCTCGTTCGAGAAGCCGTCGCGGTCGAAGTCGGCGAGGAGCTTCGACAGCACCTCGCCGCCGGTGAGACGCCAGCGGCCGAACGCCGTGCCGTCGTCTTCCTTTTCGAGCGTTCCCGCTTTGAACAGGAAGTCGAGCGCCTCGTCGGTGTAGCCGTCTCGGTCGTCCTGAACGACCGCCGAGAGCGCCACCGTCTGCTGGTGGCTCCCGAAGTTGCCGCGTATCTGCGCCCGCTTGACGCCGGGGAGCATCTGCCTGATGAACCCCGATTCGATGTTCGACCGGACGGCGTCCGTGGTGTCCTTCGCTGGCAACGAGGGGTACTCGGTCGCCTTCCGGTCGAGAAAGCGCGTGAGTTCGGAATCGACGTCGAGCGCGGGGAAGACGGCGTCGTAGGCCTTCATGACGGCTTTGACCCAGTACGACTCCCAAATCGACCCGATCTGTTTGCCCTGCCCCGTCCCGCCGTGGGTCGGGTTCGGAAGCCCGTTTACCTCCGTGTACCCGCCGTCGTCGAAGTACACCGTCTCCTGCAGGCTCATGTCCGGATACACGTCGGCCAGTCGGTCGAGAAGCACCGCGACGGCGCGTGCGTACCGCTGGTCTTCGGTGTAGAGGTAGGCGTGCGAGAGGTTGTCGAGCATCGAGCGCATGCCGTAGATGACGTTCCAGTGGTGGGCCCACCCGACCGGCGTCCACCGGACGCCGGGGTCGCCGAGGTCGCCGTTCTCGTCGACCCAGCCGAGGCCGTCGTCGACGCCCCACTTCGGACCCATCTCGGGGTGTTCTTCGTTGACGAGGAGCGACCGGTCCGCGAGCGACGGGTCGAACGCGCCCGTCTCGTCGAGGCCGCTCCGGCGATACGCCTCGAAGTCGTTCGTCGGAAGCGTGTACTCGCGGTCGGATATCTTCCACTTTGCACCGGGCTTCGCCGCGTAGGAGGCCCCCGAAGCCGGCGACTTCGGTGCCCAGGCGCTCGACCACGGGTAGCTCCCCGCCGTGCCCTCGGCGAGCCACGCCGTCCGAGGGACGTGCTGTGAGCCGACGTACTCCCAGAGGTCGTCGAGCGAGAACTGGTCCAGGAGTTTGTTTGCGGCCGACACGACGCCGTCGCGTCTCGCCCGCGCCCAGTCGTGCGAGTCGATGTTCTCGCGGGCGGCCCGCCGCTTCCGGTCGGTGTAGAACGTCGCCCGCGTCTTCCGCGACGACGGCGTCGCGGAGGGGAGATAACTCCACAGCAACGCGCCGATGAGGCCGACACTCGACGCTTTCAGGAACCCGCGACGGCTCAGGGGCAACGTGGAGCCCAGATATCCGTCGGTGTCAGACCGCTCTGACGGCGGGTCGTCCGAGTCGGTCGGTGGACCCGGATTCGTGTTAGTCATCGATACATTGTTGTATTCATGAAGTTTAAAACACTTTATACATTTTGATTAAAACTAATAAAATTCTGATTAGAAAAATGTGCCGTGATCTGTGCTTCATTTGCGATAGTCGGTCGTGAGTCCCCACTGCGCCTATTTCGGAAGTCTCACTTTCGCCACGAAGCCGTCGTACTCGTCGCGTCGTTGAGGCGGGTTCCGAGAGCCACAGATGCCGAGGTGTTCCGCGTCCATCGCCGTGATTGCGTGCGGCTGTTCGGCGCGCTCGGTCCCGAACGTGTACGTCCACGTGCGGTTCCCGTTCCCGTCGAGTCCGTTGAGCCACATCTGCGGGCCGACGACGTCGACGCTTCGGGTTCCGACCGCGGCGTAGCCGTCTTCGAGGGCGACGATTCCGTCGGCGGTGAACTCCTGACCGTCCTCGCCGTGGGTCTTCGTCCAGACCGCGTCGCCGTCGGCCGCGGTCTTGACGAACAGCGCGTCGGTGGTGAAGGCGTCCGCTGCCCCCGTCGTCCCCGCGAGGACGTAGCCGCCGTCGACCCGGATGCACTCTTCGAGGCGGTTGTCTTCGTTCGCCGCGTAGGACGTTCGCCACCGCTCGCGTCCCGCCGCGTCGGTTCGCACCATGAGGAACTCGGTGGTGTCGTCGTCGCTCGTGCGCGTCCCCGCGAGCGTGAACCCGTCTTGGGCCCGGGTCACGGACGCGATCTCGGTGCGCGTCCCGCCCGCGTACGTCCGCGTCCAGCGAACCGCGCCGTCGGAGCCGAGTTTCGCCAGCGCGGCGCGGCCGCCGGAGGTTCCGGCGACGACGAACCCGCCGTCGGGCGTCTGGACGACGTCGTTCGCGCGGTCGTCCGCGGTCGAGGAGATCTGAAACCGTTGCGTCCACCGTTCTCGACCGTTCCGGTTGGTCTCGACGACGTACATCTGTTGGGCGCAGCGACCCCGCGTTGCTCCGCACAGCACGTAGCCGTTGGTCGCGGTTCGGGCACCGCCGTACGCGACGTCGAACCCGGCCTGACCGTGGGAGGTCGTCCACCGCGTCTCACCGTCGGCGTCCCAGGTGTACTGCCACGACTCCGCACCGCCGTCGGACGTGGTGGCGAGGCCGAGCGTCGTGACGCCGCCGTCGGGGGTGGAGACGGCCGCTCTGAACTTCTCTCGGCCGGATTTGTCGCCAGTGCGGTACCAGACGACGTTCTCTCGATACTCGCTGAGCGGCGTCGCCTCGGTTGGAGCGGCGTCACCCTCGGTCTGCGTCGGCGTCGCGGTCGCGGTCGTCCCCGCGGACGACAACAGTGCTGCCAAACCGATGCTTCGGAGAACGTCCCGACGGTTCACGGGGAGTCCCGTACGTGCTGCGTTTCTATCTGAGGAGTCTGTCATTGGTCGATGGGGAGGTGGGTGCGTGCGGTGGACCCGAGACTGGGCACGCGATGTGCGCGAGTCGGTCAGCGGCCCATCGCCGCGCGCTCGATACGCTACGTCGTCGGGCCGCCGGCGGCGTCGACTGGGTGCCTCTCCTGCCGCTCACCCGTCCAGGCGGAATCGCGCGGGACGCGCTCATTCTGGACGAGGTGTGCGCTCGGTAGGCAGGGCGCGGATTCGCGATGCTGTTTCCGACATTACACGTCCACGCAATAATTACTACTGGCCAACATGACAAAAGGAATGTGGCGTCGATTAATAATATTTTTCTGATATGTGTGGATAACCATAGTATCGGCCTGTAGTGGGAGATTGTTCGATTTATCGCACAGTACCAGCACCTATTTGTCAGTTCATATTCGTTTATGGAGACAGGTGCCAACACCGTGCACGAGTACCTCAAATCCCTCCGTCAGAACCCAGACAGGTCGGCCAAACGAGTTGCGACTCGCGGGTCGGGGCGAGGGGCGCTCGGCCGTCGCTCGCTTGCGACCGCTGCCGGGGGGACGGCGCTCCTCGGCGCGGCCGATGACGCCGCCGCGGCGTTCTCGCCGGGCGTCGTCGGGACCGCACCGTATCTCCGCGACCGACTCTACCCGACGATGGGCACCGACGAGGAGAACCCCACCCTCGTCGTCTACGTCAACTTCCTGTCGGACTCCTCGCAGTACTTCGTCCAGCACAACCTCGAAGACGTCGTCCGCGAGTACGTCCT
>NZ_JAMQOO010000016.1:0-63025 GCF_031624535.1 Haloferax sp. S2CR25
AGCGATTCCGAGCCAAACACATCGAGCGGAATCATTCGTGTCGGACACCGCTAGCGCGGTGTCCTTGCCCTCTTCGATTCCAGAGCGACAGCTGAACTCTATCAACAATCTCCTACAGAAGAGCGTACTTCATGACAATCAAGGACTGGGACTCACGAATCCCGCGGAAGTGGGCCGGTGAGGTAGACTTCACGTACAATTCAGCCAGTCGAAACCCGGACGTGTTTACCGTCAACGGGAAGAGCGCACCCCGAACGCTACACCCTGAAGAAGGGTCACCGATCATCGTTGAAGAGGGCGACTCAGTTCGCATCCACCTCGTCAACGGCGGGTATATGTCGCACCCGATGCACATCCACAACCACCGCTTCCAGCGCATCGAAAAGGACGGTGGAACGATTCCGGAGGCTGCCCGCCACGATATGGACGTCACGAACGTCGCTCCCGCTGAACGACACACGATCGAATTCACTGCCGATGCAGACCCAGGCGTCTACTTGATGCACTGTCATAAAGTCAACCACGTCCTGAACGACACGTTCTATCCTGGTGGGATGCTCACCGGCGTGGTCTATCGGTCCGTCATGGATACGGACATCTTCAACCAGCTCATGGAGTACGCCGGCTACTCCGCGTAGCCACCACTCGGAATTCCTCATCTTGCGGTAGCGAAGAAACCCCGTCCTTTAGGACAGGGAGGAATCGCGTTCGTACACAGTACCCCTCAACCTACAGTGGCCCTTCGGTGTCCAGTGCTTTCGCACCCTGAATGACGAGTCCCCACCACGTCAGGCCGTGTGCTTCCTTTACTTCGCTCAGTTTCTCGTTGAGGACATGAACGTTCGCCTTCTCACTGTGACCGAGGGAGACATCTGAGTATCAACCCTGGCGTCTCCAGACTACCTCAACTCCACCCCAGAGGAGGCCAGTACCGAGGAGCATCACGAGTTCAAACACTTCTACGAACCCCATCCAGACCGGTGTGATGTACATAAGGCCATTCAAGTACTTCCCGGGGATGAGTTGTTTACCGAAAGTCAGGACACGGTCACTCAAACTGCCCGTCCGTGAGTCAAGATTTGCTTGCGTCGCACTTGGGCCACCTGCACTCTCGTCTCCAGTCCCGAGACGTTCGGCCTCGTATGGGAAGGCGATATTGACGCTCCAGACAACCTCTCCTTGTTTGTCAACTTCGAATACACGATTCCCATTCGAATCTGTTACCAAGGTGTGGCCATTTGGGAGTCGGTCGGCGTCCCGTGGCCACTGCATCCGCGCGTCTCGCCACACCCACGACTGTTCCCACCTGTCTTCCATCCGTTGGTACTCGACGACGCGGTTGTTTTCTGAATCCCCGACCAGGACCGCGGGGCCGCCGTTGGCCTCGGGGATGTAGTCCGGGTTGTGCTGTTCGTAGAGGATACTGTAGTCGTCCTCCGCACCGAGCGTCCACTCGTCGATGAGTCCACTCCGGTTGAGGAACACGACCCGGTCTTGGTTACGGGCGCTCACCATGAGTCGACCATCCTCGAGCACCTCGATGTCGTTGATGTGCGTCCAGTCCTCGGGGTACGGACCACCCGTATCCCGGGTGAACCCGTTGCTGGCGTTCCACGTCCACTCGGTCTGGCCGGAGGTGGTGTTCACGACGAATACCCGGTCGAGGTAGATATCCGCGACAGCCAAGTGTGTCTCGTTGAGCCGGTCGGCATCGTGGTAGCGTGTTGCTTCTTTCCTAGGAGTGGTTTCGCTCCAGACGCGCGTCACCTCGCCGGTCGTCAAGTTGACTCGCTCATATCCGTTGCGCGTACAGGCGTTGGTCGAGCGAGCAGCCTCGTATTCGTTCCAGACCCCCTCGTCAACTCGGCGCTGGGCGAAGTTACTGGTGTCCGGACATGCCGACGGCTCGAGGTGGTCCGCAAACATATACTCAACGGTGGTTCTCGTTTCAGGTACCGGATCGACGTCCCAGTACCGCGTGTGTGAGTCGTTGTAGTAGAGGATGCTTCCGTCCGGGTTGAAGCCGACGAGCTCCGCTCGGGCACGAGGCCCGCTACTCGCCTCACCTCGCCACGAATTCGAATCAGTCGCGATGACCGTGATGTTGCCGCGGGGTTCGGCGGCCTGTTGCTGTGGGTTCGCAACCCCTTGATTCGTGAGGTGGCTCTCGAAGGTATCGTTGGTTGCCCCAACTGTGTATCCGTAGGCTAGGCCAATACTGGATAATCCGATGACGATGACGAAAAACACACGGAGATAGGCCTTGGTTGTCACGGTAGAATCTCTGAACAGATTCTAATTGGTTATACGGATGCTAAGAATTCGAGGCAGCATTATTCCGTGAACTCACTGTACGAGACGTTGCCTTTATCGACGATGGTCTGGCTTTCAGGAACGTCTCCGTCCGGCGGCATACTCCCCTCCGCGGGACCGCCGGGTTCGCCGACGACGATCCGACCGACCATCCCCAGGGACTTGTGCGGGATACAGAAGTAATCGTACGTCCCCGTGGTTTCGAACGTGTGTTCGTAGCTCGCGCCTTGTTCGCTTAGAATTTCGCTATTGAACGGTTCTGCTCCCTCGGGAATCCGATTTACCGAGGCTGTGCTCGTTCCTTCTTTGTAGGCGGTCGCCGAGTGACTCCCACTCTGGATTTCAAACGTGACGGTATCACCAGATTCGACGAAAAGACCAATCGGGTCGAAATAATACTCGCTACCCTCGGTGACCATCATGACCGTATTCGACCCCCCTGAGCCGCCGGTTGTCTCCTCTCTCGAATCGCCAGTTGTCCCCTCTGTCTCGGTCGTAGTCGGCTCACCGCCACCATCACCGTTTCCTGAACTACTACATCCTGCGAGACTGGTCACGCCGCCTGTTGCGAGAACTCCGGCTGTCTTGAGAACTTGTCGACGTTCCATGCCCACATATCAAACCCCCCGGTATAAGGGCCGAGGGCGGATTCCCAATACATAGGACACCGCCTTCGTTTGACGTACCGCAGTCGCAAAGTCGGAGTGATGGCATTCTATCCGAGGACGGTCCATTTTTCACCCAATCTGCGAATCATCGTTCAGACCACTAGCGACATCTGCCGAGGTGAGACCGGTGGTTGATCCCGTTCTTGCGAGCCGACTCCAGTTTGCGCTCACCACCATCGTTCACATCATCTTCCCAGTGATGAGTATGGGACTTGCACCGTTTCTCATCTATTTCACATGGAAAGAGATTCGAACCAAACAGCCAGTGTACGAACAGCTCCGTCGATTCTGGACCCGCATCTTTGCGGTCAGCTTCGTCGTTGGAACGGTGACCGGCCTCGTCCTCGAGTTCGAATTTGGAACGAATTTTGCCGCGTTCTCGACGACCGCGGGGGAGCTGTTCGGCGGCCCACTCGCCTTGGAGGGGATGATGGCGTTCATGCTCGAAGCGACGTTTCTCGGTATCTTCGTCTTCGGCCGCGATCGTGTTTCGGACCGTCTGTACTTCCTGTCGAGTCTTGCCGTCGGACTCGGTACATGGCTCTCGGCCGTCTGGATTCTCATCGCGAACTCGTGGATGCAGACTCCGCGTGGGTTCGAAATCGTCGTGGAGAACGGTCAGCGGATTGTGAAGCTCACCGACCCCGTCGCGGCGTACCTCACTCCAAGATTCTCGTATATGTTCATTCATATGCAGAACGCGGCTGTCGAGTCGGTCGCACTCTTTATGGCCGGGGTTGCCGCCTACTACGTGTTCCGACACCACGTCTGGGGCTACCCGATTGAACACATCGACGTCTGGGAGAAGTCGCTCAAAATCGCGCTCGTCGTACTCCTCATCACAGCCCCACTGCAAGTGATCCAAGGAGATGAGTATGCTCGCCACGTCTCCGAAACCCAACCTCAGAAGTTCGCCGCAATGGAAGCCGTGTGGGAAACCGACTCCTACGTCCCCGAGTATATCGTCGCGTTCCCCACGGACGTCAACGACCTGCTGAATCCACGGACGAAAGATCTATTCGGCATCGGCATCCCGGGTGGCGCATCCTGGCTCGCGAGCGGCGGAAATCCACAGGCAACGATACGCGGCCTCGAATCCTTCTCGACGAAAGCCCCACCTGTGGCGATCGTCTTCTGGGCGTTCCGAATCATGGTCGCCCTCGGTTTCTGGTTCATTCTGCTGGCCGTCTGGGGTGCCTATCGATGGTGGCGCGGCGAACTCTTCGAGGACGACTTGTTACACAAGGCGTTGATGGCGTCTTCGCTCCTGGGATTCGTCGCCGTGGAGGTCGGCTGGATCGTCACCGAGGTCGGACGACAACCGTGGGTCATTCAGGGAGTAATGAAGACGAGTGCCAGCGTCTCGCCTAATCTCACAGGCGCAGAAGCGACGTTCACACTCGTCGGATTCGTTACCGGATACATCCTGTTACTGGGCCTCTTCACATACGTTGTCGGTCGTATCATCCGAACGGGGCCACCATCGAAAGACGAACTTACGCTGAGTGACGTTACCCGTGTCCCAGAGTCAGAGGTGACGTCTGGTGACTAACATCGGATCGCTGGCTACGAAGCCGTTACTCGGATTGCCGCTCGCCGAGCTCTGGTTCGCGCTGTTGTTTTTCATCTTCGGGATGTTCCTCTTTCTCGACGGCTTCGACTTCGGCGTGGGCGTCCTGTTTGCGACCCGTGACAACGACCACGAGAAAGAACAGCTGTTGGCGGCTGTCGGTCCGTTCTGGGACGGGAACGAGGTCTGGCTCGTCGTCTTCGGAGGGGCACTATTCGCGGCGTTTCCGTCCGTCTACGCGAATCTCTTCAGTCGATACTATCTGTTGATGTTCGCGATTCTCGCCGCACTCGGTCTCCGAGGACTCGCCCCAGAAATGTACGAAGAGCGTGAAGACGACCGCTGGCGGACATTCTGGGGCTACTCGTTCGTCATCGGGAGTACCGTGACGCCGTTTCTGCTGGGGCTGTTCGTGATAAACTGGCTGGTCGGAGCGACTGGTCTCATCACCCCAGTGGGGGTCCTCGGTGGTGTCACAGTCCTCGCCCTCACGATCGTCGACGGGGCGGCGTTCCTCGGGCTGAAAACCCGCGGCGCGCTACGAGACGAGATGCGGAACTACGGCGTCAGAGCTGCCGTGGGCTATCTTGGTGGAGCGATCATCACTCTCGGAGCAATATACGTGACCGAGCCAGGGCTGCGCTCCTCGTTCCGATCTCCTCTCATCGTCGCACTTGTGATCCTTACTGCAACCTTGACAGGAATCTATGTCGTCGCGCTTCGTAGAAACCGGTACTACGCCGCGTTCGCGGCGACAGCCGCACTCGTCTTCGGACTCGTAGGGGTCGTCGCTATTCTTCTGTTCCCCTTCGTCGACCAGACCGCAGGACTCACTATCCGAGATGCGGTCATCTCGACGCTTCCGCTCAATCTCATGTCGATTATGGCGAGCGTGCTGCTCCCGATTGTGATTGGGTACTTCGTCGTGCTCTATTCCGCGTTCAGTGGTCCAGTCAATACTGAGGAGACCTACGGATGAGACAGATAATCAGAAAACAGCGTGTCGCTAGTTTGAGTGGACAGGTCAAAATAGAAGATCAACATCGGTTCGTGATGATGGTGACCTGAGACGATGACATCAACACAGTCCAGTTCGGAGCCCCGATTGCTGTCTCGTATCGTTGTAACGTGGATTGAGCTTACCGTTGTTGGGTTCGGGGGAGGTGCAATTGGCACATCGATTGGTGGCCCACCAGGATTGATTATTTATTTTTGTCACAACCCTCGTGTCAGTTGGAATCCTCTTCTACAATGTGAACGAGCTTATCAAACAATGGGTGATCTCTACAGATAAGTAAGGCGAGTCCCTCGGGGCTTGACTCCGAGGTGAAGCCAACACAAGCACTTAATTAACTACGTTCTGTACAGCAGAGTACAGTCAGAACCCCAAAAACGGGTTAAAGACCTTAATCCTGTCTCTGTTCTGAAGACTTCGTCTCAGCGGAAGTAGTGGTCCTGGTCCCACAGGAGTTCACCGCCGTCGAAGAACCGTCCCGTGCTGGTCACGGCGACGTTCTTCAGGTTCACATCTACGCCGAGAACTCGGTCGCCGTCTCGCTTGTCTACCTCTTTCTGGATGACGAAGTGGAAGTAGAACGCATCAGTGTTAGGGAGGTAGTGGAGCGTTCCCATCGGGTTCTCGTAGTCCTCATCTTCAAGGTACGACAGCTGGTACTCTCCGGGTACGAAGTCGACTTCGACGCGTCCGCTGACCGTCAAGAGCGTGGCATACTCGTCTCTAAGCTCTTCTGAAGCAGGTTGCAGTTCGGGGTAGCTGGCGCTGAGGAACGTAGAAAACAAGTAGTACGGGAACTGTTACGCGAGGACCACGTCGAGGGTGAGCATCACTGCCGCCCCAACCAAGAAGCCGAGCGTGGCAACTCGTTCGTACCCGTGGGAGTGCGTCTCGGGAATAATTTCGTCCCCGATCACGTACAGCATCCCGCCCGCAGCGAATCCCATGGCGTACGGGAGGATAGGAGCAGCGACGACGACAGCCCACGCACCGAATAGCGCGAGGGGGATTTCGACTACTCCGGCCCGGACACCCGCGACCGCCGCGTACCAGCGTCGCCCGAGCCCTGCGTTGAGCGCGGCGACCGATACGGCGAATCCCTCGGGGATGTTCTGGATGCCGATTGCGAGCATCAACGACACCGCATTCTCGATGTTTCCCGATCCGAAGCCGACCCCGACGGCAAGCCCTTCGGGCATGTTGTGAAGCGTAATGGCAACAGTGAAGAGCAGGATCGACGTCAAACGCGCGGGCGTCACTGGTCCAGAATCAGTGTTTTTTGAGTCGCTCTTCTGTGCGTCTGAGGTGACGGTGCCACCGTCGGTCTGGGCGTCATCCACGAGGCGATTGCTGATGATCGGACCGACTTGGTGGACCCAGCGCTCTCCCTGATCAAGGACAGCGACTCCGAGGAAGAATCCGATCAGCACCGGGACGATCCCGGCAATTTCGAACCCAGCAACGCTCACGCCACGATATGTAGCTTCAGAAGCGAATTCGATACCTGGAAGGAGGAGGCTGGTAAAGCTCGCCGATAGCATCACGCCAGCAGCGAAACCGAGCATCGTATCTAAGGACTTCTCTGTCGGATTTCGCCAGACGAGCACGAGCAACGCGCCCAGAAGATTCAGAGAGGCAATGAAGATACCGCCGACAAGTCCTAGGAGCACTGGATCTCTTCCGACTAGGTTGACGATCAGTTCTTCAAGCACCACTCTCACCCCGACGGTTCCATATCTGAGCCCCTTCGGACACCTTCGTCTCTAATCCGGATCGATAGTTCATCTGCCTACGCTAGAATTAGTCATGTCTAATAAAACTATATGGTATACAAAATTATATCTTTTGAACCAATTGGTGGAGAGCCCTCCGACGATCTCAGTCGGACAGAACTAACTGATGGCTAGTGGGTGCCGGATCATTCCCTGCTGAACTAGTGACTCAACCACCGGGAAATCGATTGTTCGAAGGTTCTGTGCCAGTATGAGGGGACCGATTCCTGCCCCACGTTCGTCCGCTTTACGCGCTCGAAGTTCGGGGGATGGTCCGGAATGTCCGATGCGAGTTCTTGGATGAATTCCTCGCGGTCGCGGCCTAGGTCTTCGTTCCGCTCTCGGACCTCGCCCAGCGTAGCGGTCACTGGTGGTTCCGGCGAACCGGGATCGTGGGCTGGGAGGACGAGTGCGGCGTCTGGCCGGTCCTGGAGTCGCTGGAGGCTTTCGTAGAGTGTCGCGGCATTCTGCTCGACGTTGGAGTCCCCGATTCCTGCTTCGACGCCGAGTTCGACGCGGCCCACACTCTCGTGGAAGAGCGTGTCGCCCGTGATTAATGCCGCGCCGTCGATATCGAAAGAGACGCTTCCTTCGCTGTGTCCCGGCGTGTGGATGACCTCGAGATCAAGGCTGCCGACCGATACAGTCTGTTCATCCTCCACGGCCGTTGCATCGACTGCCAGCGCATCCTTTGGGTGGAGGTAGTAGGGAACTCCGTGACGGTCAGCCAGTTCTGCACCACCTGAAACGTGGTCGGCGTGGGCGTGCGTGTCGAAGACACCGACAAGTTCGGCGTCGTACTCGTCGAGAATCGCGTCGTACTCTTCGAGGTAGTGTGATGGGTCGAAGACAGCGGCTTCACCATCGGAGATGAGTACATGCGAGAGACAGCCTTTTCCCGGCCGTGCGACCTGAACGAGTGTGCCGTCGATGTCAGCCTGAACTGGCGCGTGGCGGTGAACGCGACTCCACCCGTTCATCCCATCTTCGAGTGTAGCCGCGTTGTAGTCCATCTCTTGAATGACGTCCGCTGCCGTCTCCGCAGCGATGCCTGCACCACAGACAGTTACGATCTCCTTCTCTTTAGGGAGGTCCGAAAGAGCGTCTTTGGCTTTGTCAGGGTCATCAGCTAACTCGTCGTAGATGTCGACGTTGACGCTACCCGGTACGTGCCATTCGTCGAACTCTTCTTTGTGGCGAATGTCGACTACGAGCAGACCGCTTTCGTCAGTCTGCAATTGTTCTCCAAGTTCCTCGGGGGAAATATCCGACATCAGTGTTCTTCCGTATGGAGAGTGATAGAATATAGCTACTGCCGGACATGACCGGTATTGTTAATCCCTCATAGACGAATGTGCCAGTATGAGTCTCTACGAAGCATCGTTTCGCGTCAAACACGAGTGTCCGTATCGAGAGATTTCGGAGCGACATCCGGAACTCACGATTCGTGAGTGGTATCTGGATGACTGCCAGGTGATCGAAATAACTGCACCGGGGTCTCCAACTGACGACCTCCTCGACGAGGTCGATCGCTTAGGGACAGTTCTTCACAAGTCAGTCGACGATACTGGACTCCACGTCGTCACGCAATCGTGCCTGTGCTCACTGGAAGACTCCATCATCGAGCGATTCGAAGCGCACAATTGCCTGTATCAGCCACCGACGATTCATCGTCAAGGGTGGGAACACTACTCCGTGATTGCCTTCGACGAGAGTGATGTCAGGGACCTGCTTCACGAGTTGGAGGCAGACCGCGACATCGACGTCCTCTCGAAGACGGCGATTACAGCACAGCGGATTCCACACAGTATGTTGGCCCCGGTCGACCAGTTGTTCGAGGACGTGACCGAACGACAGATGGCGGCGCTTCGGTTGGCATTGGAGAGTGGCTACTATGAACAGCCCCGGAAGACATCACTCAGGGAACTTGCTGACCAGACGGCCGTCGCTCGTTCGACGTACGAAGAACATCTCCGGAAGGCGGAGAACAAAATCCTCACGAGCGCGGGTCAGTTCTTGCGACTGGTTACGGCGACGTCTACGGCAGATCCATTAGAGGTCGAAAAGACTCGTCAAGCTGAACGGGCTGCCGACTAGCTGAACGTCTTCACGCCGGTCGAGGTTTCAGTTAGCCGATTGTGAGTACCTTATCAGCACCCTCGACGACTCCGAGGCAGTCTTGCATCGTCGCCCGTGGCCTGAGGTCGTCCGCTTCGAGGTCACGGGAGTCCAGACACGTTCCGCAGGCGAGGTGTTTTCCCCCGTTTCGAGTGTATTTCACCATTACACCGTGGGGGTTGAATTTCTCGTGTTCGAGGTCCGGTGCCTCGACACCATCGCCGAGGAGGAATACCTCAACCGTGTGGTCTGCATCAAGCGCTGTGTTTGCGAGACGGAAGGCGTTCCAAACGCGTTCAGGGTCGTTCGTCTCCAAGATGATTCCAAGGTCCATACAAAAGCTTCGTTGGCCAATCACTTGATGCTCAGTGGTCATTCTCCAGCGAAGGAATTGAGACTACGAATTATCCACCATCGAACTCCGACGCCATCGTGTCACAATGTCGGTTCTGTGGGGAGGTATCTTGCCAACTGAAATATGAGGTTCACATGGAATAGAGCGACAAGATGCAAAGGAACGTTGCACTGAGCAAGGTGATCGACTCACCCCTGTAGACGACTTATCACCTTGATGCCCACTCAAGAAGTGGTTCGAGACGCTTGCGAACCTCGTGACCATCAGCTGTTAGTGCATACTCCACACGAGGCGGTATCTCGTTGTACTGTGTACGAGAAACCAACTCTGCCTCCTCGAACTCATCTAGTCGCTTCGAGATGGTCGATGTGCTGGCACTCGTAAGGTGGGCTTCGATTTCAGCGAATCGGAGCGATTCGTGGGCACCGATGATACTGACCAGTTGCATCGCGTACTTACGACTGAGTGTATTGATCACGCCAGTCAACGGACAGTAACACGTCCCGCCTACATCACACGTCGGTTCCGGGGGAGAAGTGGCGTCTGCCATTACTTTGAGGCCTCCAACTTACTTCGTTGCTTTGGACTCCACAGTATAATAACTTCGCGTCGTAAAGTAACGGTATACATGACTTCCTCTGGTTCGTACGACCTCGTGGTCCTTGGTGGCGGTGCAGCAGCATTCGCCGCCATTACAGAGGCTGACCGCCGTGGACTCTCGACAGCGATAGTGAACACCGGGCTACCTCTCGGCGGAACGTGCGTCAACGTCGGGTGTGTCCCAAGTAAGCATCTCCTCGAAGTGGGGAAGACCGCCTTCGAGCCACCACGGAATCCGTTCATTGCGGTGTGCTACGAAGACGGCCAACCGACGATAGACTGGGCTGCAGCCATCGACGAGAAAGACGGCATCGTCTCGTCGCTCCGTGAACAGAATTACGTGAACGTGGCCGAGCACTTCGAGACAGACATCTACGAGGGATACGGTCGGTTCGTCGACGGCGTGGAGCAACGCTCGACGAGCAACCAGCCTACATCCGGCGACGACGTGACGATAGAGATCGTTGACGGTGAAGATGCTGGTTCTGTGATTACTGGAGAGAAGGCACTCGTCGCAACCGGCAGCTCACCATACATCGCTCCAATCGAGGGTATCGAGGACGTCGCCTTCGAGACCAGCGAGACGATTCTCGACCGACGCAACCTCCCCGAGAGCGTCGTAATAGTCGGTGGTGGCTACGTTGCACTGGAGTGGGGGCAGATCTTACATCACATGGGGACCGACGTGACGATTCTCCAGCGTTCGGACCACGTTCTTTCTGGGATGGAAGGACAGCTTGGTCGTGAACTTCAGCGGTGTTTCGAGGAGGAAGGAATCTCTGTCGTGACCAATGTCGCGGTCGATCGCGTGAAAGAGACAACCGTGACCGATGGTGTGTCTTCCATCGGCGTCGAAGCGACCGTCGAAGGCGATGCCCGTACGTTCACAGCCAGCGATCTGTTCGTCGCTACCGGCGTTCAACCGAATACAGAGGATATCGGACTGAACAAGATAAGTGTCGAGACCGACGACACTGGATCGGTTATCGTGGACGACAAGTTCCGGACAACCAACCCAGATGTGTACGCCGCAGGCGACTGCATTGGAGAACCGATGCTCGAGACCGTCGCCGCGAAGGAGGGGAACCACGCAGTAAAGAACGCCTTTGGAGACGAGAGGGTGGCAATCGATTACAACGCGGTTCCAAAAGTGGTGTTCACCAGTCCGGAGGTTGCAGCGGTCGGAACGACCGAATTGGAGTACATGGACGAACACGGCACCTGCTCGTGTCGAACGGTGGAGATGGCAGACGTGCCGAAAGCAAAAGCCGTGAAGGACACCCGTGGCCTCGTACAGGTTGTCAAACACCACGAGACCGACGAAATCGTCGGCGTCCACATGGTCGGCCCACGAGCAGCAGACATGATACCCGAGGCGACGCTAGCCGTGAAATTCGGCCTGACCGTCGACGACATCATCGATACCATCCACCCCTTCCCAACGTTCTCGGAGGCGTTCAAGCACGCTTGCCAGGCGTTCAGGCGTGATGTGTCCACGATGAGTTGTTGTGTCGAGTGAAGAGCAGAGAATATTCCGGCAAGCACAGCCTGTGCTGCATAGGGACAACTTCTCCCGATGTATCTTGGCGAAGCCACTGTGAAACTGGCTATCCTCTGAAACTGTGAGTCGGATTTTTATTCGATTGTGTATAGCGATATACAATATATGCTGGATGGTGGCAAAACAGCCCCAGCTTTACTAATTTTCGTTGTGTATGGTCCACTCCTGTATAAGCCAAAGTATTAACTCACTGCGAGAAAGTCAGTGAGTAATGAAAATCCCACACTCAGAATCACCACAACACGGGGCGAGCGGGTTACTCCCCGGTGAGAAGCCGTGAATCAGCAGTCTGACTCCCAGGGTTTGGAGGTCGAAGAGGAGGCTTCAGAGAACGAGACGAGAGAGCGTCAGTACAAGTGGTCAATGATGAGTCTCAACGAGTTCGTTGGTGTCGACGAAGACCAAGAGTTCGATACGTCCCTAAACCACTACCGCGGCGAGGTGTCGAGAAAACACAGGCGAGGGAGAGCAGGAAGGTGGAGTGCTTGTGGAGTCTCAGAACTCACTCAGTTGCGTCTGCTTAATCGCCTCTTCCCGAGCGTACTCTCGACATGCTTCCTGCATCTTGCTGTACTTCTCTTTGACTTTGTGTTCTTTCCACTTCTTCTTCAGCGTCTTCTCGATCCCCTTTCTGGAAGTGTACTGAGAGACAACTCGGTAATCCGCAGGACCGTCTTCCCAGTCCCTGAGTAGGCCGATCTCCTGACCCAGTTCGATCAATTCATCGGTGATCTCATCAATCCGCTCAGATCCGTAGTTCCGTGCACCCGTCTTAATCTCATGCCTGATGTCTGAGCGGTCGATGAAGGTGTCTCGCCCTCTTGAGGAATAGGCGCGAGTGACCACCCGAAGTTGGTCAATGTCTGCCGATTCGGGTAGAACGCTAACTGCTCCTGTCGCGGTCCCACAATTCTCTAGTGCAGAGTTGAGCGGACCAATGGAGTGTTTGGCTAACATAGAGAGTTCGGCGATGGGGTCGTCACCCGGGAGATTATCGGGGGTTTCGTCTGGCAGACTCTTCTTGAGATTGAGTTCTTTCTCCGTTCTGTTCACGCCCCAGACCTTCACATCCTCGCCTCTCGCCAGCACTTTCCGAGATGCGGTATTCGCGTAATTATCGTACGTCGCTAGCACATACTCCGCGAACACCATCTCTCGTCCGAGGTAGTTCTCTTCGATATAGTCCTGCCACTCCTCGACCGTCTCTCGCTGCTCAAGGATATCGTTAATCTCGCTGCCAACGTTCGTTGGGAGGCTGGCCTTTGCTTCTCCAAAGATGACCTTACCCTCTAGATCGTGAAGGAGGAAGTCGAAATTCTTGACTCCACACTCCTCTAGCGGATCCGCACGGACGAACTGGTATCCCTCCGGTGCAGACTGCACGAAGGGGAAAACACAGAAATTGATCAGTCTCCGGTGCTCTCGCTCCTGGTCGATGAAGTTCTCAAGGTCTTCCTTGTAGCCTTCGCGGTCGAAATCCCTGTTCTTGGGAATTATGCACTCTCGATATGCACTTCTGAATTCACTCGTGTGATGGTCAGGTAGGTCGGAGGGGGGATCGATACTGACCATCTATGAAGCAGTCTGAGATTCGTGCAGGTTCAGCTCGGCGCTCCCGTCGACGAGCTGCAACACACAGAAGTAGAACTCGATCAGGGAAGGAAACGAGCAGTTCGTCTCGGGGACGATCCGCATCTCGTCCGCAGTGGCGCTGATATTGAAGAACGAGTTCCGATTCTCGTCGACTACCTGAGCGGAGAAGTCGAGTGAACCGGCCTGCATCGTCACATCTGTGAAACTGAAGTCGACCCGGTCGCGATTTCTGGTGCCCTCAACAAAATCCTCTGCTAGTACGCGAGTGAATTCACGGTCGAAAGTGACTTCACCCGCTTCAACTTTGGGCACCGTAATCGACAAATTTCCCGACTCCACCTCCTCCTCGGTAAAACGGATCTCTTGAGTGATGTCTTTCAGTTCCAGAACGTTCTCGATGACTTCCTCGACAAGTTCGAAGAGGAGATCGAAGTTCTCCGAGTTCATCTTCTTCAGCGTGAACTTCCCGCGGGAGTCGATTTTCAGGGAGAGGTTCTGATGCTCGTACTGGATTCGGACGGGTACGACACCGTACCCGCTTCGGAGTTCCTCGATCGCTTCTTTCCCGTCCCGGCCTTTGTACTCAATAGAGCGCTGTACGCTAGGTCGGATATCAGCCTCCGCCAGGTCGGGGACTCGCTCGGATTTGAATTCGGTAATTCGAACTTCGTTGTGCTCCAGAACGAGTTCGTTCATGCGCTGGAAGTCTTCCAGCATGATTGGCATGAGAGAGATGTCGTCCCTCCGGCCTAACATGGGGAGGAGAACTTGATCGATTGCCTCCTGCGTCTCCGCAGTCAAGATTGTGATAATCTCGCTCTCGTCGCCGTATGGACCGATGAAGAAGTCCGCGCGATCTTCCGCTCCGAACCGATTTGTATACTCGGCAGAAACCTTCGTCATCTCCCCGTAATCCTGTGTTTCGTACCTGTCTGGGAAGTTCGCAGTCCAGTCCTCGTCCGCGATGTAGAAGTAGAACTTGAGATGCTTGACGTGGTACTGCTCAAACGCGCTCTCAGTGTGGTCTATGACCTCCTGACAGAGTTGCTCAAGCGTGTAGCTACCCTGCTCTATCTCCATACCCGCGTTCCCCTCTTATGATGTGTCACGGTCAGTTATTATCGTTCGTTGTGGCTGGCTGATAGATAAAGGTTCTCTTGGGCTACGGTTGAGGTTGCTCATGAGGAGTTTGCAAGTCGCAAGGTGAGTATTTAGAGTCCGTTTGGTCTGTTTAAATTCTATTGTGATGATACTTCCCCGCGGTCGTGCTGAATACAGAGCGCATAGTCATCAATGGTGCACAGAACTCAAATACTGTCTTTTAGTTAGAAGGGAGAGGCAGGTTAATCAACAAATTCTGAATGATTCTCTAACCAGTCCTTCATTTTGATTCGAATCCGATTCTTAATCTCACTCAACCCCTGGTTCTGCCATTGCTGTTGCCAATATTGGTCCTCAGTAGCTATTTGAATCAATGAGATAAATGAAAAAGGTTCAAAATCATCAACCCAATCAGTTCGGTAATTGTCAGCGATTACCCGAGTTTTAATAGATAATTCGTCTTGGATATTCGCTTCAGTAATAGGTATTTCTTGTCCTTCCCATCCTCCTTGGATAGATCGATCTATCCGTTCTGGCCGTTGTTCACGTGGTGTGTACCCAACCGGTTTGAAAGAAAACGATTCCAAATTATCTTGCTTTTTAATTCGTCCGGGTGGGTTACCTGAGGGCGAAATTACCAGATTATCAAGATCGGTTTCGTACTCATCCTCAACCATTTTCTTCAATCCATCTAATCGTTCATAGAAATCTTTTGTTAGAAACATCTTGAGTATCATTACATTTTTCTTCTGTCCAGGCAATATGTCATACTCATCTGAGCTTGACGGCCCAGACCATCTTGCATAAAATTCTCTATTCAGTGTATCTCCTGTCAGTCGGACCTGAACGCGTGCTCTCTCTGCTGTTGATTTCCCTTTATTCTCGACCTCAATTCGATAAAAGATTGCAGGCCTTATGAAATCAGAAGGACCGCCCTCAATATTCGCATACATCGGGGCGATAGAGATAGACTGTTCCAGATCTGATCTGGTAACAAGCGGTCTATCTAATGCCTCTGTATAAAAGTAATATACAGATGGGGGTAAGATACCAACAAGGGTGAGTGGTAGTGCGATATAATCCAAAAATAGAAATCCAAGCGCGATTGCCAACCCGAAAAGAAAAATGAAAGCTGCTAACGATACTCTCCAGTGTTGTTTAAGAACTCTCGATATCGAAATTTGGGGATTCATTTTCCATACCGCCCTTTAATCTGTAGAGATGTGTGGTTCACAAATAGTTTTTGAGAGTCACTCTGCGAGATTCACCCTCTAAGTGTTGCACGCCGACCCTGTCAAGGTATGGTGGTCTCAACTAGTCCGTTTATTCAGCTAACTCAAACGGCCTCCTCACAGGGAGAGGTAATTTCGAGTGTTCTACCTTTGTCTACGGACGCTGTATATTGGTTAGACCACTCCCGCACAAGCCAAAGTATTATTTTGCTGTGAAAAACAGCAGAGACCAATGGAATTCAGCGGCTCAGAATTGTCCCGAAATACGGTAAACGGTCTTTCGGACAGTAAATCAGCATGAAAAAGCAGTCTGCCAGCCAGCAATCAGACGACAAATCCACGGACTCAGAGACGCGCAGTCGTCGCTACAACTGGTCGCGTATGGACCTCGACGAACTCGTCAACGTCTACTGGCAAGACATTGCACCGAAGCGATATCAGGATGGATTCGACGAGGACCGCGACGTGCCGACCTACAATTGGCTCACAGAACACGGATACAGTGGTATCGCGTACGCGCTACGCGAGCATTACGATTTGACGCCCAAGCAGTTCTTCGTCGACGTCGTCGGCCTCGAAAGTGCGGAGTCGGACGAGCGGGAGTGGAACGTCGACCACGACGCCACCGTGAACGCACTCGAAGCGTACCTCACGTCGATAGAAACCCGTGGTGGACGAGCAAAGAGTACGGTCAAGACCCACCGGACGAGGTTGGCCAAGTGGGTTAGAACCTATCGAGAGCTCCACGAGACAGATGCGCTTCTCGAGCCACTGTCTGAGTTAGACCAGCAGTCGCGGGAGATAGAACGCTGTCTCGCCGTCCTCGACGTGTTCGACGAGGAGCTATCGACGGACCGGTCGAAACTGGAGTACCTGCACGTCGCCAGAGCGTGGTACGCCTTCGTGAAGCGTCGGAAGTATGCGAAGTACAATCCACTCTCGGAGGCCGGTGAGGAGTTCGGCTGGGAAGCCAGCGAACCGGACCCACAAGCGTTGTCGGCGTCGCAGGTGCGTCGAATCTACAGTGAGGTGGATTCGCCCGAAGTAGAGTTGCTCGTCGTTGCGCTCGCTGGGTGGGGGTTACGTCCCTCAGAGGTTGCCGCGTTGCACCTCGACCAGGTGGTCTTGGATGCAGAGGACCCGCATCTGTCGTTCGGTGATGGAGAGCGGAAGAACGGCCCTGGTGAGGTGACGCTGTTGTATGGTGTGGACGTCGTCGCTGAACGGATTGACGCGCTTTCTGACCGTGAGACGTGGAACGGGTATCTGTTCCCCTCTCGGTCTTCGTCGACGGGTCACGTGTCTGTGAGTACGGTTCGTCGTCGGTTCAAGCAGCTTGCTGACCGCGCTGGAGTGGTTGTTGATGGAGATACGCTCACACCAAAGATGGGACGGCGGTTCTGGTACTCCGCATATCAGGAAGCTGTTGGAGAGGTGCTTGAGGGGTTAGAGGGAGTTGCTGAAGACCAGGGGAGTTCGTCGACGGAGGTCGTGCTTCGGAACTATCTGTCGAGAGAGCAAGAGCGCAAAGCTCGGCGGAGAAGGATGTACGAGAAGTTGGAAGCGGCGTTTGGTAATGGGTAAACAAGTGAGAAGGTCTGTACAGAGGTGGTTGATTAGTCGGTCAGCCGTTCAATAAATACTCGAATGCTTTGAGTGTATTCTGGCCTTCTTCGGTGATTTCGATTTCTTTTGACCGTCCGACTTCAGTAATCTTGACGCACTCTCGTTTTTGTAGTGGTTCGAGGATGTGTGTGTCCAGTAACCGGTACTCTCCCATGTACGGATCACTGTCGATTTGGATTTCTTTGTCTTCGGCGTTCTGCTTGAATCGGTCTACAACCTGTCTTGCTTGACGGATCAACTGTTTCTTCGTGATTGGTTGCTCCTCGGCGATGAACTGTAGGATCACGATTTCTTCTTTCGATGGACCCTGAATCGGGTAAGCTGGGAGTTCGGTAATGGCAGCCATTCCAAAACTCACTGGGGCTCCCTCGTCAACGTCGTCGTCTGACGCATAGCCTTCAGCTCGAACATAGTACGGTGTCACGTTCGCTGACCCTCGGGTTACCATGCATGCGATCATCCCACCGATCGCCGAAATTTTACTTCCCGTTGAAAGGTTGACGTACACCTCATCTTTCGCGTGCCTCTTGATGATCTGCGCAATCTCACCTAGTACTGTGTACAAATCAAAGATGTCACACTGAACGGAATGCACAGTAATTCCGGCGTCCCGCAAATCCGCTTTCAACGTCGCGTGGTACTCCGGTTTTTCACCATCTGGTTCCTCGTGTTCCAGCAGGTACACGCTATCTGCTTTGTAATCAACTGCTGGTTCCAAAACCCGGTCGAACTCATATCCGAGGGGCGAAATGTGGACCCGGTCAGGAACATGAATTCCCATTGTTACTTGGAATGACACTCTAACAAAAATCACTTTTGTAACGGTTGCAACGTTAGTAACATTTCTGACGAGATAATTTTTAACCGGGCAGCTATCTTTCTTCCCGGTAATGCCAATTCGGAAGAAGTGGAGTCGAATGAATCGTTCCCAAATCAAGCGGACTGCTCCAACCGATGGTGGCGTGTACGAACTCACGAGTTTCGGTGAGGAGCGTGCGCTGTACATTGGAAGGACCGACAATCTCCAGCGACGTTTATTGGAGCACCTAGACGAGAAGAACCCGAATCGATTCCGTTTCAAGAAAGCAGGGTTCCTCCAAAGCCCGAAATCAATGGAGGAGACCGAATTCGATAGCTACGAGAACAAACACGGCAACACGCCACCCTGGAACACTCAGGACCCACGAACGGGCTGGTTCTAATATGGGGTACATCACAGGCGCATTCAAATATATCGTTAAAAGCGCATTCACGAACACGTACCCGATGCTCGTCTTTGGCGGGGCAACACTCGCTATCGTGTACTTATTCAATGATCTTGCGCACGGCCGGCCACTCGATGGCATCACCGCGTACGCCACCACAAAGTACCTCCCACCATTCACTGCAGATGGGTTCATCACCGTACTCGCAGTTGGCTGCGTCTGGGCAGGAATCAAATGGTACTGGAATGTCCCACACCGGTAATACTGTGAATGTTTCAGTAGACTTCGTCAAATACTGGTCGAAGATTGGTTGGTTCGACACATCGAGGAGACAGGCCACCCGATAAGCAATGTGGCTTTTGGTGTTTCAGACACCTCTCTACGAAGCTAACTCCACTCAAGCCCAGAACAAAGGTATAATCCGCACACCCGAACAATATTGCAACCGAGCTAATTAATATCTGAATATATCTATAACCAGAATTCAAACAGTGGGCGACAGTGATTATGTTTAGACAGCGAATAGCTTCATTATCCTCACGAGTATTCAACAGGATATACGAATCTATGACCAGCAAAGAGTCAGCACTAAATGAAGAAGAGCTTCAAAAGGAGTTAGGTTGGTTAGTGGACATTCCACTGTTCGTAGACAAGGAAAGGGTTTCTCAGCTTTATGACCTCACCATAGAACCAATTTTTAACGAATTTCAGCGAACTCCGGTCGAAGAAAGCAAACGAGAACTCGAAGGAGAGTCGGACCGCGTTGCAGGAGGTGTTGAGGCGGGGATCGAAGGTGGTGGGATGCTAAGTATGATTGCGGGGGGGAAACTCAAAGGTTGGATCGAAGGAGAACATACGAAGACCGGAGAAGAAGAGAATTCGACTAGGTATCGACTCACGCAGACGCCGCAACGGCAGTTAGCTCAAATTTCGATTCAATATTACTTATCCGATGTTGGGGAAGGTGGTGACTCAGAACAGCATAACTACCACTACATAGAAAACCCAGCAGACGGAACTCCAGATTACAGAGAAGAAGATGAGGAGTCGGCAGAGTGGTTAAAAAGTTCGTCGCCTTCTGACCCCCGAGACTTAGTGGTACTCGAACTTCCCGGTCTTAACGACATTGAGGACGATAACCGTCGTATTCCCACAAAATTAGTCCCAACCGCTGCCGAGTTTGAAGATGGTACAGTTGTCCAACTCTATCAAGAGTTCGAGAATCACTATGAAAAGCCCCCTCGGTATCCTGAAAGAGATAAAAAATGGGGAAGTATGGGGCCATACTACGAACATATTGAGAACCACCCGCTTGGAGAACTGGATCGCCCAGCAGGCGAAAAGATAGGGGACAATGTCGGTATTGCTCGAGACTACTATTGGAAATGGTTTGGAGGTAAATTCAACGGAAAAGAGGCCACCATCATTGTAGAAGAGGCCTGCGCCGAACACGGGGACATCCGGTGGATTGACTTCCGACTTCCACTAAACGAGACCGGTTTCACGCTTCATTTGCACGCCCAACCTCGCGAGGAGTACAACACTGGCACGTTCGCCTATAACCTCATTAAACGTGGATACAAGCATGGGCTTATGTTAGTCGGGACAGTAAAATCAGAACCAGACATGGACGTCCTAGCGATCTATGAGCGGTGATTCGTGTCTGTTTGTATACATTAAACACCATCAGCACCCACAAATAACAATCAATAATGAGTACACCTAGTCAGCAAACTCTCCCAACAACACCGGTCCGACAAGGTGTGAAGGAGTTGGTACCCGAACTCAAGTTCGTCGATGTTAATGAAGAATCTATTGACGCACTTGCTGAGGAGTTAGCCCCTGAAGACTTTCCACTTCCAGAGTGGCGTGCACCGGTATTCCCCAATACCGAAACTGAGGGAACAAACCCGGCCGAAGTCATTGACTTCTTGTTTCTTGGTAATTCAATCAATTTCCAATTTCGTGATTACAAGACGGGTGAGAAGTTCACCTCATCTTATCAGGGAACCGAATGGGCAGGGGCATTTGGAATGTGGGCAAGCTTGAAACAAGAGTACGATAATAATCCGGCGATTCTCCGCGGTGACACACTTGCTGAGCTATCAATATCCGACGTGGAGAGAATATTCGAGTCTTCGAATGGAATCCACATCCCAATGCTTGAAGAACGACACGAGATTCTCACACAAGTCGGAGAACGACTTGTAGATCAGTATGACGGCCGATTTTCAAATCTTGTTAAGAAAGCATCTCCAAGACTCTACGCCGACGGCGACGGCATTGTCGACCGTCTTGTCTCTGATTTCCCCTCGTTCCAAGATGCTAATGTAGTTACTCTGGATGATGGACGTCCACTGGAGTTACCGTTCTGGAAACGTGCCCAACTCGCTGCAGGAATGGCCTACGGACGGTTCAACGGCAGAGAAGCGTTCGAGATCACAGATCCAGATGCGTTCAATATTTTTGTCGATTACAACCTCCCGAATGTACTCCGTGGGTTAGGTGTGCTTGAGTACCGTGAGCCGCTCAGTGACTTAGTCAACTCTCGAGCAATTATCGAAGAAGGCAGTCGAGAAGAGGTTGAAATCCGTGCTGCTACGGTATACGCTGCTGACGAACTGATGAAAAAGCTCATCCCACAACGAGATGAGCCGGTCTACGGTCCCCACTTGGATTACAAGCTCTTCATGATGCGTGACGAAGTCGATACCCCAATCCACCTAACACGGACAACAGCGTACTGAATTAGCCGAATATCGTTCTTTGTTGCTGAAAAGGAGATTTCTACAGACAGTCCTGCTTGTGGTAGATTTCGGGGAATTCTGCAATCCCGCCATCCATCACATCACGAACCACGTACACACCCTCCCCGAGCCGTTGCACGTGCATTTGCTTCCCGTCCGGAGCCACCCCGTCCTCGAGGACACCGTCCATCTCTAATTCGTCCTTGTCCAACGCAATCAGTGGAGTTCCGTCGTGGTTTCGAAGCTTTCTGAACATCTTCACGGCGGTCGGCCACCCGTCTGTACTTAATCCTTCGGACGGGGTGAGAATCTCAATAGGAGTGAGTTGCTCAACACTCCGGATTTCCTGAATGTTATTGTAGAACGGGTGGCCGCCGTCTTCGTAACATGTCAAAGATGGCTTTCGACCCCGAAGACGCCGCCGCGACGATGGCGACGTTCATCGGGCATCGGCAATGGCTGGAATCGCATCGTAGTCGCTTTTCGACGTCATACTCTCCGATGTGGCTTTCAACCTCGGTGGAAGCGGTGTCACCCTCGCGACGCTCCTCACCGCGGCCGCGTTCATCTTCACGGTCGCAACGAACGACAACACATCGTTCTCGACGCTGAAGGAAGACGCCGAGAAGCTCGATCAGTGGTACTACGTGTCCGTCATTGGCTCTATCGCGCTCCTCGTCGGCTGGATTTTCATCCCCGACGTGAGTAGCTTCGTGCAGTCACAGGATCTCTGGGGTGTCCTCTACGTCGGCATTAGTCTGGCCGGACAGTTCGTCTCGGGGTGGATTCTGTAATGGTGGACCTCGACCTCGACGCCGAAATGGCCGCCACGATCGGCGCGGCCGTCGGCTCCATCAACTACGGTGCGACGGAACTACTCGGAACCAACTACATGGCCGACCTGCTCGGTAGCAACGTCAGCCTCGGGTACATCGCGGTCGGCGCGGCGGGCGTCGTCGTCATTCGTCGAACACCTCGGTAACATCGAGGCGCGGACGAAGCCGACATCAACACGACGTACGCCGACCTCTGCGTGGTGATCGGTGTCGAATCGCGAACTGAGCGTCAGGTGCGAGAGTCGGAAGTATGATGATAATACCAGCCTGAGAGATAGCCTCTGTGCCTGTAGAATTGCTTCGAATTAGTCCTCAAAATACGCACCCGCACTTTTCCACCTAAGCGAGGGTATCAGGACAATCGTAAGGGTACACACCATATTCGAAGTAAGCTACCACTTCTTAAGGGCATGGCATTCAGCGTGGGCTCTCGTTCTACCCGCTGAGGGCGGCTGCCAAGCGGTTCCTCGCTAGCCCATCACGGTGAACAAGGTTTTGTAGTCGAAGTCAACTACTCCACTCTACTTGGTTGCTAATGCTCGTTCGAGAAAGTCAACCCGACGGCGAGCCGTTTTCCATGCAGAAACAGCCTCCCAAACATCCTCTATCGGTCGGTCAGTAGCCGATGCGTGCTTTGAGATAGAGACCGCTTCCGGCGAGGTGACATCGAACTCCTCGGCCAACTCCTCTGCCCGCGCTGTCTCAGTTTTCAAGAACTCAAGCAGCTCCGCTGTCGAATATTCGTCTTGAAGCGTCTGGACCCGCCGCCAGTTCAAGTATGACTGGTTCCGCTCGTACGTGGCCGGCGACTCTGTGACCAGTCTCACAATACCCATTTTCTCGAACCACCCAAGATACTCTCTCGCAGCGTCGACGCCGTGGCCTGCGAGATCAGCCACTTCGCTGGCGGTCGCTGGATTGCCGAGTCCAAGCACAGCGTCAAAAAAGTCGTCTCGTGTCCGCTCCCCACGGACAAGCTCCTCTGGCGAGGTCAGAGCGTCGAAATCTGGCGCTTTAGTTCGCTCCTCGACATCAGCTTGTAGTTCAGAGCGTGGTTCTTCCATACACATACCTCGTGAGGAGCAGGAATCAATTTAGCTAGCACGGATTATTCCGTTTGCATGATTGGAGGGGTTACCCGAACGCACACCCCCAGTCACGAGTGTAAGTCCTGACTCGTCTAGGCTGGGAACTCAACCCCAGTGTGCAAAATCTAAATGTGCACTATCCCTACGCGAGAGCCCTTCATGACCAGCCTTCTCTTCCTCAATTTTTCATCTTGCACACGGGGTGCTGAACCGTACGTGCGCGTTTCTCTCGTTCACCCGTCCGGATTGACTGGGCCTTTATACTTCGACTTGATTTTGTCTCCCTCTCGCCACTGCCAGTAGTAGTCTCGGTTGTTGTTGATCTCTTTGGTGGTAAGCGTCGCCTTTGTGGGGACATCGTCTGGAAGGTCGTCACGACGTTCTTCGATCTCGCCTTCCGGTGACTCGTCCTCGAGACGAGCCTCCCGCTCCTTGTGTTCGGCCAGCTCTTCGGCATAGCGGCCAACGTCCCGAAGACGGTTCTGCCCCAACTCGTTGAGGGCGTTGACGACTTCTGTGGGGAGGTTCGGCGGCGGCGTTGGTGGTTCGTAGGACATCGGCTGTTGGCTCGTGTTAACCAACACGGGACGCTAATCAAAAATTTTGTTGGTTAAACTGATGGTGCTAACTTCCCACTCTCCCGTGTTTGTAACGCTACTCGAAGCTTCTTTATAACCAAATTTCGCGCTACGTTACAACGCACTTCGATGAATCGGCCAATGTTCGGATGCAAGCACAGGCCTCCTCGTGGGCACGTAGCACCAGTTCGTCACTCTGGGCGGACGACTTCATCGCATGAATAGCACTCTGCGAACACGCCAGTTGTCCCATCGCCATCCTCGAACTCAATAATCGACTGATAGGCTTCGATCTCTTCGCCGCAATCAGGACATCGGCCAAGCGCCGTCGAATCACTCGTCATGGGGGATTGTGGAGACGCATGTGACACAGTCTGTCTCCACTAGTGTCCACACGATGCCACAGCAAAGATGTTTGGCTGAGAAATGGTCACTATAGCGCCAGCTTTGGTCGTAGACGCAGGTCATACTGTCAGCCCTGTTCAGGGGTTAGCAGTTTGTCAATCTCCTCGAGGTCAAACAGTGACCACTTCTCGGAAAGCCCGTCTTCGAGGCCATCGACGAATCCACTCTTCGAGAAGAGAGCGAATCGCTCCTCTCGATCCCCCGGTCCCCACCGAACGTTCGCTGCCTTCGCCCGGAGGCTTTCAACGAGTGCTTCGCCGACAGGTTCTGACGTCCATTTACACTCTGCGAGTAGGAGTCGGTCGTCGTTCGGCGCGAGACCGACAATATCGATCTCATCTTCGCCGTACCACCAGCGACCGACCGCCGAGTATGGGTCGAAGGTACCCCGCCGAATACCTTCCCAGACGGCTTCCTGGCATACGTCTTCAAAAGTAGTGGCGACGTGAGTCGGCAGGTCAGGCTCAATAGTCCCGTCGTATACGACCTCCGGTGCCTCTTCGATACTGGAGCGATTCGGCTCGACGTACCGAAACCAGAATCGAAGAAACTCATCCGCAACGTGGTACCGCGACCGCTTCGACTTCTTACCTGACGCGGTAACAGGGACTTCCCGGTCGATCAGTCGAAGGCGTCGAAGTGTCTGCAGGTACTTCGATAGTGGACCCGAATCGATTCCCGTCGCACCGGAAATCTCGTTAGGCGTCGTGTGCCCCAGTGCCACTGCTTCGAGGATGCTCATGTACCGGGCTGGATTCCGGAGCTCCGTCCGAAGCAAGAACTCTGGCTCGTTGTACAACACCGCCGTCGGCGACAGAATCTGGGACTGCACATTCTCCGAGAGAGAGCACCCGTAGTCGAACAGTGTGAGGTACATTGGTGTTCCACCGGTAATCGCGTACGAACGAATCGCGTCTGCAGTATCGTAGTTGATGACCTCACGTGCCTGTTTGAAGGAGAATGGCTGTACATCGAGTTGCGCTGTACGCCGTCCATACAACGGGCTCTCGTGTCCGAGGACCTCTGACTCCATCGTGCTCACACTTGACCCGCAAAGCACCAGCATCGAATCTGTCTCTTGGAGTTGCTCATCGACGAACCCCTGCAAGTAGGAGGGAACAGAGTCGTTCTCTTCAACGAGATACGGGAACTCGTCGATGACAATCACCAGATCTTCGTTCTGAAGTTTCTCTCCAAGGTACTCGAAGGCCTCGTCCCAGTCGTCGATCCGTGGGACCCGCTCGTCGAAATAGTCTGCGAGCTTCTCAACGAATTTCTCACGCTGCCGATGCTCGGCTTCTTGGGCCGCAAGGAAGTAGATGTGTGGTCGGCCAGCACAGAACTCTTTCAATAACGCAGTTTTCCCTACACGACGTCGACCATAGACAACGGCGAAATCAGATCCAGAAGACTCGAACGCAGAAGCAAGCGCGTCCAACTCGTCTACCCGGTTATAGAAGGTCATACTCTAGATAATGATTACTGTGATAATGACTTATTCGTTTCGGGAGAACCCCTCAGGTCATAGGTTGGAAAGAGGGAACCGCCTCGGGGTCAAGCCCCGAGGCACTCGCCTTGTCTCCTCTGTGACATCAGCGGGCTCTTTACTACCTGACTCAAGGAGAGATTCCCGCCGTCTACGGCGCACTCAACGAGTCACTTGAGATCGTATCCCCACTCACGAAGTACCTCTGCGATAAGCTCAGGGTGTCGCTGGGCGACGACCATCGCAGCCTCTCGGTAATCCGATTTGTACACCTTCTCATCCAGTAATTCTTCGAGCGTGTCCTGAAGTTCTGTCTCGCCGTCGATTATCTCCTCACGAAGGAAATATGGTACTTGCTCGCGACCTTCGTTCACCTTGTCACGACGGAGCTTGTACGGAATCGAAGCCATTGTTGGTCGCTGAGGTTCCGATTTGGGTTCACTCTCGGATGCAGACTTGGGCTCCGTGTCAGTATCCTCTGTATCGGTTGACAAAGGTTCGGGAGCAGGCTCAGCTTCTGCTTCGCTGACCCCTTGTTCTTGCTCCACATCGTCTTCACTATCGTCGAGACCAGCATCTCGTGAGCCAGACTTGAGTCCCATCACACAGTCACCTCGGGGGCCTCAAGCCCAGCTTGTTTCTCAAGATGGCGGGCGAGTTCATCGAATTGGGCGAGCGTCTCGAGTTCGTAGTCACGCTTTCGGTCGCGGTGCTCTTCGACGTATTTGTATGGGCTGCACTGCTGTTTCCAGCACCCTTCCATCAAAGAGCCGCGTTCGCCGATTACGACTGGGACAGGGAATCCGCTTTCACGAAGTTCTTCGAGAATCTCTCGCTGATCGCGTGTGTCTTTGTACCCAATGGGGAGGACTGACAGAACACCCACGTCAACGTCGATGCTTTGTTCCAGACCGTCGACGAGGTCGTCGAGCCCTTCAATCGACTCCTGTCCTTTTGCAGTCGCTTCAAACGGTATGACGACGTTCCTGACGGCAACAAGAGCGTTGTACAGGATGGGCCCTGCCTTGCCAGCAGAGTCTACGATGATTACATCGTACTCATCTCGGACATCTGCTTCACGAAGGACACGGTGCAGTTGGTGGTACATACTGTAGGATTCACCAAAGTTCTCGGCCTGTTGTTTCTCGTTGAGGAGGAACTCGTGGAGGTCCTCGAGCATGTTGTGCGAGGGAATTAGGTCGATCCCACTTTCAACTTCGATGGCGAGGTCGTGGAGATCACCTTTCGGACGCCCGACCAAGTGTCGAACGAGGTTATCGACCTCCGGATCCCCACGGTCATAGTCAGGGCCGAAAAAGTACGTGAGGCTCCCGTTTTGTGTGTCCATGTCGATTACGAGGACATCATGTCCTGCGCGTGCGTGACTTGCCGCTAGTGTTGCGGCAGTTGTCGTTTTTCCGACGCCGCCAGCCTCCGAGACGGGAGCATAGGTGAGCATATCAAGAGTATTCAGAAGACATGAATATAAATCTAGGTCAAAAATTATAGCGACATCATCCAACTATAATGTATAGCTATAGTGCAGGACTATAGTGTATGACCATAGTGAAAACCAACACAAGCCAGCGATAAATCACAGCGATACCTCGTCGCATCCATCGGCGTTATTTGGCGTTATAAGCGATAAGATCCAGTATTAGGCATACAGACATACACACCACCGATAACGCCGAGCGATATTGTCTAACTATACTCTTCAACTATACCGACTCGTGTTTGTGCTGTACTTAGACGAATAGCACACCACACAATGAGAACTATATCTTATAGCTATACTTAACACCTATACCAAAACCACGCCCCTGCACGATGAGGCGAAACTAACAACCATAGCTATACTATATAACTATAGTCTCAAAAGAGACAATACAGCCACGAGAATCCACCAACAAATATTCACACCCTACTTCGTTGTCGTCAACAGGACCTTTGGATTTGGCTTGGTCAGCTCTTTTCCACTGCCAGTAATAGTGGCTGTCGTTGATCTCTTTGACCGCGATGGTAGCCTTAGGCGGGGTGTTTCAAAACAGTGCGGATGTCTCGGCTTGGCCGAGGCGATTTATCCCCTAGTAATACCGACTATCTGCTGGCGTATCCGGGAATCAATAGGAATCTTTGAACAACGATCGTCAAGGCCAACCGATTGTAACAGGAGACTTGCCTCATCCAGTAACGAGAGTTGGAGATATGTCCCCTCTCGGTATCCGTCACTCGTCCGAGTCATATCGATGATCTTCAACGTCTCATACTCACGGAGTTGGTCAGTGATACGCTTCTGTCCAAGCACTTTCATGCCGATCGCTTCAGCAAACATACGATACACCTGATACATTGCTGCCGCTTTGAAATGTGAATGGTTTGTGAATTCGTCCATCGCGGCAAGTGCAGCAATCGCAATCTTGGCCTGAGTTGGACAGCCACGGATCAGGTCCTGAATACGGGTCACTTCAGCGTCGTCGTTGGCGGTTCGGACATGTTCACCACGAACTTGCTCGGCATCATCGTCACGAGCGACTTCGCCAGCAAGTCGAAAGAGGTCGAGTGCGCGACGTGCGTCCCCATGTTCTTGAGCAGAAAACGCCGAGCAGAGTGGGATGACGTCGTCTGAGAGAACGCCTGGTCGGTAGGCGTCGCGACGTCGTTCAAGAATATCTCCGAGTTGGTTTGCGTCGTATGCGGGGAACACAATCTCATCAGGCGCAAATGAACTCTCAACACGAGTGTCTAACCGATCACCATACTTGAGGTCGTTACTGATACCGACGACCGTGATGCTAGCCTCGACATCGTTCTCTTCCCCTGCCCGAGACAGTTGCATGAGGAGCTTGCTGTCCTCAGCTTCTTCAGGAGGGACGCTTCTCGCGTCGTCAGGTGGTGCAAGACGATCAATCTCGTCAAGAACAACGATGACCGCATCGTAGAGCTCGTCAATGACCGTCCACAGTCGGTCGTAATACGCCCCAGTCGCAATGCCGGAGTGAGGAATCTTGACACCAGTCTTCTCAGGTTGGTTCAGCTTCTTCGCGAGATGAATGACTGTTTGAACCTCTGAGCGCCGTTGTGCGCAGTCAATGATGGCGCGACCGATGCGGACATCGTTGTTCATCCCTCGTTCTTCAACCTCACGACTGACGTATCGGGTCACGAGTGTCTTACCTGACCCAGATTTCCCGAGAAGAAGTGTTCCCTTACCCGACCCTCCAGTAATTGTCGGCTTCAATCGACGAGCAACAGTCTCGATTTGACTATTCCGCCCAACAATCTTGTCCTGCTCTGGGATATGATCAATGCGGAGGAGGTTCTCATTGGCGAAGATTGGGTCCACCTCATCAAGGACTGAGAGGGGGTCATCTCGAGATCCGGAGCGAGAGTGAGCGACAGCACCGTGCTCAGCAGCGTAATCGCCAAGCGTTCTCGTCTGCTCCGTGCTTGAAGGCATGCACCACATTTCAGATGAAATTGCCTTAATTCTTCTCCTTACTACACCCTCAAACGTAGAATCTGATTAGCGAAACGATTCTATCCAGTGAATTCTAACGTACTTGTCTCTTAGAAAGTCTGAATTGGAAGCAAATGAATTAACACCAGATTTCAGATGAATCCGTAGACAGGTAGAGTGCTCGAGGTCCCACACCGCATTTCAAATGAATTCTCGTCATAGTGTGGCTTGTTCACGAGATGCAGAACACACTCACACCATATTTCAGATGAATTCTTGAGATCCTGTAACACGAATTAGTGACTTGGACACACCCACACCATATTTCAGATGAATTCACACGGTCACAGAGGGGAATTCGAGCAGTTCCGAGGTATTGGTCTCTTTCTCGAAGTCCTAAGAAACACCAGTTAGAGACGTTGTAGGTGAGAAATCATCTGAAATGTGGTGTTCAGTTTGGCCAAGCGAGACTACATGGGACATTCACGTTGGTATCCACTTACAAACTCGCGGTTAGTATATAATGGTAATTAGGAACCCAAGATCTCTTTTGTAGATATTTGTTGTATTGGCTGAAATTGGGACTCTAAGCCACTTACTACTACTACTACTTTACCGATACAGTTAATTATATTATAACATGCAGACACACCCGTTTTCCATGAGAACTGTAACATCGAGTATTCACACGGGAGACGCTCTGTTAACAGCAAATCGACCATCTCTGACTCTGTAGTTGCAAGCGTTCACGGACAGACCCCCCACTTCTCTTGGAGCTGAATTCATCTGAAATCCGGGGAGGGGGTGTCGTGATTTCCTGGTACGCATGGTTCCCAAAAGACGACACGGCCATTCGTCTCGGGAACTTCGACTACCGTCGATTGTTTATTGCCTCAATTTTACTCGAGAGTAATTTACTCAAGAGTAAACTACTTTGCGTCAGATTGTGAACTGTGATGTATGAGTACCGATCAGGGAACCGCTGGCGGAGAGAGATCCCGTGAACTCATCCATTTCGTCACCCAGCAGACGCGGTTCGCTCTCGTCAATAACATCCTCCAGCACCCCAAGCAGCTACCTTCGATGTACGAACTCGAGGAGCTCAACCCCAGTGTCAGCGATGCCACCGTCTACAAGCACATCCAGAAGTTGATCGACGCCGGCATCGTCAAGGAAGTCGCACTCGACGACGACCAGCGCAGACAGGGCTATCCCTGGAAGTTCTACGGCCTAACCGAGGACGGTCGAGCATTCCTTGAGGAACACAATCTGCTCGCCGCTGAGGAGACGCTCCAGCAGATCTACGAGACCATCTCCGACAAGCCCGAGAAAATGGTCAAGTACGAGAACGCGCCCCGTCCAGAACAGCAGTAGTCATAATGCAGCACCCCGGTCAAGCTCTCGGTCTCCGATGCACGGCAAGACAACTCACATCGAAAACAGGGGCTACAGAGTCATCCTCATGCGAGATCTAGCGCTGTCTTGACTTCGTCGTCAAGCTCGTTCCGAGAACGAGGACCGTACCGACCGTCCACACCGGCTTTCTTCAAGATTGATTCCATCTCCCAGCGGGAAACACTGGCGTGCTCGGCAGCTTTTCCAAGGGATATCTCTCCGAGAATGAACAGCCCAATAGCCTCTGCGAGGTCGTTGTTATTGCCCCCGCCAGAATCAGTTCGGGTTCCCATAGTTCTGTGAAATTGAGTTCCGCTGCATCTTGAACCTCCCCGACAATTTAGCAGAGAATTCCTAGGCCAAGATGTAGGCTTTTCCACCTGACAACGCCCATCGATGCGGATACTGCGTCGTCTCTGGCTTTCAACAGTGTCCTCGCTAGATACACTCGCCACTCTGCGGATACTCTGTCAGACACACCACTATTGCCAGTAAAACTAGTACACACCAACGACCTCAGATTCATCGCACTTCTATTGGAGAATGCGTCAATTGAGACCTTCCAGCGTTCAAAAGAGTACTTTGGGACGAATGCTCCACTAAGTCTATTACGCTCTATTACATACTGTTACGTATGCCCGTCGACTTCGAAAACTACCAACCGTCCGATCTTCCTGGAGCGAATACGAACGGACGGACAATTCTTCGATTCCTCGCAGCGACCCCAGAGACAGGGTATCGAGCAGGGGAGATCGCTGAGGCGCTCGACATCCCGCGAGGGAGTGTTGGGACGACACTGAGCAGACTCCACGACCAGGGGTTTGTGCGTCATAAGGGCGAGTATTGGGCAATCAATCCTGATGCGTACGATGCACACACAGCGAGTTTGATTGGGTTGGCTGCCGTGAGCGAGCAGTTTGAGGGCGACTACTACGACGAGAATCCGGACTGGGATGCAAATCTCCCTGACCTCGATGAGTATGAACAGTCAGACTCGGGTGCGGAGTAGATCTGATGTATGAGCGTGGCGTAATCGTTGTCGCAGCAGACCCATTCGGGCATACTCCTCGACGTCCGTATCTCATCCTCAGCGACTCAAGTCATCCATTTGCTGGCAACCAGTATATCGCACTCGGCATTACGACGAAGGAGTACTCGGCCAGTCTTCCACTTGATGGCGCATACAAGACTGGAACATTAGACCGAGAGTCGTTTGTTTCGCCGTGGGCCATCGTTTCGCTGATGGACAGTGATATCGAGCGTGCAGTTGCTCAGGTTACTGAAGAGTTCACAGACACCGCGGCTGCTCGACAGACACGATATGTCCAGTAAGACGTGTAGGCGAACTAATGGCAGAGGTACTTCTCGACGGGCGTCAGGCACCGTACAGACTGGACAACGGACAGGCGAAGAGTATCATTCTGAAAGCCAACCTCCCTCGCCGCCAACATCGTACGCATACATATAGATACAGATGAGGATTGCAGAGCCGGCCACGAACATATTCTGCAGTAAGTCCGTGACCGTAATGACTTCCCAGAGTGAAATGACCCAGTATAGCGCGAGACCGCCAGACAACATCTTGGCACTCTTTCGTCGAGGAGTGTACAACGCTACCTCGCGCGCTTTGGTTTGTCCATTGAATACCGGCCAGTAGGCACCACTGACGAAGCCGATCAAGACTGCGAACACGAATAGCAGCTGAAGGAGCTGCGGACTCCAGAGGAGGAGTTCGGCTGGTGTCCAGCTGGTCACAGCACTCACGAGGAGAATAAGTCCACTCCCGGCAGTGGGGAAAAAGAGTGCAGCTGTGACAGCCCATTGGGATGCGGTGACCAGCCGGGTTTCTCCATACGGGCGAGACGTCTGTATCTGCTTGGTCTCCATTGGTAGTTCTGCACTCAGAGGTCGTGCTTGTGTATTTCGGGTCGCGAAGTGACGGTAGTCAGTCAACAAGCGTCGCACTCTCTGAATACAGGGTGCAAGTCGGTCACTGAAACACTTCCCGACCACGACGGTTGAATTCTCACATATAGTGGCTCAGCCGTTCACGTGAACGTGGTGTGGATTAGCTAGTTAGACGCAGAACAGAGTGCCTCCATCTGGGAGACGAATTGTTGTGTCCGTGTCAGAAGTGCATCGACGTTCTCGTCGAGTTCTCCATAGCCATAGTCTGCTCGGTTGCGGAGTTCAGAGAGGTCATTGAGAAACCGGCCATCTTGACGTGATGCGTCACCGGCGACAACGACTTCGGACCCGAAGAGGGTGAGAACACCTCTGTGGCTAGTCGGGTCGTGTTCACGGTGATAGAGGACAGCTTGTGCAGCGTGGAAACAGGCATAGTACAGCCGATTGATGATAACGACATCAGAAAGTTGTGCGTCTTGCGCACCCTCAGCGTCCGCCAGTGCTCGGCGAGCCTGTCGGAGTTGGTCTTTAACTGTTGCAGGCTAAGTCCCCGTCCTCAAGGAGCGAACGAAGTGAGCGGGTAGGGCGGGGATACAGCCGTACAAAATATAGGCTAACCACGATAAAACGCAACACATCACCATCTTCATATATTTGGTTACCGTATTATCACAGTAACCGAATGAAGTACGACCTCGAATCAGGCGCGCACTCAAAATACGCGCTCCACTACCACCTCATACTCGTCACCAAATACCGACGGGACGTATTCACCGAGGAAATCGAGGCCTTCCTTCGGACATGCATCGACGGTTTCGCAGACAACTACGGAGTCGAAATCCTCAACCTCGAAGCCGCAGACGACCACATCCACCTGCTGTTCTCAGCAACCCCCACGACAGACCTCGCCAAGTTCGTCAACACACTCAAGGGTTCGACCTCCCGGCGAATCCGAAACGAGTACGGCGACCAACTCAGTGACAAACTCTGGGGTGACTCCTTCTGGAGTCAATCGTACTGCCTCATCAGCACTGGTCAAGTCTCACTTGACGTGCTGCAACAGTATGTTGAGAATCAGCGAATCGAGAACGAATGAACTACAACTACAAGTATCGCCTCTACCCCACGCCTTCGCAGGAGGACCAGTTAGCGTGGACGCTCGATACCTGTAGACACGTGTACAATCACTTCCTCAACCAACTCAACGAGGCAAACGAGATTCCGAGTCGGTATGACTTGCAAGGAACACTCCCTGATCTCAAACGCAATGAGTGGCCTGAACTGAAGAACGTCCACTCGAAGGTATTACAGATGGTCGTCAAACGCCTCTACGACAACCTTTCATCGCTCTCAGGAGCAAAGAAGAACGGTCGTAAGGTAGGGAGACTCCGCTACAAAGGAGAAAGCTGGTACAAGACGTTCACGTACAACCAGTCCGGGTTCAAACTCATCAAGACCGGGACTCGGAACGACCGACTCCGACTCTCGAAGATTGGTGACATTCCAATTCGATATCACAGAGAACTCCCCGAAGAAGCGGTCATAAAGCAAATCAAACTCAAACGAGACTCCACAGGAACGTGGTGGGCAATCTTCGGCATAGAGACTGAACAAGAGGCTCCTGAGCCCACGCCGCTTGATGAGATAGAGAACCCTGTTGGAATCGACGTGGGAATCTGCAAGTATACACACGATTCCAACAACCTCTCGGTTGGGTTCCCTGACTTCGCTGAGGCGTGCGACCGACTCGCCCGAGAACAGCGCAAGTTATCTCGGAGACAAAAGGGGTCGAACAACTATGAGAAACAGCGAGTCGTAGTTGCAAAGGCGCATACTCAACTCGTCAACCAGCGCCGAGACTTCCTGCACAAACTGTCGTCGTGGTACGTGAAGAATCACGACTTCATCGCCGTCGAAGACCTCAACACCACTGGCTTGTTGGAGAAACCACGGAATAGTCGGAACGTGGCTCACGCCGCTTGGAGAACCTTCATCGACATGTTAGCGTACAAGGCTGAGAGTGCCGGTACGCACTTCGTGAAGGTAAATCCTCGTGGCACGACCAAGGAGTGCAGTCAGTGTGGTGTATCGTCCGAGAAGCCGTTGTGGGTTCGTGAACATTCGTGTCCGTCGTGTGAGTTCGAGTGTGACCGTGACCTGAATGCGGCATACAACATCCTTCAGCGTGCTTTTTCTGAAGTAGGGCAGGGAATGCCCGAATCAACGCCTGCGGAGACTGGGGCCGCTGTGGACGCTACGGTGGTGTCTGCAAGCCTCGTCGTAGAAACAGGAAGCCCCGTCCTCAACGCACGAAGTGCGTAGGGCGGGGTAGTTCACCCGCAGCATCGCCGGGCTCTTCATCCTCAGGCATAGGAGCGTCCTTCAGTGACAACGTTTCTAATGAAGGGGGTTCCCTCGTGTTGGTGGCGTTCGAACGCGGTCTCTGAAAGAATGTGGAGTTCGACGACAGGTCCGTATTCGAGCATCACATCGTAGGCGAGGTCACGGAGAGAATCAGCGGCGACATCCTGATTAGCGTCTTCGTTGAGGACGATGAGGACATCAACGTCGCTGGCAAGTCCACGAGTTTCGCCGCGGACTGTGGAACCGAAGACGTACAGTTCGGCGATTTCATCGCCATGTTCGGACCGCGCTTGATTGACGAACGCGTCCGCTGCGACGGCGTGGGCATTGGCCGACGTGACTCCGTTCGCGGTCTCGTTGCTCATATACTTGGTTACGTTCCTCGGTGTCATTTATTTTCCCCTGTTGGGCAGCCCTCAACTTTGAGCAATCTAATCACGATTGCAGTTTTACTTCACGTGGGAACATGAGGCTGCTATCTGTGCTTATGGTGACCGACACATCCTCTGTATGTGCCACGCACATCCTGTCAAGGTTTGATGAGTTCAACAGAGCCGAGTATCTCAAAGATCAAAGGCAGGATTCTACAGATTACCCGACACGCAGTCGTGTATTTTCACGCCTGTACACGACGGAACAGCCAAACGACATCAGAAACTACACAACAGTAGGAGATGACGTCCAGCACTGATTCCTCACGTTCTACCGAAGACGAAGTCCGCGAACTCTACGAACGATACCATTCGGCAGAGACTGACGAGGAACGCCACGAAATTGCGCTTGAAATGGCGCGGCTTGACAGACGCCGCCATGCAGATATCTATGCAGCTCTCGAAACCGAGTGAATTCGCGTCCTTGGACGGCTCGGCCCCTTCCCTGCACTAATCTAAATTCAGTAAGTTGACTCTCCGTCTCTCTACTCATTTCTTAGCGTGCTTCTCGAGGAACGTCTCAACGAGCTCCCCATCCGGATTGTACTCGATCCCCGACTCGAGATTCAGCAGCACTTTCGCAGCCAAAATATAGGCCTCTTCAGTCGAGATTCCGTACATCTTTCCGAGCTCTTTCATACTCCCGTGAACCCCCTCCGGAATATCCGCATTTGGACGTGTCATGTAGCGTTCTAAGACTGTCCACAACCAATACAAAAGTATTGGGTCATCCAACCCATCAACCGTTTGAAAATTGGCCAAAATCTACTAATAATATAGTACCGACCGCTTAGATAGAAACTGACATAATGTCTAGGAAAATGGCTATTAGATTGACTGAAACGTACGGATTTGAAATATTGAACACATATCCACCGGCTGTTAAATCGTCCATGTCACATATATTGAAATATGGCAGCCACACTCTGCTCACTGCTGGATTAATCATCGTCACGATGAGTACGACTGTCGCTGCCCAGGAGGGCGTCGGCAGTGGCATCTGTGGAACCCCCCTCGCCGAGACGATTAACCAAGCAGCCCCACTGGTCGTGGGCACGCTCATGATTGGGGCCGCAATCCTCTCGTACATTCTCCACACTGCTGCGGCCTTCCCGAAGGACCCGCAGTCAGTTCAGACGTTCAAAAATTGGCGCAACAGAGCCGGTATGAGTGCGGTGACAACGCCACTGTTTGCCGTCGTCATCGAGATGTTCATCGGCTTCACCGGGACGTCGACGGCTGAGTGTGTCAGTATCGTTCCCTTCTTCTGAGGGACCTCGCACGGAGTCTCCCTTCTATGACACACAACGTACGTCTCTCAGTGTTGGTTGTATTGACGCTCATCGTGAGCGCTGGGACCGTTCCCATTCTCGCCGTCGCCTCTACAAGTCATGCGCAACTCGGAACCACTCCCCACCAATTGTCCGGTGATGAGAACAGCGATGATGCCGACGATGCAGACTACTGTAGCGGCATCAACCCCGTCAGTGGACAGGTCTGCAACGGCTTCATTGATGCAATTCGAGCTATCGCACAGGCCTACCTTGAATTCGCTCGCGACGTCGCTGAGTGGTCGATTGAGTTCCTCGTCTCTCGGCCGGTCCCCCTCCAAAATGGTGAGATGGAACTCGTCGACCGACCCACGAACGCCCCGATGGGGACTGCCTACGACATGTGGTTCGAAAAAGGGCTGCCTATCGGTCTTGCCCTGTGGGGCTTTGGGATGGTCCTTTTGCGTCTCACGACGATCCTCCCAGGTGGGTCGGCTGCAGCCCACCGGAGCAAAACACTTCGACAAAAGGGCTGGTTTGGACTGTTCTTCATCCTCGCCTCGTGGATCTGGGCCGCCGTCGTCTTGCATCTCTCGCAGGGCATGATCCTCGCTGTTGCCCCAGATGGTGCTGACCTCGTAGCCGACCTCGGGTCGATTGGCGGGAACAATGCCGCCGCAGGCCTTGGCATCATCCTCGTGTGGTTGTCGTCGGGTGTGTTGTTCCTCCTGATAGCGCTCGTGTTCGGCCTCTCGTGGGTGTCGGTGTTCATTTTCGCCCCGGCACTCCCCATCTTCATTGCCCTCTCATTGGTCGACTTCGGCCCACTGAGTATCGTCTCGAGGGTTGGCCAGATTGGGCGTGATCTGTTCGTCACCGTCGCGTTCTTGCCGTTCCCGACAGCACTCGTGTTGGGCTTTGGGTATCCCATCATCAACGCCGCTCGGAGTGCCATGCCTGGCCCCGCGTCGATTGTCCCCGGCCTCGGTGTCTATGCGCTGTTGACGCTCTGTCTGTGGGTGATTGCACTCTTATCGCCGATTATGTTGTTCGTCGGTATGCGTTCGATGCGTCCGTTTTCGTCGATGGCCGCTGGCGTTCTCGGTGCTGTGTCGGCGACAACTCTGGCGAGTGCGTCGAGTAAGGTCGGCAAAGCAAGTAGTGCAGCAACGAGTGCTGCGAGTTCAGCTGCCTCTAGCCCGCGTGTAGATCCAATAGTGGGCTCGCCGTTTTCCAGCGACAACACGAGTTCGACTGGAACCAGTGCAGTCGGTGCGCTGGGCACCCCTTCAGGTGGGCTTACTCGGAGTGGTTCTGTGACGGCGAGTATGGGTGCTTCGAGAGACTCCTTCAGGGACTCGCGTATCCCCTCCAGTATATCTCTCAATAAGGTCGCAACACGATCTGAGTTAGATAATGAACAGGAGTACCGTGCGGGGTACTTCCTCCCCAACGGCGATTTCAAAGGAGTGGGTGGTACGAGTTCGAACCGTGATTGGACTCTGGACAAAGGTTACCAACGGTTCGACAAAGCATACTCGGACAAGACAATTCTTCTTCAGGGTGCAGAGGACGAACAATTCTATGATGTACGTGAAGCCGTAGAAAGTGAACGCTACGGTGGCCCGTACTCGTACACCCAACAGACTACTGAGAGTCGAGAAACGGTCTTCAACACGCGGGGGCAGAACGAATGAGCCACCGCGACACACCTCGACGAATCCTCGACGAATTCGGGACGAGTGACGAGATTTTCGGCATCGAAATCGACTACAGTCTCAACGACCTGAAGTTATTCTTCCCGGCAGGGGTTGTCTGTGGATTCATTCTGCTTGCAACTCCCCAATGGCTGAACATCGGCGGTCTCCTCGCGACGATTGGAATCCTGCTGTTGACCGTTGGGTTCATCTTCGTGACGCCGTCTCACAAGTCGCCACAGCAGTGGTTGGCGGATATGATTATGTTTTCACGAGCAGAGCACACTAAAACGGCAGTCGCTGAAACGCCCGCCAAACAGACCGACTCGCTTACGCAAGTCAAGCGATTTCTGCCAATCTCGAATCTGGTCGAGCGCACTGATGGTCATCTCGTCGCCGCACTTCGCGTGAGTCCAGCCAATCTCTCACTCGCTACTGATAGAGAGTGGGAGGCGATGGCCAACTCCTTTGGAAGTGTGCTGAACGCACTCGATTTTGATTTCCAGATTCATTCGACTGCCCGACCCGTTGAACCTGACCGAATCACTGCTGGCTATCGTGAACGGCTAGACGATTCGGACGTCGTTGCCAACCCAGCTCTTGGAGACATAATCCGTGTCTACCGAGAAAGGTTCCCGGCCGAGTTCGAGAGCCGTGGTACCTGTGTCCGGGAGTATCACATCCTCATCCCCGTCAGCATCCGTGAAGTACAACTCGCTGATCGTGGTGCACTGGCGAAACTGTGTGAAGTCCCCGTAATTGGTGGCTTCATTCGGGTGTTTGGAGCCGAAAGCACTCAGCTCACACACGAGGAAATCCACGAGCGACAGAAAGAAGAACTGGGACGACGCCTCCGTACGCTCGAGAGCGGTATCCGTGACCTCGAAGGCTGTGACGCTGAACGTGTCTCAGCCGACGAACTCTCGGCACTACTCGAAGAGTACTGGAGTGGCGAACGCACCCACTACGGACCGAGTGCAGGCCAACGAAATGAACGGGTTCGTTCGATTCCCGTCGTGACTGGCGACGATTCGGGGAGGTTTTGACGATGCTCAAAACCCTTATCGAGCGGTTCACCAGTCTCGAAGCCAACGATACCGAGGCCGACCAGATTCGAGTGCACGCCCGAAACGTTGCGCCCTCTAGTATCAAACTCGAATCCGATATCACACAGACGGGCGAACGCTGGGCGAAGACGCTGTTCTTCGCGGACTTCCCGGCAGCGGCAACGCCCGGGTTACTCGATATGCTCACGACGCACCCGAGTGCTGACATCGATATCTCCATTCACGCCAGCCCTCGTGAGTCGGAGCAGGCAATCAGGCAATTCGAGCGAGCAATCACGGATCTCGATGCAACAAGGCGAGAGAAAGAGCAGCGTGGCGGTGCCTCACTGGGGGCGACCCAACGCCGACTCCAAGAGCACAAAGAGGTCCTTGCCCAACTCACCGATGGCTCACAGCGGGTTTTCGAGGTCGCGGTCTACCTCACTATTCGTGGGGATACGGACAAAGAGGTCAAAGAGACGACCAATCGTCTTCAGTCAGAGTTGATGAAGAAGCGTCTGGTCACGAAGTCCGTCGATTACACTCAGGACGAGGGCCTTGTGAGTAACAGTCCGATTGCGAAGGACACGCTCCAACAGACGACACCGATGTTAGGCAAAGCTGCTGGTGCGTTGTTCCCCTTCTCTGCGAGTACCCTCATCGAAGAAAGTGGTGTCCTCGTCGGCTATCACGCCACGACCGACGCCCCGGTCGTCATGGACCGATTCGACAGGCAGAACGGCTACAATATCCTCACTGCAGCGAAGATTGGGTCGGGGAAATCGTTCGGGACGAAGCTCCTGAACCTGCGCCAACTCGCAAAGGACCCCGACACAATTCTCATCATGATCGACCCACTGGAGGGCTTCCGTAGTCTCTCTGATGCCCTCGATGGTGAACACATCGTGGTTGGTGGGTCCCGAGGATTGAACCCACTCGAAATCAGGAAGACACCAGCACATGTCCTGCGTGACGTCCCCGACATCGACCCATTCAGCCAGCGTTTCAGCAGTGTCATGGGGTTCTTCGATACGTTCTTCGCTCACGTCGGCAACGGCCTCGACAAGAAAGAACGCGCTGTCCTCGGGACTACTGTTCGAGAAGCCTACCGTCGCAATGGAATCACGTCAGACCCCTCGACACACGGCAATACGAGTCCGACGATTCGCGATGTGATTTCGATTCTCGCCGAGATTGCAGAGGACGCAGCAGCGTTCCTCGACTCGGTCGATACAGACGCGGCTGACCCAACCCAATTGGAAGTCGAGAAGTGGCAGGAACGCGCCGCTGACCTTCGAATGGCGATGCGCCCATTCATGGGCAATGGCGAGTTCTCGAACCTAGCCGGAGAGACCGAGGTCAACATTTCCGGTGAGAAGGTTGTCTACCTTGACCTCCAGCAAGGTGAGGCGGACCGTGAAATTGCGTTGATGATGCAGTTGCTCTTCGACAACGTCTACCAGCGAGCTAAGGAGACAGACAAGCGCGTCATCCTCGCCGTCGACGAGGCGCATTATCTCATGGAACACGAGGGGAGTCTGCAGTGGCTCGACCGTGCTACGCGACACTCTCGTCACTATGACTTGAGCATCCACCTCATCACCCAGGAACTCAAGGACTTCTTCGTCCACCCACGAGCGGAGACCATCGCCAACAACTGTTCGATGAAGATTCTCTATCGGCTTCCCGGCCTGTCCGAAGAGAACCGTGCGAAGCTCGGGTTGACGTCTCGTGAGGCAGAGTTCATCCGTAACGCAAAACCCGGCGACCGAGACCGTGGGTATAGCCACGCACTTGTTTCGGTTGAGGATGAGGGGACGTTCCCGGTCAAAGTAACCGCTCTAGAGGAAGAGGCACAACTCATCGAGACTCCCGACCACACTCAAAACGACGGTCACGGGGTGTAGCTATGCCGGACGATAATCCCCCGCCAGACTACGAAATGCTCGAATCATTTCAGCAGGCTCTGGGGAGAGAGAGTTCTCACTGTGAAGCCTGCGGGAGGGTTGTCGATGGCAACGACATTGGAGATTTTAACATCCTTCTATTGGATGGTAACGTCTTCACCGTTGAGAATCACGTAGTCCTCTGCCGTGACTGCGAAGAGCGTGATGATTGGAAGGAAGCCGTCCGAAAGAAGCGTGCAGAAGAGCAACCACAGCCACCCACATCACTTCGCGGCAAGGCCCAAAACCTGCCCCACATTCTCCAAGACTACCTCACCGATCCAACAGCACGCTTCCTCTTCGCCCGTCGCTTCGGGGTTCTCGCACTCCTTCTCGTCGGGATACTTCTCCTCATCCCCCTGATTGCTGCAGTCATCGGTACTCTGTTCGTTTCCCCAGATACGGGTATGCAGTGGTTCGACCAGTCGATTACAACGATCACTGCAGTACGCTACACGTCCATACCCACACTCGCGTGGGCGTTCACCGGCCTCTTCGGAATAGTCTACTTCACCCATATTGCTGAGCGTGAGCGCAACGACCCCACGGGCTGGGCTGGCGAGTGGAACCCACCGAAGTGGTACGCCCTCGCCGTCTACACTGCTATCGGCCTGTACGGTGCAGTTGTGCTCATCCTCGTCGCGGTCGAAGACGCACCTACTGGGCGACAATTCGGGGCACGAATCCTCTGGTTCGTTGGGTCGCTGGGCATCGCCTACCAGATCAAAGACGCACTCAGACTAGACCTCGTGCGGATGGTCTGGGAACCCCGACGTGAGTTGTGGGAGTTCCCAGCTCGCTATGGATTCGTCCTCGCACTCACAGCTGTTGCCGTCGGTCCCCCAGCCTCACTACCGACGCTCACGACATCACTCCTCACAGCACTCACACCGACCGTGAGTACCGCCTACATTATCGCACGGTTACCCCACGACCGGGTATTTCGAGACAAATGTATCGACGCACAGGACCGCCTGCTTGAGATCTTTCGTATTCGCGACAATGACGACAACTAATCCAGTCAGCCAGCCGTACCGCCCAGACAGTCACACCGCCGCAGGCACCACTCAGAGAGGTGTCCTCGAATGACCCGTGAGTACATTCGAATCACTCCAACCTCTGAGACACTCCAGACCAACAGGATTCCCCCCGCGCTTGAGAGTCTGCACAAGCTCACAGCCGAGCAGCCCTCGTTTACACAGCGGCTAAACCCGCTGCATTCGAGTCCGCTACCGACGTTTGAGTTCCTCGTTTTGAGCGAAGGGACCGATGAGCCGGTTGAGTTCTACTATGGTGCCGACACTCATCTCGATACACTCGAAGAACGACTTACGCGGATTTACCCGTCATCGTTCGATCTCTCGCGGGAGTCTTTCGACGTTGAGTCGAAACTCGTCTCGGATGAGCTGACTCGTGATGACCTTTCGCCACGTGGTGTGCGGTGGAAGGGGTCGAGCATGCGGAAGGATGACTGGATGATGCTGCTCACTCGGAACGATTCCGAGTCACCGCTCGTAGACGATACCCTACCACTCCCACTCGTTTCCCTCGTCGACGAACTCGCAGACGTCGAAGCCCCAATCGCCTTCCAGGTTCTCTTTCAGCGCAAGCCTGATTGGTCACCCAAAGCCGAGAATCGGAAGCTCAACCTCCAGAACCAGACGGATACCTGGATAGACAAAGCCGTCAGCACCGTCTTTACCGACACGCGAACGTTGGCTGAGAAACAACAGCACCTGAGCGATGCCACAACCCAACGGCTCGAAGAACTCGGTGGCAAGAACCCACGTCGTACATTCACTGTCAATCTCCGGGCAGTCGCCGTTCCGCCGACCGACACAGATGAATCGGTGGTTGATGCCCAACTCGATGACCTGAAAACGGTTTTCGACTCGATTGGTGGGGAGTTCTACGAGGTGGAGCGTGAACGCCTTCGAGATAATGGCCGTCGTGAAAGCACGAAACGGAAACACGCACGCAACACGTTCGACCGACTGCTCAATCGAGATCTTGAGACGAGTCGAGGGCAAACCACACCACATTTCATTTGTAATGGCCACGAACTCGCGCAGTTCATCACCATCCCGTCTGGAAACGAGCTGAGCGTAGAAGGCGCACGACGAACGCGCTCTGAACAGGAGAGTCAGAGTTCGCTGCCTTTGCCACACCACGACCACATGTCGAGGTTGCGCGAGGGGATGACGATTGGGTACCCCGTCGACGAAAACGGCACGCCCGAAGACAACCCAGTGTGCATTCCACCCTCTTCGCTGGTCACACACTATCTTCGAGCCGCAACCACTGGTGGCGGGAAATCAAAAGCCCTGCTCAACGACATCCTTTCGGCGTATTCTAACACCGATGGCCCAGTCATCGTCCTCGACCACAAGGGCGACGGGTTGGCAGCAAACTACATGCGAGCCCATGGGAGGCGCTTCGGGATGGACGATCTCGAGGAGAACGTGCTGTATTTCCCAGTCCCCGAGATCTTGCCTGGGTTTTCGTTTTTCGACCTCCGACCGGCGCTCTCGCGTGGCGTACGACGGATAGACGCGGTCAAGCGCAAGGCCGACCAGTACCAGCAAATCCTCGAACTCGTCGTGGGGAAAGACGTTGTTCGGAGTGCAACTACCACTCCAATCCTCATCCAGTCACTCATCACTGCACTGTTTGACGAGGAATACGGCCGTGAGAATGGCACGTACCGAGAACATACAGATTACTTCGGTCACGAACAACTCGAACATGTCTCGGACCAACTCAGAGCGGCCGGCCCACCACATCCGAACGAGGACGCGCTCCCAAAGACGACCGACGTTGCCGCTCGGCGTGAGCTCCGTCGGAGAGTCTCGATGGATCAGACCACATTCTCGAACGTCCTTGATGGGCTGACCAATCGTCTTGGGTACGTCACGCTGAACCCCAACCTTCGGCGGATTTTTGATAATACCGCTCAGCAATTCGACTTCAGAGATATCCTCGATAGTAACCAGGTCATTCTGTTCGACCTTGGGGGGCTAAGCGACGAGTCGGCGAAAATCCTGACCGGACTCATCCTTACGATGTTAGAAGACGCGCTGCGGACCCACGAGGACGACCTGACCCAACGCCCCGACGACTACGTAATCAACCTCATGATCGACGAAGCAGCCTCTGTGGCCGCTTCTCCGGTCCTCAACAATCTCCTCGAGAAAGGCCGCAGCTTCCGGCTGTCGGTTGGACTGGCGATGCAGTTCCCCGAACAGATGCGAGCCGAGGGTGGCCGACGTCTCTATCTGAACTTGCTCAACAACATCGGGACCTTGCTCGTCGGGAAGATCAAGGTCGATCGCGAGTTGGCGAGTGCGATGGCCTTCGAGGAGTTATCCCCCGAGGAATTCGCCAATCGGATTGGGTCGCTCCCACGTGGTGAGTGGATTGCCCAGCTGCCAAGCCCGACGTTCGGCAAGACGGGTCCGTATCCGTTCAACATCGAACCACTCCCGATTCCAGCGGGGCATCCCGAGAGTGAGTCACCACTCACAGGCGTCGAAGAACAGCGATTACAAGATGCGCTCTCTCGGGTGCACGAGCGGACGCAACAAGAGTTCGGCGTTCCGCGAGGGACACCCAAGCCAACGGCGAGGACACCAGACGAGCTTGGTGAACTCCTTGATGTCCATACCGATGATCTGGACGTCGCTATCGCGAAAACCGTCCGAAGTGTGCAACTCCGCCATGGCGTTCGCGATGACAATGAGTGGGTCGGCGTCGAGACGGTCGACAAGACACTTCGAGAGTTGTACGAGCGAGTCGACGCAGAGCCACCCGCCTACGAGGAACTCACCGAAATTCGCAAGCGGTCGCGACTGCTTGACACCACAGTCGATATCGACGCGGACGAACTCATCGTCCGACTCACAGAGGCGGGTGAAACAGAGGCAGAACCAGATACAGGCGAGGTGCGATCTGCTGGTGGACAGGACCACGACGATGCACTCCTCGAAATCGAACAGGCGTTGTCGCCGCTGGGATTCACCGTCTCGATTCTCACCCAAGATGGGAGTGAGAAACCGGACGCGAGAGCGACGCATCCAGACCTCGAAGCTCCGCTCGCAATTGAGGCCGAGACGACAACCCCAAAGAACCCAGCGAAGGTACTCACGAACCTCCAGAAGGCCCAAGAAGAGAACGCAGTTCCGCTCTTTGTGGTTCGACCGGGTGAGACAGAGACCTACTGGGCCGAGCGGCTCGACCGAGTCCTCTCGTCTCCGATTCGTGAACTTGCAAACGGGGAGACCCGATTCTACACCCACGATGTCCCACTCACGTTCAACGGGGGAGCAACCGAACTTGGTGGCGTAACCGCTGTTCGCCCAGTAACCGGGAGTGACGACTCGAAGCGCTCTGTATGGGTGAAAGAGAGAGACCAGATTGTTTTCCGAGATGGAACTGGGACAGAGCATCTCCGTGTCTCTACGTGGGACGAAGTGACGAAAGATCGCGTGCCAGCAACCTACAGCTACAATCGTCCAGTTGAAGAGTATCTCGTCTATGAGCGTGGGGAGATTCACGCCTATGAGTCAAAGGACGCGTTTGAGGCAAAGTGGGTGAAAATAAATAAGCCGTTCATCCCAGCAGAGGAGTTACTGAACCCGACGTACGACACGGACAGCTACGCAGTCGTCATTCTCAGTGAGAATGATGAGCCGGTCGTCTATGATGAGGGTTCAACGAAGCCACTCGAGACGCTCCTTGCGAGTACCGAGCAGTCAGATGTAGCCTCTGAAGAGATTCAGAATGCAGACTGGAAAGATGATTCCGATGCTGTTGTTCAGCAGTTTGTTTCCAATTGGTTAGTCGAAGAGGAGGGCAGTTCGGTCCCAGCTGCAGACGTCTACTCGACGTATGAGACGTGGGCCAAGCAACACGAAATCTCTCCTGATTCACCGAGTTGGTTCAGTCGACGTCTCAGTAATCAGATAGCATTTGAACGGGCAACTGAGCGCCATGACGGGGAGGCGATTCGGTGCTACAAGGGGATTTCACTCGCAAATCGGAGTGTCGACAATGAATTCTGAAATCGGGGAGTTTACGCCTTCAAACGCCACTCTATCGCATTTCGAGATGGCGTTACGCCAACTGGCAGTTGCGATTCGCGAGAATCCGCAAAAACGCAAGACAGCGTGGCGTTACGGCAAAGCCAAGAATGCCGTAACACTGGCCCCTATTCAAGAAAATGCCGTACATGGCGTACGACCGCATCTCAGAACCTCTATTGCTCATTTAGTGGTTCTGTTACGGCAAAAAGCAACTAGTATAGATGGGGGGTATGCCGGTGCAAGTGAGCGAAGCGAACGCAGGGAGATTTTTTCTGGCGCCAAACTGGGCGCGGCCACCATGGAAGTAAACCAATGACGAAAGAAACTACCACATTTGTGACACAGGAAACACCCCCACCAGAACTCGTCGAGCGAGACCAGTGGGTATGTTGGCGAAGTGAGAAACGAGACGGAAAGAAAACGAAGATCCCGGTGTTCCCTGGAGATGGCTCATTCGCATCGTCGACGGACCCAGACACATGGTCAGATTTCGAAACTGCACGTTCGTTTGTCGAAGCGAATCGGGCAGATGGAATCGGCTTTGTGTTCACCGCCGAGGACCCAATCGTCGGCGTCGACTTGGACGATTGCCGAGACCCAGAGACGGGCGACACTGACGAGGACGCGCAGGACATCATCGACCGACTCGACTCTTACACGGAAATCTCACCATCAGGAACAGGATACCACGTGCTCATCAAAGGAGACCTCCCCGACGGACGGAACCGACGTGGGAACATCGAGCTGTACGACACCGCTCGCTTCTTCACCGTCACTGGCGACCGCGTCGACGACACGTCCGGACACGTCAAACGCCGACAGGACGCGCTCGAAGCGATTCACCGTGAATACGTCCAACTACACTCAGAGAACAAAGACCCCGAACGTGACGAACATACGAGCGTCAGGGACGACGCCAAAACCACACCCCAAGTCGACCTCGAAGACGACGAGTTACTGAAGAAAGCAAAGAACGCCTCGAACGGCGCGAAGTTCGAACGCCTGTGGAACGGGAACACCGCTGGCTACGACAGCAACTCGGAGGCAGACATGGCGCTGTGTTGTCTGCTGGCCTTCTGGACTGGGGGAGACACGGCACAGATGGACACGTTGTTTCGACAGTCGGGACTTCTTCGAGCGAAATGGGACGAGGTGCACTATGCCGATGGGTCGACGTACGGCGAGAAGACCATTGAGCGGGCGACCGAGGCGACGTCAGATTACTACGACCCCAGTCCAAGAAACGAATCGACGCAGTCGAAGCTAGAAACCACCGACGTGGATACAGACGAACCCAACCGTCAGAACGCCTATCTCCTCGAGAAGAACCAATTGTTGTCTACCCGTGTCAGCGAACTTGAGGTGACGATTGAACAGAAGAACGAGCGTATCGAAGCACTCGAAAGGCAAGTCGAGGACCTCAGTGCAGAGCCTTCGGGCCAGAGCGACGAGGATGGTCGTGGACAAGGACAACGAACCGGTGGCACCGAAGACAAATCAGACAAGACGTCGCTACTCGGACGAACGAGACGCTTGTTAAGCGGGAACTCTGAGTAGCATCAGATAGCTGTCTCCGTTTTATAGCCCCGTCAGGGGTGACGGGGCAACTTGTGTGCCCTGGAGACAACGCATGCATTCCGAGCAACAGCAACACCCACGTAGCAACGAGAGGCCACTGAGTAGTTCGAACCAATCCAACTCCCCGTGGTCAAACCTCAAGCTGACTGTCCCAAACGACCGCCACCACACTTCGATTGTCGCGTTCGTCGAGTGTGTTCTCGTCGAACTCACTCACGAGGATGTCGGTGCAGAGTACATCTCATCGAACGTGTGGGGAACAAAGCGAACGCAGTTCATCGCAGCTGATGACGTTGCAGAGATGTTCTGCAAGCGCCATTACGACGAGCGTCTCGGGTGGCATGAGACGACAGTCAGCCGGGAGTCCGTGCGCAACGAGTTGGTCAATCGGCTTTCGCAGACGGATTCGCTTGCGACCGACCGTAGTCACAGCGTTCCTGTTGAGGCGAGCGACGTGTTCAGTGTGAGGCCGGTGCGGCAACTCTACAATCGGCGATCTTAACCAACAGGAGGTAACGACTCCCCGAAACTGTTGGTTAAGACAGCCGTACTACTGTCTTCTGTCGAAAACATCTATACTGTGACACGAACTGTGTGACACAGACAGAGGATGAGTTCAGCACGACGAGTTTGTTCATTTCACCTGCTTTCTCCTGACTCATCCGTTAGAAAGGGAGTGCGAACCTAACAATTTTACTTGCATTATCCATGTTGTCCAGTATGACCCTCCAGATGTTTTCCGTTGACTCTGTTGATTTAACTGAAACGAGGATGTTCATTCTTGCCTCTGTACAAGCTGTCTTGACTGCTATTCTATTTGGCTTGATTTTCTTCCTCGTGGCTGCGACTCGAATTGCCACTCTCGACCCGGCTCCTGAGTCAGCCATTCTCTCGATACTACTCGGTGCTGTTCCAGCGGTAGTATTCGGGGCAGGTTTTCCCTATCTCGTTCAGCGTCGTGAGTACTTTAATCGGCTAAATGATTCATTTCCGGCCAGATTAGTCGGGACTTTGCTCATGCTTGGGACGTACGTTGGTCTCTTTTTCTACCATCCCGCAACGAGTCTCATCTATGCGGTTGTATATCTGCTGAGTCGAGTTACCATCCTTGTCGGAATCTATGGTGGCTCTCGAATCAAAGCGATACTTGCATAGTCTGTATCTGTCATTCTGCCTGCTCACCAGACTGCGATAGGCCAGTGACCGACTTGCGCGCTGTATTCAGCACGGTCTCGACAAACTATCAGCGACTGGGGGCTTCAACAGAGCCCAAAACCCGGTTTTTCAGGGACGAACAGTACATGACGACTGCATTGACTCGTGTTCTCATCGTGTTCTTCTTTAACAGTCTCATGTTAAGCCAAACAACTGTTACCCCAAACACTCTTTACTGATTCGCTGTAAACTGTAATCAACACAGAGAACCCATGTCACGTACCTCAAAGCAGAACACAGGTGACATCGTCCGTGACTTCCTCTCGGTCGCGAACCTCCTCGAAGAGCCACAGCTGGCTCAGTTATATGCATATCTCGCTCGCAATGAGGAGACCCCAGTCAAAGACGTGATGGACGCCCTCGGTCTCGCACAGGGGACAGCCTACACCTACGTCAATCGGCTCGTTGACGCTGGTGTTGTCGAGGTTGTCCGTGATGAGCAACCCCGGATGTACGCTGCCCGTCCGATTAATCTGACCGTGACCGCTGATGGTGACCGTGAGTATACGATTACGCCGGCGCTGATCGATGCGGTCGGCCGCCGTGAGACCAACAGCGACATCGACACGTACATCCACCGTCACGGGGTGGCTGGCCTCGCGACGGCACTCTCTTACGCTGTCGCCCGTGAGCGTGGGGAGGTGACGCACCGCCTGATGGCCCGTGATCTCGACATCTCGCCACTTGCGGCCGAAATCGTCCTTCAGGCACTCCGACCCGTGGTCCTCGAACATTTCGACGTCGAAGTGTCGGGTGCGTCACTGGCGGATATCGAAGGTGTTGACGAGGACGTCGACGACGCGTGACTGCTATTCTGAGTACCTATTCCTCGAAGTAAGAGTTGTATCCTCATCCACGCAAGAACAGGTATGTCTAACAGCGAGTCACCAGACGACCCACCACCCTTCGAGGATGCATTTCGCGGTGACGACGTCGAACAGCGCGTCTACGGGACGGTCCACCAGACACGTGAGCCGACAACAACGAGTACGATTGCCAAACTCTCCGACTGTGATCCGAAAACCGCTCGGAAGTACCTGGGCTGGTTCAACAACCTCGGCATCGTGACGCGCCGTGACGGCCACCCGGAGACGTACGAGCGCAATGACGCCTACTTCGAGTGGCGTCGAATCAACGAACTTGCCGCTGAACACTCCTCCAAAGAACTCCAGCAGTGCGTCAAAGAGCTGATCACTCGTATCGCCGAATACGAAGACACGTACGATGCTGCTACACCAGCGCCTGTCGACGCCATTAGGGCTTCCGAAGAGAGCGGCGACCGGACCATCGACGACGTGTACAGTGACCTTGGTGACTGGGCGACTGCTCGCAAAGAGCGCGAGCGATATGAACGCGCCTGCCAGCAACGTGCAAGCGCCGAAACCGAATAGGCATCTGTGTGGGCACTTGCTGTTTCGCAATTATTCGCCGCGAAGCACTCAACCTGCTTCGTTCCTCCAGTGGCCGGGAAAAATCACAAATGTGTGCTATAGACAAGATATATGTGCCAAGACCGCGAACGGACGAGTATGACTGACGATGGTCCGCCGACGTTCGACGCGTCTGAGCAATGGCGTACGGACCGAACGACCTTCCAACGTGTCTACGATATCCTCGTTGGGACGGATAACCCGGCGTCTGCACAGCAGCTTGCAGAGTGGGCAGACTGCTCCGAGAACGGTGCCCGCCAAGCACTCCAACAACTGACCGAGATGGGCATTGCAGAAAAAACCGACACACGGCCTGCCACCTACAAACGCAACACTTCGTACCTCCGATGGAAGCGAGTCGAACAGCTCGCCCGTGGACACAGCCCGAGTGACCTTCGTGCACGGGTTGAGGAACTCATCGAAGAGGATCAGAGCTTCCAAGCAGAGTACGGCGTTCCAGAGCCGGACGCTGTGGTCACGACTGAAAATGTGGTAGATGACCACGAGGTTCTTCACCAGCAGTGGGAGGACCTCTCTGAGTGGCGGACCATCCGTCGTGACATTCAGGTCATTCAGCAAGCAGTCCACCGGGCAGAGTCAATGCGTGATGACCGAGCGCGAGTCTGACCCGTGACGGAACGGACAGAAGGCCCAAGCGGCCCACTCGACATTCCGACGCTCAATGTGGTGGCACAGCGGGCAGCGACGCACCCACTCATCACCGAGTGGCAGTTTCGGCCAGACTCGCTCAGTCCACGTGTCCTCGAACTTCGAATTGACCCCACTCAGTATCCAGAGTCGATTAGTGATGTTCGACTCGATATCCGATGGTTCGAGGGTGGAGCGTATTCGTTCCACTATCTGGAGACTACGTCGAGTGAAACGTGGCAATGTCGATGGGACCGACATCCAAAGCCACACGCTCCAACTGCTCACTTCCATCCTCCTCCGGATGCAACTGAAATTGTTGAGCCATCACCGATTGAAGAAGAACACCACCTATCGGTTCTGTTTGCCGTTCTGGATTGGCTCGAAGAGCGAGTTATTGAGCATCACGACAGCTAGTACTGCTTGCCAACACATGAGATGGCACTCTTGCTGTTCCGGTATCGACATCTACTCAGAACAGAGAGTGCCCGTTTCGAGTGTTCTACCGGTTCATAGAACGGGGTTTCTAATTAGTTAGTTCAGTTTGAGTTCGCCGTTTGGAGCGCGTCACTCTGGACGACAAACGTGGTCCAGTACACATTGTCTTGATATTGTGTAAGGTATGACCCGCTCAGGTCACCTTCGCCGTCCTGGTCGAGTCCATGAGCCTGTTCGTGCCCTCGGAACCGGTCGGCGAGTGCTACAAGTGCATCAGACGGCGTCTCGTCGGGGCCGACAGTGTACTGTCCGTCTGCAATTGCCTTTTCGACGATCTCTCGCTGGGCCTCTGGAAGCCTTGAAAGTTCGAATGTAAACCGCTCGCGCATCTGTTGGCCGTAGTCGGCGGCCGTCGCTACTTGTTCAGCAGTGTATTGATAGGTGTTCAGCGTCGTGTCGTAGGCGTCGTCGACGACCCATTCGGCTTCAGTCCCATCGTCCCAGGTTATGTACGAGTACTCGGACTCGGGAACGAGGACAGACTGCTCGCGCTCGGTGTCCGTATAGAGGAACGTCGTTCCGATACCGACCGGGTCACCATTAGCGAGCCCATGTTCAGCAAATTCTTGTTGATCAACCTTGGGGAGATCTGCGAACTGAATGGCTTCTGCCTCGATCACTGAGTCTGTGACGATATCCACTTTCACGGAATATCTGGTGGCTAGCGTTTCCTCGACCACTTCGTACGATAGCTCGTATACCCCCTCTTGGTAGGCAATATGTTGCTGCTTGGGGAGTGGCGGCCGGGTTGCCTTCGTTTTCGTGCCGCCATCGAGGATGCGGTCGAACAGTTGGGCCGTTGCGTCGTTGCCTTCCGCTGGACGGACTGTATAGAGTACTTTCGTCGGGAGTTTCGCGTCTGCGATCGTTGTCAGTTTGAGTCGTGCTGTTGGGGCTTCCGCGACGGCGTTGCTACCACTGAACCCACCGGGACTGGTACAGCCAGCGACTATTGCGGGGAGAGACGAAGCGGTGGCCGCGAGGAGGGCGCGTCGGCGCATACTCAAGACCTGTCAGAGATGCTGGAAAAGCTTTGTGTCGCACAGAAGAGGGCAGTCAAAGCTCCGGGAGTGGTGGAGTGAGTTAGATAGTTACTCTTTGAAAGCCCCCGGACGCTCGACGATCGCGACTCGCTGCGCGTCTCGTCCCTGCGGTGCTTGCGTCGTCGGGGCACGCCGAGCGTCCGGCCCCTTTCGATCCCACCCGTGGTCTGTTGTGGAGTCAACAATGCACGTCGGTAGTCCGGTGTGGTACGAACGGCACGCCCCGCTCGCCGCCCTGTACCCTCCGTGCTCACGACTCGCGTTGCTCGCTGTTCGCGACGAGCCGCTCCTGTTAGTCGCGTCTCGCTTCACTCGCACCTTCCCGGTGCGCCAGCACCAAGCGCGCTGTCGGTCACGACGCCCTCGTAGACTCGGTCGTCGGACGCGAAACCGGCTTGTGTGCTGGCCGCTCGCTCCGGGCAGGCCAAGGCGCGCGGTGCTGGCTGTTGTCCCATCGTCGAGCGCACGCCTTCCGCGCCCGCAGGGCGCGGTGAAGGCGCGAAAGGCGTGCGCAGAAAGAGTTGGTCTGTTGTGAGAGAGCCACGGCTGGAGAGTCGTGGTATCGGAAGAAGACGCTGAGTAGGCGCCTCCGAACTACAATGAGTACTAAGAAGCAAATCGGTAATGAAGTTTCCCACTCCGAACACCCCCGAGCAGTCGTCGACGACGTAGTTGGTGAGACGCCTGAGTTCCGACCCACAGTTGAACTCGAAATTCAAGCTAAAGTTGACCTGAACAATCCGGAAGCGGTTGGACGGGGACTGACCCTCGCAGAGGAAGAGCGGATGGAAGCGTGTGAGTGGGAGATTGAGCAGACGAAAACCCGGTGGGACCGGAGACAGACGTCGAATCGTGAAAAGCGGACGGCGACTGTGGCAGAACAGATGAGCATCGAAGCAACGAGAGAGTTCAAGAAGCGTGCCGGGTGTGTGAATCGGTGGGCCGACCCCGATGAGGCAGACCCGCGTGAGCAACTTTCGAGAGAAGAATTGGGCGAAGTGAACCGAGAGGCAGCTCGAATGCAAGCGAAGCTCGAAGGATGGTCGAGAGCGGCGATTAGTCGGCGGTTGGCCGAGAAGGTCGCAGATGGGAAGTCGATGATGAGCACGGTGGTGGGTGCTTTCGAAGAGTTGCAGCAGGCACCGGGACGGGTGATTCCGATTGCGGCGGTCAGTGAGGTGAGTCGTCGTGAGGTGTCTATCTCTGGAACTGTGACACAGTTGTGGGTGTCGTCGAATTCGGCGATTCAGCAGGTGGGACTCATCGAGGACGAGACTGGGAGAACAAAGTTCACTGTCTGGTCCAAGTCGAGAAAACCGGTTGTGAGAGAAGGCGAGCGTGTGACGATGCGGAACGTCGCGAAGAGTTGGTACGGTGGACGCGTCTCGGTGGCTGTGACGGGATGGTCCGAGCTAAGTTTCCCAGAGCGCGAGGCGTGGTGGGCTGAGTAGGCGTCGTAGGCGGCTGTTTTCTTTTTGTGACTCCACTCTCCCGACCCCTCCTCCCCACCCACCGCTCCGTGCTCGCGCCGGCGACGCTGTGCGCGCAGCCACGACCTCATTGACTCGTAATACTGGCTCTGTTGAAGCCCCCAGTAGTTGATAGGCTTCTGTGGCCGTGCTGAATAGAGAGCGCGAGTCGGTCAACCCACCATTTGAACTATTCTGAAGCAAGCACATCAAAGTCGATAGCTAAGACAGGCGATGACCCGATAATCAAGAACCGATACGTACCGGGGCGTAGCTCAGAGTGAATCTTCCCTGCTTGCTTTTCGAGGCCCGTTTTTGAGAGTTCAACGCTCTCTTCGAGAGTGCTACCGGGAGAAAGTTCTGTGGCGCACGCTTGGTAGTACCTTTCGCCAGTCCACGCGACCTCTTGCCACTCTCCCTCTGAGCGTTTCTGTAAGGCCCACGGATTGTTGCATCCGAGGACTGTCCTCGAATCGCCTGTATTGGTCACCTGAAACACTACTTCATCACCAAGTTTGATGGTGTCTTGTAGAACTTCGAGATATTGGTGTCTTGTAGAACTTCGAGATATAGGTCATCACGCTCGTAGACCACACGTTCGTTTTTTAGATACTTGGGTCGAGGTTTGCTGGTCACTTTCATTGCGCCAACCCCAGCAAGTGTGGCACCACCTACACCGAGTGAAGCCAACAACGTCCGCCGTTTCATTGTGCTTCTATTAATGATTAGACTGTAAAATGTCTCGGTAATGTTAAACAGTGGTTTGCCCAATACACCCTCTGAGTGTTGCACGCACCTTCTGACACCACTCGGAGAGGTTCTGCGGCCGTGCTGAAGAGCGTATATTCCGCAACTGGTTCACCTTCCGTAGCGATTCGTACGAGATATCAGGACTTCCAAGAATCGGAGTTTGAGAGGACAGAGCTATAGCATTATCCGTGCTTAATGTTTGTTGGTTAATATGAACCCCGATCGGCTCATCTGGTATACGATGCCCCTCGCAGTGGTTATGGCAGTTATTTCACTCGGTACTTTAGCGGATTTATACGTGGTTGGCCGTCTTGAAAATCGAGTGGTCATCCGAGCAATACCATTTATCTGTGCTGCAATCGGTGTAATTGGAACTCTTCTGTTCTATATGATAGTTGTTGGACATTTCACTAACCCGAACTAGTGAACCTATGCTGTACTCATCCTCTGTCCGTGTCACGCCGGCTTCTGACAGAAACTGTGGATTTTCAGCAGCCTCGATAAACGCTAACTCGGCAGAGCACCTAGTGACCTCACTTTCTTAGCGCCTCGATGGGCGAGGCGCTCTCACCTGGGCGCTTCAAAGTACCATGTCTGAATCCCTACTTGCAAGACTCGACCCAACGAAGCGTGTCCTGAAACGAGCCCAGTACGAGGCATTCGAATTCTCGTTATTCGGTGGCGATGTGCTTGTCCGCAATGCGAGCCATGCCGACCCCGAGAACCACGAATACAACGTACGAATCGTCGACGGCGTACCGGAAGCGTGTGAGTGCCCAGCGGACGAAAAGTACAATGGACCATGCAAACACCGGGTCGCCGTCGCAATTCGACGTCCGATCCTCGATGCCGTCGAGCAAATGCAGATGGTCGCAGACGGAGGTGTAGTGAGCAACGAACAACCGGAAGCTGAGGCTGAAGATGACTCAAAATCTGAAGACTGCGACTGCGAGATGTTGGATGATGACTTTCCTTGCTGGGCGTGTGTAGATAGTGGCAGGCGCGAACTCCCGAACTAAGCGGGCTTAGAGTCAACCTGTGTCAATTGATGAGAATCCTTTTATTAAATAGATACTACTGACACTTGCAGTTGTCAGAGGCACACCACTGGCTCGGTCAACATCTCGTGTTGACTTGCTATTCTTGTTTCGAGCCCAGCCCGTCCGTATCGATTAAGGAACAGAGGAGTGGTTTCCTTGCTCTGCTTTGGTAGACTCTCTGTACGGATCTGTGGAAAGGGGGATAGTTATGGGTTCGCCGATCACGTCAACAGCCCCGGGGGCAGGGGATTGGGGCTGTTGATGGCACGCGATTGGCTGGTTTCTGTCTGTTGGGAGTAGGGGGGCACCGCAGGACCAGACAGACAATCCTACGGGCATAGAGCCTAGACGTCGACAATCCTATCCATTCGGTTGGTGTCAATATACGCGCCGTTCGCGTTGCTGAGGTGCCTGTCGAAATTCCCTGTCTGGGTCTGGACCTGCTTGAGTGACTCTGTTGAAATTGTCAAAGTCTGACAGAAGTGGCGTGACACAGACAGAGGATGTATCTTTCACCGCTTGATTCCAAATCCCACCACCACAGTTCCAGCTAGTGCAAGAAGGATTCCAAATCCTAGCAGAAAGTCTAATGCTTCAACCGTCCCGAGAACTGTGAGGAAAATCGCGACCAGCGTCATCTGAGTCCCCGCAAATAGGGCTTTCAAGTTTGGTTCGTCTTTACTCATATAGGAAGCAATTCATGAAGAAAACAAATCAGTTCTGTTTGATTCAACCGCTGTTGATAGATGCAGGAGAAATACAACATACGCGCTCTGTATTCAGCACGCTCTCAACAAACTATCAGTGACTGGGGGTTCAACAGATCTCTCTGAGTTGTTTTTGCCCCTAAGGGGTGCGGGGCGCACAAAGAGTGCCTTGCAGATGACCAATGGCAACGAGAGATATCTACGAGAGTGGCTTCGATGAGGATGTACCGGCTAACACGAACAACGCCTGCCCAGATTGTGGCGGCTACGTGAGAACGAACACAGCTGAGACGGTTTGTGACGATTGTGGGTTGGTTCTTTCAGAATACCAGATAGACCATGGGCCAGAGTGGCGGCTCTTCTCAGCGGACGACGAGGCTCAAAAGAGAACGGGTGCTCCCCTGACTCCAACACGCCATGACCGTGGCCTCTCATCAGAAATTGGCTATAAACGAGATGCCACAGGGCGGACTCTTTCCGGGAAGAAACAGCAGCAGGTTGCCCGGATGCGTCGTGAGCAGTCCCGTGGACGATTCCAATCGAAAGCTGAAGCGAATCTCGCTCACGGATTGGGTGAAGTACGTCGGATTGCAGGCGCTCTTGAGTTGTCTGAATCGACTCGTGATCAGGCTTGTCGACTCTTCCGGAGTGCTCAAAGTGAGGACCTACTTCGTGGTCGGTCAATCGAGGCAATTGCAGCAGGTTGTGTCTATGGGGCCTGCCGATGTAATGCCGTACTTCGAACGCTACCCGACGTTGCGGGATTAGCGCGTGTTGAGCGGTCGAGGGTGACGAACGCGTATAAAACCTTGAATACAGAACTTCGCCTTCCAATACAGCCAATTCGTCCGAGTGAGTTCGTTCCTCAACTTGCATCTGAACTCGAAATCCCAGAGAACGTTCGTCGACGAGCACGTGATTTAGCCACGAATGCAGAGGTTGCAGGTCTCACGACAGGTCTCAATCCATCTGGATTTGCAGGTGCGTGCCTATACAAAGCGAGTAGAGATGCAGATTTACACCTCACACAGTCAGAAGCCAGTCAAGCAGCGAACGTGTCCGTAGCAACGATTCGAAGCCATCGAGATACACTGAACGAGTTCGATAGTCTAGCTACAACTGCTACCGAAAGTTCATGTCTTGAACAACCATCGGGTTGAAACATGAGTGGACATCAATCCGGGACGATTCATTTTGAGTCTTCAGCGGAGGTTCGCGATTTTGTAAGCGAGCAGCTTGGTGACTACCGGTCTGTCGCTGAGCAGTACGACACGTATGAGGCTGCAACTGCTATCCGTGCTGATTTCGATCTCTGCCCGTGGAGCATTGCAACGCAGTTCGAATCTCCCGTTCCGTTCGACGAATTAGCTGGCCCCGATCCGACTGACTCGGTGAACCATTTGGCTACCCTGTGTCTTGAGGAAGTGATTGCTGAACTATTGGGCTAGGATAGCTGAGGGTTCAGACAATCGATTCGCGAAGAGCCCAGATATCTGTGGTGGGGTCTAAGTTCGAAGGTTCGGCACCTCGTGTGGTTAGAATTCCTGCATGGTACAGCATCGCTTTGAGTTGGAATACGGTCGGGGAGTGGTATACATTGCCGTCAGAGAGTGCTGATAGCTGTAATTCACCATCTGCATTCAGTACCCGACTTCTCACTGCTTCAGTCCCTTGGATGAACAACTCAATCGTAAACGAGGGATGCAAATGGTGGAGATACTCAATGAGTTGCGGAAGAGTTGGTTCTGCAATATAGTCTTCGTGCATTCGTTGAATTTCTTCGACGAGTAACTGCGTCGCTGGGTAGGCATAGACGACTTGGCGAGTCAGCATCCCCCACTTGGGTGCAATGTCGCAGAACCGCTTCTGTGAACGTTTCCAGGTCTCGAAGGTCTGAAGGGCTGCGTCAACCGACCCGTACTCTCTCAATGCAAACCGAACGACTTCCTTTCCAAGTGGAGTTAGTCGGGTCTGATTCGGATACTCTTCGATGAGGTCCAGGAATTCCGCACCCTTTTGAGAACCATCAACCGCCCTCACAACATGTGTTGAGAGAACTTCCTCAGTCGGCTCTGGATGATACACAGCTAGTGGATATGCGAGGTAGTTTTTGGGATGGTTGAGTCCGAATGATTTGTTCGCAACTCCCTGTGCACTTGCCTGAAAGCGAATTGCGTTCGTTTCTGTCGTTGTTTGGTTCCCGACGAGGCGAGGGGCCTCTAGCGTAGAGACATCACCATCTGTGTAAACTCCAAGAACGCCGACGTTGAGTTCACGGGCGAGGGTTCGAGCAGACTGAGAGATTGCTTTCGCAGGTGCAGCTACGTACACAGCATTGGCTTCGTTAAGTCGGTCATACGCTTGGATAACTCCACGCTCGACGTCGACATGACCGTGGCTCGTGTAACCTTTCGCCTCTACAGCCACAAGAGGGGGTTCATCGTCGAGCCGGTCAACCGCCAAGAACTCGTCATCAAGTACCCGTACACCAACAAGGTCGGGATAGCCGGAGCCGACTCGCACGTGGTTGAACGGTGCGAGTTCATCTTTGATGTGAGGGTCGATTGATTCGCTTGCGAGCCATTGTTCAGATGAAAACTGGGTGTCGACGACGACGTATCCCTCGTTGAGTCCCTCCGGGAAGAGACGGCGCTTTGTGTGCGCGAGGACACGCGGTTCGGTCAACGATTGCGCCGTACTTGCCATGTGATATCCTGTTTTGGTGAGGCAGCACATGAATATTCAGCTTTCCCAACATCAGAGTGGATTCCGTTTGAGCAACTGCCTCAACAAAATTCGAATGTCTCGAAACAGTAGTACTCCTTTGTCCTGGTTTCACTGATAGTTTTTCACCCCTGGAGGGGTGCGGGGAACTCTCCCGTCTGATTCGAGATGGCATCCAAATCATCGACGACTAGTTGCATCGCTCACCGAACGACAGATGCTCGACAAGCCAACTATATCGCGTTCCTCCACCGTGTTCCATTTGCACTAGACGCATTTCGACTCGGCTTTGTCACTGGCTTTCGTGAAGATTGTAGCTACCAACAACAGCAGTTTCTTGATTGCAACCTCCCGGTTGGGATGCTCGACAACAACTTCCGGAACCCCGACCTTGAGCGATACGTTGACCGTTTTTTCGAATACGAACCTCAGGTCGGTGTAATCGGTGATGCGTACGAGGTTGACGAAGTTGGTGGGTACGTTGCTGCTGCTCGTGAGATACAAGCGAGTTACCCGGAAGCAGAGTTGGTAATCGTTCCAAAGTGCCGTCAGGCAATCGACGCTGTCCCTGAGGACCTCATTGTGGGCTACTCCAGGGGATACGCTGACCGACTCGCCCACGATTTTTCAGACCCAGTAGATTGGCGGGGACGACGTGTCCATATTCTTGGGGGAAGCCCAACTAAACAACTGAACGTCATTGACCAACTTACGTGTCCAACTCTGGCGGGTGATCCTCCAGCAGATATTGTCGGCCTTGACTGGAATGGGCTCCACCGTGGAGCACAGTTCGGAGAGTTCTGGACTACAGAGGGATGGGACGACAGCGGTCGTGATGCTGAGTTCGTGACGGTGAGAAAGACCGTGCGGCATGGGCTTGGACAGGTTCGAAAATTTTGGGAGACACAAGGTGTCTGGCCAGAATCTCAATCTCGGGAAGGGCCAGATAATTTCGTGTACAACGGGCCGGTCCCGACGGACTTGACAACTGAGGCTTGTGCTGACTGTGAGACGAATGTTTGGAAGACTGAGCGTGGTCCGTATGTTGCTGAGTATGACACGGGGACGGTTTGTGGATACTGCAGCTATGATTGCTATTTCACTCACCGACATCAGAACAATCTTGAGGAACTCGATGGTGAGCAAAGCGTGTACATCCCTTCTGTTTGAGATTTTTGTTAGCGCCGGCGATGAGTGCCGGCGCAATGGGTCGTGAGACAGTTGGAGAGCGACTCAGAGCGCCAGCGAGATAACAAAATGCACCAGATAATCTACGCGCTCGTAGAGGCATCGACGAGGGACGAAGCACTCGCAATGGGCCGATGTGTCTTCGACCGACTCGTGGGTGTTTCACCCGAATACGGGGCCGTTTTCGACTACTACGTGACGTTCGACGACGATTCGACGAGCGTCGCTGGGAAAGCACGCTGGGGAGAGCTACCCATCGCGGAACCAATCGATTCAGACAGTGGCCAAGAGTTGCTTGAACGTGGTTGGGAGGTGACGAAACAAGAGTTCGAACGGAATCTTGAGCGAGTCCGAGAAGGGATTCAGGACCTCAACACCGAGGAAATCATGCGCGACAAAGAGTTGATTCGACACGCCTGCTACAACCTTGGCGCGTACCGGGGGCCGTCGCTCTTCTTGTACGGTGTCCTTGAGTCCAACGAGCAGATGTGGATTATCCCGGTGGACGTCCACTACTAAACTAAGAATCGCCCGACAGAACAGGCACTACGAACTTAACCAACAGGTCCAGCCACTACCGATTTTGTTGGTTAAGATGATGACGGACCTACTGACTCGGTGAGTCCCGAGTGAATTTTTTCACCCCCAGAGGGGTGCGGGGCGGCAGAGTCCCGCAGGTGACTCCCTGTGTCCATTCACGACTTCTCCGGAGCGACCAGCGACAGCACGACAGATGCCTACACTGACGCCCGGCAGGCGGAGTACGTGGCGTTCCTGGACCGCATTGCCGTTTGCTATCAACGCGTTGAACCTCGGCTTTCTCACGGGCTTTCGAGAGGATTGCAGATACTAGACTTCTTTCGAGACTGTATTCTACCTGATAGCGCTGACCGATTTCGACCACGTCTAGTTGGGTATAATCTGAACCACCTCAAATTATTTCTATATTGGGCGTATAGAGGTAGTCATGAGTGATAATTCGAGCCGAAAATGGACCGAGGCATTGTCGGCGGCCGAGCGTGTCGAATCTGTTGCGCTCACCGTAAGTGAGCCTCGGACGGCAAATTGGGTCGCTGCAGAGGCTGAGGTGGCCCACGAGACGGCCACAAAGTACCTCAAACGGCTCACAGAAGACGGGAAATTGATTGCGGACTCACGAGGTCAGCAAACCACATACGAGCCCGATCCCATCGGTCAGTATCTCATTGAGATGCGCGAACTCTACGAAAACCATTCGCCCGATGAACTGGCTTCGAGTCTTGAAAGTATGAACGAGCAGATTCGCACGTGGAAGTCTAAGTACGACGTTGAGACGCCGAATCAACTACGCGCAAGCCTTGGAGATGCAGAAGACGTTGTTGATGAGCGCGAACGCCGTCAGGCTGCACGCGAATGGGATCACCTCGCGACGCGTCGCCGTCTCGTTGAAGATGCACTTCGACTGTACGACCGGTTCCCCGGTGAACCACGCTCTGCCTCCGCATGAGTGTACCAGGCGAAGAAAACCCGGCTCTTTATCGAACACTCAAAGACATCTTGGAGCGGCAAGCTGAGGTTGTCTCAGTCTGGTTCGAACCGGACGCGATCCAGAAACGGTACTTAGCTTGTGAGATCGACCCACAGCGTGTCGTCCCATCAAGTGGCCCCGAACCGCCGAGGCTTGAGATCCATTGGAAGCTCAGGCCCCCACACGACGAGTTCAGGATTGATTACGCTGATCCCAATTTGGACTTCCACTGCGGCTGGCACCAAGACGAGGATCACAATGACCTCGGTACAGCCCACTTCCAGTTCCAAACCGCTTTGATGGAGACACCACACCACGAGGGGATCGTGTTCAAGACAGAGTCTCCTCCGAAAATTCTCTGGAAGTGTTGTGAAGAACTCTTCGAGGATGTAATTCCCACATATACGTCAGACCTTTAGTCAGTATCTCAGAATAGCTGCTGATCCACAGCTTGCGTCGCTGTGGTCGATTCACTGATTATGCGGTAGACGACAACTGAGATTTTATCATCCCCCAGTTGGGTGCGGGGCATTTCCTATGTGATGTCTCGTGAGTAACTGATGTCAACAACTGATGAGCTTGTGGTGTCGTTCGACGACTCCAACACCCGACGTGACGAGATGCACAGTACTATCGGTAGTTCCCATCACGTCAACTGATCGCCACGACTGTCGTGGTTAGATCCTCAGGAAGCGTCTGGATGGGTGTTGATGATGTGTTTATACCATCCAGACACCGTTCTTACGGCCTCTGACCTTGA
>NZ_JAMQOO010000017.1:0-45954 GCF_031624535.1 Haloferax sp. S2CR25
ACAGATTCGGCGCTCTCACTGACGTGAGACCGCCTTTCGTGGGCTATTGTCTCGGTACCGGGATCGAACTTGTCGCTTCCGCCGTGGAAAATCAAGTCAGCGTGTAGAACCGATGGGAACTACCGACAGTAGTTGCGAGAATCCCTATGAGAGCACCACCGATTCCGCCTGCAAGGACGATCGTCGTGGGCTGCTGGTTGTCACTCTCGGCGAGCCACACTACCGCACTGCCGACAGCCAGTGCAGTAGCACCAACAGCGGCGGGATACCCACCGCCGGGAGCAGCACCAATTGCAGCTGCTGGATCAAGCGCCGGAGACACTCCGATGTTCAGTAGTGTATCCCAATAGAGCGACGTGAGTAAGAGGAGAATCCCGACTATGAGCATAAGCCCACCGACATAACGAGAGCGCATATTTACCCGGGACCTCCGATACGGCAAATGCTTTCTGCTGATTGAACGGAAATTCCTCGACTACTGCCTCCCCTGTATCTATCCCTTCAGTCACTTCGAAAAGTACGACAAGAGTCCTATGACACGTTCTAGCAGTAAACTATTCCACCCCTCCTTCACTCGGGGGTAACTGACCCACTCGCTTGTTGAGGGTGAGGTCTCCACATAGCGCTCTTCCGTAGGAGATTGTTGATACAGCTCTCCGGAGAGGAGTCGGACCAGAAACTGCCCGTCTGATCGCCCAACGACCGGGTTCTAGTCTCACTCAGTTCATCACAGAATCGCAAGACTGCTCTACATCAACAATGTGCTACACAAGAGCGCCACATAGAATACGGTGAACTCTCGTGCCCTACTCGCTCCCCTGCTGAACGTTGAGGATTGAGGGCTAGCATCTTCGTCATCGTGAAAACAGATCGAGATTTCTACAGGCTGAGCAGGCCGAGTGCCTCGGGGCTTGACCCCGAGGCGGTTCACTCTAACAGATACGATCACGAGTCCATTTTGTGAGGACGACTATTCGCACGCACCACCGCGGACGTCATCTTCTGCGGTACTCCGAAAACCCACTCTCAAAAGGCTTATTTCATCGATCGATGAAATAGGACCGACTGGGATATGGGTACAGAAACAGCACAAGCTGACGAGGGTCGGACAGTATCTGCCTCACACAGAACAATCATATTTCAACACCTCGGAGTCGCTCTGATTACGATTTTTCTTATATATCTCGCTCTGCTTGGTCATAGACAGTGGTCGGCCGATATGCGGTTCTGGCGTGCGATTGGGGACGCATCATTCATTTTGCTCTCGATGGCTCTCGCGATAGGACCCCTCGTCGAACTACGGCGGGAGGCGACATCCCTGTTGAAATGGCGACGCCCGTTGGGGATCTGGTTCGCGCTCACGGCCACCATCCACGGTTACCTCGTGTGGGATGGATGGGCACGGTGGTCCGTGAGACGCTTCCTCGGGTTTGAAGATCTCTCTGCGGTCGGTATCGAAGAACTCGTCTTGACGGACCCAGGATTTGGGCTTGCCAACCTCATCGGTGCCGTCGCCCTCATTCTGGCTCTCGTCCTTGCCGCTATCTCGTCCGATCGAGCGATGCAGGCGTTAGGATATCAGCAATGGAAGTACGTCCAGCGATTAGCGTATGTGATCTTCTATCTCGTCGGTCTCCATGCGGCGTATTTCATTTTCCTTCACTATGAACTCAGCCTCCGGAACCTCGTCTTCCAGAACCCACCCCCGCCAGACCCAAACTGGTTCCGCTTCTACTTCGTGGGTCTCGTGGCCATTGTCCTTGTACTACAATGGAGTGCGTTCGCAAAACGGGTCGTGAAGCATCGACAAGCCCATGGCTGATGTAAAATCGCACGAAATTCACGGTGGTGGGTGGGAACGTCTTTTGGATGCTGGACGCCTCACTCATGCCAAATTCGGCGCTCAGGCAAACCACGACGGGCGCCATGCAGAGGTAGTGGTCCGAAAGGGCTAATGAGTCGTTGGCGTAGACAGAGAGTATGCCCTCAACCCTCGTCCACGTTGCGGTTGCTGGTCTCATCGGAACTGCCTTGCTAGGCCACTACTTCGACTTGAAAGGGATTCTGAGTGTCATGGGACTCACTGCCTTCATCGACCTCGATACGTTATTGGGGATTTGGATCCAGGGTGCTCATCGAGCATATCTCCACACGCTTATGTTTCCGGCTGTGTTGGGAGTTCTCTTGGTTTGGGACGTGTACGTCCGCGACGAGTCGTACCTTGTGAACCGCTGGGGTAGATACGGCGTCCGAGTCGTCTGGGTGAGCATTGTCGCCTTAGTGGTAGCACACAGCCTGTACGATGCGTTCTTCAACGGTGTCAATCTATTCTGGCCGCTCCACGACCGCTTCTACGACCTCTCGGGACAACTACTCGTCTCCGACCAGCGGGGTATCGTCCAGACGTTCATCGAACTCGGACCAGACGGTGAGACGGCCAAGGGGACGACGAAGAATACCCACTACTACACCGGTGTCGATCCCACCCGCGGACCGGAGCCGGAAAACGCCGAACGCGTTTTCCACGTCGTCAATACGGGTGAACGGCTTGTCCTGATGCTTACCGGTTTTGCCGTCGTCGTATACCGAGTCTTCGACATCCGAAGACACGATCTCTCTCTCTAGAGTAAGTGATGAAGCGTGTTCTCATTGTGGAATGTGAGAAAGACCACACGCACCCTGATTCACTCCACAATGTGTCTCAAGGGTGGTCTTGGAACGGTCTGATGGGCCTGTTGCTGAGAGGGCACGGCAACGCGATCACTCAGATATTCGAGTAGACAATTTTATTTATTAGCCTCATCTAAACCACGTATGCTCACCAGCGTGATGGAGGATTACCTCAAAGCCATTTACGAGCTTCAGGAGGCCAACCATGAGTTAGTCTCGCCCTCCGAAATCGCGTCACGGCTTTCGGTCAAGCCCCCGACTGTAACGACCATGACGAAGAAACTCGCCGAACGGGAACTCGTCGAACGTGAAGCGTACAGCGGCGTGAGGCTCACCGACGAGGGTGAGACCGTCGCCATCGAGGTGATTCGACACCATCGTCTGCTCGAAACCTATCTTGTCGAACGATTAGGTTACGACTGGACCGAGGTTCACGAGGAGGCGGATGTCCTCGAGCATCACATTAGCGAGACGCTCGAACAACGACTCGCGGAGGCACTCGATGATACAGCTGTCGACCCGCATGGCGCACCCATCCCAAGTGAGACGCTCACCTTGGTTTCCAGCCCCGACACGTATCTGAGCGAGTGTGAACATGGAGAGCATCTCGTCGTTATCGAAGTGAGCGATCGCGACTCCGAACAGTTGGCATATCTCGATGACGCCGGAATCACGCCGGGGACCAATCTGGTCGTCACGGAGGTTGCCCCGATCGGTCTGATTACCGTTCAACCACAAACCGACCACCCAGGGATCTCACTTCCGATGACTGTCGCTCGGACGATTCGCGTCCGCGAACTGAACGATAAACCCGAACACGCGGTTTCAAACGCCAACGGAGCCGCATGATGCCTCCGCTTGATTACAACCGGGCCGCCGATTACACGGAGGCGTTAGAGGCTCGACTCGTCGACCGCCTCGATACCGATTTTGTCGTGAGTAGACGTGGTATACTCGGCGGCTTGGGATTGGCTGGCGGCGCCGCCCTCACCGGTCTTGGTGGCTCGGCTATGGGACAGGGCGCTGGTAGTGATGATGACGACAGTGGGTTTGGAGCGCGCGGCGAGTACGAGAACACCAGGTTTGACCCGCACGAGTTTCTCACCCAGTTCAACACCGGTCGGGACGGCCAGGACAACGTTCCCCAACGCGTGTTCGAGGAAAACGGCCAGACGGTGCGTGAGTTCGAGTTCACGGCCGTCGATACGACCGTCGAGATCGCTCCGGGCGTCGAATTCTCGGCGTGGACATACAACGGGCAGGTACCCGGGCCGACGCTCCGTGTAACCGAGGGTGACCTCGTCCGGATTAGATTCACCAACGGCTCATCGAACCCGCATACCATCCATCCGCACCTGCGGAACCTCCGCCCCGAAATGGACGGCATTCCGCAGAACGGTCCCGGCGAACTCGATACTGGCGAGTCGTTCACGTACGAGTGGCAGGCCAACCCGATGGGTGTCCACCTGTATCACTGCCACTCATCGCCGCTCAAAGAGCACGTTCACCGTGGCCTCTATGGGGCAATCATCGTCGACCCGGACCCTGAGCGGGTCAGAGAACACCCTGAGGAGTACGTCCCATACCACCCGAGTCAGATCACCGACGCGCTACGTGAGGACCTCGTCGAGACGGCCAAACGCCGCAACTACGAGTACATCCAGCGCAACGACTACGATCTCAACGAGCTGGTGATGGTGATGAACGGGTTCGACACGAACTTCGACGTCGACAACGAGGTGTACGCAGTGAACACCCGGGCCTTCGCCTACGGCGTTGGTCGGACCGACGGCAACGGGAACTGGCAAGCTGGCGAGACGAAACGCCCGATACAGATCGACCGGAACGACCGCCAGCGGATCTATCTCGTGAACGCCACCGAGTTCGATCCCATCAACTCGCTGCACACCCACTCACAGTTCTACGATTACTACGATCACGGGACGACGCTTACGCCGACACATCAGACCATCGATACGGTGATGCAGTGTCAGGCCCAACGTGGCATTCTCGAACTCGACTACTCCAATCACGAGCCGGGCCTGTACATGTTCCACGCGCATCAGTCGGAGTTCGCCGAACTCGGCTGGATGAGCTTCTTCGAGGTGGTCTAAATGAGCGATGAGCGATCCGAACCAAATGGCGGTGTCACCGTCGAGGAGGGTCAACCCTTCGGCCTTCCGCGGTGGGTCCTCGCCCTGCTACCGGTCGTGTTGCTTGCGATCGTGTTGGGGCTGTTCCTCGTCGGAAATCCCTTTGCGGCCCTCGGCACAGGTGGCGAACCTCTCCCCGACGTGACAATCTCGTACACGACACTTCCGGATCAGGGAACGATCCTCGTCCACGTCACGAACAACGGCCCCGACGCGGTAACGATCTCGCAGGTGCTGGTCAACGACGCGTACTGGAACTTTGGGGTGAGTGGTGGCGACCGGACGCTCGCACCGTTGGAGAGCGCGACTATCGAAATTCCGTATCGCTGGAATCCTGACTGGGATCTCGACGTCACACTCGTTCTCTCAGACGGGGCCACAGTCAGCCATACAATCGTCGCACCATCCACGTCGCCAGGGGTAACTGGTACCATTCTCGGGACGCTCGCCATCGTCGGACTGTTCGTCGGTATCATCCCGGTCATCTTGGGCATCCTCTGGTTCCCGTATCTTCGCTCTCTCTCGGACCACTGGTTGCACGCCGTGATCGTATTCGCCGCCGGGGTCCTGGCGTTTCTGGCGTTCGACGCGACGTTTGATGCGGTCGAACTCCTCGAACGAGTCCCGGGCGCGTTCGAGGGGAGCCTGCTTTTCGTCCTTGGCGTCTTCGGCGCGTTCTTCGCCGTGCAAGCGATCAGTTCGTGGCGTGAACAAAAAGCGGCGGCTGGAAGCGAACGTGCGAGTAGCGGGCTCTGGGTTGCCTATCTGGTTGCCATCAGTATCGGTCTGCACAACCTCGCGGAAGGACTCGCTATCGGGAGTGCGTTCGCCCTCGGTCGGGTGGCGCTCGGAACGTTCCTCGTTATCGGGTTCATGATTCACAACGTGACCGAAGGGCCAGCGATCGTCGGTCCGGTTGCCCGGGGGGAGCGGCCCGCGTTGAAACACTTTGTTGCGTTCGGCGTGCTTGCGGGAGGGCCAGTGATTCCGGGTGCATGGATCGGCAGCTACGCGTTCTCACCGACGCTCGGGACGTTCTTCCTCGCGATCGGTGTCGGTGCGATTCTACAGGTCGTCTGGGAGCTAACGAAGATGGCTCAAGGCGACACTGGGCGGGCGGCGACGCCGCTGAACCTCGGGGCGTTCCTCGTCGGGTTCGTCTTCATGTACGTGACGGGGCTGTTCGTCACCGTCTGACCCACTCAACGCCAAACAATCACGTTATAGTCTTTCTCACGAGAGGGCTGGCGTGGTCGGAACGATTTGTGAGAAACAGGGACGTTGAGCGGTATTTCGGAGGGGTATTACAAAGGTTGAAGTATTACTGATACTGCCCATTACGTATGACCGATGCAGAAGGCGGAACGACCGTCTCCGTCACGAGCAAGGGGCAAGCGACGATTCCCAAAGAGTTCCGTGACAAACTCCACATCGACACGCCGGGCCGAGTCAGGTTCGTCGAGAACGAGAAGGGGGAAGTCGTGATTCGATCAGTCAAGCGCCCGTCCGAACTTCGGGGTGCACTTGCATCCAAGGAAGCGGAACGTGAGAAGTCGGCCACGGAACTGCTCCGTGAAGAGCGAGAACGGGACAAAGAGAAGACCGACGAGAAGTACGGACTGTCTGAGCAGGAGGAATGACGGTCATCTTTGACGCCGAGCCGTTGCTCGCCTTTTCGTTCGACGAGCAGGGAGCAGGGGAGGTCGAACGCTGGCTCGACCGAGTGTACGACGGGGAACTCGACGGGTACATATCCACCGTTAATCTCGCAGAATTCCGGCACATCGCCACCCGAAAAGCATCTGCAGAGCAGGCCGACGCCCACATCGACGACCTCCGAGATATGGGCGTCACCGAGTACAACATCGACGACCTCTGGGAAGCTGCATCGGATTTGAAAGCCGCGTACAGCCCATCTATCGGAGACGCATACGCTGTCGCCGCCGCCAAAGACCTCGACAACGACGACGAGCGGAACGTAACCCTTCTCGTTGGTGCTGACGACGACTACGACGTGTTCGAAGACGAAGATGGATTCAAGCATCTCATCGAACGCGTCCGAGACGAGCCCGCCTGACGCGAGCTGGGTGTGACGCCCCAATTATAGCACCAGTAAAGTAAAATCTGGATAACCGGGGTTATTGTTCGTGATTGCGGCGTAGTCAGGAGGTCAGAGAGCGAGTGTAGGCCGAAAGAATCGCTTCAATCTCGGCACTCCAGTACAGGAGTGCGACCGTGATCAGGAAGACGACTGTCGACAGGTCCCACGACAGTTGTGTAACCGCACTAAACGCTGACGCGCCGAACAACGGCATAAGAATCGAAAACGTACAGCCAACACAGGAAACAAGACCGAATACGCCCGAAAGAACTCCTTTCGTGGCGTCAAGCAACCGAGCGTAGAGAAGATACGCGAACGAAAGATAGCCGGCGGCCTTGAATGGAACGACCACTGTCTGGAGCCACGGGTTCCGAAAGACGACGACCGGACCCCACCCGAGGAGTGCCCACGAGATGCGGAATTCGGTTCCGGATCCGAGCGGCGTGAAGATGCCGAATCGGACGAGTCCCCCGAGATACAACAGCACGAGCAGATAGAGGCCGGTCACACCCAGCGCGAGGGTTTGGATGCCTCGGCTCCGTTTCGAAACTTTCGTACGCGACACCGCAAGGAGCCCGACATTGATCCAGATGAATGGGTACACCGCATACCGCGGTTCCGTGATCGTCGTCGATGTCATACTCACGTACGCCAGAACGGCGAGGAACTCCACGAGTAGGATCGCACTCCACACCGCCACATCACCCTCCTCAATATCGAACCGAGTACCGAGTGTTCGCAGGCCAGTCGAGAGTTCGCCCATGGTTGAGAGGGTTCGTGTTCGCTGTTCGGATTGGCAGGCGCATAAGCGTTGATGATGGTCCTTGCTCAGATGGAGGGTTCCGTAACTGTTACAAAAATCGGCAGTGGACAGCAGTCCTTCAACACAAATTCACCCCACATTTAATAGATACTGTAGATATGGCCGAGTTCACGTTCGAGGGGCGGGAAGCCCTTGAGAAAGAAGCGAAACCCGTTGGTGGCGGGGCACACGTCCACGTTCCAAAAGACTGATTGGTGAGACAGTCGCCGTCATCCGCCTCGAACAACAAGAACCGAAGACCAAGAGTGACTCACGATGGCGTCCACACACCTCTCACTCCCCATTCGATTGCCCTTCGAGGAGCGACAGCGCCACGCCCGAGTAGACTCTCTCACGACCAGCGTCGCAAATACGCTCATCGGGCAATACTGGACGCCCGAACACCTCACTGAGATAGGCGACTCCGCCTACCAAGCATGGAAATACTTTGATGAGTCTGAAGCGTTCGTGGACGTTGACCTGTACCGCCCCAGTCGGTACAAGCGGTGCGTGATGCAGAAAGTTGGAGAGACGCTTCGCAGTCACGCGGACAAACGCGAAGCATTCCAAACCATCCTACCCCTTCTCCCCGACCACAAGATTCGACGCATCCACACTCGTCGAATCAAAGAACGACTCTGGGACGCTGAGGAATACATCAAATCCGGGTATGTGGAGGTGCTCATCGGGCAACTCAACTCCTACTACGACAAACACGGTCGATTCCCTGAGTCGTATTTGGAAATCCAAGAGTGCCCAACGTACTCGAAGGGCGTTCTTCCGTACTCTGCAGACGATGGTCCGACGAGCGGACAGGCGGTGAAATACGAGTACGATGAAGAGGCGGAGACACTCACAGTCAAGATCAAAACCCCCGATACCGTCGAACCAGAGACGAGAGGGGAGTGGACGTGGACAGCACACAAACTGGGCGGCTACGACGCGTTCCACGAACTGCTCGAACACGGCAGTCTCTCGGCCCCCTCTTTCCACCCCACACAGACGAAAATCGGGGACGATTACTACGAACTCTCGTTCCCCGTGGAAGTCGAATACCAAGAGAAATCAGACGACGTTGAAACCGTCTTGGCGATTGACAGTGGTCTCCGAAAAGATGCGACTGCTGTCGTTGTGAACAAAGACGGAGAGCAGCTCTCGGTTCCGTATTTCATCCAGAACACCGAGCGAGAACGGACGCGGAATCTCGCTCGGGAACGCAACCAACTCAACTCCAAGTTAGCATATCTGCGTCGAGAAGGACGCGACCACACAGAATCGTTCAAACACGTTCACGCAGAGTACGAGCGCGTCAACAACAAAATTCGGCACAAGCGAGAACAACTCGTTCACGACGTAGCCAATCAAATCCTCGCACTCGCTCTGGTATACGACGTTGACGCGATCGTTCACGAAGACCTGCGGAGCCTGTCACCGCCGCGTGGCGAAGGCAACCTCTCGTGGGAACTCAGTTTCTGGGCACGGCGAGAAATCATCGAGAAAATCGAGTACTGCGCAGACATCGCCGGATTGCACGTGGAGAAGGTACGTCCGGGCAACACGAGTCGGTCGTGTCCTCGATGTGGTTCGACGGGACACACGACAAAGTCGCCTGACCACTCTCACGAAGTGTGGTGGGGTGGGCACTTCCGCTGTGACAACGCCCGGTGTGGCTTTCAGGCCGACCGGGACTACGTTGGTGCAGTCAACGTGGCTCGCGTGTTCTTCAGTGACTCGACAACGCTGCAGCACGATTTCACGTCTTCCTACACGGGAGATTCTGAAATCGTGCCAGTAAGCCGTTCCGCTGGCGCGTGTCTCACGTTCGGTGAAGCGCCTGTAGCGTATCTCGGACAGTCTTCAGAGCAGAGGGTGACTGCTGGTGGCGGGTCGTGTGTTATACAGCCCGCTGTCACCCCCGACAGAGACGAAAACCAAGTGCAGTAGCCCACGTTCAGTGTCAGGCCCAGCGACACACAGCACCTCTCAATTTGTTAGGAGGACTGCTGTTTACTGCCGAAAATAGGAACGGTAAGCCAATACAATTCCCCCCAATTACAGAAAGCAGAATACTGCTCTGCGTTTCCTGGCTACTGAACGGAGCTCCAGTCGTTCGGCTCGTTGGGAAGATCTATACGGACAAGTATCAGACTCAGACTGGCGACGGGTTTACGGGCGGTCAAGGCGAATGCCCCGGGGCCTGACCCCGAGGCGATTCACAAGATCATGGAGGTGATGATAATAGCATGAATGACACCCGTCAGAAGCTTATCGGCATAGTGTGGCTTCTCCTTGCTGCCACAAGTGCCATTGAGGTGTATATTGGCGGGTTAGACTCCCCCTCTCATTACTCCAAGGAATGGCTGCCCTGTTCGGAGGATTCGCTCTGGCTGTTGGTCTACTGTATCTCACCGGTTTCATTACGCTCATGGACGCTCGTACTAAGCATCCGTGAGGCAATAACGAGAAGATCTCTCGGTTGTGAACCGACCAGGTCGACAGATTTAATCCCTGCTCAACTGCTTGATCGTGGCTGGAGATTATCATTATCTCTCCCTATCGGTTGAAACTACCAATCGTGTGTTCTGCGTCCCAACACGGTGCATATACACTGTATAAGTAAGGTGGATCCTCGCTTACGTGCCGATGCATGCCTAGTAGTACGTGGTCTCGGCGTCAGTTGTTACGCTTTGCTGGAGTTCCAATTGTAGGTGGGCTCGCTGGCTGTGCGAGCGATTCTGATGGAGCCAATACCCCGCCGACTTCGACACGGACGAGTACGAATACCCCATCGCCCACGGCCAGAACCACTACGACGACCACAGAGGAACCGACACCGACTGAAGAATCGACGACCACAGAAGAAGCGTCAAAGGATGCACCGGGCTATAAGGACTCGCACTGGCACGGTCGCCTCTTCTTCGAGATTGATGGTACGTTGGTGGACTTCGATCAGCAGCGGTACTACCTCGACACTATCGAAAAGAAGCATCCGGAGACGGTCTACTTCCACTTTCACGACTCGGCTCACGGACCGAACGAGTGGAGCAACGAGAAGAAAGTCATCACGTTCGCCCGTGCGCTCAACCTCTTGCCCGGAATCAGTTACTCTCAAGATGGGCGTGGTGAGCCCGTCATCACGTACGAGGGGACGACGTACCGGACGACAGACAGCGGCGTAACGATCGATATCCATGAAGGGACTCGAACGATCGATCCAACGACGTACGAGGTCCAACATAACGACAACTTCTGGGTGCGAATTACTACGAAGAGTGCGACTGCCACTACTTCGGGAGATAATACTCGCACAGGCAAGCTCGTGTTCGACGTCAATAACCGGCGGCTGAACTTTGAAGGGAGCAACTACGAGCAAGCGGGTACAGAACAGTTTCAGTTTCGTGACGACGACAACCCATACACGTGGTTCAACACCGGTGAGCCAGTCACACTCGCAACCGCGCTCAATACGATTCCATCGATTGAGTACTCACAGGAATCTAAGAAAGGCCACGTGATTCAATATGATGCGGGCGAAAAGTTCGGTGGAACCTACCGTTCCAGTACGGGCGGAACGGAGATCATCATCCGGCAACGCACGGCTGACGTGAACCCAGAGCAGTACCAGCTACGGAATGGTGACCTCATCTGGGTATACGTGCATACTGACCAGGCACCTGATAACGAACACTAATCAAATCCCATGTCGACGCACACACTCTCGTTCAAACCCGCAATTGGGTTGTACGGCCAACACGACCCGAGCGCTGCCCTCTTCGAAGATGAGACCCTCATCTTCGCCATCGAAGAGGAGCGATTAACCCGAGACAAGCACGCCCCGAACACATTTCCAGAAGAGGCCATTCGGGCCTGTCTTGACTACCGTAACCTCGAACTGAGTGACCTCTCACGGATACTCCTCCCATACGATCCGTCGCTTCAGTCGGAAATTTTGGACCACTACCTGCTTGATACGGTTCGTCTTGACGGTCTCGGCCCGAAGTTGAGCCATCTCGAGTGGACAGTCAAATCCCAATTACAGGCGCAGTTCTTCCCCACTAAACAGATCGAGAACCGATTGCGGACGATCGGCACACCTATCCCCTCCGTTGAAACACGCCCGCACCACGCGTGTCACGCCGCGAGTGCGTTCCAGCCGTCGGGATTCGACGAAGCCCTCGTCCTCACCATCGACGCGAAGGGCGAATACGATGCAACCGTTGTCTGGCGTGGTGACGAATCTGGACTCGAACGGATCCGGACGTACGACCACCCGAATAGCCTAGGGTTGTTCTACGCCGTCGTTACGGAGTACCTCGGTTATCGGATGTTCAACGGTGAGGGCAAAGTAATGGGACTAGCCCCCTATGGCAACGAGAATCCAGAGATCGAGTCCGTTCTTCGTGAGGTCATCGAAACGGGGTGTGAATACGACGTTACCTCGTTGACACAGCGCTGGGGCGCGGGATACGGAGTGGGACGACTAGAGGAACTGTTCGATCGGCCGCGGAACGAGACGCCCGGCGATTTCGATCAGTGGGAGAAGGATTTCGCCTACACTGCGCAGAAACTACTCGAAGAAACCGTGCTGGATATCGTCGAGACCTACACTGACCACCTCGGGACGTCCAATGTGGCGCTTGCTGGTGGTGTGGTGCTCAACTGCAAACTGAACAAGCAAATTCGAGAGTCAGAAGCCGTCGAGAACGTCTTTATCCAACCAGTCGCACACGACGCCGGGTTACCGCTCGGTGCAGGGTGGCTGGAGCAAAACCCCCGAGACGTGCCAGAGATGACCACAGTGTACCTCGGACCCGAGTACACCACCGATGAGATCGTAGACCTACTGGAAACGAACAAGATTGATTTCTCGCAACCGCTCGATCTCGAGCGATATACAGCTGAACGACTCGCAGATGGGGCACTCGTCGGCTGGTTCCAGGGTCGACTCGAATTGGGGCCCCGTGCCCTGGGAGGTCGAAGTATCCTCGCGGATCCCCGATCGGTCGACTCTCGTGATCGGGTGAATCGCTTCGTCAAGCATCGTGAGGGATGGCGACCATTCGCCCCCTCGATGTTGGAGAAGGCAGTCGACGAGTATTTTGTTGATGCGACGGCGTCACCATTCATGATCGACACATTCGATGTTAGAGAGGAGAAACAGAAGGAGATAGCTGCAGTGCTCCACCCGGCCGATCATACGACCCGCCCACAGACTGTTCGCGAGGATCAACATCCGCGATACTATCGATTGATCTCAGAATTCGAGAGCCTCACCGGAGTTCCTGTGGTGTTGAACACGTCGTTTAACGACCACGGGGAGCCGATCGTGAACACTCCAACCGAGGCGCTCAAGGACTTCTTCGGGATGGGGCTTGACGTGCTCGTGCTCGAGGACGTCGTTATCGAAAAACAGACTCGAACGGCGAAATCAGCAGTTGCTCTGCAAAGCAAGAGTGAACCGACCGTGCTCTGTCCCCATATGGGTGGTTACGACTGACCAGTTACAGTTGGGACGCTTTTTGGAAAGGATATTTACGACCCACTCCGAACAAGTAGCTTAGATGGGCCTCTGGCTAACAGTTGCACGAGTTGCTATGGGGGTGAACATCCTCTTGTTAGTCGGATTGAGCTACGTCTGGGCTGGAAACTACCGATCGGTTCGGTCGAAGTACGTTCTTGCATTGTTTCTCTTTGCGGTGTTACTCCTCGCCGAAAACGTGTTTGCGCTCTATTTTTTCAGCCTCAACCCACTCACTCGTCAGTGGCTCGAAGCAGCGGCGACGACTGCCCAGATTGCTATGGTCCTTCTCCGCCTTCTCGAGACGAGTGCGCTCGCCTTACTTACGTGGGCCATGTGGCAGTAGGCTGTGACACCCACGATGTCTGGCCCCCTCAAAATGAGTTTTTCAGCCGTCCACCGTTCCCTCGATGTTCGGCATGCTCTCACCGAAGTTCCGGAGTAGGTGCATGGATTCACCGAGAATAGGGGTAGAATTTGGCCAACTATTTTATAATTTGTGTCCGAATATCGGGGTTGGACGGCACAACCCAGTCATGACACCCGACTACGTTTCCCGGAGACGAATCCTCCAACTCGCGGGGAGCACAGCCACTGTTGGACTCGCAGGCTGTGCTGGCGGTGATGAAGAGAACAATGGAAGTGGTGGAGCAACGACGACTACACCGACAACCACGCCAACGGACACCACGACCGAAGAGCCGAGTGTGACGCCAGCGCTCTCAGTTTCGGACATAGAAACCGACAACCGTAACGTGGTACTCTCGAGTGCTAGCATCGATGGCGACGGCTGGGTGGTACTCCACCCAGAGGCCGAGGGCGGTGGTCCAAATGGTCAAGTCACGCTCGCTCAGAAACAGCTCTCCGCAGGCGAATACAGTGACGTTGAGCTGGCGATGAACACCCTCCTCGCTGGGGAGCAGACTGTATACGCGATGCTCCACTACGACGATCCAGCAGACGGGGAATTTACATTCCCAGAAAACGGGGACCCCCCCGTCACAACAGACGGTAATCCGGTCGTCAAACCGTTCGAAATCACGCTGACGGGGGAAGTGACACCTTCGCTCTCTGTAACCGACCAGGAGACGAGCGGGGAGCGTGTCACCGTTCCCAGCACTGCGATCGATCAGACGGGATGGCTTGTCATCCATCCGGACGCCGAAGGGGGTGGTCCCAACGGCGGCGTTACGCTTGCAACTATGCAGTTACAGCCCGGCCTCTACGCGGATGTCAGTCTCCGGCTCGACGAGTCGATCACCGAATCGCAGACGGTGTACGCGATGCTCCACTACGACGACCCAATGGATGACGAATTCACGTTCCCGGAAAACGGCGATCCTCCCGTCACGAAGGATGGAAATCCGATCGTCAAACCGTTCGATGTCACCGTTGGTGGTGGCGAAGCGTCCATGCAGACCGTCGAACTGGTGAACACGGCGTTCGATCCGGTACGCGCGACGGTCGCTCCCGGAACGACAGTCGAGTGGGTGAATCAGGATTCGTTCGGGCACGACGTGACGAGTGCACAATTCCACGATGTGGCCGAGCAATGGGATTTCAGCACGAGTCTTTCATCGTCGGGCAACACGGCGACGTACACGTTTGAGAGCGAGGGGATTTACGAATACGAGTGTACCATCCACGGGAGCGAGACGATGTGTGGCGTTGTTCTGGTCGGTGACGTGTCGCTGGATCAGGATCTCCCCTGCGAGGGTGGTGGAGGGGGTTACTGACTGCGGCCGCCGATTGACCATTGATTCGGAATCTGCTGGATGTGTGGATCACTCCGGGATCGAGCAATTGAGAAGTCGACGGATTCTCGTCGTCACGAGACAGAGGGAGTACCGCATCGTTCAGGTCTGTTGGCCTAACTTCAGTTCACGTTTTACGTCTCCCCGGACGCCTACGCTGCTTCCTTCAATTCCTCATACCGTTCTGTGTAGCGACTTTCGCACGATGGACAGCAAAATTGTTTGAGATCGCCATCGAGGCGCGTCGTGACCCCCTCATCCGTAACAGTGTTGCCACACTCCGCACATGTGAGGGCGAATTCCGTGCCGCCCACGTTCAGATTCCAGTCAATATCGCTGACCAGTTCCACTTCGAACTCACGTACGATGTCCGTATCCAATTCCGAAAGGAGCCACCCCCGTACGTCATTACGGGGTGCCGTCGCATAGAAGACGATGTTTGCATTTGCCATCGTAAAGACGTGCTCAACGGCATCCAGTTCGGTGAGCGTCTGCCGAATAGCATCAGCATGTCCCGGGACGACGGCCAATCGAACCAATACCGGCGTTCCTTCACGGAGTTGTGAACGGTCGATATCGACGGTGAACCGACGAATGACTCCGTGCTCCTCGAGGCGGTTGACGCGGTCGGACACTGCCGGGGGCGAAAGGTCGACGATTTCAGCGACGTCACTGTACGGTCGGCGTCCGTCCTCGGCAAGCAGTCTGAGTATTTCGAGATCGGTTTCGTCGAGGTTTCGCATGTGTTCGCACACGAACCCCAGAAGGAAAACAGTATCGCGGGTTTCGGTGTCAATTCGAAGATGAACTCCCCCTGGTATGCGAATTATGTTAAGGGAAAGGGCAATGTTGAGAATGCGCAAGCCGACCGGACGAGCAACTCCGCGACAGTCAAGGGTGACGCGGATACCGATGCGCTCGTCAACGCGGTGAACGAAGCTGGGTACACTGCCAGCGTATAAGGATCTGCTCCGAATTGCTTCAGCCCTCCTCTGGTGAATCCCTCTTATTGTTGATTCTTCCTCGAATTGGCTCGTGTGACGGCCCATCAACGGGGAAAGTGACAAGTAGCTCCAGCCGCAACTTTGCTAATGATTACCATGATTCGCCGCCGAGCGTTTCTGGGTGCTGCCGCTACCGGCGGGCTTGCTCTCGTCGCGGGCTGCACCGGAGGAAGCAATCCGGGCGGTGGCAGCGGAAACGGGAATGGTAACGGGGGTGCTGCCATTGAAGAAACGTCGTCGGTCTCGATGACCGGGTCACAGTTCGATCCCCGGAATATTCACGTCGACACCGGAGCCACGGTAACGTGGACTAACGACGACGGCTTCGATCACACGGTCACCAGCGCGTCGGATAATTGGGACAAAGACTCCAGTGTAGCGGGTGGCGAGGAGACGACACATACGTTCGAAGAAAGCGGTGTGTACGACGTGTACTGTACGATCCACGGAGGGTCGGACCTGTCGGGGATGTGCATGAAAGTCGGCGTTGGAGACACGGCCATTGAATCTCCACTTGGGGGTGGGAGCAGCGGCGACGATGATGGGGGAGGAATGTATTGAATCAACAGGCCAAGAGCTGCGTCTCCTGATATCCTCCGCTGGAAGGGGGCGTCCGCTCGCGTCTCGTCGCACGTGGTCTCCCGATAAGCCGTCCTCATCGGAAATTGACGATGTGATGACATTCAATCCCGAGTCAGTCTGAATACGAATCGGGAAGCTGCTCTCTATCCAGTGATCGATTCGCGAACGGATTTTCGGATTATTTTTTCCTGTCTCCCAAGTTGGAACGGTGCCGGGCGAAGAGTCGAAAGCCCATCCAGAGAGCGCCGAATCCCATGGCAGCGACACCGCCATCTCGGAGAAGGTGGACAATTGGACTGTACGGCTCGATCAGAACGTTCCGTAGGTGGACTACCACGAGGAGAAGCGTTGCCACACCCCCTGCGATGGCGAATGCCACTCGGGTGTCAGATCCGTCCCCACGTCCCAGTCGGGAAGTTGCCGACTCCACCGGTGTTGCGAGGAGAAATAACAACGCAAGTCCCCCAGTTATCATTGGGGTCCAGAAGGCAGCAGCACGGTAGAGGAGCGCTGCTGCAGTGGCTACCGTCGTATTGATGGCTGTCAAGGTCACCAGCAGTCCTGTGAGGAACGCCGAGGCACTCCCAAGTCCACCAGGAGTCGGGGCGATCCCGCTCAGCTTCGCTACTGGAATGATCACTAGGACAAGCGCGAGTGGTACGTCCGCGCCGAGAGCCCTAAGCGCAACCCATAACGTAGCCCCCACGGAGAGTTGCCCTGCGATACCTAAACAGACCACCAGTACGAGGCGTCGTCGGTTCGTCCCCAGCTGTTCGATTGCCGCGATGAACCGACGGAGCCGCTGGCGGATCGCTGCACGTTCCGGTGGCTCGAATCGCGGAACCCACCACAACCGAGCGAGAACGGCGTCGAGAAGTCGTGTCGTCCACTTGATAACCGTGTCACGATACTGCCAGAGAAACACGCCACCCACCCCAACTACGACGACGATCCCAGCCCCGACGAGTGCGGCATTCCGAATTGCCACAGAGAAGGCGACACGTGTGAGGAGGTAGCCCGCTCCGACGAGACCGAGCAGGACCGACGCAAGCCGATTGATCGCATTGAGACTCACGATCGCCGCAAATCCCGTTTCGTACTCCATCGGTGCGACACGTGAGGCTAGGAGTCCACTCACCGGGTCGCCGCCCGCCTGACCAAACGGAGTGACGCTGTTGATGAATCCCGTCGCGTCGAACAGGAGGATCGCTCGCCAGAGCGTAATCTTGGCGTCCATCTGTCTGAGAACGAGCCACAGTCCGGTTCCCCAGAGAAATAGTGAGACGAATCCAACGATGACGAGCGAAGCGGCCCGACGGGTGGACACGGTACGGAGTGATCCAACTATCGCATCGACGCCCACGAACCGAAGATATATTCCAAGCCCTATCAGTCCGACTAGCAGGCCCACTACAGTTCGTTTATCGAACGTTCGTATTTCTGTCATGAACGGTGATGCTAGCTTGGATACGGTGCAGATCGGCTGTGAAGCGTCCCGGAGAGTCGTCGTTGTGGCAAGGAGATCATAATACGGAAATCGTCAGTTGGTTATGGATTGCTGGCGATCTGGATGAATGCTCGGGGTATAGCTCAGGCAAGCTCATTCATAGTTGTACCTGAATCTCCAAATACGATCTCGCCCTCTGTCTCAGACTGTCATGATGACCCCCACAATTGGACTCTTGGTATTCCTCCGGCGAATCGAGCCCCGTGGAACTCCGACAAATCTCCATCGCCTCCGTCGAGGCGGCAACGCAGTATTCAACCAGCTGGCAACGAGATGAGAACCTAATGCTCATTTGGACACACGTCGCGGTTGGATACCTTCTGATCTCACTCGGCAGTCGCTATTGGCTGGGGGAGAAGCCATCGTCCCTCCCGACCTTCGCGGTAGCTCTTGGGACACTCTTTCCGGATCTCGTCGATAAGCCATTAGCGCTCGCGACCAGTAGCATTCCAGGTCGATCTCTCACCCACTCGGTGTTCACGACAGCCAGCGTGCTCGTACTCGTATGGATGTGGGGCCGTGATCATCCAACGCGACGTATGGTTGCGATCGCTGGAGGCGTGGGATATCTGTCTCATCTCGGGGGCGATGTCGTCGATTATTTCGTCCTCGATCACGGAACGCTTCGGTTCCTCTTGTGGCCGGTACTCTCGCCGGAGTCCCACATCCAGACAGTGTCAGACTTGCTCCAGCTCCTCAATCCAACGCCCTATGTGGCGGTCCAGACCGTTATCACTGTGCTAGCGGTCGCCCTCTGGGTGCGTGACGGAATGCCAGGTGTGTCTGTCGTCCGGTCTCACCTGTCTCAACGGCGATCACTTTGAGAGGTCACCGTTCTATCGAGGGGTCGTCGATAGTGGGTGCGACCAGGTAGCTTTCGAGCCATCCCACTATGCCTGCCAACACAATCGCGCCGACCCAGACGTGGACCGTCCAAGCGATCCCCTCTGTCACCCAGAGGGTCACGAAATAGAGTCCGAACAGCACAGCGGGAACGACGAACCCGAATCCCCGCCATGCAAGAGAGTGAGATCGGTCCAATCCGAGGACGAGGAGGTCGGCGACGACCCCGGCGAGCACCCACGCCGGAATGAACTGGTAGTGTTCGGTCAGGAGACTCATGGCACTTGCATTGAGCGTGAAGACGACCGTGAGCGCCCCCGACGGAAGCGAAAAGCGTCGCACAATCAATAGAAGGCTGCCCATCAGTATCGCGGTCTGGAGCAGGATACTCACGACACCGAGTTCGTGGGCCACGATCAACGGGAGCTCGCCCGCGTGTCGATGTCCAGCGCCGGCGAGCGGATTCACGATCGGATGTGCATACATCGTCGCAAACGTGAGCACCGACAGCGTAATCGCGGTCGAGAGCACCATCGGGAGCTGGGCCGCCCAGCCGCTCTCATTCGGATCGAGGCGATACCAGGCGCTACGGAGAGGCCCACTGACGAAGAGACCGGCCCCGATCATGAGCAACAGGTGCGTCGGGCTCAACAACGCCTCGATGTTGGCCTCGATGCCGAACACCTCGTGCCAGACCATGTCGCCGACGCCAGCCACGCCGAAGAGCACGACGCCGGCCACGGAGAGCCAGTAGCCTTCTGGGAGGCGTTCAGACCAGGAGTGTCCCCGTATCCGATTCCGGTAGATGGTTCCGCCCAGCAAAGTGGCGATTGCGAGAAATGCGGTGTAGAAAATCCCGTGTTCGAGCGTAAAGAACGTCTCCGGAGCGCCATGTGTATGAGATCGGCCGTCGAGAAAGACGCCGGCGATAAACCAGAGCGTCAAGAGCGTAAACAGGCCGTCGAACTTGATGCCCTCGACCGGGAGTGCGTTGACGAGCGATCGATCGACGCGCGCTTCAGCCATTGTTCTCTCATCGATGTACCAGTCTAATTCGGATAACGGTTACCACGAAGTTAGATATCCCGTTCACGACTGAAAGTGTATCGAGCATCTGTTGTCGCCACGGTTGAGGTCAGTAGAAAAGTATCAAGACGATTGCTTGAGTGGAACGTCACCGCTGGGCCTTAATATCCCCGGGACAAACACTCAGTCATGCGCCACCTCGGTTTGAAAGCCCGAATGGCGGTCGTCGGATCGGCCCTATTCGCGTTCTACGCCGTCGCCGCGGTCGTGGTGATGGGCGTCTTCGGCTGGCCACTCTGGCTCGTTCTGCTGGGCAGCGTCGCTTTCGTCGGCGTCCAGTACAAACTCGGCAAGTGGATGGCGCTCCGGAGCGTCGGAGCTGAGGACCTGCCCGAAGACCGCTATTCGGATATTCACCGACGAGTTGCATCACTCGCCGACGATATGGGTATCGAGAAACCTCGACTGATGATCGCTCGGATGGGCGTGCCCAACGCGTTTGCCGTCGGTCGGAAGGGCAACGGGACGGTCGTCGTCTCCGAGGAGCTGCTCCAGCGGCTCGAACCGGATGAGGTCGAGGGCGTCCTCGCACACGAACTCGCCCACATCCGGAACCGTGACGTCGTGATGATGGTGCTCGGCCAAGGTGTCGCCTCGATCGTCGCTATCGTTGCTCAGTGGGCGGTCCTGCTCACTGGCGACAACGACATCGCGGATTTCTTCCTCGCTATCGTCGTCGGCCAGATCACGCAGATGCTCGTGATGCTGTTTGTTTTCGCCATCTCGAGGTATCGCGAATTCGTCGCCGATAGCGATGCTGCCTCGGAGATCGGGAGTGGAGAACCGCTCGCCAGTGCGCTCGAGAAAATCCAGCGAGGTAGCGAGCGTGCCAGTGAGTCGGAGGTCGACGCCCAGGTGAACGCCCTGTGTATCTTCGGCGAAAAACGCGGCCTCGCCCGACTGTTGGCGACCCATCCGCCAGTCGAGAAACGTATCGAACGCCTCCGAAGATAGATGGCCGCCGTTCGGACGCTCCTAGCGGCTGTCCTCGGGATCGGTATAGGGGTCCTGTTGATCGCGTATCCCGAGACGGTGATCCGCGTCCAGACCGCAGGTCGCATTCCGTCGGATCGCAGTGGTGAATACGGGTCCGAAGCCCCGGTCTCGGATCGTTGGCGACGGGTGGTGCAGCTTCTCGGTGGGATCTCAATTATCCTTGGACTCTACTTCGGTGCAATCGCGCTCGGATGACGGGAAACCATCTTGAAAACCGGAAGGGAAAGGACGCCGACGAGGTGGGGTGAGGAAGGGTGGACAGGGAGTGGGCTTCGGGAGTGGGGCCTCTGACAGCGGCTATACCTACCAGGGAATCACCCCGCAAATCGCTTTTTGAGTTTGGGAAGTATAAACTTTCTCCGTGATAAGGAACACGCCACACGAAGTGAGTCACTCAACCACGATGGCACCGATCATTCCGTTCTCCTCGTGTGGAAGGCAAAAATACCGATACGTCCCAGTGACCTCGAACGTATACTGGTACGTGTCGCCGCGCTCAAGAAACCCACGTGCTGACGTGCTCTGTCGGACTGCCTGTTCGGATTCGTAGCCACCGCTGGCGAAATACGCAGCATCCTCTGGGAGCGACTCCTCGTACGCCGACGCCGTGTGAGGGGCACCGCTCTCGTTTTCCCACGTAACGGTCTCTCCAGATTCGATGGTGACTTCGGCTGGGTCGAATCGAAGGTCACCAGTCATCGTCACGGTCGGCCCCGAGGAGCCACTGAGGCCGCCGAGACAGCCCGCGAGAACCGACATCCCTCCGGCTACACCGATTCCACTCTGGCGAAGCACCGACCGTCGTGAGTGTGTCTCTGATGGCATCTTGGCCTCCTACAACGCCGTACCCTGTGTAACCGTATAGTATGCAAGGCCGAACTGGACTGCGTTGTATGCGCCGTGGATGAGAGCGGGGACCGCGAGGTTGTCCGTGAGTTCGTACGTCGCCCCGAGCACGAGCGCGAGCGTGAAGACCACGCCGATATACACGAGTTTCCCGCTCCCCTGGAGGGAAAAGACGTGTACCATCGCAAAGATGAGGCTGGCTAAGATGATCGCTCGCGCCGGATGGAACGATTCTCGCAGTGTTCCCTGAATGAGTCCCCGAAATAGAAGCTCCTCACCAGGACCCACCAACAGGAACGAGAGTGGAATCAACACCAGAAAGACGGTTGGCTCTTGGCGTCCGATCTCGATGATCTGGTTGCTGGCGTGGTCGAATCCCAGATATGCGATCACGACCGAGAGTACGCGAACCGCGACCAGGAGCGTGATGAATCCCCCGACGATCCACGCGACATCACGACGCGTTGGAACGCGCACCTGGATGAACTCCAAACCACTGTCGCGGGTCTGTAGATAGACGAGTGCAACACCGCCGAACGTCACTCCCTGGAGTAGCACTGTACTCAAACCAAGGCGTAGCGCCGGGCGGTCCAAGAGAGAAATCCCGACAGCACTGAGTACCTGTGAAACGAGCATCAGGAGAATCGCCCCGATGACAAAGCTCCCGAGCGCGACGCCGAGAGTAACCCCCACTGCACGGATCTGGTGCCGACTGGTTGTCACGGCTCCAATCCCTCGTCATTCGAGATAGCTGTCGATGCTTCTCTTTCCGAGGTAAGGGATCGCTGAAGCTCGAGCTTCTTCACCCTTGTTGCAAGTGCGAGGAACGTCGCGGCGAGCGTCAGCGTCACTGCCGCGGCCGCCGCGAGGTCGTGCGCTCGCACCGAGTGATCGAGCGCGCCGTTGGCGAGTTCGGCCCGCAGGAACGTGTGGTGGAACTCCCCGACGACCGGCGTGAAGTAGTCCACGATGTCGTTGAGGCCGTACCAGACGGTGGCGACGGCGACCGCACCGACCGAGAACTCGGCGTAGCGATAGATCAGGAACGACTGGAGGCTCATCGCGAGATGGCTCACGATGAGGAACCAGTAGAGCCAGGGTTCGATACCACCCGGCCCGTTGAGAACCAGCTGGACGAACGGTGTCCAAAGCCCGAGTTTGATGTTGCCGAAGAAGGCGAGCATGTGGAGCCACTCGACGTCGTAGTCCAGTTTCCACGCGGCGAGACTGAGCGCGACGAACAGCGTCGCAGCGGGACTATCGGGAACGAACGGCCACATCACGAGCGGGGTTTGAGCAAGCTGGAAGCGGTAGTACCAGAATCCGAACGCGGTTCCAGCGAAGTTGATTGCGACGATGACCCACGCGTACCGAAGTGCGAAATCCTCGACGCGCTCTGGTAGCGGTGCGAGATAGCTAGGTAGGCGGCTTGAACGTGTTGTCGTGGTCATTCTCGAAATAGGTCACATTCCAGATTCAGCACCGCGCCGGTTCGTCATGATGATGCCACTGATCAGCATCAGCACCGCGAGGGCGACCATTCCAAGATCCCATCCCATCCCGGCGGTTATATTTGATCCCATGCCACTGGCCATTCCGCCATCCATACCGGTCCCCATCCCGCCACCCATTCCCCAGTTCATGCTGCCAGTGACGCCGACGAGGGTCTGATTGAGCAACATCAATACCGAGTAGCCGATCATTAGCGGGCCGCTTGCACTCCCGAGTCGGTCAGCGTATGGCGTGAGCAGGACCACCCCGTGGACGACCACGATGACGCCGAGCAGTGCCATGAAGGCACCACCCGCGGATTGCATCATCCCCGCTTCTGCGACTACGGAGAAGAGTGAGTAGATTCCTGAAACCAGTGCGATAGCTGCGCCGTACTGTCGGGTTGTCGTTCCGTTCATTGGCAGTATGTCAGAGATGCGTAGTCATTATTCAAGACGATTTCCCTTCGTCGATAATCGCCAAATCAAGCAGGCGTACAGACGTGATGGAACTCTCCCGTTCAGAAAGCATTCGGGGGAAGTGAATAGGTAGTGTTCACATCTCTGCTTCTTTGTGGTGTTTTTCGTACCGCTTTTTAAATGTTGTTTGACAGCTTGAGCAGCAGAATTGCTGTAATTCACCTCCGACACGAGTTGCCGTTCCATCGGCACCAACCGTGTTCCCACATTCAGTGCAGGTGAGTGTAAAGTCAGTTCCCGTGATGGTTACGGACCAGTCGATATCCGATAGCAACTGGACCTCGTATTTACGGACATTCTCCATTTTGATGATCGTCTGCAACCACTCTCCGATGTTTCTGTGAGGGGGAGTTGCAGAGATCATAATTTTTGAAGCCGCAGTAATAAATACGTGCTCGACGTCTTCTGCTTGGAGTAGTTCTTGTCGCAGTGAATCCACAGCAGAGAGACGCGGGTTAATGCGTACGAGAACAGGGATTCCGTCACGGAGCTGCGACCGATCGATATCGATGGTGAACTGGCGGATGATTCCATGTTCTTCCAGCCGCGTCACTCGATCGGAGACGGCTGGCGCTGATAGGTTGACGTGTTCAGCGATCTCGCTGTACGGTCGACGGGCGTTCTCCGCGAGGAGACGGAGAATTTCGAGGTCGGTTTCGTCGGGGGTTTTCATTCTCATACACGGTGATAGGGGTTGGATTGGTCGGGTACGATACTGTTCTATCGGGTTCCGTGTGGCAGTTCGGCGTCAGACGTACTCGCTCGGCTCCGACTCGAACGCTTCTTTGCACCCTTCGGCACAGAAGTAGTACGTCGTTCCCTGATAGTCAGTTGTCACTGCAGCGTTAGCTTCGTCGACATCCATTCCGCAAACAGGGTCTGTTGCCATGCATGTACACCTACGGCTGTATGTACGGGTGCGTCAATCAAGCACTTTGCTCTTTAAAATCCAAAGTCGTAGCAGCTATCGACCAACGGGGTCTCAAACAGGCCTGGAAGATGGGGTATCGGCGTTAGCAGACATCAAATATGAAGATACTCACTCGTTGACCCATCTTGCTCGATGGCGTACACGACGAACTCATCGGCAGTGCTTCCTCCCATTCGGGGGAACCAGCAGGCATTCCTGGTAATACAACCCCGATTATTGCTGGTCGTTCGATTGCCAATTTTTCGATCGCTTCTACTGGGAGATGTCTCTCCAACGCGTAGCCCTCAGTAGTAATCGTGTGGCATGCCCACAGTTCGCGTGGGATGCCTGCGCGCTGCTTCGGTTCGGCGTAGTTCTTTTGCTCCACGATATCGAGCCTGTCTACGCCGCGTTCGGTCAAGATATCCGCGTATCCGTGACAGCACGGGCACGACGGCGACGTTACGAGCGTGCCACCGTTTAGCAGGGTAATTGCTGCCTGATTGAGGGTGGGTGAGTTGGTGTCCGTACCAGATGACCCGAGACAACCGGCCACACCGAAAATTCCGATAGCCCCTCCTACTTGGAGAGCATGGCGACGAGTCCATTGTGACGACATGAATAGTTCCGTTTGGACCTATGTACACACGATAGTGTTATTAATTCTCATCGGGTGGGAAACAGAGAGAGTCGCTATTCCACGACGACTGCGCCTTTCTGCTCGAGTGCTCGGTGTGCTATACAATAGTACAAGTAGGTACCTGGCTCATCGAAGGTGTACGCCCAGGTTTCCCCTTCACCTGAAATGAGGCTGCTGTCGAACGTCTCGTCTTCGGCCGTGACGCTGTGGCTGTTACTATCGACCCACTCCCAGGTCACGTCCGTGCCGAGGGAAACACGGATCGCCGCCGGATCAAAGACGAACTGTTGGCCGGCACCGTCGACAGCACCATTCCTGACGGTCACTGATCCCTCGTCGGTACGGTCGTCGATTCCGTCGTAGTTCGCAACCTCCGAGAGGTAGTCGGCGACTTCCTGATTCCCGCTGTTGTTGCCGTCGGTTTCTTCGTCAGTGGGCGTGTCCCCACCGTTTCCATCGCTCCCGGTAGCGTCGTCGCCGCCGAGACAGCCAGCGATCGAACCGATCAGCGCCACGCCACTTCCTGCCAGTATTTGCCGCCGTGACATCTCCATAGGGCGAAGGTTGTGTGCTACGTATCTTAAGCGAGTCGTCGATTTGCTGGGCCAGCAAATTGACTCCTCCGATTATGTGTGCTAGCAGTAGAGATACACGTGGTAGTACCATCAACGCTCATGTGTAGCACGTTGTTGATTTCAGAGAGTGGCTGGAACAGCGTGTTTGAGAGCATCTCGTCCCGGTTTACGCAAGAGATCTTGTCGGAGCTGTAATGCTCTGAGATACTGTGTTAGCTTGTCCTTTGAGACGCCTCGATGCGGCGAGAGCCACGCGTCGCTGGTGCGACGGTGGCTCTCGCAAGTGTTGACGTGGATCTCTTCATCAGCGTACTCGCCGTCGCCGTGGACGACGTATTCGCGGTCGGATTCGTCGTCCTCCTCAAGCGGTTCGTACGCTCGAAAGCCGTCGGTATAGACGGTGAGCGACTCCTGCTGGCGGTCGGCCAGCAGGAGTCGAATCGTCGATTCGTCTGCGGCTTTCGCCGGGATCACGTACCGTTGCTTGGTGCCCCGATCGACCAGAATGAACACGGGTAGTTTGTCGTCTTCGTACGTTCCTCGTCCGCGCGTGGACAGGCCACGCGAGCGCGACTCGCGTCGCGCTCGCGACCCTTCTTCCCGGCAGAAACGTACACTTCGTCGATTTCGACAGGTCCTTCCAGTGTAACGGAAGGCGCGTCGAGCGCTCGGGCGAAGCGCTCGACGCGCCGGTGCATCGTCTTGTAGGTGACCTCGATCTCTCGCTGAAGTCATTCGTCTTTAGCTAAGACTCACACCTCGGTTGCGTAGCGGTAGTGAGCGTCTCTTGCAGGATCGGCCGTTGCTGATGGATCTTCTGGGCGTCATCGATCAGCCGTTCCAACAGTGGTGGTGGCGAGTAGCCGAGATACTCACCGAGTTCGTGAAGGACGAGCTGGGCGTGCGACCGGAAGGTCGCCGCCCAGCGTTCCGACGGGAACACGATCTCATCGTCAGCCTGCTCGGTGACCAGATCCAACAGATCACGACTCACTAGCAGTGACAACAACGCCGCGTACAACAGAATTTCCACGACATCCGGGTTGCTCGTGTCGAACTCGTCCAGTTCGTACTGTGTCTTCAGCTTGCGGAACAGCGTTTCTATCTCCCAGCGACACCGATACAGCGTTGCTAGATCCGCGGGTAGAAACTCCTCTCGCGGCAGATTTGTGATGTAGAGATGGTAGTCGTCGGCGTCCGCAACGAGGACGCCGACGACGCGGAACCGCTTCGTGTCCAGTGAGCGCGTCCCCCTCGTACTGACCTCGCTTGAACTCTGTTTCGACCTCCACATCGATGTACTTCCGCGAGAGGTCACCGACCACATCGTAGATCTGCTCGCCTTCCAAGGGAATGGCGCGGCCGCGCCATTCCCGTAATTCCGCCGTTATCACTGGATTTGCGCTCTTCTTCAGCCGACTCACGAAGTAGCCGCCGTTCTCGTCGATCAACGCGAAGCGGCGGTACTTGAAGTACGTTAAATCGAGCAGAACCAACCGCCCTTGCAACCACGAACCAGTCTCGAACAGCGTGCTGTCGTGCGTTTTCTCATCCGTCACGTCGATGTGCGTTCAATCGTCTGATCGGTGGCGTTGTGGAGCAGGTGGAGCGTCGCTCCAGCCTGCTCCTCGTGGCGGGCTTGAAATTCATCGGAGAGGAATTCGTGCAACCGCAACACCGTGCCATCAGCGATCATCACGTCCCTGAATCGGTCGATATCAACGTCCACAGCGCCGGGAACAGCGACCTCGTCGAGCGTAGTCTCGACGAGGTCGCGGAGGTATTCTACGAGCGACGGCGTCAGCCGGTGATAGAAACCGCCAGGAGAGATCGGTTCGTCGGCTGTGGAGTTGTAGCTTCGTCTGAAGCCAGCGAGTGTTCGGCTCTCGCCTGCGGCGAAGCCGAACACGAGCGCCCACACGAGGACGGGAACCTGAAGCTTGCTCTCTCGCTCAACCACGCCGAGTTCCTCGGCGTGCTCTTCGAGGAACTCGGAGGGAAACAGTGTAGTGAGCCGACGCATGAGTCTCAATGAGGAGGCGTCTTGGTGCACACTTGCCGCCTCCTCGTTCCTCTCGAAAAGTAGCCTCGATAAGACGCCGCTGTCACGTGGTTCGTCTCTTAGCTAAAGACGGATGCTTGAGTGTGTAACTGAGTCTCGGAACCACGCCTACCGGACGGGAAATCGGCGGGCTGCACACCTGATTTTCCGAGCTGTCGGGGTTACATCCGGTGTCTAGGCTCTTTCGAATAGGGCGTGCCAGCATTTTCGAATGTTAACAAAAATCCGCTTAAAGCGGGCTCACGTACTAATTACTATGAACACGGCAGACCCAGCTCCATTCGACCACGAGTCGGAATCCACTCCGTACGAGAGCATTCTCATTCCAACAGACGGCGGTAATGCGCTCACTCCCGCGATTCGACACGGCGTCTCACTGGCGCATGCATACGCTGCAACGGTCCATGCGCTACGTATTGTCGAGGACCATTCCCACCTTGGAAAGACTGCAATTCCCTCTACCTCCGAGAAGAACACGTGGGATGAGGCAGCGGCAATAGAACCCGTGATGGATGTAGCCCATACCCTTGGACTGAATGTAATCCCGGGTATCGAACACGGCAGCTCTCCCGATGTCATTCTAGACTACATTGAAGAGAACGATATCGACCTGATGGTCTTGGGAACGCACGGGCGAACTGGACTCACCAGGTACCTACACAGAAGTATTTCCGAGCAGTTGCTTCGGACCGCTCCGGTTCCCGTTCTCACGGTGAAGGAAGATCGATCTGCTCCCTCAGATAGGCGTTCATCTGGTGACCAGACGAGGTACACCGATATCCTCGTGCCTACAGACGGACGCGATGAAGCCTCGGTTGCGCTCGAACATGGAGTAGAAATCGCAAGCCAACATGGCGCCACCGTTCACGGCCTCTTTGTCGTCGATCAACGCACCTACATGAGCCGGCCAGGATTCACGTGGCAAGAAGCAAAGGAGTCGTGGGAACAACGTGGTCGGCGCGTTCTTACGCAGGTGGCGGAGAAAGCGGAGGCGGTACATCTCGATGTCCGAATCACGCTCACCCATGGCAACCCTCGGAAAGAGATTCTCGGATACGCCACCGAGAATGACATCGATTTCATCGCGATGGGAACACAGGGATTGACGGGGGTGAGTCGATTCTTACAGGGGAGTGTAGCAACTGGAGTAGTTCGCACTGCCGACGTTCCGGTTCTCACGACAAACAGTGCTGCAGTCGAACTGAAGCAGTATCCGGTTCACTCGCCTCGCTCATCCTCACCGATAACGGAGTAGCGAACTGCAGTCGCGACGCCCCGTCCCCCAAGGAATCATTGACGACGAGTCGGTGAGAGTCTTTACAGCGTAGCGAGACCAGAGCCTATCGGTTACTACCCCGGGGAGGATGCCAGCCTATTAAACTCCCACTGGTCAGTTGCCGCCGCATAAACGCGTTTGAGAACACTGGGCCTCCCAAAAATCCGGGCGAACAGGACTGGATGTCGTATCAGTCGGGCAAGAACGTCTCGCGGGGAACGATCAACGGCTTCGATATCCATCCCGGAGGCTGCCCGAATCGCTGCCCCAAGGATCTGTGGCTGGCGCGTCTCGATGAAGTACCTCACAACTGTTGCGAGCAGATACTCCAGTTTCATCGTTCGGTACAGGCGGTCTGGATACTCGTGTAACCGTTCGTGCGTAGCCAATTCCGCTGCGAGATACGATGATTGTACGGCCTGGGAAATTCCCTTTCCGGTGAATCGGTTCGCGAGACCGGCAGCGTCACCAACTCGTACGACGGATCGGTCTGGAAGGTAGGTCCGTTTGGGATCTAGACTCGGGCCCTCCGGGATAATCGCGACGTTCGTTCGGTCTCGTGACGGTTCCGGCCATCCATTTCGGTCACACGCCGCCCTGAACGCAGCCACGTAGTCATCAGGACGCTCGCTGAACGTCCACCCGATACCGACGTTGGCTCGTCGTGCTGTCTTCGAAAACGCCCACGCGTAGCCCGTGTAGTTCTCAAGAACGATCTGGCTATTCGGGTAGAGATCCGAAAAGTCGCCCTCCACATCAGCGTTGAGTGCGACGAAGTGCCCCGAATACTCCTCAGTTGTGCCGAGTGCCTTGCTGGAAAGCGATGGCTGGCCGCTGGCATCGACGACGAGGTCATAGTCGGTCGTGAACTCAAGGAACTCGGTTCGCGTGATCGACTGGTTCTCGTAGATATTGACGCCGGTCCGTCCAAGTTGTTCGGCCCACGAGCGTTCGACGACGTTTCGGTCGGTGATATAGGCATCCGATGCGGTGAATTCCCCACTGCCAGTGCAGCTGCGACCTGCGTTAGTGCCATCGTACACCTCGACTTGCATCGCTTGAAGTGGGTTGAGAAATCCGTGGTCTGCTGTCGGTTCAAGCGGTATTGCAGAGACGTTCGTCATTGCTTCTCCACAGTTGACGCGCTTGTCGGTGTAGGACTGCCGCTCGTAGAGGTCGACGTCGAATCCAGCGTTGTGGAACCCGTCGGCAGCTGCCAGCCCTGCTATCGCACCGCCGATTACCGCGACTGTCGAAGACTGGCTCATCGTCTGCTCCCTGACCGAGTCTGTCGTCGGCGCGGAGGTAGTCGATCAGGACTAGGTATCTCTGCACCGACGCACGCGGTGCTGTTGGTTACACGGTTGGCTGTGTCGTCTATCTTGTCATTCGATTCTCGCGATGACTGGGACACTGATTTGTCGAGAGGTGTCGTCTTCATTGATCTGGATCGAATCGCGATTCGCCGACGAACCGCCGCCATTGATCACGTCGAGGTACAAACATCGGAACGTTCCGTTGATACGTTCGATACTCGTTGCCGAACTGATCAAGCATCTCGCGTTCTTCTTTGCGCGCTAACCATGCGAACGTCACGATGACAACCGGAAAGAGACCAACAGAAAATATCGTCGGCCAGTGGATGATACCTTCCCCGAAGAGGGCGATGAACAAGCCGGTGTACTGAGGGTGACGAACAAATCTGTAGAGTCCGTCTGTGGTCAGGCGGTCTTCCTGTCGTGCTCGATAGACCTGTTTCCATCCTTGGATAAAGAACCCGACGCCAATGAACGCCACTGCATAGCCGAGTAGCATCGAGACGATCATCCCGGTTTCACCCACTCCGACCAGCGTCGACCAGAGATTGGCGCTGACGTACGCCCGATCCAGACCGAAGTAACGAACCAGCAGGTAGATCGTCAGGGGGAAGCCAAACATTTCAGCGTACAGTGCGATGATGAATGCCTGAACCACCCCCGCTCCTGCCCACTCGCGCCAGCGCTGTGGTGCGAAGTAGCGATAAAATAGCCACGAGACGACCACGATGGCGATTAGTGCGAGGGCCCACGCGCCAGAGTGACCGAATGCATCGCCCCGTCCCGTGATACCGGCGACCAGCGGCATGGTCACCATACGTCGTCCACGCCGACCTGGCAACACCCTTGCCCGGAATTGGACGGCTTCTCATCGGTACCTGGCTCGCGAACGCCAATACCGTACGACCGATCGTCGGCGTTCGTGAAGAGACACTCCGAGTCACACCTGAAGCTCCTGATCGTCGCTACGATTCGCTCGATCGAGACGGAGTCAGGATCGTATTCGAGCGTCACGGTTTCAGTCTCGAACTCGATCTGTGCGTTACGGACCCCGTGAAGTGCGCCAATCGCTCGTTCGAGCTTCAGAGCGCAGTTCTGGCAGTTCAACCCGTGGATGTCGGCGTGTATCGTTTCCATAGTTATGAGTCGATGTTGCTAGGGATGGTTTGAACTGTGTTCCGGCGTAATCAGCCGGCAATCTGGCGGTAGGCCCACACGAACGGTCGGAACGGCAGATATGTGTACGGTTCGTGGGGATCGTAGCTCCGGAATCCGAGGCTGTTCCCAATCACGGAGAGGCTAGAGAAGACCATCGCCAGCCCCGCCCACGCTGGGTATAGCAGTCCCAGCGAAGCAATCGGAATCATCGTGGCGTTGTAGGCGAACGCCCAGAACAGGTTCTGCCAGACCTTGTTGATGGTGGCGTCGGCAATCCGGATCGCTTTGAGCAAGTCAGCGGGGTCATCGCGCATGAGCGTGATATCTGCACTCTCGATGGCGACGTCCGTACCCGACCCGATCGCCACACCGATGTGTGCAGTCGTCAGTGCCGGTGCGTCGTTAACACCATCACCGACCATCATCGCCCGCGACCCGTCGGCCTGGATCTCATCAACCGTATCGGCTTTGTCTTCCGGCAGGACCTCTGCGCGAACGTTCTCGGGGACGATCCCGAGTTGCTCTGCCACTGCGCGGGCAGTCCGCTCGTTATCCCCCGTGAGCATCAGGACCTCGAGTCCCCGCTTGTGGAGTGCATCGATCGTCTCTTTCGCGCTTTCGCGGATCGTGTCGGCGTTCGCTACCACGCCGAGTAACTCACCGTCGACGGCGACGAGCATGGCCGTCTTGCCCTCGCGTTCCAGCCGCTCCATTGTCGCTTCGACGGGTGAGGGATCGATTCCCTCGTCCCGCATTAACTTCCGGTTACCGACCAGCACGTTTCCTTGTGGGACGGTTGCCCGAATCCCGTGCCCGGGAACGTTTTCGAACTCAGTCGGCTCGTCGAGCCGAACGCCTCGCTCTGTTGCCCCTTCGACGAGCGCCCGAGCGAGTGGATGTTCAGACCCGGATTCGGCACTCGCGGCGACGGCGAGCAGAACCTCCTCGTCGACCGTTCGTTCGACGACGCCACTGTCAGTCGCTTCCGTCCCTCCATCGGCCTTGACGGCCTCGCTGATTGGAATGGCGTCCGTCAAGCGCATGTCACCGTGGGTTAACGTCCCGGTCTTGTCGAGGACGATGGTGTCGATGCCGCGCGCCTTCTCAAGGATGTCTGCCCCTTTGTAGAGAACTCCGTTCTTGGCGCTGATCGTTGAGCCCACCATCGTCGCCATGGGAGTCGCGATACCCATCGCACAGGGACAGGCGATCAGCAAAGCACTCGCGAGCACGATGACCGAGAACTCAAAGACTGGAACGCCCCCAACTACGGGACCACCGCCGACCAGCTCCCACAGCGGAAGCGCTTGGACGAATCCCGTCAACGTATCGGGGAACAGGAACCAAAGAATCGACCAGATGGTGGCATTGACGATCACCGCCGGAACGAACACGCCGGCCACCTTGTCGACGAGGTTCTGGATGTCGGGCTGGCGAGCCTGAGCGTCTTTCACCCGCTGGACGATCTGCTGTAATGCAGTGTCCTTGCCAACTCTCGTGGCTTTCACCTCGAGAACACCGTTCTCGTTGACGGTCGAGCCGATCACTTCATCGCCCGGTCCCTTCTCGACGGGGACGGACTCACCGGTGACCATCGACTCGTCGACGGCACTTTGCCCACCGATGACTTCGCCGTCCGTGGGAACGCGATCACCGGGACGGATCTTCATCACGTCACCGACTTCGACCTCGTCGACGGGAATGACGACTTCCTCCCCGTCACGGATGACGGTTGCTTCGTCGGCCTCCATCTCGAGGAGTTCGCGCAATGCGTCGCCGGCTTGCGCTTTCGAGCGCGCCTCGAGGTAGTTGCCGAACATGATGAACCAGAGAATGATGGCGACGGCTTCGTAGAACACGTCGCCGGTGATGAGACCGAACGTAACGGCCACACTGTACCAGTAGCCAGCGGACGTCCCTACGGCCACCAGTGTGTCCATGTTGGCCCGACGACTGTTCTTGAACGCGTTGTACGCCCCACGGACGAACACGCGTCCCAGCACGACGTACACCGGCGTGACGAGAGCGAATTCCCAGAAGTCCGTTGAGATCCCGAAGATCTCCTCGGGGAGGAACGGAACGTAATAGTCAGTCATCACCGCCAAGAAGGGCAAGACGAACGGGAGTGTGTACGTGATGAGCCGCCAGTACTTGCGTAGCTCCCGTTTAGCTGCCTCCTCACGCTGCTTACTCAGGTCGGCGTCGTCCCCTTCTGCGCGGACAGGGTCGTAACCGGCACCCTCAATGGCGTCGTAGATGTGGTCGAGCGACGCGTGGGCTGGATTGAATTCGACGGTCGCTTCATCGGTCGCGAAGTTGACCGAGGCTGTGATGACGCCGGGGACGGATTCGATGGCCGTTTCGTTCGTCTCGACGCACGTCGCGCACGTCATCCCCATGATAGAGACAGTCGTAGTCACCCTCTCTGGCGTGTATCCCGAGTCCTCAATTGCCCCGTAGATTGTTGCAAGGGATACGTCGTCCGGATCGTACACGAGGGTAGCTTCGTCGGTCGCGAAGTTGACGTCGATCGAGTCTACACCATCGAGTTTGGTGACGGCGTCTTCGATGGTCAAGGCGCACGTCGCACAAGACATCCCCTGGATCGCTAAATTGGATTTCACGTCAATATCACCATAGTCTATCTATGCGGGGCTATTTCAAGCGATTTTCTCTTTAGACAGTCTGGTTTTCAGCATAGCCGTTTCTTTACATCGAAGGCGAAGATATCAGAAACCAGTTATTTGAGTTACCAGCGCATCGTTGCTGCCTTGGTAACATCGACATCCTTGAAGTTCCGATACAGAACCAGAATGATTCCGAGGCCGACAGCAACCTCTGCAGCAGCAAGGGCAATGACGAAGAGGCTGAACGTCTGGCCGGTGACGTTCCCCCACTGATACGAGAACGCCACGAAATTGATGTTCGCCGCGTTGAGCATCAGTTCGACCGACATCAGGAACATCAATGCGTTTCGACGAGTGAGGATTCCAAATAGCCCGATACAGAACAACCCGGCTGAAAGCAGTAGATAGTACTGGACCGCGACCATCTCACATCGCCCTCCTCAAACACGATAGTGGCGTGTCTCGACCAACTGTCGTCGACCAGCTCCGAATCGAAACTGCGAAATCTCTATTACAGCCGTGACAACGTTGTTCGCTTCTAACGGACTGATCGTCAATCATCATCGGTGGTACCTCCAATGGCGGTTTCGGGTGTCGGTTGACTGCGTGTGAGCATCACGGCGAAGCTGATCAGGATGAGCACGCCACCCACGTAGACGAGCACTTGCATCGCAGCGACGAATTCAGCCCGTAGCATAACATAATGCACTGCGACACTCAGGAGTGTCACACCCATGAGGAGGGCAGAGTGCCACATGTCTTCGACGAGAACCATTGCGAGGGCACTCCCCAACGTGATCAAAGCAAAGAACGCGAAGACGGCCAGTTCGAGATGTTGCGTCATCGGTTCAGTGCTCTCCGGTCAATAACGAGTTCCATTGCAATCCTCGTCGAGCAGATAATTCGCTTCGATTCAACATGCACTTCTGCGGTGGCATTGTTGTTCGTGGACGTGGTATGCTTCCGTGTTGTACTCGGTCAGGAGATGTACCTTGAATACTGCGTCTGGCTCGCGCGGACTGATCGGCGTCGTTCCTGTATCGTGTGTGTCTCATCAATTGATCAGGTCTACTTCTTGCAATTGTGACTGCACTGTTTCGAGTGCTATTTCCGCATCTTCAACGCTTGTTGCGCCCGTAATCACGGCCTTGCCGCTGCCGAACATCAGTACGACAACGTCGGGTTCTATTACTCGGTAGACAAGACCAGGGAATTGCTCGGGTTCGTATTCGATATTTTTGAGACCGAGACCGATAGCAATTGCATTGAGATTTAATTGCTGTCCGAGATCACCGCTCAATACCATATTCTGTACCGTTATTTCGGGATCGGCATCGACCTCCACCCCGAGTTCTCGCAGTTCGTCAAAGACAATAGTTACTGCTCGATGAACGTTTTCAACGCTCTTTGCACCGGTACAGACGGCTTTTCCAGAGCGGAAAATGAGCGTCGCGGCTTTCGGGGATTGAGTGCGAAAGACGAGTCCCGGGAAATGTTCTGGATTGTACTCAGAGGCAGACAGATCGTCCGCCAGTTCCTCCAGATGTAGCTCTTGGCCGACCGTGGTCGAGGCAACTACGTTCTGTATTTCGAGGGTTTCTTTGGGATCAGTCATATGTGGTCGAACACTGCCTAAATGGACCGGCGCTGACACCGTGGATACACCACGGCTGCGATGTGGGCTGAGGCGACTCGGTAGACTCTCTACTCGGGTCCATAGTCACCACCGTATTTGAGGAAGAAGTACGTCAACCCGAGCACCGACACCATGGCGGTCGCTGTCGCGATTCCAAGCATCTTCGCACTATCCGGAACTTCCGGGGCGGGCCGACCCCCACCCCCTCCGCCATCGCCACCTCCACTACCGCCACCACCGCCACTACTTCCTGTGAAGGGGAACGCAACGGATCCCTGCTCAACAATGGTCTGACTGTCTGGCATTTGTCCGCTCGGTGGACTATTCGGGATGTCACTTTCTGTTGCCGGTCCGCCGGGGCTGCCAACGACGATCCGACCGACCTGTCCTAACGATACGTGAGCGGAACAGAAGTAATCGTATGTCCCCTCGACTTCGAACGTGTGTTCGAACGTCTCTCCTTCGTCGAGTAACCCGCTATCCCAGGGATCTGCATCGCTTGGGATGCGGTCCTCGTAGGCGGTTGAGGAGTGTGGGGCCGCCGCTCCCATCTCGAAGGTTACGGTCTCACCCGGTTCGACGAACAGGCCTACTGGGTCCATGAAGAAGTTTCCCCCCTCCATGGTAATCTGGACTGTCTTGGCTTCCTGTGCGGCTGTCGGCTGTGCGAGAGTACTCGCCGCTGCGAGTCCTCCAGCTGTTTGCAGAAACGTTCGTCTTTTCATGACTATAGTTGGTTTGGATCCGCATCATCGGCAATTTCGAGCAGCTCTTGATAGCGATTTCTGATTGTGACTTTGCTCACATTGGTTACCTCGCTCACGTCGGCTTGGGTGAGACTGTCCTCCGTACATCTCGTCGCTGCATAGATCGCGGCTGCCGCAAGTCCAACCGGGCTTTTCCCACTCAATGCGTCCTGCTCTACCGCCACTTCAAGGAGGTGTCGGGCACGAGCTTCGGTTTCGACCGAAACCTCACAGTCGGATGCAAATCGTGGGAGGTAGTCGGTTGGATCGTCCGGCGCAATCCCCAACGCGAGTTCGCGAGCGACGTATCGATAGGTTCGCGCAAGTTCGCTCTTGTCGATGCGGCTGACCGCAGCCACCTCATCGAGACTCCGGGGCGTGTTCGCTTGCCGAGCTGCGGCATACAATGCACTAGCACCAATCCCTTCGATCGATCGTCCTCGAAGTAGGTCTTTCTCGAGGGCACGGCGGTAGATCACGCTCGCAGTCTCACGAATTGGGGTGGGTAGATCGAGTGCGGATGCCATTCGGTCGATCTCGCCGAGCGCCTGCTTGAGATTCCGTTCCTTGCCATCCCGCGTGCGAAAGCGTTCGTCCCAGGTTCGTAGTCGCTGGAATTTCTGCTGCTGGCGTTTGCTCAACGCGTTTCCGTACGTATCTTCGTCACGCCAGCCGATCATCGTCGAGAGTCCCTTATCGTGGAGGGTGTTCGTTACGGGAGCACCGACACGGGACTTCTGCGAAGTCTCGCGTTCAGTGAACGCTCGCCATTCGGGCCCTCTGTCGATGTTCGACTCTTCGAGTACCAACCCGCATGCGTCACAGTGGTACTCCCCTTGATCCTCGGAATAGATGACCGTTCCATCACACTCGACACATGTAGGGCGGTACCTAGGGGATGTTTCTGATTCGGATTCCGGTTGACGCCGGGTGGATGTGGGTGCTGTGTTCGGGGGTATCATTGGCGGATATCGTGTCTGGATCGGAGACTCGTCGGGCGCTCGCTATCGACTGTTTAGCCGACAACGGAGTAGCCAGCGTCTTCCACGGCCTGCCGAAGGTTCTCGAGATCTGCATCACCATCAATCGTTGCGGTATCACTCGTCCGGTCGGCTGTTGCACGTTCGACCCCCGATACGCTTTCGAGTGCTTCTTGGACGGTCTGTTCGCATCCGTCGCAGGTCATTCCTTTGACAGTAATCTGAATACTCATCGTCGTTATACTATATGCCCTCTTTTCTTATGCGGGTTTCTATTAAGATATGTCAGTATCAGGGGGCGTATTCTTTGAGGAATGTTGCTTTACCAGCATAACATCCATAGACTCAAAGGTATGAAGATGTTGATGACATCTACAGATAAGCAAGGCGAGTGTCTCGGAGACCGTTCGAAAGACCTGCGATCTTCAGTGATGACAAGACGTTGAGGGCATCTCGAACCCCTTGACCCGAGAAGTCCTACCGAGAGGCGTTGGATCTGCTGAGCGAGATGCCACATATTCTCGGGGGGATTGGTCGTGAACCGGCCGGTCTCTCGTATTAAACATCAGGAATTCCGGCCCATCGATCCGCGGGTTGTGCGCGTGATAGATGGACCTCGGTACCACCAACGGCCGATGTGTGAGACCGTCTTCTATCGCCGACGACTGCGAGTCCTGTGTACCCGCCGTCGGGTGATCCGATCTCAGATCCCGAAGGCGACGCGGATCATGTCCCGAGTGCCGGGGCCGAGGCCGACAGCAATGATGGCTACGAGCAGCATCGCGGCGTAGTTGGGGCTCTCTTCGACGAACTCGTCGTCGAACAGCGAAACGATGGCAACGGCGACGACCAGTTTGACAAGCAGGAACGTCCAGGAGTCACCGATGATATCGGTGAGCCACGCCGGCTGGACAACGTTGGTCACGTCGATAATGATCCGGTTGACGACATGCTTGGGGCCGTAGCCCGGGCCCGGAATACCGAACGCCCTAGTCCAGTCCGATGCGATGACGTTCGCCACGCCGTCGATAGCATGGGCCCAGATCACGATTAGCCCAACGTAGGCCGTGCCGGCATTGTACTCGGGTTTGTAGTGCTCCATCCCGTAGTAGATACCGACCGACAGCGCCGTCGCGAGGCCGATGGTGACGATTAGCACCAGTGGGTACGAGCCGACATAGTCAGTTGTCACCGAGAGGGCGGTTAGGTAACCGAACGCTCCCAAGAAGGCGAGGCTACCGAAGCCCGCGACCGGCCACTGGTAGCTCTCGGTCATACCGGCCCGCTGGAGCCACTTCGACAGCAGGAAAGCGGCCAGGGCGATGAAGAAGACGGTGAAGTAGATGAGCGGGCTGATCAGCAGCGCGCTGGCAGGGAACGCAATCGGCGGCGCAACGCCAGCGAATTGCGCGGCGACGAAGGAGTCCTCAACAGCGCGGAACGCCCCGCCGAACAGCATGAACGGGACGAGCGCGGCGGCGAACCGCCGGACTGGGCCGAGGTCGAACCGGTTCAGCAGGAAGTAGACGCCGACCAGCATGTACAACAGGACGATGATGTAGGCGACCGTCGAAATAGTGGTGTACCCCGGCGACACGACGTATGCGTTCTGTAGCCCGCAGATGGCCGGTTCGACGACCTCGCCGGTATCCCGGAGATACGCCACGCAGGCGGCACCCTTCGCGTCGGCGAACACCGGCGCCCAGAAGTACCGCCAGAGAAACCCGTAGTAAACCTGTTCGGTGAAGACAACCGCACTCCCGACGACGGCGGCGATAGCGGCGATTAGTGACCCCACCCACGCCCGCTCAAGGCCGATTTCTCTGTCTAAGATCTCCATGTGCTTCCAGAGAGTACTGGTTGGGTTGAGACGTTTTTGATAGCATGCGAGTTCGTCACTCTCACCCTACTGAACAGCATCAGGACTGTGAGCTTGCCCCTTCCGAGGTCCCAGCCCAGTCCAGCAGTCATCGTAGAGCCCAGACCGCTGCTTATCCCGCCGTTCATTCTGGTTCCCATTCCACCGCCCATTCCTCAGTTCATACTCCCGGTGACGCCAACGAGTTCCTGATTGAGCAACATCACCAGCAAGTACCCGATCATTAGCGGCCCACTCGCGTTCCCGAGCCGACTCGTGTAGGGCGTGAGCAGAGCGACGCCGTGGACTATCACGCCGAGGAGCGCCATAAGGAGCCCGCTGTTAGAACTACCATCCCGCTGCCGGTTGTCGCCGAGAGCAGCGAGTAGGGCCCCTGAGACGAGCGCGATTGCCGCGCCGTACTGCCGTGTCGTAGCGGTTGTGTTCATCGTATCCATCGTTAGACCCCGAGCATCATCCGAAGTGACCCACGGACGCCCATCGGCAGTCCGATCGCCCCGACGATGAACGTCATGAGCCACCACCAAGTGTGATTCATCTCGTCTTTCGCATCCGTGAGGTACCACACGATGCCGAGAGTCACGAGGAATTTGAGGACGAATGTCGATCCGGAGAAGCCGGTGGCTTGGTACACAAAGTTCGTTACGACCAGTTTCGGGGAGAAGCCGAGGAACGTCACACCGATGAGATTCTGTGCTGCATCCCACAGCTGCCCGAAGACGGCCAGCAGGATCAGCGGGTGTCGGAGGTGTGCGACATCGACGAAGTTCGTTCCCCAGTAGTAGAGCGCGGTCACGCCGAGAGCGATTCCCGTCGTCGCGATGGGAACCCACAGGCGAAATGTCGTCCCCGTCGAGAGTCCGTACCGGAGCGCCCATCCGATGGCACCGACAGCCCAGACCGACCCGACAAATCCGACCGTTGACGGAATTGAACCGACATTCCGATCACGCGCGAGTGCGCCGACGCCGAGTGTGAGGACGGTGACGGCGGTGACGACCACGTATATCGAGGGCGTGATGAACCACACTGCGTAGTCGCCGAGCAGTCCGATATCCTCGAGGGCGCGCATCGCTCCGCCGGCGACGATGATTGGCGCGAACCCGTATGCGAGCCTGGCGTCGAAGGATACGTCCAGCGCGTCGAGATACGCTCGGAGTCCGGTGAGGCTGTATCCGACTGCCGCGAGGTACGTCACCGTATTCACCGCGTTATAGCCCTGGACGGCAAGGATCCCCTCGTGTGTGACTGGCTGGCCGGCGGCGTCGGCAACGACTGGTCCCCAGAGGTACTGCCAGATGAACTGATCGTAGACGAGCCTCGGGAACACGAGAAGTGCGGCACCGACGAGGACGACAGGGGCAAGCAGATATAACACCCACCACTCGCGTGAGCCGGTTTCCGGAAGCGAAGATTCGACGCGTCGCGTCACGGTACTCATGAATCACTCACTTCCAATCGCCACGTCGTACTCTTCGAGCGAGCCCACTTCTCGAGTGAGACGTCCGCGAGTTCGTCCTGGAGTTGGCTGAGGTACTGTGCAACGGCTTTCGGCGATCCATCGAGATCACTGGCGATCTCGTGAGCGCGGAGATACGTGGGTTCGCTGGTGGCAGTGTCGACTAGGTATCGCCGGACTGTGTGGCAGGATATATCGGACATGTGTGAGGGAATGGGAGGGAATTTAGCGGAAACGACCGAACAGCTTGTAGTCGTAATCGGGGGTGTACCGCCGGAAGAGCAGGCTGTTGGTCAGCACCGACACGCTGGAGAACGCCATCGCTGCTGCGGCCAGCACCGGCTGCAGGAGGCCAAGAGACGCCAGCGGAATCATCGCCGTGTTGTACCCGAGCGCCCACACGAGGTTCTGTTTGATCTTCTTGAGCGTCGCGTCGGAGATCCGAATCGCCTTCACAACGTCAACTGGATCGTCGCGCATCAACGTGAGATCCGCGGCCTCAATGGCGACGTCAGTGCCCGACCCGATAGCCGTCCCGACGTGTGCGACCGCGAGCGCAGGCGCGTCGTTGACGCCATCACCGACCATCATTGCTTGCCGTCCCTCGTCCTGGATGGACTCGACGGCGTCGGATTTGTCCTCGGGGAGGACCTCCGCACGGACGTTTTCGGGGTCGATGCCGACCTGTTCGGCGACGGAGCGCGCAGTCCGCTCGTTGTCCCCAGTGATCATCATCACGTCGATGCCGCGCTCCTGAAGTTGGTGCACGGCGTCCTTCGCGCTCTCTTTGATCGTGTCGGCGTCCGCGACCACACCCACGAGTTCGCCTTCGTAGGCGACGAGCATCGCGGTTTTGCCTTCCCGTTCGAGACGTTCCATCGTCTCCTCGGCAGGCGACGAATCAACGTCGTTGTCCCGCAAAAGCTTGCGGTTGCCGACGAGGATGTCGCTCTCACCCACCGTCGCCTGAATGCCGTGACCGGGCACGTTCTCGAACGCGTCGGGCTCCATAACATCGAGACCGCGTTCTTTAGCGCCGTCGACGATAGCACGAGCGAGCGGGTGCTCACTCCCGCTTTCGGCGCTCGCAGCGAGTCGGAGCACGTCGTCCTCGGAGAGTCGGTCGCGTGCCGTGAGTTGCCCACCGTCGGGTGCTGGCTCTCCACCATCTGCAACCGGCTGACCGTCGGAATTGAAGACGACCACGTCGGTCAGTTCCATCTCACCTTCGGTGAGCGTCCCGGTTTTGTCGAAGACGACCGTGTCGACGTCCTTCGCACGTTCGAGGATGTCACCGCCCTTGAACAGGACGCCGTTCTGCGCGCCGATGGTCGTCCCCACCATTGTCGCCGCTGGTGTCGCCAGCCCCAACGCACAGGGACAAGCGATGAGGATCGCAGACGCGAACACAATGATCGAGAACTCGAACGTCGAGAGTGTGGCCGGTCCGCCCCCGACCAGCCCCCACATCGGGAGCCACTCGACGAACCCGGCGAGCGTCTCGGGGAAGAGGAACCAGACGGTTCCCCACAGAAGTGCGTTGGCGATGACCGCGGGCACGAAGTACGCGGAGATGCGGTCCGCAAGATTCTGGATGTCGGGCTGGCGCGACTGCGCCTCCTTCACGGTCTGGACGATCTGCTGGAGCGCCGTATCCTCGCCGATCTTCGTCGCTTCAACGACGAGCACACCGTTCTCGTTGATCGTCGAGCCGACGACTTCGTCGCCCTCCCCTTTCTCGACGGGGACGGACTCGCCGGTGACCATTGACTCGTCAACTGCACTCTGGCCGTCAACGACCACGCCGTCCGTGGGGATTTTCTCGCCAGGCCGAACCTTCATCCGGTCGCCGACCTCGACGTCTTCCAAAGCAACCTCCTGCTCGTTTCCATTCTCGTCGACGACGGTGGCTGTCTCAGCCTCCATCTCGAGGAGCTTCCGGAGCGCATCGGAGGCCTGGCCCTTCGAGCGGGCTTCGAGGTAGTTTCCGAGCGTGATGAACACCAGGATGAGTGCGGCCGTGTCGAAGTACAGACCGCCGGCAATCAGCCCGAGTAGAACCACGACGCTGTAGAGATACGCCGTGGTCGAACCGATGGCGATGAGGACGTCCATGTTGGCGCTCTTGTTCTTCACGAGCGCCTTGTAGGAGTTCTTGTAGAACTCCCAGCCGAGAAGGGCCTGGACGGGCGTCGCGAGCAGGAACGAAACCCAGCCGAACTCGACCCCGGTTGCACCCACGAACGCTTCTTCCAGCTGGAGCATCAGATCCGGCGCAATGATATACTCCAGTGCGAGGAAGACGACGAGCGGCGTCGAGAGCACTGCCCCAAACAGCGTGAGTCGGAGCTGCTTTCGAATCTCTGCCTCTCTCGCCGCATCACGGCGATCCTGTTCGGATTCTTCGCCCCCCTCGTCGCGTACGGGCGTGTAGCCCGCATCTTCGATTGCCTCGTAGAGTTCGTCGACCGAGGTATCGGCGGGATTGTACTCGACTTGCGCCTCGTCGGTCGCGAAGTTCGCTTCCGTCGAAATGACGCCCGGAACCTTTTCGAGTGCCTGCTCGACCGTCTCCGAGCAGGTCGCACAGGTCATGTCCGAGATGCCGATGGAGCGCGTTTCGCGCGCGGCGCTGTACCCCGCGTCGTCGATCGCAGCGTAGATCTTCGCGAGCGATGTCACCTCCGAGTCGTACTCGACCGATCCCTCGTCGGTCGCGAAGTTGATGTTCGCCTTGGAAACGCCCTCAAGGGCCTCTACTCCTTTGGTGATCGTTTGCGAGCAATTCGCGCAACTCATGCCCACGATTTCGAGATGTGTTTTCCGTGTGCTCATCAGTAGTGTTTCTACGTACGGTCGCCTTCTTAAAGCGACTTTCTGTTAATATTCTGTGCCTGTGCGCCACTCAGTTCTTGCATCACAAACATCGAGGGGACGCTCGGGTGCTCCAACGTCCCACGGGTGCGAGTCGTCACTCGGTCGTGTCGATGCCAGCGGCTTCGTTGATGGGACACTTCTGGGTGGTCCCGGTCACGAGAAGGATGGCACCGATGAGGAGTACGATGGCCCCGATAACAGTACCAACGGTCCAGTACCCGAGAAGCGCGGCACCTCCAACAAGCGCCAACACGACACCGATGATGAGACGTGCGGTACGGTCGAGACCGCCGACGTTTCTCTCCATAGTCTATCTCAACGTACGTAGTCGTATTTCACGCGAGTTTCTGTTAATATTCGAAGGCGAGTGTTACTGCACACCTTCGAATACATACTTGATACCAGAACTCGACGATCCGATTCCGCCACTGTCTGTGCGATCTGGGGTCACGATTTGGTTGCGTGTGCATACACCGGCATCGGGGCGGAGAGTATGCTCTACCGTGGGCGGTCGTGTGGACGGTATCTTTATCGTCGTGGATGATATTGGAATCGGTGTACTATTCCATGTACCAACCAACACGACGTTCAGTCCTTGGTCTGATCGGTGGCGTGGTGACTACCGCACTCGGGAGCGGGGTAGTGAGTGCCCGCCACGACCCACAGACACCCCGTATCACGTTCAACAAACAGACACGCCACATCCGTGATGGACGAACCACTACCGTCGTGGTTCCGCGAGCTGACCTACCGGAGGGTGGGTGGATCGTCATCCACCACGGTCGTCATGAAGACCACACACACGGAGACGGTACCCACCACATTATCGGTCACTCGGACTACCTCGAACCGGGCCACTACGGGGGACTCAAGATCGAAGTTTCACCGCCTGCGAGCGGGACACAGACGCTCACGGCGATGCTTCACCGGGACGATGGTGATCGTGAGTTTTCCCACCCCGGTGGCGATCCCCACTACACGGACGGTTCGGGTCCAATCCGTGCGGTCGCCGCAGTCACCTTCAAAGAGTAATCAATTGCTCTCTTCTGGAAGCTGATCCAAGACGCGCTGGAATCGATCGCGTACGTCTTCCGCAATCGACGAGAGGGCGGGATTGTCGACGACGGACAGCATCTCTGCGGGTTCGACCGCGCTGACGACGATGTCACCGTCTTCCGTTTCGTAGACGATGACGTTGCACGGCAGGAGGACACCGAGATTCTGCTCGGCATCGAGTCCCTCTCGGGCGAGTGGTGGATTACAGGCACCGAGGATTCGATACCGCGGATACCCCTCGAGACCAAGCTTTTCTTCGAACTTCTGCTGGACGTCGATGTCGCTCAACAGGCCAAACCCTTCGTCTTGCAGCGCTGCGATTACGCGCTCGACGGTCTCGTCGAAATCGCCACTGAGTCGCCGTTCTGTATAATACGCCATTCTAGCCTGCAGATTCGCGTGTTGTCGTCTTAACGTTTGAGGTCACCGTCGCGGTTGGCAGATCGAGTTATATACTCTACACTTTAATTAACACGCATATGGATGTGAAGTACTAATAGAAGAGAACCGATTTGGGACCTTTAATCTTTGGATAGGGTGCGAGATGTTTGCAAGAAACTACAAGAGGTGCTGGACTACTTCCTAATAACGCGTACAGAAGTGTATTCGACGGATTCGGAATGCCGTGACTTCGAAAGTGTACTAATAATAAATGGAGCGGGGCTTTCCACACGTCAGTGTCGAGAGTTTTCCAACGGAGCAACTTCGATCCCCTTACTTCGATTTCCTTGCCGAAAGAACTGGAGTTCTGACAGCAGATGGGTCCAGTTGGGTGGAAGCGACGGTATATTCCTGTTCCGCTCTTGTGAAGTACATTGTTGGTGAGTCAGAGAACTGCTCGGACAATCTGTTTCAGTGCTTCTCGCCCCGGTTTGCGGAGGATTCGTCGCCGAAGCTGGAACGGTCTGAGATACGCTGTCAGTTT
>NZ_JAMQOO010000018.1:0-40435 GCF_031624535.1 Haloferax sp. S2CR25
TCCGCTCACGCTCCCAAGTTTCTTCTAAATCCGTCGCAAAGCACTCGCTGAGCAGGTCTGCGAGCATCTTGACCAACTAACTCAACGACCTGCTCGTTCCTCAAACTGGCTTAACTAGACAGTGCCTTAATGCCTGTTCTGACCACCCTGACCAACAGTGGCGAACCGACCCCAAAGAGGACGCCTGCAACGATAGTAACCTGAGCAACCCCATACTTGGTGAATAAATTGAGTAAGGGGAACCCGATTGCGGCTTGGTTGTTCTCCCACCAGAGCATTGCGTTGGCTAGAATCAGCAGTATTCCCGGAGCAATAATGACCAGTAAGGGAGCAAGAAGTGGGATTGTTCTAACCAATTCGGGATTGGACCCAGTTATGTGAAAGTCGGGATTCCGTTCGTTGGGGTTTCGTTCTCGTTGGAGACGTTCAACGATGAGTAGTGAAGTCAAGAATGATATTCCGAATACCGACACAATGGTGATTATAAAGTTTAGCTCACCAATATCAGAGGTGGACAATAATCTTCCGCTCGATAAAAACACCAAGCCAATAATTAGAGACACAACTGCTACAGATGCCAAAAAGTAACCCGCATTTATCAGCCGAGATTGCTGGTTCAGCAACTGTGAATTTTTCGACAGATACAATCGGTACTCAGTACCATACTCGTCCTTGCGGAGATTAATTCCATCAGATCTGAACGGCTCGTTTCCTAACAACGGAACTGGGTTATCTGTACTGAGGACCATCCAGAACTTTCCGAGCGCATAAAAGAACAAAAAGAGTGAAACGAAGGAGAAGATCGCACCAACAAGGACGTTTGATTGAGTCTCAAAACCGGCCCCAGAACCCCAAAGCGTGTTGATTATACCAGATATCTCAGGAACACTTAGTACGAGAGATGTCAAAGAAGATAGGACACTAACCCCGGTCGTCACGCCCAAACTGACGATGAGCCTGAGAGCAATCTGTTCATTATGACGGTATTGCTCAAGTTGGCGGTTCAGAACCTCTGCTTGATCTTTTTCGAAGTATACCTGTATGCGGTCGTCCGGGGTCATATGATAGTTCACTCGAGGGAACTAGCGTCAAATTCTCCTGAGAGATACTGGTTTCCGAGATCAGAGATTTTGTAACGACCACGTCGGACTCGATCAACAAAGTCACGATCAGAAAGTTCTCCGAGTCTCCGACTGACCTCAGCTCGACTCTTATCGATATTCTCTGCAATGATAGTCGGTGAGAGAACCAACTCAGATGAGCTGAGGACCTCAAGGATACGCTCATCGATCGGCAACTGCATCCAGTTACCGGGTTTTCGTCTCTCGTTCACCACGGTGGTTCTGATATTTCACCAGTCTACTTATCATGTTTCAATCATAGTATGGTGTTCTAAACCTCACTAGGTAGTGAGAAAGAATTATGGTACACCACTTCGTGAGGTGAGGCACGGAAGCACCTTCGCGAACCTATCGCTCTCCGATAGGTTCTGCAGAAGCGGACCTCGCTGGTAGGACAGCAGGCCCGCGCGGGCTTCCGTGCTGTAGCCACGAAAGCCATGTTCGACTCACTTCCGCGGGCTATTGAACCCCGCGCACGAGCGCACGTACAGTCGCCGAAGAACCGTTTAGTTTCACTCGCAGAAACGCCCGATTTCGGGGGTACGTCCGGCCAATTCGATCACTTTCACTTTCACTCCCCGTACGAGCGGGCGTATTATTACAAAACGGGTGGCCGCCCAACTGTGATGACGACTACGCAGGTCATTTGCGATGAGAACCGGACGGACCGATGGCAGTTCGTGTGTCCGCGAGAACACCGAACGTGGGAAGCGGCGGAAGACCACTTCTGGTGCCAACGGTGCGCGTCCACCAAGGACGTTGACGGCCGGTTCTATCAACTCCGGGATAAGGTGAGCGGTGAGCGACTTTCTCGCGAGGAAGTCGTACTCCAGAGTAACTGCGACGACGACCTCGAGCTGGAGGCCGACGCATGAGCGACGATCTCCAACCACTCTCCCCCGAGGAGGGCGTGGAGATGTACCTCGATCTCCGCGAGGGCGACGTGTCCGAAACGACGCTCATGAACCACGGCTACCGGCTGAACCCGTTCCTCGATTTCTGCGAGGAACACGATATCGACAATCTGAACGACGTGACCGGCCGGACGCTGTACAAGTACTACAGCTACAAGAAGGGCGCAATCAAGCCGGTCACGCTGGACAACTACCTCACGACGCTTCGGGTAGCCCTCGATCTGTGGGCCGACATCGACGCCGTCGAAGAGGGACTTCGCGAGAAGGTGCCGCTTCCGAACCTGAAACCGCAGGACGACGTGCGCGACCGCGTGCTGCGCGGCGACCGCGCGAAAGAGATCCTGAACGGGCTGGACACGTTCAACTACGCCTCTCGGGACCACGTGATCATGCTCATCCTGTGGCACACCGGGATGCGCACCGGCTCAATCTACTCGCTCGACGTGGACGACTATGACCCCGAAGAACCGTGCCTGAAGCTCCGGCACCGTCCCGAGGAGGGAACCCCGCTGAAGAACGAGGAGAACGGCGAACGGGACGTGTCTCTCAGCCACCCCGTCGCCGCAGTCATCGACGATTATCTCGCGAAGAACCACTACGAGGTGACCGACGAGTACGGCCGCGAGCCGCTTATCTCGTCGTCACAGGGTCGGCTCTCGAAGGGCGCGTACAGAACGAGTATCTACGCCGTGACGCGCCCGTGCGAGTGGGGGGCGTGTCCGCACGCAGAAGTAGACCCGGACGACTGCAGACCCGCCGATAGGCGCGATAAGGCGTCTCGTTGTCCTTCGACGGTCTCGCCGCACGACATTCGCCGCGGTGCGATCACCGAGTCGCTGAACGACGGCGTCCCGGTCGAGATCGTGAGTGAGCGGATGAACGTGTCTGTGGACGTGCTCGACAAGCACTACGACAAGCGCACGCACCGTGAGCGGATGGAGGTCCGTCGTCGCGTTCTTCGGGAGGTGCGGTAATAGGATGTCTCCGGAATTTGGGATGCCAGCAGTACATACCACTTACATTCCGCCGGGTCCATGATTTCCTAAAACTGTATATTTGGTGCTCAGAGACTCCAGAAAGCCACTCACCAATCCAACGAACGAGCTGTCCGTGATTTCATTCGGTGCTCAGGCACACCATTTAGCGAACTAGAAGGTATTCGAATACGTCTCGTCCAAATTTTCATCGGGAGATGCAACTGTGCGTCTGGGTTATTCGCCCATCTTCCATTCACAGACCTTGTTCGCACGTTCCGTCACCGGCCATTTCACTCGACAAGCGATGTCGCCAGTACTCGTGTTCTTTGGAACGTCGAAGTAGAGGACACCATTCGTCGTTTCTCCGGGGGCAATCTCACGCGAACCACGAAAGTATGGCATCTCGACCGGTTCACGCAGTCCACGTGCGAACCCACGATTCGAATTCGAATCGACGAACCCGTTGCCTTCGACTTCGAACCAGTCCTTCTCGGGTTCTGAGATGATCGAATCCGTCGGGTTCCACGCAGTTATCTCGAAGACAGCGAACGAGCGTCTGTCGATCGAACGGTTCTCGAAGCCACCTCCGTTTTCCTCGACCCAAACCGTATCACTGACTATCGGTTTGTCTACCCGAAGTTTGACACCGTTCGGTAGCTCGTGAGAGCTTCCAAACTGTGCCTTCGTGGGAACGACGTGAGTCGTTTTCTCGAACGCGGGAGGCACTGCGATTGTTACGTCTTGAACCCCTTTTGCTGGAAGCGTTTTTTCGATCGTCACCGTCTCTCCGGGTTCGACCGTCGCATCGAGTATGCCGCCCGGTGCGTTCGGCACGTTGCTCCGCACGACAGAGAACCGTTGATTGAACAGCCCAGGGTTTCCGCCTGTATTAGTCACCGACACAGAGAACTCTATTTCGCCACCGTTGACGTGTTCTTCCGGGGCGTCGAGCGACGTGACCTCCATGTCCGGGAGTGAACTCGGGTCAACCGACCCTTCCCAATATGCTTCCACGGTAGACGAACGTGAATCGGAGAGTGATAGACGGAAATCCGTCGAGTCAGCCGGGACCTCGAAGAAAACCCAGCCCAGCGCGGTGACGTTAGGATGGGCGTCTTCGACTGTTTCATAAAGTGCCCCACCGAACGGGAACGACAGCGTCGGTTCCCCGCCCGGTTTCCCCTTCGGTTTGAGAGGTCGGTACTGGCTCCCACCGGTGATAAGTGCCAGAGAGTCACGAGAAGGGAGGTCGACGACCGATTCACCCGTATTCGCTGCCCGGACGTCAGCTAAGATCAAAGCGTTACCCTCCTCTGGGCTGATTGTGGTTCCGTCGACCAACCGTGCTGCTCCAGTGAACCGAGCGGATGCAACCACAATGGTAGCACCATCGGGCCGTGAGTACGACTCCCCAACCGGGCGTTGTACTGGTCCACTCGTCGTCGCCTCGGAGGATGGAGATGTGTCCTCCCCGGACGATGCAACGGCCGAATCAGACTTCGTCGTCGTACAACCGGCAGTCGATGCGAGTGCGAGCGAGGTGAGGAACGTTCGACGGTTCATAAACCGGGATGGTCCCGGTTTATGACTTAAACCTTCGCGCCGAAGCGGCCTACTCGAACACGTCGAACACGTCGACCGCCTTGTACTCTTGGCCCCACTCGGCCCCGGTCACTTCTTCGATGAGACCGGCGTCTTCGAGGTTCTCGATGACGTTGTACGCAGTTCCACGTGATACGTCGAGTTCCCGGACGATGTCGTTCGCCGTGAAGTACGGGATTTCGAGCAATTTGCGGGCGAACCGGTCCGTCGACGTGTTTCCGGCGTAGTCCGTCTCGTACCTCGACTGCAGTTCTTTGAGTGCCCACGTGCGGTCGTACGACTCTTCGGCCTGCGACCGGAGCGCTTCGAGGAAGAAGTCGATCCACTCGACCCATTCACCCTGCTCGCTCACGGCGCGCGTCTTCTCGACGTACTCGACCTTGTTCCGGTTGAAGTAGGCACTCGGATAGATGTACGGACTCTCGATGTACCCTTGGTCGACCAGATAGAGGATGATGACGAGTCTGCCGAGACGACCGTTCCCATCCGAAAACGGGTGGACCGTCTCGAAGAAGTAGTGAATAATCGCGGCGTCGACGAGTGGGTGGTACTCACCGTCCGACTCGACGTACTCGACGAGCGAAGACATGAGGTCATCGAGAGACGACGCCGACGGAGGAATAAACGGGTCTTTGACTGGGTTTGGACTATCGAGCCGGACCATGTGGTCACGGAACTCTCCGACGACATCGCCCTCGTTACGGACACCATCGAGGAGCATCTCGTGAAGATGTTTAATCAAATCGAGCGTGAGTTCGCCCCCGCCTTCGACGTGGTCGATACCGTACAGAAGCGCCTCCTCGTAGTTCAGGGCCTCACGCAAGTCCTTGCTTTGTTCCTCTGCATCGGCGCTGTCTTCGTGTTTCGTGTGGAACGCGGCGACGTCCTGATAATCGACTTCTGCGCCCTCGATTCGGGCCGACTCGACTGCCTCGATTCGGATGAGCGTCGTATAGAGGACGGCAGCGAAATCGACCGTCGAACTGATGCCATCGACACGGCCAATCTGGTAGGCTGCGTCGGCGACGAGGTCGTGTGTCTCGTCGGGGAGTTCGATTTTCGGCTCTGGAGGAAGCGGGTCTGGTGAGTAGTACGGACGCGGATGGTACTCGACGTATTTCCCCGGTGCCTCCTTTGGGAGCTTCTTCGTCCGCATTTTCATCCAATACTGGGCGCCAGCATGTATAACTACGGATATACTAATTGAACAAGATTGGGAAACGAGACGCAGCATGTACAGAGCAACCCGGAGAATTTGGAATAGCAGTCAGTGAGCCCAGGTCTCGTGAAACTACTATTTAAACTACTGAACAAGAAAACGTGTTCGAGTCACCGTTGTCTACTAGCAAGGAGACGGTTTGACAACGAATCGGTCTGTCCGGGAGATAAATGCCGACGTTCAGATTTCGAACGGAATGAAGCCAAAAATGAGACCTATTGACCACGCTGAAAATGCGCCGTACAGACCCTCAATCCACTGAAATCTAGACCCCGTCCATTCACCGAACGAAAGCCCATCGGGTCCGTCATTTTCTAAAACGGCATATTCGACACAGAGAGACCCCAGAAGTGCCCTCACCGGTTCAATGAACGAACTGTCCAAGATTTCGTTCGTTCCCAACTCGATCTATTCCATCGTGAGTTCCGGAAGCCGCTCCTGAAACAACCTGTCCAGAACCGTCCACAGAATCTCCGTCGGAATCTGCTTCTCGAACTGAGTCGCCTCGTGGTTGGTCTCTTCTCTATCTGGCAGAGAATACTGGAAGTGAACTGCCCCGAGTTCGGGGTGGTCGTCGTCACGATGCCATCCACAATTGAACCCCGTGTTCGGATCTGCGTAATGTATCCGAAACTGCGACACGTCCCCAACGAATCGCCACTCAACATCGAGCGTCGGCGACTCTGGCCCAGTCGTCGGTACGACTCGATTTGGGTCGACCTCTGCTTGGATGAACTTCTTGACGATGCTATCCGGTTCGTAGGACACCGACGTGACCGCAGGGTGCCTCTGCAAAACGTCCTTCAGCCCTTCGTAGACCGAACTGTCGATAGTTCCTGATAACCCCATTTGGTCACGCGGAGATTGAGTCTCGTTTAGTCGCCCAATCGTACTCGTTGAGCGCCGCTCGAACGACTGGGATGCGGTCGGAGAGGTGTTCCCACTCGCTGGCAACCTCTCGTCTCGTTTCGACTTCGTCGGCGTCGTCGAGGTCCGCGATACTCGCTCGAAGTTCGCCCGGCGTCTCGACCTCGTACGACTGCTTCCAGCCCGTAATCTTGCTCCGCAGCGAATCGAGGGCATTCGTCAGCTCCTCGCGACTGTGTTCTCGCTGGAGTGCCGCGACCTCTCGATAGGTCGCCATAAGCTGGTCGACGCAGTAGAGCGTCTGGTCGCCCTGCTCTATCTTCCTGAGGACGTTGTCCTCGACGAGTTGGTTGAGGTACTTCTGTGCCGTCTTCACGGAGACTTCCGTCTCGTTCGCGACCCACGACGCGGTACGAGGAGTTCGAAGCGTCCGAGCGGCGGCACGGATTCGCTCACCCCGGGTCATCGAAGCGTGGGGGTCGTTCCGGGCTTTGTCGGGCATACTCGGTTCTACGAGACGATGGAACATATATCCACTAGATTGGAAATATAGATTGGGCAAAGGACAGCGTTCGCCTGGCGAACGAAATGAATTCAAAAATACGGTCGACTGCCCCCCGCTGAAAATGCGCCGTACAGACCCTCAATCAACTGAAATCTAGACTCCGTCCATTCACCGCACGAAAGCCCGTCGGGCCCGTTTCGCGGTGGGTCACGTTGAATCCGATGTTGTTTCGTGTCGTACCGAATCTCCATCGGGACCGCAGACTTCTGGAACGTTTTAGAACCAAAGAACGAGCGCGCTAGCCATCCGAACTCGCGGCGAAGAGTCAGCTGTCGGAATTGACAGTCGTTCCGAGGCGTCACAAGAAAACGTGAGAGAAACGGGACCGACACCGCGGTCCGGCTTCGAGAACGCCTCAGCCGAGAGCGGACGGAGCGGTTATTCGAGGTCGAATCGGTCGTGGCTCATGACCTTGTGCCACGTCTCGACGAAGTCCTCGACGAACTCCTCTTCGCCGTCGTCGCCGCCGTACACTTCCGCGATGGCGCGCAGGCGGGAGTTCGAGCCGAAGATGAGGTCGAAGCGGGTGGCCTCCCACTCGACGTCGCCCGTCTCGCGGTCGCGCACCTCGTACAGGTACTCGTCGTCCGAGACCGGCTCCCACTTGTAGTCCATGTCGAGCAGGTTCACGAAGAAGTCGTTCGTGAGCGTCTCGGGTTCGTCGGTGAGGACGCCGAGGTCGGAGTCCTGGTAGTTCGCGCCCAGCGCGCGCATGCCGCCGACGAGGACGGTCATCTCGTGCGCCGAGAGGGCGAGCAGGTCGGCCTTGTCGACGAGCAGGTCCTCGGGTCGCTCCTCGACGTCGTCCGCGATGTAGTTCCGGAAGCCGTCGGCGTCCGGCTTGAGCATCTCGAACGACTCGACGTCGGTCTGTTCCTGCGACGCGTCGGTCCGACCGGGCTCGAACGGAACCTCGACGTCGTAGCCGGCGTCCGCCGCCGCCTGCTCGACGGCCGCAGCGCCGCCCAGCACGATGAGGTCCGCGAGCGAGACGCGGGTGTCGTCGGACTGCGCGTCGTTGAACGACGCCTGAATCGCTTCGAGGGTGCCGAGCACGTCATCGAGCTGGTCGGGCTCGTTGACCTCCCAGCTACGCTGAGGTTCGAGGCGGATGCGCGCGCCGTTCGCGCCGCCGCGCTTGTCGCTGTCGCGGTACGTCGACGCCGCGGCCCACGCGGTCTTGACCAGCTGGGAGACGGAGAGGCCCGAGTCGAGAAGCTCGGCTTTGAGCTCCTCGACGTCCTCGTCGTCGATGAGGTCGTAGTCGGCGTCCGGGATGGGGTCCTGCCACAGCATCGCCTCGTCCGGAACCTCGGGACCGACGAGCCGGGACGGCGGGCCCATGTCGCGGTGGAGGAGCTTGTACCACGCCTTGGCGAACGACTCCTGGAACTCCGCGGGGTCCTCGCGGAACTCTTCGAGCACCGCGCGGAAGTCGGGGTCCTTCTTCAGCGCGATGTCGGTGGTGAGCATCATCGGGTCGACGAACTGGTCGGGGAGGTGCGCGTCCGGAGCCGCGTCCGGAATCTTGTCCGCGGGCGACTCGTCGGCCGGCCGCCACTGCCACGCGCCGCCGGGGCCCTTGTGGGCCTCCCACTCGTAGTCGAGCAGGTTGGCGACGTAGCCCATGTCCCACTGGGTCGGCGCGCTGGTCCACGGACCCTCGATGCCGCTGGTGATGGTGTCGGGGCCCTTCCCGGAGCCGTGGTTGTTCTTCCAGCCGAGACCCTGTTCCTCGATGGGAGCCGCCTCGGGCTCCGCTTCGAGGTTGTCGCCGGAGTCGGCGCCGTGGACCTTCCCGAACGTGTGGCCGCCGGCGATGAGCGCGACGGTCTCCTTGTCGTTCATCGCCATGCCGCTGAACGTCTCGCGGATGTTCTTCGCGGAGCCTTCGAGGTCGGGTTCGCCGTTGGGGCCCTCGGGGTTGACGTAGATGAGGCCCATGACGGTGTTGCCGAGCGGCTCCTTGAGGTTACCCTCCTCGTCGAAGCGCTCGGCGGAGGTCGTCTCCCACTCCTCTTCAGGACCCCAGCTGACGGCCTTGTCGCCCGCGTAGTCGTCGGCGCGGCCGCCGGCGAAGCCGAACGTCTCGAAGCCCATCGATTCGAGGGCGACGTTGCCGGCGAGGACGATGAGGTCGCCCCACGAGAGCTGGTTACCGTACTTCTGCTTGACGGGCCAGAGGAGGCGTCGCGCCTTGTCGAGGTTCACGTTGTCCGGCCAACTGCTGATGGGAGGGAGACGCTGGTGGCCGCCGGACGCGCCGCCGCGGCCGTCGCGGGCGCGGTACGTCCCGGCGCTGTGCCACGCCATCCGGATGAAAAGCGGTCCGTAGTGGCCGTAGTCGGCCGGCCACCAGTCCTTCGAGTCGGTCAAGACCTCCTCGATGTCCGCTTTCAGTTGGTCGTAGTCGAGGTTCTGGAACTCCTCGGCGTAGTCGAACTCTTCTCCCATCGGGTCGATCTGTTGGGCGTTCTGGTCGAGGATTTCGAGGTCTAACTGGTCTGGCCACCAGTCATGGTCGGAGCCATTCATACGCCAACAGTTACCGCTTTTGGGTGATAAAATTGACTGATTTTGAATTAAGTCTTGGCTATAGCCAAAGCGATCTTTTTAATTTATGAATAATCCTCGATGAGGACGCTCACGAGGTGCAGATTCTATTTCGAATTCGAGTAGCTAACCGGAGAGAGCGCGCGGTTTATTTCGCGCCCGCGTACACCGGTTATACTGACGCCCCGGTACGGACAAACGGGGTCGGTCAACGCCGGGTCGATTCGGCTAGCACGGGAGGTCCCAGTACTCACTCAGATAATCAAAAAGATAGTAGGTATGAATTTATCTAATATTTAGGTCTGTGACGGTCGTACATATCGCGCACGATGAACGACGAAACACCCGGTCTCTCGTTTGATTCGCAGCTCGCGGCGATACAACACGTCGAACGACGCCAACTGCTTCTCGCGCTTCTCACGGCGACTTCCAGCGGCTCCGCGCTCGACGACGGCCGTGCTCGGCCCGGAACCGATGTTCGGAAACTGAAACTGCAGATGTACCACGTCCACCTCCCGAAGCTCGAACGGATGGGCCTCATCGAGCCGAACGGGAACTGGTACGACATCCGCAGAGGTCCGCGCTTCGACGATATCGAACCGCTGTTGCGCGTCATCGACGACCACCGAAAGAAACTGCCGGACGACGTACTGTAGGCGTCGTCGAGCGAACCGACGTGCGAACGAACGGCAGCGTCGTGAGCGGATTACTCCGAGTCGCGGCCGAGCAATCCCTGGGACAGCAACCGACGCGAGATGACGATGAGGCCGTTCTGGAACCCACTGCCGAAAATCGCGTGTTCTTCGCCGGTGGCGGGGACGATGGTGCTGACGAGAATCGACGAGCGGTCGACGAGTAAGAGCCGGCCGATAGCGAGGTTCTCGGCGGTTTTCTCGCCGCGGAGCCACTCGAGGCCGGAGACGAACGTCGTCGCGCTCGGGACGGCCGCCCGCACCTGCTGTCGCAGGGATTCGGTCGCCGCCCCGATGAGCACGTCCACAGCCTCGGCTCGGGCGTTCAGGTCATCGACGAACCGGTCGGTCAGAAGCGAGTCGTCGCCGAGAACGAGCACGATTTCGTCGTCCGCGTCGTCGATGAGCTTGTGCGTCCGGTTCGCGATGGCCTCGGCCCCGGACATGGCCCAGACTTCCTGAACCGAGCCCTGTTTGTCCGAGTCGACTCTGTCGGTCCGCTCCAGCGCGTTCGTGAGCCGGTCGATTCGGTTTTGATACTGCGCACGGAGCGTCTCGGTCGCCTCCGCGAGCGGAACGGCCCGAAACCGCTGCGGACTCGAGTGCTGGACTTCGACGAGCCCCTGCGCCTCCAGCACGCGAACCGCGTCGTACACGCGAGTCCGCGGTACGTCGGTAATCTCGCTGAGTTGCTTCGCCGTGCCCGTCGAGACGCGAGTGAGACCGACGAAACATTTTGCCTCGTACTCTTTGAGTCCGAGTTGCTGAAGTACGTCGATAGCATCCTCTTGTGAATCTTCCGTGCTCATATGTCTCAACCGCACTCGGAGGCGTCCCGTCTCCTCACGAACCCTTGTATCGGCGAACGGATAACAATTGTTACTTTTCGAGTGAATACGTTCCGACGGGATTGGCCAGCCGAGTTAGTTCGGGGTTGTGCCCGTGCTTACGCCGTGTTTCTAAGCACGTCGTTGTTATTTTCTCAGTGACAGAGAAGTACCCCACAGTTCTCGGACGCCACGTCCGGACAATCGACATTTGATGAATTCACTCAGTTAATCACAAACAACTATAACGAGCCGAGACGAATACCCACCGCGGCACACAGCGAAGTACTGTGTCCCAACCACAATTGACACGTGCCGCCTCAGCCACCTGACGTGGCTGAGTTTCGCAGACAACGAGGCACCCATTATGAGTACAGATTCGGGCGACGACTTCCGTTCTGTCGCAATCGAACAACTGGAACAGTTCGGCCTCAGCGCGTACGCCGCACGGACTTTCGTCGCGCTCACCAGCCTCGGTATCGGCACGGCAACGGAGATTAGCGAGGTCTCCGAGGTCCCACGAACTCGGGTGTACGACGCGGTCGACGAACTGCGCGAACGGGGACTCGTCGACGTCCAGCAGTCCTCACCGAAGAAGTTCTGGGTGGTGTCCGCGGAGACGACGTGCCAGAAGTTCGAACAGGAGATGAGACAGCGGACCTCCCTTCTGACGACGGCGCTTCAGGAACTCGGAACTGCCCAGCGCAAGCAGGAACAGCGTGGCGTCTGGACGGTTGAAGGCCAGCCTGCCGTCACGGACCGTGTCCTCGAATTCATCGGCGGCGCGGAGGACGAAATCGTCTACATGACCGTCGAGGGACTGCTCACCGAGGACGTCACCGAGGCGCTGAGCGAGGCGGCACACCGCGGGGTCTCGATTCGGCTCGCGGGTGTCTCACCGGACGTTCAGGACACGCTTCACGAAGAGATTCCCGAGGCGGAGCTGTTCGACACGCTGTGGATGTGGTCGGACACGCCAGCGGGCCGCCTCATGATGGTCGACGGAACGCAAACGCTCGTGAGCGTGCTCGTCAACGGTAGAGACGCGGCTCCGTCGGACCCCCGCTCGGAGACGGCGATTTGGGGAGCCGGCGAGACGAACAGCCTCGTCGCGGTGCTCCGGGCGATATTCACGTGGCGGCTCGAAAACGACGACCTCGACGACTGAGACGGGGGCCGGCCGACTCTTTGGGCGGTTCGAAACACGGAGACGGAAGCGTTCGAAGTCGGAACCTCGTTACTGCGGCTCGGTACAATCGACCGACGACTGTCGAGAAAATCGCTCGCGCGTGACCCCGAGCGCGGCGCGAGCGGCGCGGAATGCCGTCGGGGTGGTCCGGCAGCTTACTGCCGTGGTGGACGCGGCGGCGCGACGGCGGTCGTCGCCACCGCGCCCATCGCCACGACAGGGTCGACGATGGGTATCGGGACGTCGGCCCGCACGTCGGGAATCGCGCCCGACGAGGAGATGCCGGTACAGCTCGGCGCGACGACGTCACAGCCGGCGTCGACGAGGCGGTCGACCGCGGCGCGAATCGCCGCCCGCCCGTCGTCGGTCGTGAGGTGGTTCGTCGTCGCCGCGTCCTCGACGACCTCCTCGGCCGCGAGCCGGTCGCCGAGCAGGTGTCGGATACTCGACCCGGCCCCGTTTTCGAGACCGAGCGTCCCGACGCGCTCGCCGCGGGCGGACGCGACGGCCGCCACGCTCGCGCCCGCGCCGACGACCGGGATGTCGAGCGCCTCGTCGAGCGCCTCCACGCCGGGGTCGAGCGCGCAACTGACGCAGAGCGCGTCGACCTCGGTCGCCAGCTCGCGGCCGAGCGCCTCGATGTGCGGGAGTGCGTCGGCCTCGGCGGCCGCGTTCGGAATCCCGTCGGGGTGGTCGGGGATGCACCGCGACAGCGTCGAGACGTGCGGGTAGTGTCGCTCGACGAGTCGTCCGTGGAGAGCGACCTCCTCGGGGTCGTCCAGCGTGAGCACGCGGAGGACGCCGAGTTCGACCATCAGGCGGCACCCCCGCCGTTCCCGTTCCGGTCGGCGTCCGGGTCCGGCGCGCCCGAGTCCGCGTCCGCCGTGTCCGCGTCCGCCGGCTCGTCGATGCCGCGGGCCGCGAAGAAGCCCTGCTGTCGGAGCGCGTCGAGCAGTTCGCCCTCGCGGCGGTTCATGAAGCCGTTCGGCCCCCAGTAGCGTTCGAGCGTCTCCTGCCACTCGCGGCGGTCGTCGCCGTAGACGCTGTCGCCGTACATCTCGTTCATCGCGTCGTAGCAGGCGTCGAGTTGCGCCGCGGTGGGGTCGCGGTAGCCGCCCTCGTGGAGCACCGTGTCGAGCGGAACCCTCGGGGCGTTCTCGGTCGCCTCGCCGTGGCGCGGAACGCCGAGACAGAGGCCGAAAATCGGCAGGACGCCCGCGGGGAGGTCGGCCGTCGCGGCGACCTCGGTGAGGTTGTTCAGGATGTTGCCGATGGGACAGACGCCGTAGCCGCGGCTCTCGGCGGCCAGCATCACGCCCATCGCGGCCAGCGAGGCGTCTATCGACCCCTCCAACAGCCCCATCGCGGGCGTCGTCCGGAACTCCCGGTCGCGGTGCTCCAACAGCAGTCGAATCCGGCGGACGTCGATGCAGACCAGAAGGAACTGGCTCGCCTCCTCGACCTGCACGGTACCGCGGCTACACAGTTCGTGAATCCGCTCGCGGCGGTCGGGGTCGCGTATCCAGACGAAACTGTACATCTGGGTCGTCCCGCTCGTCGGGGCTTTCCGACCCGCGTCGACCATCGCGCGGACCTCGTCGTCGGGAATCTCGGCGTCGGTGTCGAACTGGCGGACCGTCGCGCGGCGCGCCAGCCACGGCGCGAGGTCCGGCACCTCGGCGGCCGCCGCGGCGAGCGCGGGCCGGTCCGTGTGGTCCGTGTAGTCTGTATTCGCGCGGTCACCGGCCGGGGGCGTGCGGTCGCTCACACGCGCACCTCGCCGTCGGCGACGACGACCTCGCCGTCGAGCGAGACCGTCGGTTCGAGGATGACGCCGTCGAGGTGCGAGTCGCAGTCGATGGTGCCGCCGAAGCCGAGGTTGTCGCCGAAGGCGACGTGGCAGGTGCCGTACACCTTCTCGTCTTCGAGGACGGTGCCGATGATGCTCGCCGCCGGGTTCGTCCCGAGACCGAGTTCGCACACCCGGCGGGCGCAGTCGTCGCCGCTCGTCGCGTCGAGGAACTCGTCGGCGGCCGCGCCCTCGACGGACGCGATGCGTCCCCCGTCGAGTTCGACCGTCAGCGGGTCGTCGAGGACGCCGACGCCCGCGAGGCCGCCGTCGAAGACGAGCGTTCCGGTCGCCGTCCCCTCGACCGGCGCGATGTAGCTCTCGCCGGACGGGAGGTTGCCGGAGTCGCCGGAGTCGGCGATGATGCCGTCGCTCGGGATGCCGTCGCGGCCCGAAAGCGACATCGTCGCCGACGCGCCGCCGGCCTCGATGCGGGCCTCGTCGGCCGCGGTGAGCTTCTCCGTGAGCGCCGCCGTCAGGCGCTCGACCTCCTCGTAGTCGGCCGTAATCGCGCCCTCGCTGAACATCTGGTCCGTGATGCCGGGCATCGTGGCGACGCGCGCGCCGGCCTCGGTCGCGGCCTCTCGGGCCCGCGTGTGCGTCAGCGACGCGCTGGTCGGACAGACCACGATGTCCGCCGACTCCATGGCGCGGGCGACCGATTCCGGCGGCTCCATCCCGTTTCGCTCCATCGGCGGAATCTCGAACAGGCCGGACTCCAAGCCGAGGTCGACCCCCGCCTCGAACAGCGGCCGACCGATGTGGTTCGTGTCGGTGTCGGTCACGACGAGGAGCGTCTCGCCGGGACGGGCGTTCATGTTCTCGGCGAGGAGTCGCTTCGCCACGGCGCGGTAGTCGGCCACGTCAGAGCACCTCCTCTGCGGTCTTCGCCAGCACCGACCGCCCGAGCAGGACGCTCGTGTCCGTTATCTCGCGGACGGTCGCCTTCATCTCGGGCGTGTAGCCCATGCAGTCCATCACGATGAGGTCGGCGTCGGTGCCGATGTCGGCCGCGGCGGCCGACACCTCGTCTTCGTCGGCGTACGGCGACCCGGCGGCGGTGACGAGGTCGTAGTCGGCCCACTTCTCGAACGTCATGGCCTCCTGTTCCTCCTTGGGCATGATGACGCCGAGGGTGCCCCCGTCGAGGATGGTCGAAACCCACGCCGAAAGCAGGTCGCTCGGCTCGAAGACGGGGACGCTGACGTCGAACGGCGGAAAGTGACCCGTACAGAGGACGCCGATGGCCGTCACCTCCGATTCGAGGTCGCGAATGCGCGCTCCGAGGAGGTCGACGACCGACTCGCGGTCGACGGTGACGGCCGTCCCGTCGGCGAGTCGGGAGACGTACACCGGCTGTCCCTCGCGCGGGCCGACCGCGGCTTCGACCTCGGCCGCCGAGTCGAACCGGTCGAGTGCGCCGACTTCGACGAGTTCCACCTCGGGCGAGAGCATCGCCGCGATGTCGGGCGTCACGTCGGTCCGGGGGGCCTGCCCGATGGTCACGAGTCCGAGCGTCGACATCTCAGACGCCCTCGCCCAGCGTCTGGAGGCGACCCATCGAACCGTACAGCGACGTGAGGCGGTCGTATTCGGCCTCGTCGTAGAACGACGCGCGGCCGCGAGTGAAGTCCTTGGCCGTCTCGACGACGAACCCGGTCGCGTCGAGCAGGTCGGTGAGGTAGTTCGCGCCGGTCCCGCAGCCGGGGACGGGCGAGACGCTCGTCGTCGCCACGCCCACGACGGGCGCGTCGGTCGCCGTCGCCGGCTGGAGGATGCTGTTGATGTGGTGCACGTCGTTGCCGTAGGGGGTGATGTCCTGCATCGTGAGCGTGAGCGTGCTCGGCGGGCGGCCGGTCGCCCGCTCTTGGATGTCGAGGAGGCTGTCGCTCACCTTGAGCACCCACCCCTCCTTGACCGTGGGCGTGATGGCGAAGCCGCGCTCGCAGTGGACGCGGTTGCCCTTCGTGGCGTCGACGGAGACGACGGCGTCCATCTCCTCGTCCACCTCGTGTTCGTTCATGGTGCTCGTATCGACCGGACTGCCCATGAAGGGCACCGGGTCGTGGGGGGAGGTCGGCGCGTCCGGACAGACGTGCGTGGCGATGCGGACGTCGCCGGCGAGCACGTCGCCGCGGGCGCGCATCTCGCCGAGGTGGAGCGCGACCGCGAGGGCGACGATGGCCCCGTCGGCGTCGGAGACCGGGCCGAGTTCGGCCGGCCGCGCGGCGACGCCGCCGAGGCGACCGACGACGCCGAGCGTCGGCGCGTCCGGGTCGCGACCGGGGACGACCGTCTTGACGAAGTCGGTCGATCCCTCGTCGGTCGAGATGGTCGTCACCTCGGTGTCGAGACCGTGCGTTTCGAGTGCGTCGCGTACCAGTTCGCCGTCCGCGTCGGGGCGGCTGAGGATGTCGTAGGCTTGCTGAATCTTGTCGAACATGAGTGTCGTTAGTTGAATACGTGTGATTTGACCGCTTTTCCGACCGCCTGTTCCACCGGGTCGAAGAGCGCCGGGTCGGCCATCCCCGCGCCCAGAGAGAGGTTCGCCGCGGGCGCGACGACGACCGCAACCGACCGACCCTCCGCGAGTTCCGCCGTCGAGACGGGCATCCCCGTCTCGGCGTCGAGCGTCGTGATGAGGTCCGGGAACGTCGCGAGGCGCTCGCCGTCGAGGTCGAGCGTCATGTACTCGTTCCAGAAGGTGAGTTCGCGCCCCTCGATTTCGACCTCGCCCACGTCGAAGCCGCCGGTCGTTTCGAGCGCGAACGACTCGACGGGACCGACGAGCGAGACCTCGCCGCCGAGCACGTCGGCGACGCGGTCGGCGGCGTCGCGGCCGTCGTCCGCGAGTCTGACCGCGCGACCGACCGCCTCGGCCCGGTCGTACGTGTCGAGCGCCGCGTTCGCCTCGGCGTAGCTCGCGGGAACGGGATTGCGAGCGACGGCGACGAGGCCGCCGGCGTCTTCGGCCGCGTGCCGGACGAGCGACGCCGCCGTGCCGAGTTCCGCCTCGACGACCGTCTCCAGTCGGGCCGCGGTGCCCGGCACGCCGCCGACCGCCGCCTGCACCGACTCGGCGTCCTGCGACAGCCCGATAGAGCCCATCGGCCCGGTCGGGTGCGCCCGCCCGTTACAGGCGGCGTCGACGAGCGGGAGCCCGGTCACGGCCGACTGGAGCAGGCCGTTGACGGTGGCGAACCCGCCCATCTCGTTCGTCATCAGCGCGCCGACGGTCGTCCCGTCGGCCGCGAGTCTGTCCACCAGTAGTTCGACCGCGCGCACGTAGTCCGCGGGGTCGACGTGGCTCTCCGTCGCGGCGGGCGCGCCCACGCCGCTGACGGTCAGCACCACGTCCGTCGGGTCGAGGTCGGCGACCGAGACGATTGTCGGCCGGCCGTACTCGACGGCGAGTTCGCCGAACTCGATGCCCTTGGTCAGCGAGCCGCCGCCCCCGCCGCCGAGGACCGCGCCGCCGACCGCGATGTCTTCGACCCATTCCGCCGTTATCGTCCGCGTGTCGTCTGTCGTCATTGGGGTGCCTCGGGGGTGTCTGCGTCGTCGGCCGTCGCGCTGAGGAAGGCGTTCGGCCGCTGTCTGTCGGCGTTGCGAAGCGTCGCGGTCCCCCGCGCCCGGAGTCGCTTCATGCCCGCCGCGAGCAGGTGGTACGTCTGGTCGCGGCCCATCGATTCGAACAGCCCGTCGGACTTCGCGACCGCCGTGGCGCAGACCTCGTCGTCGCGGCACGGCCGGTCGCAGGCCGAACACGCCGGCTGGGCGGCCTTGAACGCCGCCGGGTCCGACGCGCACGACCGGAGCAGTTCGTCGGTCCACGGGCGGTTCCGTCGCGCCCGCCGGAGGGCGGCGAGACGGTCTGTGCGCTCCCCGGTCATTCCCACTCCGCTCCCTCCTCGAACCGGTCGTCGTGGAGGAAACACCGCGCGACCTGGTCCGGGCCGCGCTCGTACAGTTCGGGTTCCTCGACCGCGCAGGCGTCGAACTCGTGGGCGCAGCGCGACCGGAACGCACAGCCGCTGGGCTTTTCTCTCGGGTCCGGCACCTCGCCGTCGAGCGTGATTCGGTCGGGCTTCGCCAGTTCGTCCTCCTCGCTGATGGTCGAGATGGCGGAGAGGAGCGCCCGGCTGTAGGGGTGTTGGGGCGACCCGAACACCGAGTCCACGTCGCCGACCTCGACGAGCCGCCCGAGGTACATGACGCCGATGCGGTCGGCGACGTTCTTCAGGAGCGAGAGGTCGTGGGTGATGAACAGGTAGGTGATGCCGAACTCCGCCTGTATCTCTTCGAGGATGTTGATGATGCGGGCCTGCACGCTCACGTCGAGCGCGCTCGTCGGCTCGTCGAGGACGACGAACTTCGGGTTGAGCGCGACCGCGCGGGCGATGCCGACGCGCTGTTTCTGGCCGCCCGAGAGCTGTCCGGGGTAGCGGTACATGAACTCCCGCGGGAGGTCCACCATGTCCAAGAGTTCCTCGACCCGTTCGAGCCGGGCCTCGGAGTCGCCGTAGTCGTGAATCTTCAGGGGTGCCTCGATGATCGACTTGACGCGGTGGCGGGGGTTGAGGCTCGAAGACGGGTCCTGATGGACGATCTGCATGTTCCGGCGGAACCGCTTGAGCTCGCCGTCGGAGAGGTCGACGACGTTCTGGCCGTCGATTTCGACCCGCCCGCTCGTCGGCTCCGTCAGGCGGAGCATCGACCGGCCGGTCGTCGTCTTGCCGGAGCCGGACTCGCCGACGAGGCCGAACGTCTCGCCCTCCGCGATGGAGAAGCTCACGCCGTCGACGGCGCGGACCTCCCCCGCCTTCTTCTGGAGGATACCCTCGAACAGCGGGAAGTGTTTCTTGAGGTTCTCGACCGTGACCATCGGGTCGTCGAGGTCCCGGTCGCGCTGTGCCGCCGCCGTCGAGTCGGTCGTGTACGCTGAGTCGTTCATTGGTCCGTCCCCCCGTCTGCTGAGACGTCTCCCGGGGCGTCGCCGCCGGCGACCAGCCACGGCGCGGTGCCGATGTCAACCGGGTCGGCGGCGAGCGATTCGTGGCGCTCGCGGGCGGGCGGGCCGTCGAACAGATGGCACGCGGTCGCGTGGTCTGAGCCGGTCTGCCGCGGGTACGGGTACGCGTCGTAACAGGCCGGCTCCGCGTGCGGACAGCGCTCGACGAACCGACAGCCGACCGGCGGGTCCGTGTAGTCGGGCAGGTGCCCTTCGATGCCGTCGCCGATGCCGGTCGACAGCGTCGGGATGCTCTCCAACAGCCCGCGGGTGTAGGGGTGCTGGGGGTTCGCAAACAGGTCGGCGGTCGGCGCTTGCTCGACGATTTCGCCCGCGTACATCACGTTGATGCGGTCGCTGACCTCGCGGGCGACGCCGAGGTCGTGGGTGATGTAGAGGACGCTCGTGTCGCGCTCCTCGACGAGTTCGTCGAGGAGGTCGAGCACCTTCGCCTCGGTCGTCACGTCGAGGGCGGTGCCCGGTTCGTCGGCGATGAGCAGGTCCGGCTCCGACAGGAGCGCGATGGCGATGAGGACGCGCTGGCGCATCCCCCCGGAGAGTTCGACCGGGTAGCTCTCGAAGACGCGCTCGGGGGCCGAGATTTCGACCTCGCCGAGCATCTCGATGGCCCGCTCCCGGTGTTCGGCCTTCGAACCGGTCGACAGCGCGTCGCGGACGAGCTTCGACAGCGACAGCCGCGGCCGCCCCTGCCACTTCAACACGTCCATCATCTGCTCGCCGACCGTCAGGACGGGGTTGAGACTCGTCATCGGGTCCTGCATTATCATGCTCATCTCCTTGCCGCGCCGCGAGTGGCGCTCGGCGTCGGAGAGAGAGAGCACGTCCTCGCCCTTGTAGCGAATCTCGCCCTCGGGGATGGTCGCCGAGGGGAGCAGTCCCATGATGGACTTCACGGTGACGCTCTTGCCACAGCCCGTCTCGCCGACGAGCGCCGCGGTTTCGCCGCGCTCGATGGTGAAATCGATGCCGTTTATCACTTCGGCCGTCCCGTCGTGGGTCTCGAAGTGGACGTGGAGGTTCTTCACCTCCAAGATGGGCTCACCCATCTCAGTCCACCTCCACGTCGAGCACGTCGCGCAGGCCGTCGCCGATGAAGTTGAACCCGAGGACGGCGAAGGAAATCGCCAGTCCGGGGAACACGGCGATCCACCAGAAGCTCGTGACGTAGTTGCGGCCCTGCGCGATCATCGCGCCCCACGTCGGCGTCGGCGGTTGCGCGCCGAGGCCGAGGAACGACAGGCCCGCGCCGACGAGGATGACGAATCCCATGTCGAGGGTCGCCTTGACCGTGATGGGGCTGACGACGTTCGGGAGAATCTCCCTGAACGTCGTCCGCACCCACCCCGAGCCGAGCGCCCGGCTCGACTCGATGAACTCGTCTTCCTTTATCGAGAGCACCTCGCCCTGCACGAGGCGGGCGTACCACGACCACCACGAGAAGGCGATTGCGACCATGACGTTGAACAGCGACGCGCCGGTCGCGGCGACCACCGCCATGGCGAGGAGCGTGGGCGGGATGGCGAGGAAGATGTCCGTCACCCGCATGATGACGGTGTTCGTCGTCCCGCCGAGGTAGCCCGCGATGAGGCCCAGCGTCACGCCGATGGAGATGGCGATAGAGAGGACGATACCGCTCATCAGGAGCGACAGGCGCGCGCCGAACAGGACGCGGCTGAAGATGTCGCGGCCGGTCGTGTCGGTGCCCATCAGGTGCGTCGCGCTCGGCGGCTCGCTCGCCTGGTCGAAGTAGACGCCCGCGCCGGCGTGTTCGGGGAACGGCGCGATGTACGGCGCGAGAAGCGCCGCGATGATGAGCGTCAGAATCATCGCCAGTCCGACGAGCGAGAGCTTGTTGCCCGCGAAGGTGCGGAAGCCGCGTTTGAGCTGTCGAATCCGCTCTTTCCGGGCGGCGCTCTCGGTGTCGAGAAACGGGATGGAGGTCTTCGTGGACACGGCTATCCCTCCTCCAGCCGCACCCGCGGGTCGAGGTAACCGTACAGCAGGTCGACCACGAAGTTGGCGGTCACGAAGCCGATACCGACCACGATGGTGACGCCGACGATGGCGTTGAAGTCCTGATAGAGGATGGCCTGGACGCCGTAGCGCGCCATCCCCGGCCACGCGAAGACGATCTCCACGAGGAACGCGTTCCCGAGGAGGAAGCCGAACGCGAGGCCGACCACCGTGAGTGAACTCGTAAAGGCGTTTTGGAGCATGTACTTGTATTCGATGAGGGCGTTCGGAAGGCCGTAGGCCCGCGCGGCGAGGACGTAGTCCTTGCGCTGTTCGTCGATCATGTCCGAGCGGATGAGCCGCATCACCTGCGCCAGCGTGGCGAGGCCGAGCGCGACGGTCGGCAACAGGAGGTGCGTGGCCGCGTCGAGGAACGTCCCGAACTGGCCGGCGATGAGGCTGTCGACCAGATACAGGCGCGTGACCGCCGGCGGGGGAGCGACGCCGTCGCTGAGTCGCCCCGAGAGGGGCAACAGTCCGAGGCTGACGACGAAGACGATTTGCAGGACGATAGCGACCCAGAACCGCGGCATCGACACGCCGAACAGGGCGGTGATGCGCGAGAGGTGGTCCTGCCAGCGGTCCTTGTTGGTGCCGGCGACGACGCCGAACGGAATCGCCAACAGAACGGCGCAAAACAGCGTGACGACGGTCAGTTCGAGCGTCGCGGGCAGGCGAGCGACGATGTCGGAAAAGACGTTGTTGTTCGTCCGGAGCGACATCCCCCAGTCGCCCTGCACGACGCCGACGAGCCAGTCGACGTACTGCATCGGCAGGGGCTGGTCGAGGCCCATCTCGGCGCGGAGTGCCGCGACTTGCTGGTCAGTTGCTTCCGGTCCGAGCGCCAACCGAACGGGGTCGCCCGGAATCACGCGGGATATCAGGAAGATGAGCACTGACAGCCCGAAGATGACGGGGACCGAGTGGATTGCGCGCCGAACGAGGTAATCTACGTATGACATTGGTGAGTTGGAAAGACGGCCCGAGGCGGGGCGTCGGAAGTCGTCGGGCGGCTACTCCGCGCGACCCTCGCCGCTCCGAGTCATCGAGTGGACGTCCCAGTCGAACGACATCACGCCGCGGTACTGCCAGCCCTCGACGTTCTCGTTGATGCCGATGCGGTACGGCGGGTTGGCGATGTAGACGCTGGGCATGCCCTCGACGATGAGCGCCTGCGCCTCCTCGTACTTCTCCAGCCGGCTCTGGAGGTCGGTGGACTTGCGCGCCTCTTCGAGGGTGGCCGCGATTTCGTCGGTGGAGTACCACGACTGGGAGATGTACGACCCGAACGAGGAGGGGTGGTACATCAGGTAGGTGTGGCTGTCCGGCGACGGCATCTTCGCCGTGTGGAAGATGTTCGTCATGTGGGCGGTCGACTCGGCGCTCGTCGCGCGGTCGGTGAGGCGGGCCCACTGAAGCGGGTTGATTTCGAGGTCGATGCCGAGTTCGTTCAGCCCGGCCTGATTGAGAAGCCCCATCTGGCGCTGGAGCTCGGTGCCGGCGACGACGACGTGTTCGAGGCCGATTTCGTTGATTTCCTCGACGGAGTAGTCCGCCCTGTCGAGGAACTCCTTGGCCTTGTCGAGGTCCTGTTCCATCGGGACGAGGTCGCCGTTGTGGCCCGCCATCTGACGGGGGACCGGCCCGGCCGCGACGCCGCCGCCGCCGATGATGTCGTTGACGGCGCTGTCGTAGTCGAAGGCATAGGCGATGGCCTTCCGGACGTTGATGTCGTCGGTCGGTGCCTTCCGGCAGTTCAGCGGGAAGTGGAACAACTGCAGTTGCGGCACCTCGGGGACGCGGACGTTGGAGTACGAGTCCATCTCGGCGTACGCCTGCGTGCCCATGTACTGGTCGGTCATGTCGCCTTCGCCCTGTTGCATCGTCGTCTTGATGGTGGACTCCTCGGTGATGACCGTCGAGCGGAACGTGTCGAAGCTGTCCTCGCTCCAGCCCTTCCAGTAGTCCTCGTAGGCGGTCGCCTCGATGGAGTTCCCCTGCTCCCAGTCGTCGAGGACGTACGCGCCCGACCCGGCGGAGTTGCTCTGGAGGTAGGCGTTCCCGTAGTCGCCGTCCTGTTCGTTCTCTTGGACGACGGCGCTGTTGACGATGTAGAACTGGACGAACGTCGCCAGCGCCGGCCCGTACGCCTGATTGAACTCGAAGGCGACCGTCTGCTCGTCGCGGACGGAGATGTTCGAGGGGTCGAGGTAGTCGAGCCAGAACGACGAGTAGCCGCGCTGGAGTTCCAGCATCCGGGTGAGCGAGTACGCCACGTCGTCGGCGGTCAGCGGCGTGCCGTCGGAGAACGTCACGTCGTCGCGGAGGGTGAACACCCACGTCTGGCCCTCGTCTTCGGTGTCCCAGCTCTCGGCGATGTGGGCGGTCGGCTGGAGCGTCTCGGCGTCGACCGTGATGAGTTCGTCGTAGAGGTTCTGCGCCGCGAGCCCCTGCGTGTAGTCGACCTGCTCTGCGGGGTCGAGCGTCCCGAACACCTGCCCGGCGATGAAGTGGAAGTCGTTGCCGCCGCTTCCGCCGCTTCCGCCGTCGCTCGTCTGTTCGGTCGCAGTCGAGTCGCTCCCGGAACTCCCGTCGCTCGTCTCGGTCTGCTGGGTCCCCTGACAGCCCGCGAGCGCGACACTCGTCGCGCCCGCACCGATGAGTTTCAGCAGTTTTCTGCGCTCTATGTTGCCGGTTGGCATGGAGGTTTGTGGATACCCCATTCGTATAAAGCTTTCCTAGTGATTGAACATATCGTCTATAAAAGAAGTTGATTCATCTAATTGTAAGTTCGTAATAATATTGGAGAGAACCGAGAACCCACAGATATGGACGAATACACCCCATGAGAAGATATAGAAGCCGATTCGGTCTTGGCTTCCCCGATAGAGATCGAATATGCACAGCTAATCGTGAGAATAGTGGACAGACTCGGCTCGTCAATCACGAGAACGTCGCGGCGAGAGCGGTCGGGGACGAGACGGAATCAGCGACCCCGCGGGCAGTTACTGGGGGAGAAACAGGCCGGGTTCGGTGTGTCGGAACGAACAGCGGCGACTGTTTCCGAGGTCGCTCACCGTCGTCCGAATCTCGGATTCGGTCCGGAGCGTTTCGACGAACGACGAGTCGGTGTCGGCGTCGTAAAACACGGGATAGAGGACCGCTTCCATCGTTTCCTCGGATTTCACGACGACGACGAAGATTCGGACGTTGGTGTCGCGGGCGCGGTAGACCTCGAACTGTTCGAACGCCGCATCAGGGCCAGAAACTGTCGATTCGAGGGCTTCGAGTTCTGAATCCGGAACGAGAAGCCGGAATCCGGAGTCGGCGGCCGCCGCCGCGTCCGTCGTGGAAACGTCTCCCGGGTGAAGGACGAGCGTCTCCCAGCCGGAATCTTCGAGTTCCGCCGAGACCTCGTCGATTTCAGTGAGGATGTCGGCCCAATCTGCGAGGGCCTTGTTCGTTCGATTGATTTTTCCGCGAACCATGTCGTCACCCTCCGTGAACGCGGAGTAAAAGTGTTTGGGGGCCTGAACGCGCGTTCCACCGACGGCCTGCGATTTCGGTCGTCCGCCGCCTTGGCGCGAGTAAACGATTCGTTCACATACTGTATCCAATTCGGAGATTTCGAGGAAACATTCATATATATGAAGCTAAGCGGTATAACCGTGAGACTAGCAATGCCCGATTCGCAGGAGTGGATGGAGGACCCGCGCGTTGTCGAGCTTCTCGAAGACCGGATGGACAAAAAGGACGTCCGCATCTTCCGCGAGTTGAACAAAGACGGGCGTATCTCGGACACGGAGTTGGCCGACCGCGTCGGGCTCTCTCGGACGGCCGCGCGGCGGCGACGGAAGATGCTCCAAGAGGACGGCATTCTCGAAATCTTCGCGCTGTTGGTCTTTCGGGCGGCCAACTATCCCTACGCCGAGGTCCATATCTCCTACGACAGCCACTCCACGAACGACGAGATAACGGCGTTCATCGAGCGGCTCCTCGACGAGGGGTTGGTGTACGAAGTCGCCGAGTGCATCGGCGAGTACGACCTGCTGATTCGCGTCTGGCAGTCCTCCCTGAGTAGCATCAACAGCTACGTCCGCGAACTCCTCCAAGACAGCGACGTGGTCGACACCTACACCATCGTCCCCATCACCGACTCCTACAAGATGTTCCACCGGACGTTCTACAGGCCGGGCGAAGACGCCGACGACGCGTCGTGACCGAGTCGCGGGTCGCCGCGAGCGAGAATTGGGTGTAATCCGAACGGAGTTCGGCCGGAGTTCGGTCGGTGTTGTCCCGAAGTTCGGAAAAGCGCTATTTCACCGTTAGCTCATTCGAAGACGGGGAACAGAACTCCCCTCTCTGTGACGGACCCTGTCGGCGGCGCGCCGCGTCCACCGAGCACCGCCCCTCGGTCGCTCGGTCGGTCGTCGGCCGCCGCGTTCCCCGTCTCCCCGTCGGCCCGGACTTGCACACCGCCTCGGACCCGGTTGCCCTGCCACTTCGGGCCGGAACCCCACCAACATTCTTTTGCGACGCCGTCAGTCGAGCGCCTTCGCAACTCAGTCGGCGGGTTCGACGTACCACGAGGTGCTGCGGGCGTACCCCCACCGCGAGATGTGGAGCGCCTCGGCCTCGCGCTGGAGCAACTCGACGAGCGACCCGATTTCCTTCGAAGACAGTCCGACCTCGTCGGTGATGTGTCTGCTCTTGAAGTAGAACGCGCCCTCCGAGGCGCGCGTCGAGAGGTACTGTTCGAGTCGGTCCCGCTTGGAGGGTGCACTATCGGAACTCATGGCTCGGGGTGCGGGCCGCGAGGTGAAATTCGATTTCCGAACTTACGGCCAATTCGGGGCCAGATGAGGCACAACTCTCACCGAGTTCGCGCCGCGGGCGGGAAAGGAGTTCGAGGCGAAGCGAGGCCGGAGACACCGCGCGGCGTCGCCTCAGTCGCCGTCGTCGAACGCGGTTCGCTCTGCGATGTCGTCTAAGAGGTCGAGGTTGTCGTCCATCTTGGGCGTCAGGAAGAACAGTTTGCCGTACTCCTCACCGCTCGTGGTGAGGACGCCGTTGTCCGTGAGCATCTCCAGGTGGTGCTGGACGGTCTTGTAGTTCAGATCGAGTTCGTTCGAGAGCTGATTCGTGTTCAGCGGCCGCTCGTGCAGTGCGCGAATGATTCTGAGGCGGTTTTTCCCGCCGCGGGTCCCGCCGACGAGCCACCACAACAGCCGCCGCATCTGGGTTCCGGGGCCGCCGTGTCGGTGTTCGTGACGTGCATCTGTCGCCGTCTGCCGCAGCGCCTGCTTGCCCCCGCTGTAGTTCGTCATGGTCGCTCGACCGCCTCGGTCGTCTTCCGGTCGGCCGCGAGCGTGTTCGTCCCACAGTCCGTGAGTTGCATCGTCTACCTAATCTAGTCGCGTTCCCGCGGATAACGATTCGCCGAACTCGACGCAGAGTTGCCCCCGAGAGGGGCACAAATTAGACCCAAATTCGAACCGAAAACGAGCGACTCGGGCGCGTTAGCGCGGGCAGACGGCTGAGAGAGGTCGCGTCGCGGGCGGCCTCTCGAAACAGGGCGCGCCGGGTCGCGGTGCGGAACCGGACGCCGCGGCGAACGGCCCGAACCGTTCCCGACCGACCGCTCGAACCGACACGTTTTAGGTTAGCCTAAACAATGTGTCGAGCGAGCGACGAACGGACCGCGGCGTCGGCGACGGCCCGCGAACCGACGCACTGACACATCATGGTCGGCACGACACTCACCCAGATTCGGACCCACATCGAATCGCTTGCGAGCGACGACGGGAGCTACGAACTCGTCTGCGGACGGACCGGCGAACGCCCCGTTCCGGTGGACGGCCTCCGGTTCGAGGACCGCACGACCGCGGAGGCCGCCGCGCGCGCGGCGAGGAGATATCGCTCCGCCCTCCGGCGGTACGACCCGAACGTCCCGTACTACGACCTCATCGTCTCGGAGCACGAGGAGCGTCCGGGGTTCGGCGGCGCGAGCGCGAGTGCGAACACGGGCGCGACCGCAGAGGGGTGGGCGACCGCCGGGGCGACGCCCGGACTCCCGAAACCCCCCCGCGACCTCGGACCCGACGCGGACGGCCGCGCGGAGTGCGCCGACGGCGGCGACCGCGCCGAGCGGGTCGAGTTCTGTCACCGGGTCGCGGCGGCGGTGTTCGAGGCGCTCGTGGACGCCGGCCACCGGGCGGTCGAGACCGCGGTGATGGACGCGTACTTCGACCTCGCGGAGACGATGGCCAGCGCGGACGACCTCTGTCTGCGCCTGTTGGAGAGCATGGCGACCGCGCTCCACGTCCATCTCGGGTCGGCCGAGCAGGCTGACGTGCTCGAACGCGCCGCCTCGTACCTCGCGTCGCGGCCCGGCTCCACGGGGGCACTGGCGGCGACGCTGGCGGAGATGGAACGGCTCGACCTCGTGGAATCGTACACCTGTTCGCCGTGGCGACCCGGCCCGGACGCGACGACGAGGGCCACGGAACTGACCCTCGAAGGCTACGCCCTCTCGGCGCGCGAGGGCCGGCTCCCGGTGCTGCCGGTCGTCGTCGAACTCTACCGCCGGGCGTCGTCGTGGAAGCCCGTCTCCCTGCACGTCACGCCGACCGAGGGGGGCTGGCACGCGACGCTTTCGGTCTCCGCGACGTCGAACGCGGTCGGACTGGCGAGCGTCCCCATCCACGAGCGCACCGCCGACTGACTCGCGTTCGTCCCGCGCTCGCGCCGAGGCGACCGGCACTGCCGCGGCTCGCGGCCGCGGTCGGCCGAGTGGTCGCACCGCGGTTCGAGGAGTAAACCACGACGAGACGGCCGGTGGCCGTGGATTTATGCTCGCGAGTTCCTACTAGCCCCGATGTGGACTCCCCGTTCGAGACGCTCGACATCGACCCGGACGCAGACGAGGACGAACTCGTCGACGCGTACCGTCGACGGGTGAAGTCGGCCCACCCGGACCACGGCGGGTCGGCGGAGGAATTTCAGGCGGTTCGGACGGCCTACGAGGCGATTCGGGGCGGCTACGAGCCCGGCGACGAACTCGAACCCGTTGAGACGGACGGCCGACGCCCGACCGACGAGGGTGCGGCCCGAAACGGACGGCACGACGCCGGTGCCGCCCGGAACGGCCACGCCGAAAACGGGACCGGCGGCGAGGGCGCTGGCGTCGACGCCGACTCGGAGCCCGAACCCGACCGGCGTGGAGCGCGGGTCGAGTTCCTCGATTACGACGTGCTCACCGACCGCGGCTGGTCGCTCACCGACGACGACCTGTTCGAGAAGGCCGCCGAGAGCGGCCTCGACGGCGACGCCTACGGCGAGGTGTTCGTCGAGCCGCGGACCAACCTCCTGAAAGCGGCCGAGGACGCCGGCCACAGTTGGCCCTTCGCCTGCCGCGGCGGGGCCTGTGCGAACTGCGCGGTGGCGGTCGTCGACGGCGAGGTGAAGATGCCCTCGAACCACATCCTCTCCGAGGAGATGCTGGAGCAGGGCGTCCGGCTGTCGTGTATCAGCCTCCCAGTGACGGACGACCTCCGGGTCGTCTACAACATCGAACACCTCCCCGGACTCGACGAGCTCCGACTCCCCCCGCAGCACGCCCGGAAGATGAGTCCGGGGGACTGACGCGAACCCCCGGTGGGATGCCTCGATGACGACTTTTATGCGCGTCCTCCGCCGACCCCCGCTATGGCAATCGAGTCGGGAGACCGCGTCGCGCTCGCGTACGTCGGACGCTTCGAAGACGGGACCGTCTTCAACACCTCGCGGTACGAGGTGGCGGTCGAACACGGCCTGTTCGAGGCCCAGGAGAAGGACCGCGACGACTACGCCCCCCAGACGTTCGTCGTCGGCGCGGGGCAGATTATTCCGGGGCTCGACGAGGCCGTCGTCGGGATGTCGGCCGGCGAGGAGGCGACCGTGACCGTCCCGCCGGAAGACGCCTACGGCGAGTTCGACCCCGACCGAATCCGAACCTACGACCCCGAGACGTTCGAGGGGATGGTCGGCGACGAGCCCGAGGTCGGCCTCCACGTCCACGCGGAAAACGGGCTACACGGCGACGTTACCGCCGTCCGCGACGACGCGGTCGAAGTCGACTTCAACCACGAACTCGCGGGGAAGACGCTCGTCTTCGACATCGAAATCCTCGCCGTCCAGTAGGGGTTCGGGACCGGGCCGGGTCGGAGCCGTCTCGACCCGTCCGTCGGGCGGGGTCGCGTCCGGACGAGAAAGAGCGTCGACCCGCTACAGCGAGTGCTTCGGGACGATTTCGGGGTCGGGCGTGTAGTTGACCGCGGCCTCGACGCGGAACACGTCGGCGAGGAGCTCCTCGGTGACGACCTCTCGCGGCGGGCCCCAGTCGTACAGTTCGCCGTCCTGCATGGCGACGAGGTAGTCGGCGAAGCGCGCGGCCTGCGCGATGTCGTGGAGGACGACCGCGACCGTCACGCCGCGTTCCTCGTTGAGTTGGCGGACCGTCTCCAGCACGCGGAGCTGGTGGTGCAAGTCGAGGTACGTCGTCGGCTCGTCGAGGAGGAGGACGTCGGTGTCCTGTGCGAGCACCATCGCGATCCACGCGAGCTGGCTCTGTCCGCCCGAGAGGTTACCGATCTGCTTGTCGCGGATGTGCTCGACGCCCGCGAGGTCGATGGCGCGCTCGACCGCCTCGTGGTCGTCGTCGCTGACCTGCTCGAAGAAGCTCCGGTGGGGGTACCGGCCGTGGTAGACGAGGTCCTCGACGGTGAGCGACGTGGGCGAGTCGTGCTGCTGGGAGAGCATCCCCAACTCGCGGGCGAACGCCTTGTCGTCGTACTCGCTGATGGACTTCCCGTCGAGGTAGACGCTCCCGCTGTCGGGGGTGAGCTGTTTGGCGAGCGACTTCAGGAGCGTGCTCTTGCCGGAGCCGTTCGGCCCGACGAGCGCCGTGATTTCGCCGCGCGGGATGTCGATGCGGTCGCACTCGACGACCGGGCCCTCGCTCGTCGGGTACGAGAGTTCGAGCGCGTCGCCGGTGACCGCGCTCTCGCGGTCGGTCTCACCTTCGACGCTCGCGTTTCCGCTGTCGTCAGCGGCCGTTTCGCCGTGTTGTGCCATCTGTTGGGGGTTCTCTGATTGCTGGTTCGACATCACACTTCACCGATGTTCTGCTGTTTGCGCATGAGATAGAGGAAGTACGGCCCGCCGACGAGGCCCGTGACGACTCCGACCGGGAGCTGAACCGGATTGAGCGCGAGGCGCGCGCCCACGTCGGCGGCGACCATCAGCGCCGGGCCGGCGAACAGACAGCCGACGACGAGGCGCTTGTAATCGCTTCCGACCACGTTCCGGACGAGGTGCGGGACGACGAGGCCGACGAAGCCGACGATGCCGGCGACGGCGATGCTCGCCGCGGCCGCGAGGACCGCGACGCCCGAGAGGGCGAACCGCACCTTCTCGATGGACATCCCGAGCGAGCGGGCGGTCTGCTCGCCGAGGAGCAGGACGTTGAGCTGCCGAGAGCTCGCGAGCGCGAGGGTGACGGCGATAATCGACCACGGGAGGGCCATGCGGACCTGCTCCCAGTCGGTTCCGGTGAGGGAGCCGGTCGTCCACGCGATGGCCGACTGGACGACGCCGATGTCGTCGACGAAGAAGAACAGCCCCGTCTGGAGGCTCTGGAAGACGGTGCCGACGATGACGCCCGCGAGGACGAGTCTGACCGGCGACGTGCCGTTCTTCCACGCGATGAGGTAGACGAGGACGAACGCGAACATCCCGCCGAGCGCCGCCAGAAGCGGGAGGTACGCCGCGAGCCCCGAGAAGACGACGAGCGTGAGGAGGATGAGCAGTCCCGCCCCCGACGAGACGCCGAGGATGAAGGGACTGGCCAGTTCGTTCCGGGTGACCGCCTGAAAGATAGCGCCGGAAATCGCGAGGTTCGCGCCGACGAGGACGGCGACGAACACCCGCGGCAGTCGGATGTTCCAGACGATGAGCGTCCGGCGACCGAGGTCGGGGAGTTCGCCCCCGAGGAGGAACACCTGCCAGACTTGCGGGTCGAAGATGACCGCGGGGTCGAAGACGGCGCGCCACGCCTCGCCGATGGTCATCGAGAACGCGCCGAAACTGACCTGCACGAGGCCGCCGGCCACGACGACGACGAGGCTGGCGAGACAAAGCGACAGGAGCGAGCCGTCGATCCAGCCGAACAGCCGGGTCAGCGCCGACTCGGACGAGCGCTCTGTCGGCGTCGTCCCGCTCACTGCTCGACACCTCCGAGTTCGCGCCCGTCGAGGTAGTCAGCGAGCGCCTCGTCGGGAAGCGCGTCGAGGACGCGTTCGGTGCCGATTGTCTCGACGAGTCGCCGGATACCGCGGGACTCCGCGGCCTCGACTTCGCGGTCGGTCCGACGGGTGTCGAACGCCCGGTCGATGTAGGACTCGCGGAGTTCCGCGAGGCGCTCGTCGTCGAGGTCGGCGTCGTCCGGCACCTCGCCGTCGAACCACTCGCGCCAGCGGTCGCGGTCGCCCCACTCGCCTTGGAACTCGGTGTCGGCGCGGAGCCAGTCGTAGTGGCGCGCGAGGTCGCCGGGGAAGCCCCGCTCGCGCCGGCGGTCCTCGATGAGACACCGGGCGACGTGACCGCCCTGTCCGGCGGCGATGCCGACCTGCGCGTTCCGAGCGCCCGAGGGCGCGGCGACGTACAGTCCCTCGACGGGGGTCCGCCCGTCGTCGTCGGCGTAGTCGGAATCGAAGTGCTCGTGGACCTCGCCGTGGTGGTCGTGTTCCTCGAACATCGCGTCGTCGTCGTCGAGGCCGCGGAGGTAGTCGCCGTCGTACCACGCGGCGGCGACGACGTGGTCGGCCTCGACCCGGCGACCCTCCTGCGTGCGGACGACGAAGCGGGGGGCGTCGGCGTCGTCCGCGTCCGACTCGGCCTCGCTCGCGTCCGTGACCTCACTCTCGTCGCCCGGTCGCTCGACCGAGACGACCATGTCCGCGACGTAGTCAGCGCCGACCTCGGCGAGGTGTTCGTGCACGAGCGCGGTGAAGGTGTCCACGCCGATTCCGGCGGGGAAGCCGAGGTAGTTTTCGAGGTAGGCACACCGACGCAAGGCCGCGTTGCCCCGGTCGAAAACGACGGTGTCGAGGCCGTACCGCGCGGTGAAGACGGCCGCGGCGCATCCGGAGGGACCCCCGCCGACGACGACCACGTCCGCCGAGTCGAGGTCGGAGTCGGAGTCGGTGCCTCGGGCGGTCACGGCTCAGACCGCCCCCGTGAGAACAGCCCGTCGAAACGCGTGGTCGAAGTCGACTCCGTCTTCGTTCATACGTTTTAGGCGTCCCTAATACAATAAACCACTTTCGGATTTTAGGGACTCCTAAACGTGCCGGCACGCTTCGAAATACCCCGGAGGAAGGCTCACGAACGCGAATATTCGACGATACCGGCCGAGAGAAACGGCGGCGAACGCGGCCGGGGCGTCCCCCTCAACCGAGGAGGTACTTGAGCGCGGGCCGACGGCGGACGAACTCCATCTCTTCGAGGTACGCGTCGAGGCCGAGGATGCGGCCCGCCGCGAGCGCGCCGACGACGAGGAACATCACGAGCCCCAGCAGGTCGCCGTTGACCAGCCCGTGACCCCACTCGGCGTTGCCGAGGTAGAAGAACGTCATGAGGAACGTCCCCCCGGCGGCGGCGAGGCGGACCGCGGCCCCGGTGACGAGCGCGAACCCGATGAGCGTCTCGCCCAGCGGGACCATGAAGTTCGTGAATTCGAGCATCACCGGCGTCTGGCCGACCCACGCGAGGAACGCGTGGACCGGACCGGGTGCGCCGGTGGTGCCGTTGACGAGCCAGCCGCCCGCGTTAAACGGCTCGGCGGCGAGGTACTTCGTCACCCCCGCGTGGAGGAACCAGTACCCCGTGACGAGCCGGGCGAACACGAGCACGTAGCCGGTGACGCCCTCGGCGTAGTCGAACTCCATCCGGTTCCCCAGCATCTCGATTTCGCCGGTTGCGGCCATCGTCTGTCACCTCACATGTGAAGCGTGGGCCGCCGGGAAGGTATAAACCCGGACCGATTTTCGAGTCCTCGGAATCTGGGAATCGGCGACCGCCCTCAAGGGTCGTGGCCACGCGTTCTCGGTATGGCAGAAGCGGACAGTTCAGCCGGTGCCGACGGCACGAGCGGTGCCGACGGCGTCTGGGACGCGAGTCGCTGCGCCGGGACGCCGCACTGTCCCCCGCGGTGCCCGCGGTTCGTCAGCGAGGACGGCCGGGCGCTCGTCGTCCGCCTGTACGACGAAGCCGACCGGGACGCCCTCGGAGAGATGTACCGCGACTACGACCCCGACGCTCGGTCGATGGGACTGCCGCCGGCGGACGAGGCGCACATCGCCGCGTGGCTCTCGACGCTCGTCGAGCGCGGCCGCAACTTCGTCGCCGTCGCCGACGCGGGAATCGTCGGCCACGCCGCGTACGTCGCGAGCGACGACCCGGAGCCGGAGCTTGCGGTGTTCGTCCATCAGGACAGCCACGACCGCGGCATCGGAACCGAGCTCTGTCGTCACGCGCTCGCCGACGCCGCGGACGCCGACCGCGAGGCGCTCGTGCTCCACGTCGCCCCCGAGAATCAGCGGGCCGTCCACGTCTACCGCGAACTCGGGTTCGAAGCGGTCCCCGCACCGAGCGCGGACACGAAGATGCGTCTCGACTTCGGGTCGCCGGTCCCGCCGGCCGCGCGGCCGGCGACCGACACCGGCGGCGGTGACTGACCACGCGCCAGCGGCGCGACTAACCGGACGCCGCCGAGCCTCACTCGGGCGTGATGACGACCCCGTCGTCGTCGGCGTGGTCCATCGACACCTCGTGTCGCGTGTGGCGGGCGTGCGCGCGGGCCCACCGGCGGGCGCTGGCCTCGGAGAGGAACTGCTCGCCGTCGGGACACCGCCGACAGCTGACGACCCACGGCGAGACGTCGTCCGGGAAGTGACCGGTGTGGCGGCGATGGTCGAGCGCGAACTGCTCGACCGACTGGTTCCCCAGCTGTAGCTCGTCCAGTTCGTACGAGAGGTCCCACTCCTCGCCGCAACGCGAACACGAGACGGTGGGCGTGTCGTCTATCGGGGCGGTGGGGGAGTGCGTGCGAAAGTCGTCGTCGCTCGGTGGAGACACAGACGGGGTTGGAACCGCGGCCTCTTGTAACCGCCTACAGCCGAAGTGAAAGACAGGCGGATGACAGTTCGCCGCGGGACCGGCACAACTCCGACTCGCCGCCCGCCGGTTCACTCCGCGCTCGACTCCCAGTCCCTGACCAGCGCGACGGCGAAAATCGTCAGCAGGGCGGCGATTCCGGCGTTTCGAGCGAAGTCCCCGGTGTCGCCGGCGGCGAGTCGAACGACGCCGAGCGCGAGGAGGAGCCCGATGGCGAGCGCGAACAGGACGGTCGCCCACGACCGCGCGTGCATGGTCGAGCGTAGCGGGTCGCCGGCTAAAACCGTTCAGGTCGGCGCGTCGAACCGACTTGTCGGTCGCGCCGTCCGATTCTTCGAGTCTTCATCGTTCGAGCCCGCTCGCGGGGTCCGGCCCGTCGTCGCCTCGGGTTCAGGCGCTCGCGTCGTAGCCCGCGTCTTCGACGGCCGCGACGAGGGCGTCGGCGTCGGCGTCGCCTTCGACGGTCGCGCGCTCCGCCTCGCGGTCGGCGGTCGCGTCCTCGACGCCGTCGACGCCGGCGAGGGCGTCGGCGACGCGCTGTTCGCAGTGTTCGCAGGTCATCCCGGTGACGGTGAGGGTTGTCGGCATACGGTTCGAGATAGGGGCTTCTCGATTTAGTGGATTTCCCTTTCGTCGGTTCGCCGAACCACCGGTGTCGGCTTTCGAATCCAAAGCCGAACGCGGGGAACACCTATGACATCGCAGTGCTAAACGTGACCATGCGCGCGCTCGACGAAACCGACCTCCACATCCTCGAACTCCTCGCCGAAGACGCCCGCCGACCGTTCAGCGACATCTCCGCCGAAGTCGGACTCTCCGCGCCGGCGGTCTCCGACCGCATCGACCGCCTCAGCGAGGAGGGCATCATCCGCCGCTTCACCGTCGACCTCGACCAGTCGACGCTCTCGGGCGGGACGCCCGTCCTCGTCAGGCTCACCGTCCGCCCGGAGTTCGTCGACGAGGTCCGCGACGCCCTCCGCGCGGCCGACCCGGTCCAACACCTGTTCGTCGCGGCCGACGGGGAAGTGACCGCCCACGCCCGACTCGACGGAGGGTCCGTCCGCGCCCAGTTGGACGAGCTCGTCGACCTCTCGCGGGTCCGCGACTACGAGGTGAGCCTCGTGGAGTCCGCCGAGTGGACGCCGACGGTCAACGGGACCGGCTTCGCCCTCGAATGCGCCGAGTGCGGCAACACGGTGACGAGCGAGGGCGAGAGCGCCCGCATCGGCGGGTCGCTCTACCACTTCTGCTGTTCGTCCTGTCTCGGCCGGTTCGAAGACCGATACGACCGCCTCGAAGCCGGCGCGAACGACGACTGAGCGGGCGGGCGACGGTCGGGCGGTGCTGGCGGCGACCGAGCGTCGAACCCGCCGGTTTCGAATCTAAAGTTCCGCCCCTCTCGGACGTTCGGTTCTGAAGGGGCAACCGAGGTAAGCAAGGGGCACGTACGTCTAGGTGAGATGAGTAGCCGAACGGCCCATTTAGACATCCGCGGAATGAGTTGCGCGAACTGCTCGCGCACCGTCGGCGAGGCGTTGGAGGCGCTCGACGGCGTGACGAGCGCCAGCGTCAACTTCGCCACCGACGAGGGGTCGGTGGAGTACGACCCCGAGGAGGTATCGCTCGGCGAAATATACGACGCCATCGAGGACGCCGGCTACGAGGCGCTCTCGGAGACCCGAACCATCGGCATCACCGGGATGAGCTGTGCGAACTGCGCCGACGCGAACCGGAAGTCCTTGGAGTCGGTTCCGGGCGTCGTCGCCGCCGAAGTCAACTTCGCCACCGACGAGGCGCACGTCACCTACAACCCCGCCGACGCGAGCCTCGACGACATGTATCGGGCGGTCGAAGACGCCGGCTACACGCCGATTCGCGAAGACGACGGCGACGACGAGGGAGACGCAGAGGACGCCCGCGACGCCGCCCGCAACGAGGAGATTCGTCGACAGAAGCGCCTGACGCTGTTCGGCGCGGCGCTGTCGCTCCCGCTTTTGGCGATGCTGGCGGTCGAACTGTTCGGCGGCGGCCTCCCCGAGACGATACCCGGCACCGGCGTCCCGGTCGGCTGGGTCGGCTTCGCGTTCGCCACGCCGGTGCAGGTCTTCCTCGGCCGCGAGTTCTACGAGAACTCCTACACGGCGCTCGTCCGGAACCGCACCGCCAACATGGACGTGCTCATCGCCATGGGGTCGTCCACGGCGTACGTCTACTCGATTGCCGTCCTCAGCGGCCTCCTCGCCGGTAGTCTCTACTTCGACACCGCCGCGCTCATCTTGGTGTTCATCACGCTCGGGAACTACCTCGAAGCGCGCTCGAAGGGACAGGCGTCGGAGGCGCTCCGGACCCTCCTCGAACTCGAAGCCGACACCGCGACGCTCGTCGACGACGACGGGACCGAACGCGAGATTCCCCTCGACGAGGTCGAGGTCGGCGACCGCATGAAGGTCCGCCCCGGCGAGAAGATTCCGACCGACGGCGTCGTCGTCGACGGCGACTCCGCGGTCGACGAGTCCATGGTCACCGGCGAGTCCGTCCCCGTCTCGAAGGCCGAAGGCGACGAGGTCGTCGGCTCGACGGTGAACCAAAACGGCGTCCTCGTGGTCGAAGCGACCAAGGTCGGCTCCGAGACGGCCATCCAGCAGATCGTCTCGCTCGTCAAGGAGGCGCAGGGCCGCCAACCCGAGATTCAGAACCTCGCCGACCGCATCTCGGCGTACTTCGTGCCCGCGGTCATCGCCAACGCCCTCCTGTGGGGCGTCGTCTGGTTCCTCTTCCCCGAGGCGCTTTCCGGCTTCATCCGGTCGCTCCCGCTTTGGGGACTCGTCGCGGGCGGTCCGGTCGCCGCGGGCGGCGCGGTCTCGACGTTCGAGTTCGCCGTCGTCGTCTTCGCCTCAGCCGTGCTCATCGCCTGCCCCTGCGCGCTCGGCCTCGCGACCCCGGCCGCGACGATGGTCGGGACGACAATCGGCGCGCAAAACGGCGTCCTGTTCAAGGGCGGCGACGTGCTCGAACGCGTCAAGGACGTCGAGACGGTCGTCTTCGACAAGACCGGCACGCTCACTAAAGGCGAGATGACGCTGACCGACGTGGTCGCCGTCGGCCCCGCCGCCGACGGCTCCGGCGTCGTCACCGCCGACGACGGGACGCTCGACGAGGACGCCGTGCTCCGGTACGCCGCCTCGGCCGAGCGCAACAGCGAGCACCCGCTGGCCCGCGCCATCGTCTCCGGTGCGGAAGACCGCGGCCTCGACCTCGCGGAGCCGGCGGACTTCGAGAACGTTCCCGGCCACGGGATTCGCGCGACCGTCGAGGGAAAGACCGTCCTCGTCGGCAACCGCAAACTCCTCTCTGAGGCGGGCGTCGACCCCGCGCCGGCCGAAGACGCGCTCCGCGACCTCGAAGGCGAGGGCAAGACCGCGATGCTCGTCGCGGTCGACGGCGACCTCGCGGGCGTCGTCGCCGACGCGGACGAAATCAAGGAGTCGGCCGCCGAGGCCGTCGCCGCGCTCCGCGACCGCGACGTGACCGTCCACATGATTACCGGCGACAACGAGCGCACCGCCCGCGCCGTCGCCGAGCAGGTCGGCATCGACCCCGAGAACGTCAGCGCGGGCGTCCTCCCCGAGGACAAGGCCGACGCGGTCGAGTCTCTGCAGGTCGACGGGACGAGCGTCATGATGGTCGGCGACGGCGTCAACGACGCGCCCGCGCTCGCCGCCGCGTACGTCGGCACGGCGCTCGGCTCCGGCACCGACGTGGCCATCGAGGCCGCCGACGTGACGCTCATGCGCGACGACCCGCTCGACGTGGTGAAGGCCATCCGCATCTCCGCGGGGACGCTCGCCAAAATCAAACAGAACCTGTTCTGGGCGCTCGGCTACAACACCGCGATGATTCCGCTCGCGTCGCTCGGCCTCCTCCAGCCGGTGTTCGCCGCGGGCGCGATGGCGCTGTCGTCGGTGTCCGTCCTCACGAACAGCCTCCTGTTTCGGACCTACACGCCGGACCACGACTACCACTTCCTCGACTTCCTGCGGCGGTAGTCGGTCCGCCGCCTTCGCTTTTCTCCTCGCGATTGCGGCGTTCCAGATACGCGGGTCGCTGTTCAGCTATCGCCAACGGAATGGGAGTCGCGTGGCTCGACGCGGGCAGCGCGCGCGAAAAACGGTGACCGACGTGGCGTTCAGTACCGCGACGGGAGGAACGCCATGCCGATGAGGAGGATGACCGTGGTGAACGAGACGATGGTGACACCCCAGAGGCCGTTTTCCGTCTCGTGGAAGTGCTCGATTTCGGACAGCTGGGTCTGATAGCTGTCGTAGTTCTGCGTCAGGACGAGCGTCTCGCCGTCCGGGAAGTACGCGAGGTACTGCTGTCCGGAGAGAGTCAGGTTCGCCTCGTTGTCGACGGTGACGGTGTTCTCCTCGGGGGCGAACCACTCGACGGTCACGCCGGAAGTCTCGACGGCGGCGACGGTGACTGACTGGTTGTTGTAGTCGAAGGAGTCGCCCTCGGCGACGGTGCGCGTCTCGTTTTCCGGGAAGTACTCGTCGACCGAGACGAGCGTCGAGTCGTTGACGACGACGTACCGCTCGCCGTCACGGGTGACGGTCTCGTTGTCGGCGTTCGAGTCGGCCTGGAGAATCGCCGTCTCGTTGTACAGTTCGACCAGCGTCGCCTCGCTGGGCTCGGAGACGTTGGCGATCTCGACACGGTAGTCCGTGCCGTCGAGCGTGACGGTGCTCTCGTTGTCCCACGTCTCCGTGTAACGGGCCGAATCGTTCACGTACGTGAGCTCGCCGGAACGGACCAGCGTGGTGCCGCCACCGTGGCCGCCCGATTCCTCTTCTTCGGTTATCGACGATACCGTGTACGCCTGGTCGCTACCGGGGACGGAGAACTCGTCTCCCTGTGCCAGCGAGTACTCGGGGTTCTCGAAACTGACCGACGGCGTCGATGCAGTCGCGATGAGCGAGTATGCACCGGCACCGATGACCAGGAAGAACACGACGGAGATGACCGCGGCGCGTCGTTGCATGGTTTCGGCATGGGCCACGCGGCGTATAACGATTACTTTTCCTCGGAGCGTGTCACCGCGTCGCGCGACCGCCGGCGACGACTCTCACCCTCAATACGGCGGGACGGGCGGGCGGTCCCGGTCCCGGAGCGTCGAGACGGGTTGAATCTGTCGGCCCAACGGACGTTCCGCGAGTTACTGACCAGTCGCGCGACAGTACCGCATCGTGATGGATGAGTGATGCGCGCGGGCGACCGCGTCACGTGAAGAACGGACCCACGAACGAGCGGCGGCGCTCGGTGACGACCACGGCCGCCGCAGAGATGACTCTCGGGAAGGTGAACGTGCGATCCGTGGAGACTGCGGTTTCGCCCCCCGACGGGTTCGAGCGCGGAAGACCGCGCCGGACGCACTCGAAGCACAGTCGTGCGATAGCGTCGTCACTCGCTGATTCGATTCCGGGACGCGCGCTCACGGGAGCAACATCCGAAACGAAAAGCCAAGGGCCGGATTTGAACCGGCGGGGGTTCCGCTCTGCAGGCGGATGCGTTGGGCCGAACTCTGCCACCTTGGCGCAGTTACTGGTATCCCGGTCTTGTGCTTAAGCCTGACGGTGTGCGACCTGAGTCGGGCGTTTTCGGTGTCTCGACTCGACGCGGTCGCTCTGAGTGTGTGCGTGCGAGCGGACGTCCGCTCGCTGTAAATGAAAAAAGCCCACTGGACCGAAGTCCAGCGGGCTCTGTATGAGTGGGGGCGGCGAACTGGATTTCCCAGAGGATC
>NZ_JAMQOO010000019.1:0-35921 GCF_031624535.1 Haloferax sp. S2CR25
TGGTGGCGTCTGCCGCAGTGTGAGTGTCGTCCTTCGGGAGTTTGGACTCCGGCTCGGATGACGCGTGGGCTGTTGCTCGCGCTTCAGCATCTGCTTTCAATCGGCAAATTCGACAACAGTAGACGGGACCTTCGGATTGATGCGAGGGGTGCCCCTCTTTAGAGGGATTTTCGGATGTCTCGTGGTCTGGATTGTTGCTCATGGCGTGGGTATTGGTGCCGTCCCTTATTATGCTGTCCAAACCCTGATACTGCGCGGCGCAATCGAGAGGGCCAGAATCGAACGAGAACGGCGGGGCGTTCGTTGGCGTGCGTTTTGTCGTTTCTCAGGCGGAGGCGGTGTAGCCAGCGTCTTCGACGGCTTTGACGAGTGCTTTGATGTCAGCATCGCCATCGACGCTCGCCTGTTCGGCCTCTCGATCGGCGTTCGCGTCGGTTACGCCGCTCACTTCTCGAAGCGCGTCTTCGACTGTCTGTACACAGTGGCCGCAGGTCATTCCCTCGACAGTGATGGTTTGCGTCATACACTCAGTACATACGAGAGGGATATCTTTGTCAGTTTCTGCTTCGAATCCAAAGTCTATCTTGGAAGTGAAATGGCATACGAAGCCCAACGCTGGGAAACAATATTGTAATTCGGGATACCTACAGATAGATATGAGGGCGTCACAGAAAGGTTGACACACCAGTGAGCGGGGAGTGGCAAATGGAACATGAGCGCCACAACCCCGCAGAATCATCCTTCGTTCGAAGAGCTATTCAAAGACGTGGATACGGTACCGTTGGCGTTGTTCGAGCATCTTGACCTCTCGTTCTTGGAGGAGTTCCCCGTGTTCGCCCCCGACCCGTGGGGGCGAACACGGGAACACGAAGCACCAGAACTGTTCAAGGGAGTGCTCTACTGCTTCAGCCGAGACATCTACGGCGTCAAAGCGGTCACCAGAGAACTCCACGATGAGCTGATCTGGCGACAGTGTGGGTTCGAAAGTGCTCCGTCCTACCAGTCGATTCATCGGTTCTTCACGGATTTCGCGTTAGTCGCCGAGGATGCATTTAGCAAGCTCGACAACGCCTTCCGAATCGATTCGACAGATGTGCAGGCTCATCCCGACGATGACGACGCTACGTGGAACTATGACCCAACGGCTGAATCAGACGACACAGAGAACGAAGATGACGAGGACGAAGACGAGGAGAATGACGAAGATGAGGACAGTTACTACTACGGCTACGGCTGTCTGATCGTCTCGACAGGGTCGAAACTTCCGATTGCAGCGGCCTTTACACAGCAAAAACAGGTCGACACGCCGATTTGGATGCTCGGTGATGGGAGCTTTGACATGCTTGGGTGGCACGACGACCTCGTTGACGAGGCCGTCGTGCCGGTGGCTCCGTACAACCCGAGAAACACCAACGATCCACTCGATATCGAGTACAGGATCGAAGACCGCATCGAGAACCACGCTGACGACATTCACCTGAAGCAATCAGTGTTAGAAGAGACGTACAATCGCCGGACACAAGTCGAACGAACGAATGGTGCAAGCAAAGACTGCGGCCTCGGGACGCCGCGCGTCCGAGGCCGCGTCCACGTGAAGACGCATGTGTTTCTGGCCCTCTGCTTGCGGCTGGCGATTGCCATCGCCAATTACGAACGAGGTGCCAACCCCGGAAAGACCTCAGTCGAGGTGTGACAATGATTCTGTGACCCCCTCATTACTCCTCAACTGATTGACGATGTGTCGCGAGCTGTCCGATTCGACCGGACATGCGAGCGGAGCTATCCAGCTGTCGCCTCGAACACGATCCCAACAGAACGCAATCGCTCTCGGTACGCCAGCCGAGAACGGATTCGGTTGCGGTGCTCGCTCGCTAGTCGACGAAAGTACTGACCACTACGACGAAATCAGCCACACCGGGCCCGATTTCGAGGCTTCGGATTTATGTATGCCGCCTACCTTATCATTAGTGAGGTGACTAGACACACGTGTCCACAAGAGAAGCCGACGGGTCATTAATTCGAATCATCGTCATCGTACTTGCAGTGCTGCTTTTCTTCCCGATGTTGATGATGGTGTTCGCGTTCCCGCTGATGGGGATGCTGGGGTGGTGGGGCGGCGTCGGCCCAGGAGGGCTCTCGCCGCTGTGGGGCATCGGGATGATGCTCGTGTGGCTCCTCATCCTCGTCGGGATCGGGTACGTCCTCTATCGAGCTGTCGCACGCGGTTCATTCGGCGTTGATGACCGCGCCTTGGAAGAACTTCGTGTTGCGTACGCCCGTGGCAACCTCTCCGATGAGGAGTACGAACAACGACGGGAGGCTCTCGAACAATCGAAATAAGACGAGGAAACACTTCCTGATCTCCGTACCCATCGTACCATCTCCGATGCTCTAGATGGGGTAACGCTACGGGCCGCTTCTAGCGCGTCCTCGCGGTAAGGACGGGCATTGGAGCAGTTGTTACCACTTTCTCGGCAACACTGCCAAGTAACATTTTGTCGAGACCGGATCGCCCACGAGTCCCCATCGCGATCAGATCGATGTCGTGATCGGATGCATAGTCTACGATAGTTCTTGAAGGAACCCCCTCTTCGATGGACGTGACTACGTCAAGCTCCGCGTCTCGTGCTTGCGTGGTGATTCGCTTCGTTGCACGCTCACCCTGGGTCTGTAATTTCGATTCGATACCCTGCCATCTCCCTGTCGGATACGGCGTATAGGTTCGACTGTCGACGACGTAGAGGACATGGACCGTCGCACCAAAGGTCTGTGCGATGTCGAGTCCCTGTTCAACAGCTCGCCGTTCGCCTTTGCTTCCGTCGGTCGGAAGCAGGATATTCTTGTACGTGGGTTCTGCCGGTGACGTGGGTGCCTCTTCTGCATCGTTTGTAGGGAGTCTGGCAGTCAGAACGGGTCTTCGTGCTCGTCGGACAACTCTGTGTGCCACACTCCCGAGTAAGGTTCGCTCGAGTCCGGTCCGACCGTGGGTTCCCATCGTGATTAGGTCGATATCGTGTTGGTCTGCATACTCCAGAATTGCTTCGGACGGGTATCCTCTGCGAACGTCGCTCACGACCTCTACCCCGTACGCTGTCGCCCGTTCGATCACGCTCTCGACCGCCTCCTCGGCTTCTTTTTTGACTGCCTCCTCGAAACTCGTCGCGAAGCTATCGAGGTGGAACGTTCGTGAGTCGATAATAGATATCGCATGAGCGGTCGCGTCGTAGGCTCGAGCAAGGCCGAGCCCGTGTTCGATTGCCGTTGCAGTCGCTTGACTACCATCCGTAGGGATGAGAATCGACCCGTACATATGTCGACGTAGGCGGGCAGGAGACTAAGCCTTATTGTAGGCTATCGATCCGTTGGGCGAAGACGACGAGACCCCGGGTAGGGACACGGACGAACCAGAGGAAGCGAGCGATCTGTTTACAGATTTCAAGGAGAATGCCCCCGAGGCGGTTCACGGCTTCGTCGACTATCACGACTCAATTGTTGTGTACTCCCAGTGGTCAGTATATGTGTCGTAAATCCGTCGGAGTGTTGCCGGACGGCAAATGAGGCGGGCGCAGAGAAGAGGATGCTCGATGAGTCTGTCGAGGACAATCCGAGGGCCTCGGTCAGCAGCTTCGACATCAATTCCAGACACTGCATCGAGAACAGAACCGAGTAACGAAACGTCACCGGACTCGAGGAGCTCTCGAACCACGTGGGCGAGAAGGTACTCACCACGCATCAGTCGATGGAGTTGGGTAGGGTACTCGTTGAGGCGATCCTCAGCGGCAAGTTTGACCATGAGGTACGACGAGTGGACAGCCTGTGAGATACCTTTCCCCGAGAATCGATTCGCAATTCCGGCGGCGTCGCCGACTCGCACGGTGTTATACTCCGGGAGGAACAACCGACTCGGGTTTAGACTCGGGCCCTGTGGGATGATGGCGATGTTCGTTTGTTCGCGTGTCGGGGTTGGAAATCCATTGCGCTCGCAAGCGGCATGGAACGCAGACATATAGTCGTCTGGAAGATCGCGCTGTCCCCACCCAATCCCGACGTTTGCTCGTTGGGGCGTCTTTGGAAACGCCCAGACATATCCGAGATAGTTCTCGAAGACGATGTATGAATCCGGATACAGCTGAGAGAAGTCGCCCTTGACATCTGCGTTGAGGGCGGTCATGTGGCCGGCGTATTCGTGTGTTCGTCCAGTGACCTTACTCGTGATCGAAGGTTGGCCAGTCGCATCGACGAGGAGATCATGCTCTGCAGCCAACGACAGGTATTCAGATTTCGTCACGGACTGACCTGTTGTAATAGCCACTCCTTCCCGAGACAACTGTTCTGCCCACTGCCGTTCAACGACGTTTCGGTCCGTCACGTACCCTTCCGCGGTGGGAAACGACCCTTCTCCGGCGAGATGTCGTTCGGCGCGGGTACTCGTGTAAATCTGGATGTTGAATGTCGTCTCACCATTTAAAAATCCGTTCTCGGTGGATTTTTCCAATGGAATCATCGACCCGGCGGTCATCGCCTCGCCGCAGTTCACCCGTTTGTCCGCGTATAACTGCCGTTCATACAGGTCGACGTCGTAGCCAAGGGTGTGTAGTGCATGAGCCGCAGCTAAGCCACTCATCGCACCGCCAATAATGGCTGCCGACCGGTCGCTACAGTCAGGTTGCTCAGATAGGCCTGGAAAGTGAGCAGCACCATCAAGGAAGGGATCTCGTCGCTTCGAACTATCTATCTGTGACATGCGAAGATCCTCCCAGGATAGTACAATCCTCGCACTCAAAATATATGTGGCTTGGCACCGATTGTCGCCGGTATGGGTAAAGAGCATCAGGTACGGGAGTCAGATCGGGAACAGGTTGGATTCTGGGGCGCTGTTGACGAACGGCTTGGTCTGTCCGGCCTCGCCTACCCCGTCCCTGAACACGCAAACTCACTTCCCTATATGCTTGGAGGAATTACCCTCTTTGGATTTGTCGTCCTCATCGCGACGGGGGTTCTCATGGCGCAGTTTTACGACCCGAATCCCGCGACAGCTCATCAAAGCGTCATTTACCTCATCACGCAGGTTCCCTTCGGGGATTTCCTGCGGAGCGTTCACTTCTGGACCGCCAACCTCGTGATGGTTACCGTCATTCTCCACGTGAGCCGAGTGTTCGCAACAGCGAGCTACAAGCGCCCCCGTGAGGCGAACTGGCTGATCGGTCTCGGTCTCTTGGCCGTCACACTCGGCTTCATATTCACTGGAACCGTGCTGAAATGGGATCAGGAAGCTGTCGAAGCACTGGCGCACAACATCGAGATTGCAGAACTGCTCGGTCTCTGGGGGACGTGGTTCAGTGGCGAGTTCTCCCTCAGCGTTCCATTGCTTACCCGGCTGTATATCGGCCATATAACAGTACTCCCGGCCATCTTCACTGTGCTCATCATCGCTCACCTGTATCTGATCAAGATGCACGGAATCTCTGAGGAGGCGACCGAAGACGCAACTGCTGGTCCACCAACCAGCGGTGGTACAGGCCGTTTCACCACCCACCTGGTGCGGATGACCGGCTATGGACTGCTATTGTTCGTTGTCACCGGCTTTCTCGCACTGCTCCGCCCAGCCCCACTGGGAATGGAGGGCGTGCCAGGAGCCGAGGTGACCAAACCACCGTGGATGTTCCTCCCGTTCTACCCGCTAGAAGACGTCGCTGGAATCCAGGGACTGTTCTGGGGGGCAGTCGTGCTGTTCGGACTACTCGCACTCGTCCCATTCGTCGACCGGAGTACGTGGCGCTCGCCACGCAGGCGCAGATGGGTCGTCGGCGCAGGGGCAGTACTGCTCGTCGTGTTGATCGCTCTCGGTCTGTTCGCGTGGGTGAACCAACCAGCTGAACACCTGATGGGATAACACAATGCACCTAGTCACTCGAAATTTCTTCGTACTGATCGGACTCGCGACGCTCGCCTCGGGCGGGCTGTGGCAGCAAGCGGTTGCCTTCGACGCAGGGCCGCTCTCACCATTCGGAAGTGCCCTTGCGCTTGTGAGTCTCGTCGTGCTCCTGGCGTCGCTCCTCGGCGCAATCCGTATCCTGTACAAGACCGCCCCGTCCAACCGTCCAACCCCTGATTCCCAGGTGGAGGAAACCGATGCGTAAGTTTACCCCTGAATCCACTCGCACCCACCTGAGCATCGTACTACTCGTAATCACCCTCGTCGTGAGCTTGTTGTCCGGTCCAGTACTGGCACACGGTGAGGCGTCAATCAGCGTCTCCCCGACTGCGGTCGCACCGGGTGGGACAGTCACCCTCACCGGCGAGGAACTAGAAGCGGGCGAGAATTTCACGATCACATTGAGCGGCATCGCTTTCGAGCGAGCACTCGGAACGGTGGCCGTCGAAGAGGAGGGTTTCGAGCAATCGTTCGAAATCCCAGATGATGCACCGCCCGGAACCTATCGGGTACGGGCGACGAGCGAAGAAGGAGAGGTATTGACGACCGAATTAACGATTCAAGGGGGTGCGGAACCGGGCGAGCGAACGCCATCTGACGAGCTGATGGACCTCGACCGGTCTAGGTCCCCCACAGAGCTAGCAATCATCGGTGGACTGTTGATCGCGAGCCTCATCGCCGGAGTGGTGTTGATTCGACAGGAGTAGGATAGCACTCTCCCTGTCGGAGGAATCTACTGATTGAGGGATTCGTTGGCGCTTAAGTTGCTGGCGTGGATACATGGCTAGTGTGGAATACGTCGATGTGGCTATCGTCGGTGGGGGACCTGCTGGGTCAGCAGCCGCGCATGCGAGCGCGAGCCGTGGTGCCTGTACCCTCGTGCTCGAGAAGGGTGTCCCGCGAGCGGATCGCGCCGGTCTTGGCCCTGATTCGACCGATGCCGGAGGTATTCTGGATTACTGGGTAGATATTATGGGAATCCACCCCGATGAGATTCCCGTCGGCATCGTTCAACAGAAACTCGACAGCGCAACGTTCATCGGCCCGAACACCACGTGCATAGTGTCCAATACCCGTATTGACTCCTCTTACGACCACTTTGGCTACACTTTTCATCGGACCAGGTTCGATGATTGGATGCGTGAGCGTGCAGAAGCGGCCGGTGCCGAGTATTGGGTGGGAGCCCGTGTTCGTAACGTCCAGACGGACCCAGATACCCGGCCAACCGACAACCGGCCGAGACACGTCCTAACAGTCGACAGCGAGACGACGGTCGGTGCTGACTTCCTCATTCTCGCCGATGGCCCCCAACGATCGATCACCAACAGCGTACTCGACAGTTACCTCCCTGAGAACGTACGTGCCAGCGACCGCCTCGCCTCACCACGTGTGAACCACATCGCCTATCAGGAGTACCGTCGCGTCCCTGAAGCCGTGTTCGAGACACTTCGGAACACCATCACGTTCTGGTGGGGGGTCCTTCCTGGCCGGACTGCGTACCCGTGGATCTTCCCCAACCGAGACCGCATCTGTCGGGTCGGGCTGACGATGCCCATTGGCCTCGACATTGCCTCAGTCGAGAATCGTGACCAGTACGAACTGCTCCGTCCAGAGGACGACCACATTCCAACGGGCGGGACGTACATTCGCCGGCTGCTAGAGTGGCAGTACGGCGATGAGTACGACATCGAGCGCGACTTTCCGCTGGTGAAAACTGCTGGCAAATCCGACGGTACAGAAACGTATCCGATCTCCTCGACGCGACCGATTGACTCACCCGTCTCCGCAGGCATCGCGGTCACGGGCTGTGCGATGGGGGCGACGAGCGCCTTTCACGAGGGCGGCGATCACGTCGCCGTCAGAACGGGCCGCATCGCGGGGGAGCTCGCCGCGACGGGCGACCTCTCGACGTACAACGATCGATGGAAGGAGGCCATCGGCGACGAAGTGCTGCGAAACGTGACGGCTGCCGACCTCGTAGAGTCGTATGGTCCACTCGACTGGGATCACATCCTCGGTGCCGTGGACGCGCTACTTGCTTCTGAGGCCGGAGGGAACATCCGGGCGCAGACGGTTACGGCCAGCTGGGACGTGACGAAATTGGTGTTCAAATACTGGAGGCGGAAGTGGCGGATTCAGCGTCGTGGATACGTGCAAATCCACGAAAGCGAGTACACCGTATGACACCGGCTCAGGCACGCCGTGGTGTGAAAATGATCACGAGTGACATGGCGAGCAGAATCACGACGAACAGCCCTGCGACGACCAACTGTAGGCTCGCGGATGCTTCTGATCTCGCTCCGGGGTGGATTTCACCCCCCGTATTCTGACCGAACTCGTAGATTGTGTTGGTCGAAGCTGTCGTATCAGGTGTACCCCTTGCTTTGGTGACGTCGTGGGAATCGGCAGCGAAGGCATGTGCGAAGAACCCCGTCAGTCGGTCTCCACTGTCCGGCGAGCCGATTGCCTGTCGAGGAATCGTAACCGTGACGCGATTCGCGTCGAAGTCCGATTGGGCAGTAGTCTCCCGAACGGGATTCCAGTACCCACTGTCACCCTGGCTGACCCAGACATCGACTCGCCCGTCCGTCGATCCGTCCGAGTGAAGGACACCGCTTGCGTGATACAACGTCCCTTGATTGGCTGGCCCGAGTTCGGGCTGAATGCCTCTCGGCTGCGCCTGAACGGTGAAATGAAGGTGGTAGTAATAGTCGACTTGTTCAGCGGGAGTGAGGTCTGCGACTTGCATCGTGAATTTGATTCTCTGACTCGTCTCGTCGTGGAGCCACGCCTTCGTGATGTCCAAGGATGGCGTAGCAACGTCACCTGCTGCATCAGTGACCTCAGGGTTGTTCTCGGAACCGGCACTCACGATCTCGGAGCCCAGAGCACCGGCTCCAAAGACGACGAGGACGACAGCGACGAAGGAGAGCATTTTCTGAGTCGTCATGGGGGGTGTAGATACGTGAATTTCATCGTGAACCTTCTGTTCGCCTATTCGATCGCACAACGTGGAATGTATCGAACTACGGTGATCCCTACAACGACAGACGAGATATTATAGCCTACGTTCTTGCGAGACTCACAACAAGTCGAAAAGTGAGGGTTTGGCCTTGACCATTTATTTCAACCAAATCCACTCCGAGGCTCTCTACTCCGAATTTCACTCGTCCTCGGATGCTGTGGATTGCCGCCGCTTCCAACTGATCTTATGAAGCTCGATCGCAACCAGCAGCGTGAGCGCGACGCCCCCGAGCACGACCCACGTCTCCAGCGCCACCGGGGCCGTCCCGAGGACGGCCTGCCCAAGGGGAAGATACATCGCTGCGAGGTGGATCAGGAATGCAGCAGTCGTCCCCATCAGCAGGATCGGACTTTTTAGTGGGGAGAGCCGAAACACCGACTTCGTCTCGGAGCGGGCGTTCCCGATATGGACGATCTCGAAAAGGACGATCAGCAACAGGAGGTGGTTCCGTGCGGTCTCTTCGGCCCATCCCTGGCCGATCATCCACCAGAACGCCCCGAAGCCGACGATGCCGATCACTGCAGCTGCGATCAATGTTCGCTCGATCATCAGCTGGTCGAAGATGCGCTCCGTCGGAGACCGCGGCGGCCGCTGGAGTACGTCGTCCTCCTTTGGTTCGAACGCGAGGGCAACGTCCTGAATCCCGTTCGTGACGAGATTCAGCCACAGAATCTGTGCTGGCAGGAGTGGGAGGGGCAAGCCCGCTGCCAGTGCTAGGAGTACGAGGACGACCTCGCCGGCGCCGGTCGACACGAGGAGGTAGATGACCTTGCGGATGTTGTCGTAGGCGACGCGTCCCTGCTCGATCCCGCCGACGATCGTCGCGAAGTTGTCGTCACTGATGACGAGCTCGGCCGCGTCACGAGCGACATCGGTTCCCATGCGGCCCATTGCGATGCCGATGTTCGCCTGCCGGAGTGCCGGCGCGTCGTTGACGCCGTCACCAGTCACAGCGACGAAGTGCCCGACCGACCGTGCGGCCTCGACGATCTGGAGCTTCTGTTCCGGCGAGACGCGGGCAAAGACGCGAATCTGCTGGATCACCTCCCGCAACGAGTCAGCATCGATATCGACCAGGTCCGCACCTGTCATGACCTCGTCCGGATCCTCGGCCATTCCGAGCTCCCGTGCGATTGCCAGGGCCGTCTCGGGATGATCACCGGTGACCATCGTGACGGTGATGCCCGCCGTTCCAGCAGCAGCGATCGCCTCTTTCACGCCGGGTCGGAGCGGATCGATCATGCCGAGAAAGCCCAGGAACGTCAGTCCCGACGGCTCCGGTGGCGGGGCTTCCGGATCTAGTTCCCCGTCGATAGTGCCTTCGGCGACGACGAGCACGCGGTAGCCGTCTCTGGCCAGCTCCGTTGCCCGTGCCTGGAGTTCGGCGTTGCTTTCGTCCGCAGTCGAGGTATCACACATCTCCAGGACCCGCTCGGGAGCCCCTTTGACGAACACCCGCGTCGAGCCATCTTCCTCGTGGAAGGTCGCGGAGAACCGATACTCCGGCTCGAACGGGATCTCATCAACCTGCGGGTATTTCTGCAGCACCGTGTCTCGATCCCACCCGAGTTTCTGCCCGAGCGCGAGAAACGCGATGTCGGTCGGATCGCCACGCCACGTCCACTCATCGTTCCGACGGGAGAGCCGCCCCTCGTTACAGAGGACTGCAGCACGGGCGACCCGTGCGAGATCGTCTTCGAGTTCGGGATCCGGGGACTGGGAATCTTGGAGGACCTGTCCCTCGGGTGTGTATCCTTCACCGGTGACCTCGAATGACGTTCCGTCCGGAAGTTGTACTCGCTTGACGGTCAACTCGTTCGCCGTCAGCGTCCCCGTCTTGTCCGTCGCGATCATCGTGCAGCTACCAAGTCCTTCGACGGCCACGAGCCGCCGAACGATGACGCCCACCTTCGCCATCCGGCGGCTCGCCGCCCCCAGCGCGACGGTCATGGCGACCGGGAGTCCCTCGGGGATGGCCGAGACGGCGAGTGCGACTGCGAACAGGAACATCTCGAAGGCGTCGTACTGGCGGACGAAGATCCCGAGGAGTGCTGCGACGATGGCCGCAACGAGGACCGTGGCCCCGACGACGCGAGTGAACCGCTCCATTCGGACGATGAGCGGGGGTTTCCCGCCTTCGACGGCCGTGACGTCTTCGGCGAGCCGACCGACGACGGTCTCCGCGCCCGTTTCGACGACGACCCCGCGACCCCGGCCACGATTGACGACCGTTCCCGCGTACGCCATGTTCCGACGGTCGCCGAGCGGGACTGTCCCATCTACCGACCACGACTCGTCTTTCAACACAGGCGCTGACTCGCCAGTCAGTGCCGACTCGTCAATTTCGAGGCCGTGTGTGGAGAGCAGACGGACGTCCGCGGGAACCCTGTAGCCCGACTCCAGCAGGACAACGTCACCGGGAACCACGTCTTCGCCATCGATTTCGCGCGTCTCCCCGTCACGGACGACGGTCGCACGGGTGCGGAGCAGCTGCTGGAGCGCCTGGCTACTCCGCTCGGCCTGCCACTCCTGTACGCCGCCGATGATCGCGTTCAGGAGCAGGACGGCCACGATGAAACCACTATCAGTGACTTCGCCGATCGCAAAGGAGACGATCGCTGCGATAGCCAAGATGTAGATGAGTGGGTTCTGGAACTGATGGAGTCCGATCTGCCACCACGTCCGGGGTTTCGCCCTCGGTAATCGGTTCGGACCGTATTCCTCGCGTCGCCGCATTACGTCCTCTGAGGTGAGTCCGTCAGCAGTTGCATCGACTTCCGCAGAGACGGCTTCGCGAGACATCGAATACCAGAGAGCAGAATCTGAAGCGGCGGTCATGGAATCGATGTGTGTCAGAGGTCGGCATAAGTGAACTTAATCTTAATTGAGGGTGCTAAGCCTCCCCTCCCTTCCCCTCCCCTCACCGAGTACCAAAGCGCGAGTGGGGAGGGAACACAGCACCCGCACGGTTTGTTTCCGTGTGTAAGGGAAATAGCGTGCGTAGTCGAGAACCGCTGGGTCTACGTCGGATGTATGTTTCGACACAGGAACAGAAAACCCTGTCCTCAATAAGCGAGGGGCGAGTAGCCTTGAGCGCGGTCGGGCGGGGGAGTTCACGAACTCACCTCCCGTCACCAAGCCAGGCGGTCAGTTCTTCAACCGACCCCGTCAGATACGCAGTTCCCCAGACTGCGACGATGAGTCCACCGATGATGTCGAAGACAAGATCAAGCATTGTATCCCGCAATCCATACTGGATGAGTACACCCTCGATTGCAAGGGCCGCAGCAAGTCGTCCTGCGAGGAATTCGAGAACCTCCCAGAAAACGCCCGCAGCGACGACGAACAGCAGGATAAACACGAATACCACCCGCGGTGGAATCCAAACGTCCGCGGTGTGTTCGCTAATGGCCCGCATCGTCGTGTACCCAATTGCAGCGACGACTGAGGAGGAAAGCGCGTGGGCGAGGTTGTCCCACCACCAAATCGCTTGGTAGGGACCGAGCGCCCCGATTGCGTGAACGGAAACGGCAGTAGTGATCCAAAGGACGAGCCCCGGATCCATGGAAAGCTGGTAGTCACGTTCGAGGATGGACGGGAGCTGTGTAACGACGAGTGCAAGCACGCTGTTAACGATAATGCTCAGGTTGCCACGAGCCAAGCCAACAAAAAAGACACCGATGAGCAATACCTGCAAGAGTCGAACGAACTGCCGTTCGCGTTGCTCGGAGATCCCAATACGATCTCGGAGTCTCACTCGGGGTCGGGCTGACTCGACTGTTGTGTGTTGTGGACGAAAGCCAGGACAACAGCGCCGATACAATTCGGTGATTCGACGGAAATATAGCGTGAACAAGACTCCGCTCCCAACACCAGCAACCGTCGCTCCAGTGAAGTGTATCATGAGCGTTCGTAAATCCGGGATGAACAGTGTTCCGAAAACCCCGTCGGACAGCCACTGTACAACTGCCCAAAGACCTGCCGTCGCCAACGTCGTGACGACGACGAACGAGACCGCAAACCAGTCAGTCATTCGAACTGCTGTGAACACGTGCAGTTCCACCGCAATGATGAGCGCGAGCGCTGCAATCGAGAGATGGGAGAGGAGCAGTTCCGTCGACCCACCGATGTTAAACGCTCGACCGGTAAGTGGGAGCGTAGCGAGCAACAGAACTTCCCACGGCGGCATGACCGTTCCTTGTCGAAACGCGAGGGGAGGGACGACGGCAACTGCAACGATCATCGTTGCGAACCCTGCCCACAAGAGATCACCCTCGAGTACACTGCCACCAGCGATAACGCCCACCCATCCCAAGAGAATCCACGACGTTGTGGCATTTACCCGAGCATTCCGGAGGACAGCACCCACCTTTCCAGCCTGATCCATACACAGGATGCTCCCAGGAGCGATATTGGTCTTTTCATTTCAGTTATCGTAAGCTCGAAACGTTCTCACGATAGTGGTACGAAAGGCCAAGCTCTCGGGACTTACCGATAGGACTCGGGTGTCAAATCGAATTTCTGCTTGCAGTCGTCACTGCAGAAGTAGTAGGTTTTCCCACTGTATTCTACCGTTGCCGCTGCAGCATTTTTCTGGAGTGACATGCCACAGACCGGGTCGACGGCCTCGTTTTTGCTCATCGGGTAGATTTTCATTCTACAGAACGAACTCCGTTTCGGTCGATATGTCATTGGAACCGTTGGAACACGCAGTCAGACTGAATCGAGAGGCAAACCCGACGTACTCCCCAGTGATGTCCGAAGATCTCCGATAATCCCTATAGCTTCCCTCGACACGGGAATCACCTATCTATTATTGACATCCTCCTCCGGCTGCCCGGATCAGCACGCCGCTGCCGACTGGCGAGACTTTCTTCAGTCTCTTTCGAGGCTCTCTGACCGCCTGACAAACGTGTATAGTTAGGGAGCGAACGCCGGTTGATCGAGATTGCTTTACTCTCCCCGGTTGGTGATCGATCGAATCCCTTCCGAGCTTCGGCACCTACTGTAAAGGCGCGGGTATTCTCCTTGTTCTTTATAAGCATACGCCACCTTAGTAGAATACCAATGAGTGACCAGCCAGATACCCCTGGCGAACAGGGTGGCGAACAGCGTGGCGAACCTCCAGTCGTTGGGTCAGCCACGACCGGGTATAATCCTGATTTGACCGAGGTACTGTCGGTCACGCTCCCCATCGTCGATATCCACTGTGCGACGTGCGTCCAGACTATCGAGCGCGTGCTCCGATCCACAGAGGGGGTGCGGTCGGCACACGTCAACTATGCGTTGGGAGAGGCCCATGTTGTCTACGAGCCAGGGTTGATCTCGCTTCCAGCGGTTGTCGAGACGATTGAGAACGCCGGGTACAACGTAGGAACCGCCGACTTGCGAATTCTGGTTGAGCATACGTACCTCGAGTCTCACGTGAACTCGATCGAAAACAGGCTTCGTGAGACACCCGGTGTTGTCGAAGCGACGGTGAATCCAGGGACTGATACGGTTCTCGTCACGTATGTCCCCAGCGAGACAGACTTTCCCGCAATCAAAACAGCCATCGAATCTACCGGTTGCTCGGTTTCCGGTCGGGTAACGGGAGAGGAGGTGCTCGAAGACGGAACCGCGGAGACCGCAGACGTAGCTGTCACTGACCCTAATGAAGCGACTGTGGCCTCCGAGGACGACGGGGAGGCTGCTGCCGACGAGGAGACGGCTGCTCATCAACGGGAATACAAGCGCTTGATGAGGAAGTTCTGGTTTGCTGCCGCAATTTCTGTACCGACAATGCTGGTTGCTTACCCCGACATTGAGTGGCTCTACGCCCCCTATCTATTTGCTCCGGATATTTCCGAAGGAACAATCCAACTGCTGTTCATACTTTCTGGGGTAGTCACTTTCCCAGTGATGGCGTACTCGGGACGGCAGTTCTTCACTGGTGCGTGGGCGGCCTTCAAACACCATTCAGCAGACATGAATACGCTCATCGCGATGGGGACGAGCGCCGCTTGGATCTACTCGACTGTTGCGCTCCTTTTCCCAGGGTTGTTTCCCCCGGGGACCGCCGAACCCTTCTATGACGTGACGGCGGTCGTTACCGCGCTCGTCGTACTTGGGCAGGCGATCGAGGTGAAGGCCAAGGGACAGACCAGTCAGGCCATCCGGAAGTTGCTCGACCTTCAAGCGAAAACTGCTCGGGTAATTAGAGATGGGGAAGAAGTTGAAATTCCGGTCGAAGAGGTTGAGGTCGGTGACATCGTTGTCGTTCGGCCCGGCGAGAAGATCCCTGTCGATGGGGTGATCGTCGAAGGAACCTCAGCTATCGACGAGTCGATGGTCACCGGTGAGAGCCTCCCCGTTGACAAGGAGGTCGGCGACGAGGTCATCGGTGCGACGGTCAACACCACAGGCAGCTTCAGGTTCCGGGCCACGAAGGTCGGCAAGGACACAGCCCTTGCACAGATTGTCAAGCTGGTTCAGAATGCCATGGGGAGCAAAGCTCCGATCGCTCGTCTTGCCGACGTGGTATCCGGCTATTTCGTGCCCATTGTGATGATCATCGCCATCATTACGTTCCTCGCGTGGTTCAATTTCGGTCCCACCCCCGCGCTGGCGTTCGCGGTCGTCGCGGCTGTCACGGTCTTGATTATCGCCTGTCCCTGTGCGGTCGGCATGGCCGTGCCATTGAGTATGGTCGCAGGGCTCGGAAAGGCCGCCGAACAGGGCGTTCTGATTCGGAGCGGCGCAGCACTCCAGACCGTCTCGAAACTCGACGCGATCGTCCTCGATAAGACCGGCACCATCACCAAGGGGAAACCCGAATTGACAGACGTCATTTCGACGCCAGAGTTCGACGACGAAACCGTGTTGAAGATGGCGGCAAGTGCGGATATTCCGTCCGAGCATCCGCTCGCAGAGGCGATCGTGAACGGGGCGCGAGAACGCGGAACCGACCTCGTCGACCCAGCGACATTCAACGCGGTTCCCGGTCACGGGGTGGAAACCGACGTCGAAGGGATGCGAGTTCTCGTCGGCAACCGTAAGCTCATGACCCGAGATGCCCTCGACACAGTCACCGTCGACGAAGACGTGGAGCGTCTTCAGGGCGAGGGAAAGACCGCGATGTACGTCGCCATTGATGGCCAAGTTGCCGGAGTGGTGGCAGTTGCGGATACCGTCAAGGACGATTCGGTCGAGGCGATCGAGGTGATGCACGAAATGGGGCTCGAAGTCATCATGATCACCGGCGACAACGAGCGCACGGCCCAGGCGATCGCAAGCCAAGTCGGGATCGACCGGGTCTTGGCCGACGTGTTGCCCGAGGATAAGGCCGAGCAGGTCCGCCAGCTCAAGGCCGGTGGGCAGACCGTGGGTATGGTCGGTGATGGAATCAACGACGCCCCTGCACTGGCCGAAGCTGACGTGGGCTTTGCGATCGGGACGGGGACTGACGTCGCCATCGAAGCCGGTGATATCACGCTGATCAGCGGCAGCCTCAGAGGAGTCGCCTACGCGGTCGAGATCTCCAGGGTGACGATGCGCAACGCGAAGCAGAGCCTGTTCGGGGCCTTCGCCTACAATACACTTGGAATCCCCATTGCAGCCGGCGTTCTCTTCCCGTTCTTCGGGGTCTTGCTCTCGCCAATTCTCGCGGGGGCCGCCATGGCGGCATCGAGTGTGACCGTCGTCGCCAATGCCAACCGACTGCGCTTCTTCAAAGCCAAGAGTTTCGCTGACGCGGAAAAACCCACCGAACGGAGATCCCCGACAGCAGACGCGGCGGAGGTGTCAGCATGAGCCTCCTCGCCCTCCAAACTGGAATCGAGGTGCTTGGAATGGGCCCCGTACAGCTCATCGTTAACATTGTCGGAGTCGTCGGAATTGTCGGCATCGTATGGTACTTCTGGCTCTACGAGGAGAGCGGGCTCCAGATCACTGAGACTGGTGGCATACAGGAGGTGGCAATCACAGTCAAAGGGGGGTACGATCCAGACGTCATCGTCGTGAAGCGCGGCAAACCCGTGCAGCTTCACTTCACACGTCGCGAGTCGGCGCTGTGCAGTGAGATGGTGGTCTTCGATAAAATCGAGAGATCTGCCAAACTTCCAGAGGGAGAAACGGTAACGGTAGAGTTCACCCCAGATTCACCGGGTGAAATACCGTTCCAATGCCAGATGGGAATGCTGCGAGGGAAAGTAATAGTCGAATAAGCCTCCTTCCCATACGATTTTAAGTAAATCAGACAAACTGTCCAATACACGTTCTCCACTACACTATGTTCAAACAGTTTATGTCCCCGTTGGCGATAGACGTCCCCGTCTCAAACCCTGCAGCCTGGGGGCTGGCGCTGATCGTCATCGTCGGGGTTTCCTGGTTCTTCTACCGATATTTCGCTCCGGACAGCTGGCGAGAGTGGGTTGGCGCCGGGGTGGTACAGGCGTTCATCATCGCCCTGTACGCAGAGATGTACGGATTTCCGCTCACGATCTATCTATTGGTCCGATTTTTCGGTCTGGATCGCGAGTACGTCAGCACCAATCTCTGGTCGACACTAGTCGGATTCGGTGAGACGGGCATGCTCGTTTCAATGCTGCTCGGCTACGGGGTTGCGTTTGTCGGCATCGGCCTGTTTGCTCAAGGGTGGCGGCAGGTCTATCGAGCTCGGAAGGAAGATCGACTGGTCACAGACGGGCTCTACGGCTACGTACGGCATCCCCAATACACCGGCCTGTTCATCGCCCTGTTCGGCGAGGGAATCATCCATTGGCCGACAATATTTTCTGTTGGTCTGTACCCGCTCGTCGTCGTGGTCTTCACGTGGCTTGCACGCAAGGAAGAGCGCGACATGATCGATGAATTCGGTGAGGACTACCGGACGTATCGCACGCAAGTGCCGATGTTTATACCCCGATTGAGTCAATGGCGAGACCTCGTGACCGAATCTCGCACCCGCTCTGACGGTCGGGAAGACTCGTGAGGGTTGCAATCCGTCAATTGTCTCGGGGTCAAGTGGTTCCAGAGACCGTTGGTCTCTCATCATCACGGAAATCATGGACTTTCCGTTCGACCCCGAGACTTTCGCGTGGACTCCTATTCTAACCGCTGAGAGCGGTAGACGAGTACTCACCCTTCACGTTCAGCATCCCGCGATTTTCCAGTATTGATCCCTGCTCGAACGCAACAGGGTGACAATCGAGAACGTCAGTCCGAGCCGTGGCTCAGACGGAGGGACCGCAGGAACAGCACGAACAGAACCGCAACGACCGCAAATCCGACGACACCGTAGAGACGGTCGACAGTGGTCAACATCGCAGCACCAATCATCCCAGACCCGACCAGCACCGCGTAGGCAAGCGGCCGTCCAACCGCCCGAACGTACATCTTGGCATCCGCCTCTCGACGACGGGCTTCGAACTCACCTCGAATTGCCATATCGAGCACCTGTTCGAACTTCACCGGCGTCCGAACGAGCGCACGAAGTGAGGCCTCCGTCTCCTCCCGCACATCCGCGAACAACATTCGTGCGCCCCGTTCCATGAACCCGTGTTCGACGAGGAACTCTCGGGCAGCCTCGATAAAATCGAACTCGGGGTCAAGCTGACGGAGCACGCCTTCGCTGACGGTCCCCACCCGAATGACCAACATCACGTCCGGTGGGATGCGGAACGGAACGTCGCGCAGTCGCGTGAGGACTTCGTTGAGTATGATACGCCAGTTCGAGACGCCCTGGCCTTCAAGGTCCTCGATGATTAGATTCAGGACGCTGATCATGGCGGCTCTGTCGACAGTCGGATCGAGGGCACCGAGGTCGATGAGTAGCTCCATAATCGTATCGACGTCCCGTCTGACGACGGCGAGATAGAGGTCGATGACGGTGTCCTGCATTTCCGGGGTGAACCGTCCGGACATGCCGAAGTCGTAGAAGACGATCTGTCCGTCCTCGTTCACGGCGAGGTTTCCGGGATGCGGGTCGCCGTGGAAGACGCCGTGTTCGAGTCCCATCGCGAAGTACGCGTTCGCGACGTTGTAAGCGATTTCCGTGGGGTCGAATCCGGCCCGTTCCAGTTCGTCGACGTCGGTGATCTTGATGCCGTCGACCCGCTCCATCGTGAGGACCCGTTCGGAGGAGAGCTCCGTGTACACGCGTGGTATCTTCACCGTGGAATCGTCGGCGAAGTTGGTTCGAATCTCTTCCATCATCCGGGCCTCGCGCTCAAAGTCCAGTTCCTCCTGAATGATGCGCTCGAAGTCGTCGGCCATGTTCCGGAGCGAGAAGTGATACTGCTCCGGGGCGAACACGATCGCGACCGGCAACAGTCGGCGGAGTACTCGAAGGTCGGTTTCGATGAGGTCCTTGATGTCCGGGCGCCGAACCTTCACGACGACATTCTCGCCCTCGTACGTAGCCTCGTACACCTGCGCGAGCGACCCCCCGGCCATGGGTTCGGGTTCGAACTCGTCGTAGGAGTGATAGCCGATGTCCTCTGCAACCGTCGGTATCATCTCGCGGTACGGTCCCGCTGGTACGGCGTCCTGAAGCGTCGCAAACTCCTCGGCGTAGACCGCCGGGACGATGTCGGGTCGCGTCGAGAGTACCTGCCCGACCTTGATGAACGTCGGCCCGAGGTCGAGCATGGCGTCTCGTATTCGCCGAGCACGGTCCTGATGGCGTTCTCGGGGGACCGACCGGGGACGTCCAACGACGAGGAATCGATGCCGGTCGCGAAGGAAGGCGATGGTAAACGGAAGCAGTCGGATGACGATTCGGATGAAGCGAAGAGAGAGATGAACCATACCAGTCTCGTCTCTATGCTCGCGCACCGTCCACAAATAAATGAACGTACTGATGGCGGCACTGGCGGCGGTTGCTGAGCCTCTGATCGGGGACAACGACCGAAGTTATTTCAGATCGCTGGTGGATATATCGCCATCGAGGAAACCACGTATGGCTATCGACCCAGTATGCGGAATGGACGTTTTACCTGCCGAAGCGAAAGCGACAGTATCCCACGACGGAATCACCTACTACTTCTGTAGCGAGGAGTGCAAACAGCGATTCAAGTCGAACCCGGAACCGTACCTCTAACAGTAGGTAATACGATGTCTGTATTCATTGACCTCCTCCTCCGCGTGAACGCGGAGGAATCCCACCACGAGATTTCAGGCCGAGTGTAGCGGCCTGTTGGTTTCAAGACGCATACGTTCCAAGCGTCACCTGCTGGTTTTCAGCATCGGCTTGGCTGTCTTGTGGCCCGGTCAAAGAGGCCCCATCCGTAGCCGAGTCATCGTCACCGGCCTTCTGCCGGGAAGTCCGGTCGCTTTGGTGGTGACTCTCTCCACTACGGTAGCGGTCTGCAATGTTTATCGCCCCGTTCACGTCGGCTTGATATTCACCGACCCAACAGCCGTCGTTCGAGCATCTGAACGTCGCCTGCCGTGGCCGGTATCCATGTTCACCGCAGGCGTGGCACGCCTTCGACGTGTTCCGGGGATTCACCGTCTCGACGGGAATCCCCTTCTCGGCGGCTTTGTACCGAATCTGTGCGTGGAGCTTCGCAAAGCCCCATCCGTGCAACCGTCGGTTCATGTACGCGCCGTAGTCCATATTCTCGCGGATGTACGTCAGGTCTTCCAGCACCACCACTGGATTCTCGACGGACTCGGCGTACTCAACGACCTCGCGGGTCACGCGGTGGAACCTATCGTCAATCTGGTCCCACAGCGCGTCACCATAGGACGCTGCGATTCGCTCACTGCCACGCTTCTGAAGGCGTCTTGTGACGGTGAAGTAGGTTTTGCGGAGCCGACGAACGGCCTTGCCGTCGTCGGCCCACAGTCGGGGGCGAACAGGAGAACCAGAGTCGTCGCGGTGACACACCGTGACGAGACTTGCTTCTCCGATGTCCACGCCTATCGGCGTCCGCTCGTCGGCGGACGCTGCAGATTGGTCCTCCACGTCGCGGGTAGCGGTGATGTGGAGATACCACGTTCCGTCCCGCTCGAACAGCCGACTTTCACCCATTTCGGCGTCGTCTGCGTACACCGCTTCGAGCCAATCCCGCTGTTCGGGATTGGCGCGTGCCGGAATCCAAAGGTGGTAATCCTCGTGGTGCGGGATTTTGACGTACCACTCGATAACTTTCTGTGGCTGGTGGTCGAGTTGCAGTCCCTCGTTGGTGAACCGCACCGGGTGGTCGTCGTGAAGCTCGGTGGCGTCGTAGCTGTTCCCACAAAGTTGTGGGACGTACTTCTTGAGGGCGTTTTTCGCGTAGCCGCTCAGGTCGTACTCGACAACCACGTCGTTGGCCGCTGACTGTGTGTCACAGCCAGCTGCGAAGGCGGCTTGAACTGCCTGCTGGTAAGCGTCCTGTGTCTCACGAAGCTTCTGTCGCTTGTGGACGTTCGGGTCCACAAGCTTCAGTTCAAGCGTTTTCGTGAGTTCGGTCACGCTTCGGCCTCCTTGTGTCGGTTGATGTAGTTCTCGACAGTTTCGCTGGAGACGTGCCCGGCTGTTCCGGCGTAGTAGCCGCGTGCCCACCGGATTTTCTCGCCGTCGTGGTCGGCGTGGCGGTGATTGTACTTCCGTGAGGAAATGCCCTTGAACCAGTTGGCGAGCAGTGATGGGCTGTGTTTGGGCGGGCTACTGACGAACAGGTGAACGTGGTCGGGCTGAACAGTCAGGTTTTGAATGTCCAAGCCCTTCTCGTCGGCAATTTCGTGGAGGATGGATTCCACACAGTCTGCAACCTCCTCCGTCAGTACCGCGTTGCGGTACTTCGGGAGCCACACTATGTGGTAGTTGAGGTTGTAGGTTGCGTGCCGTGTGGTCTTCATCCGTGCTACACACTATGATCATGTCACGGCAAATATCTTGCGGAAACGGTGGGAAATCCAGCCCTGCAATAGAACGGTGGACTGTCACACTATGCTGTCCGCTCAACCCCCGCCTGTTCGCTCCTCGGTTCCGACAGAGCGTCGGAACACTCGTCACTCACGGGAAGGCGGGGGTATGCGCTCGTATCTCTATCATGGATTGAAACGATCCCGATTTTGAGACGTCTATCTGTAAGTAGTAACGTATCTAGAACTGCTCTCAGTCCCGGCCAAATGGATCCCTCACTACCCTGGATCAGATTAGATGAACGGTGGCGTCCTTCCGGTCGAGAATCTGTTTCTGGACCAATCGATCAATACCTGCAGTAACCTCACCGCCATTATCCCCCGAGAGTGACCGTACAGTGGAAAGTACCCGTTCCTGAATTGCATCGATACCGTTGACCCCATCATCGACAGAGCCCAGAACAAAATACTCGATCTCGAACTCCGTTGCGAACTCCGACACACGCGTCGTGAACGTCCGTGGCAGACCAGAAAGCGAGCTTACGGCCATCTCGATAGCGAACAGCGGATGCGACCGATCCCGAATCTGCCTTGCCTCAGTTTCCCCCGTGTTGAACGGTCGTTGCTCTGCGATCTCGTCGAGGATGACGTCATACTCCAGACCGCGCTGTGCGTACTTCCGCATATCCTCAATGTCACGCCGTCTCCCACTCCCGAGGTCACCTCCAGAGACCGCCTTCAACAAAAACATATCCTCGTCAGATAAGACGAACGCAGTGACGTAATCTCCGGACCAGAACTCCGCTGCCCGTTTGCGCATCCGTCCAGTAATCCACACTTTTCCGACGACTTGCCGGTCAAAGATGTCGATTCGAAACCCTCGACGGGACTGTCGAAGCTCGATCGTTTTCCCGACGCCATCGAACGGTTCTGTAGGTTCGCCGGTAATCTTGAAACCCTGTTCCTGGAGCGACTGACAGACGTGCTCGAACTCGGTAATCACACCTAGTGCGAGGTCAATATCTTCGGTTTGGTCCTTCAGCCCACGAATCGTCATCGCAGACCCACCAAGGAGATAGACTGCAACCGATTCCGAGAGCCAACTGTCGAACTCTTCGAGGAACTCCTTGATCGCATCGCCGCCACTGAATACAGTCATGTGCTCACGTATTGTGCTTTCAGCGCCGAGTATTCTTGCTCACTTGGGAGTCGGACAGCACTCTCTGCTGTGGATTCGAAGTCTCCATCGATTGCCCGATACATCTCGGAAATCTCTGCCTCCAGACCGTACCAGCCAGAGGTACTAGTGAGCGATTCTTCACCGATCTCTGCCGTCTCGATCAAGAGCATAGCGTAACTCATCCGGCGAGAATCACTCTCAAGTACGAGCGTGTGGCAGACCACCTCCGAAGGCGTCAACTCCTCAGTGGGAGCGTACCAGAAGGCGGGCTCACCCGAGAGGAAGAATTGGAGTCCAAACTCCCGGAACTTCGCCAGTCCCGTCAACTGCCACTCGTCAGTTGACTGGAGAACATCTGTATCTTCAGGCTCGTGTACGCGGATGAGCGCCCGTTTGGGGTCGCACCAGGCAACCGTCGCGCTTGGTGCGAGACTTCGAACACGCTCCCGATGCTCGTGCGCAACAACAGTGTGAACAAATTCCAGTAACGGATGCATATCGTCGGCAAGAGCGTACTCCGGTCCAGCAGGGGACAACATGGCCCGGTCTTTTAATGGTGACAACGCACCGTGGACCCCCTGACGAGAGATGTTCAACCGTGCAGCAATCGCTGAGACGCGACGGGGCTCGTCGAGATACCAACAGACACGAACAGTGGCCGGTGAGAGCAGGTCTGACCACTCCACATGTCCGAGTTTCGACGTGAGGTGGCGATATGCTTCAACGACTGGATGGTCAGTCACACGGACGCGACGCTGGTTATGGTGGCCCCGAGATTCAGTGAGCAAGCCTGTCGTGAACAGGTCGTCAAGCACTCGGTAGATGTGTGTCCGAGAATGTTCGGTTTCTGCTACAAGGTCATCGAGGGTTGCTTCACGACCGGAGCTGAGAACATCTAACACAGCGAGACCAGCCTTCGTGAGCATCGTTGTAGAGTATATTGTTTGATCATATAAAAGTGTTCCCACATTTTTGTTTACGCCTGTGATGAGCTCATCACCAGATAAATAGATGCCGTGGCTAGGCAATGTACGATGAAGTCGTGTCCGCAGCCACCGAACCGGTCCTGCCGAGAATAACCAAGCCGTAGTGCCGTCTCGGTGCGACTACGACTCGGTGAGCAGGCGGCGAAGCACGAGGTGTAGAATCCCGCCGTTCTCGACGTACCGGACGGCCGCTGGCGTGCCGACTTGTGCGGTCACGGGGAATTCGACGGTCGAGCCATCGGTTCGCTCGGCGACGACGGTGAGGTCGTCGTTCACGGCGAGGCCGTCGTCGAGGCCTCGGATGGCGACGTGCTCGGAGCCGTCGAGGTCGAGCGAGTCCCAGGAATCCCCGTCCGCGAACTGGAGCGGGAGGACGCCCATCCCGACGAGGTTGTCGCGGAAGATGCGCTCGTAGCTCTCCGCGATGGTCGCACGAACGCCCAGCAGATCGGTGCCTTTCGCGGCCCAGTCACGGCTCGATCCGGTGCCGAGTTCCTCGCCTGCGAACACGACCAGCGGCGTGTCGTCCTCGCGGTAGCGTCGACTAGCTTCGAAGACGGTCGTCTGTTCGCGCGTGGGCTGATGGATTGTGTAACCGCCCTCGACATCGTCGAGCATCTCGTTCTCGATCCGGACGTTGGCGAACGTGCCGCGCATCATCACCTCGTGGTTCCCCCGGCGGGCCCCGTACGTGTTGAACTCGTGAGGTTCGACGCCCTGGTCGACGAGCCACTGGCCAGCAGGTTGCTCGCGACTGAACGGCCCGGCCGGGCTGATGTGGTCGGTCGTGACGGTGTCTCCCAGCAACATCAGCGTGCGGGCGTCCTCGATGTCGGCGACGCCCGGTTCTTCGAGCGGGAAATCCCTGAAGAACGGCGGTTCTCTGATATAGGTCGAGTCGTCGTCCCACTCGTAGACGTCGCCGGTCGGCGCGTCGAGGGTCTCCCAGCGTTCGTCGCCCGCGAACACCTCGGCGTACTTCTCCTCGAACATCGAGGAATCGACGCTGTCGTGGACTGTCGCGTGAATCTCGTCGGCACTCGGCCAGAGGTCCGCGAGGTAGACCGACTCGCCGTCGACATCGGTGCCGAGCGGGTCCGTTTCGAGGTCGATGTCCATGCGACCGGCGAGCCCGTAGGCGACAACGAGCGGTGGGCTGGCGAGGTAGTTCGCGCGGATCTTCGGGTGGATGCGCGCCTCGAAGTTCCGGTTGCCAGAGAGGACGCTCGTCGTCCAGAGGTCGTGGTCGTCGATGGCGCGTTCGATCGGTTCGGGGAGCGGTCCCGCGTTCCCGATGCAGGTCGTACAGCCGTAGCCGACGACGTTGTACCCGAGGTCCTCCAAGTAGGGGAGCAACTCCGATGCCTCCAAGTACTCGGTGACGACGCGACTGCCGGGCGCGAGGCTGGTCTTGACGTACGCCGGAACGTCGAGCCCACGTTCGACAGCATTGCGGGCGAGTAGTCCCGCTGCGAGCATCACGGACGGATTCGACGTGTTCGTACAGCTCGTGATGGCGCTGACGACGACGCTTCCGTGACCGATCTCGGTTGACTCGCCGTCGATGTCGACCTCAACACGTTCGGTCAGATCGCCCATCTCCGGCTTCGGGAGATCAGCGTCGGGTCGGTCGTCTTCGGCGCTGCTCTCGCCCAGCCAGCGCGTGAGCGCGTCCTCGTCTATCTCGTCGAGTTCGTCTTCGAACTCACCGTGGACCAATCCTCGGAAGTGCGTCTTCATGTCGCCCATCGGGACGCGATCTTGGGGGCGTTTCGGCCCGGCGAGGCTCGGTGTGACGTCGCCGAGGTCGAATTCGACCGTCTCAGTGTACTCGGGTTCCTGTTCGCCGAACAGCCCCTGTGCGTCGAGGTACTCGCGGACGAGTTCGATGTGGTCCTCGCTCCGCCCCGTGAGTTCGAGGTAGTCGAGCGTGGCCTCGTCGACGGGGAACATGCTGATGGTCGACCCCTGCTCGGGGGCCATGTTGGCGATGGTCGCTCGGTCCGGGACGGTGAGATTCGCCACGCCGGGGCCGAAGAACTCGACGAACCGGTCGACGACACCGACCTCCCGAAGCTGCTCGGTGACATGGAGCACCAGATCGGTGGCCGTCGCCCCTTCGGGGAGTTCGCCGGTGAGACGGACGCCGACGACCTCGGGGAGCTTCATCGTGATAGGCTGGCCGAGCATCGCGGCCTCGGCCTCGATGCCGCCGACGCCCCAGCCGACGACGCCGATGCCGCCGATCATCGGCGTGTGGCTGTCCGTGCCGACGAGCGTGTCGGGGAGGAGCCAGTTCTCGCCGTCGCGCTCGCGAGCGTGGACGACCTGCCCCAGGTATTCGAGGTTCACCTGGTGGACGATGCCGGTGCCCGGCGGAACAACGCGAAAATCGTCGAACGCCTGCTGGGCCCACTTGAGCGCGCGATAACGCTCGCCGTTTCGCTCGTACTCCAGTTCGACGTTCCGTTCGTAGGCGTCTTCGGACCCGAAGAAGTCGACCTGCACGCTGTGGTCGATGACGAGGTCGCATGGGACCTCCGGTTCGACGATGGCGGGGTCCTTCCCGTTGCGCGCGGCGGCCGACCGAAGCGCCGCGAGGTCGACGACGGCAGGAACCCCGGTGAGATCCTGTAAGACGACCCGGGAGGGCGTGAACGGGAGTTCGACGCCCGGCACGTCAGGCCGCCACGACGCGACGTTCCGAACGTCCTCGGCGGTGATGGTGTCACCGTCGACGTTCCGGAGGACGGATTCGAGGAGGACGCGGATGCTGACGGGCAGGCGGCCCAGTTCGCAGAGCCCCTGCTCTTCGAGGACAGTGAGATCCGCCATCTTGTAGGAGGTGCCGTCGAATTCGATCTCGCGGATCGCATCGAACGGGTTGGCTTCGACCATGTATCACGATACAGCGAACTGACCCTTGAATGATTCCACTGTAATCCAGAAGTCTCACGGGGAGTCCCATTCCGAACACGACGTACACGTGAAGAGCGAGAATTGTGAGTGGGATTAATGCATGCTCTCGCCGTAGTCACAGCAGAGTATGTCGACCGATCCAGTCTGCGGCATGGAAGTGAGTACAGCAGATGCCGAAGCACGTGTCGAGCACGAGGGGACGACCTATTACTTCTGCTCGGACGACTGCAAGGCGCTCTTCGAGGAAGACCCGGAGAAACAGCTTCAGACGCCACACCCTCATCTCAGTGAGGTACAGGGCACGACCGTTCCGCGACTTCCGTATGGCCGGGCGAAGGGCGAGTTCGATCTTTCGATCCAAACACCCGGCTCGCTAGGAATCGGTGACCGGGTAACGTTCACGAAGACCCTCACGGAAGACGACGTACGTAAGTTCGCCGAGGCGACGAGTGATACCAACGCACTCCACCTCAACGACGCGTTCGCCGAGAAGACGCGATTTGGCCGCCGGATCGCACACGGGACGCTCGTTTCCGGAATGATCAGTGCCGCCCTCGCGTGTTTCCCGGGGTTGACGATCTACATCTCGCAGAACCTCGAATTCAAACGCCCGGTCGACATCGGTGCTACGCTGACAGCTACCTGTGAGATTATCGAGGACCTGGAAGACGACAAGTACCGGATAACGACCCGGATCGAGAACGAGGACGACGAGATCGTCATCCACGGGACGGCGACCGTCCTGATCGATGAACTCCCTGAGTGACGAGTACACACGGTATCCCGCCACAATACGCGAACCATGAATCCGTTCACCTTCCCCTTAGATCTGCAACGACGTACCATCAAACACACCGCTGAGTTCGTCAAGAAAGCCACAGTCGCACCCCAACGCGCCAAACGAATGGCTGAGGTCGAAGTCGGACAAACCCCGAGTGAGGTCGTGTACACCACCCCTCAGTTCGAGCTGCTACACTACGAGCCGCTCACGGACGAGCAACACAACGTGCCGATACTGGTCGTCTACGCGCTGATCAATCGGTCCTATATCCTCGACTTACAGCCAGACAAGAGCGTCGTCCGACGATTGCTCGAAAACGGGTTCGACGTCTATCTGATCGACTGGAACGAACCTTCGAGACTGGATGCGAGTCTCTCGCTCGGCGACTACGTCAACCGATACATCGACACCTGCGTGGATGCCATTCGCGAGCGAGATGGACTCGATGACGTCAACATCCTCGGCTACTGCATGGGTGGAACAATGAGCACTATGTACGCTGCACTCCACCCGGAGAAAGTCCGCAATCTCGGACTGATGGCTACAGGGCTTTGCTTCGATGACACGGGAGGAATCCTCGAACAGTGGGGCAGCAGCGAACAGTATGACCCGGCGACGGTGACGGAGACGTTCGGAAACGTCCCCGCCGAATTCCTCGCAGTCGGCTTCGCGCAGATGGATCCCGTCGACAACTACGTCACAAAGTACGTCCGACTCTACGACAACCTCGAGGACGAAGCCCAAGTCGAGTTTTTCGCCCGAATGGAGCGGTGGGTCCGCGATGGGGTAGACGTCGCCGGGGAAGCGTACCGCCAGTTCATCGAGGACATCTATCAGGAGAACAAACTCTATCGGAACGACCTCTACCTCGATGGGCATCACGTCGACATCGAGAACCTCACGATGCCGGTGTTACAGATCGTCGGCTCGTTCGATCACCTCATCCCGCCCGAAGCGAGCAAACCATTCTCCGATGTGATTCCGAGTGACGACACGGACGTTTTCGAGTTCCCCACTGGGCACGTTGGGATGGCCGTCTCGGGGAAAGCACACGCGGACCTGTGGCCTCGAGTTGCAACTTGGTTCGCAGACCGATCACGATCACAGCAGACAGAGAAACAGCGAACTCGGGCAGAACCCGGTACGGATGGAGGGCTCTCTAAGCGAGTGGATGCGGTACAAGACCTCAACGGGATCGGACCGGCGTATGCAGACCGATTGCGTGAGGCTGGAATAGAGACGGTAGAGCAGCTGATAGCCGCAAACCCATCGAAGCTCGCGGCACAGCTCGACATCCCGGAACAACGGCTTACTTCGTGGGTCGAGCAGGCGAAGCGACACCGTGACGAGCAGTGACCTCAGAGGGTGGTTTCGATCCTCGGTCGAGGTGGATTAGAATTCGATTGCTCCGATCATTGGTTCACCAACACATTTTGGACAGGTGTCAGTTTCGTATTCATCCATGCAATGTTGATGGCAACGAATGCCACAGCTCGTGCATACGAAGCTGTCGTCATCTCTCGCACATGGTGTCTCGCAGATGTAGCACTGGAGCATTACCTATGACTGAGGGAATCAACTGGCATAAGCTCTAGTGTCAATCCGCACTCGCAACGGCTCTCTGGTTATAAAGAACAAGGAGAATACCCGCGCCTTTAGGCGCGAGATGAATCCGACAACTCGGACACAGTCCACCGTCGATAGCAAGACCGGATATTCCACGTTCTTAAACTGAAATTTTAAAAGAGAAGCGAGTATAAGTGATTATACAGGCGTTCGGAATGCTGGAAGTCCACCGCACTCACCGAGCGAAAATCCTCAACCACAGCCAAGTGACTGAGATGCTCGACCGGCACGGGTGGAGTGCCAGCAAGCTCTGGAACGTCGCTAACTACCACTCCCGAGATGTCTGGGAGGAGACGGGCGAGATTCCCGACCACGGCGACCTCAAACACGCGTTGAAAGGTCACTCAAAGTACAAGGGATTGCACAGTCAGTCCAGTCAGCGTGTTCTGGAGGAACTCGCTGAAGCCTTCAACTCGTGGTACGAAAAGAGGAAGTCCGATAACCGGGCGAATCCGCCCGGCTACCGCAAGAAAAACTACTACGACGACCAAGGCCGTCGCGTCCACGAAGAACACCCGCGTAGCACGGTGACGTGGAAGCAAAACGGCATCAAACACGACACCAAGAACAACCGGGTTCGCCTCTCAAGGGGCGCGAACCACAAGGAACACCCGAAAGCGTGGGAATACATGCTTGTTGAGTACGAGACTCGGCCCGGCGTCACTGTCGAGAACCTGCAACAAGTCAGAGCCGTCTACGACACGGCGAAGAGGCGGTGGGAACTCCACCTCGTCTGCAAAGACGAGATCGAGACGCCCACTGCACCTGGCAACGAGACCGCGGGTATCGACCTCGGCATCTGCAACTTCGCGGCTGTCGCGTACAGCACCGAGGACGCCGACTTGTATCCCGGCAACCGCTTGAAACAGGACGGGTACTACTTCCCGAACGAAATCGCCACGTGCGACGACTCGGGCGGTGAACAAGCCACTCGATTGCACCACAAGTGGTCGGAACGCCGCACCCACTTCTTCCACTCCTTGGCGAAACATATCGTTGAACGGTGTGTCGAGAAGGAGGTTGGCCAAATCAACGTCGGGAAGCTCGCTGGTGTCCGTGAGACTGAGAATGGTGAGTCGAAAAACTGGGGCAAGCACGGCAATCTCGACTTGCACGGGTGGGCGTTCGATAGGTTCTCGAACATCCTCGAATACAAGGCGAAGGTTGAGGGCATCGAAGTCGTAGAGGTGTCCGAGCGCGACACGAGCAAGACGTGTTGCGTCTGCGGTAGGAAAGACGACAGTCAGCGTGTTGAACGTGGATTGTACGTGTGTGAAGACCACGATGATGCGTTCAACGCTGACGTGAATGGAGCGGAGAACATCCGCCTCGACATCAACAATAGCGAAAGTAACTCCGAGTCTTCGGCCAGTTTGGACGGAGATAGGTGTACCGGCTGGTTGGCACAGCCAGCAGTCTACCTTCACGACTTGTCCAGCGGATTCCAACCGCAGGAACAAGTGGTAGACTGCAAACCCTAATATCCCAACTGTGGTCGGGATTCCTCCGCGTTCACGCGGAGGAGGATGTCAATCAGAACTCGAACTTGTCTTTTACGAAGGACAGGTGAAATATCCACGACTTCAGGCGGGGGAGAATATCAATTGATTGCCAGTACGAGGACGACGCCGGCCGCGAGCGACAGCAGCGGATCCCCGGTCTTGCGGGCGACGACGGTGGCGGCCGCCGCAACCCACTCGGGAACAGCCTGTCGACGAGCGTAGGGGCGGCGATCTCGACGACGACCGCCTTAAGAAGAGCGACGAGATCCGCCTCGAAGAGTTCGATCCGGCCGGCCAACCGGAGGCTACTGGCCTTGGTGGCGTACGTCATGACCACTATCCGAGGACGAGTGTGACAACCACTCAGATCGCCGCGTCGATGGTTTCTCGTAGCTCTGCCCAGACTTCCTCGGGTGTTCCGTCACCGTCGATTTCTTCGAGCACGCCCGCCTCGCGGTAGTATTCGACCATCGGCTCGGTGCTCTCGTGATAGACCCGAATCCGCTCTTTGACTGTATCCTCGGTGTCGTCCTCGCGCTGGATTAACTCGCCGCCACACTCGTCGCAGACTCCTTCTTCCTTGGGAGGATTGAACTCGACGTGATAGTTCGCGCCACACTCTTTACAGACTCGCCGCCCGGTTAGGCGCTTGATGATTTCCGATTCGCTCACCGCAAGCAGACAGACCACGTCAAGGGCGGTGATGTCCGCGAGATACTTGGCCTGTTCAGTGTTGCGTGGATACCCATCGAGCACGTAGCCCTCACCGCCCGAGAGCGCCTCGGCAACGATTTCGTTCACCACGGGGTCGGGGACGAGTTCGCCCGCCTCCATGAACTCACGGGGCGTGCCGTACTCGGTCTCCATGTCCTTGTTCGCCCGGAGCGCGTCGCCCGTCGTGATGTGTGGCACGTCGTATTCTTCGGCGACGTTCACGCTTTGGGTTCCCTTGCCCGCACCCGGTGGCCCGAACAACAACACGTTCGGTTGGCTCTCGCTCATACCGGTTCATCGAAGCGTGGCCTCAAAGAGCTTGCAGGTATCGCCGTTGTTTGCCTGTTGACATCCTCCCCACCCTGCTCGCGCCAAAGGCGTTCGCTGAGGAGGGTTTTGCACCTGTTTTTCGGATAATGGACGGCCTCATCGCCAGTACGCTCGCCACTTGATTTTCCAGAAATCAGAAAATCAACTCAGTCAGAGGTACTTCACCTGTGCAGTAGCGCGGAGACCCTCTTCTCAACCGCGAGCGAGCAATGTGTGCGAGCGGTAGGGGAAGACGAGAATATCAATACTCCGACAACAGTTCCTCACTATCTACTGTCAGTCGCAAATCGACCGCGTGGACGCCATCCGGCGACACGACGAGTGGATTGATATCGAGTTCAGTGATGGCCGGGAAATCAGTGACCAACTGGGAGACGCGCTGGATCGTCTCGATAATCGCATCGAGATCCGCAGGCGTTCGTCCGCGAGCGCCCCGAAGCATGGGGGCTGCCTGGATTTCCGCAGTCATATCGCGGGCTTCGCGATTACTCACCGGCGCAACACGGAACGACGTGTCCTCGAAGATCTGGACGAAGATCCCGCCCAACCCGAACATCACGAGATGACCGAACTGCGCGTCGCGCTTCGCACCCACGATCGTCTCCGTGCTCTCGTCCGGGTCGACGAGTTCTTCGACTCGTACGCCGATGACGGTCGCGTCGGGTTCGTGATCGGTCGCCCGTTCGTGGATCGACTGGTAGGTATCCTGAACCTCTTCGATTGGCACACCCACCTCAACGCCACCCATATCCGATTTGTGGATGATGTCGGGACTAACGATCTTCATGACGACCGGGCCATCGATCTCCGCTGCAATCGCCTCGGCATCCGCGGCACTCTCGGCGAGACCGCCTGCTGGAGTCGGAATACCGTACGCATCAAGTAGACCCATCGCTTCGACCCCGAGGTACTCGACGTTGCGGTCGACTGCTTCCGCCAGTATCCAACTAGCCCGCTCGTGATCGACATCGAATTCCGCCGGGGATTCGTACGCTCGTTCCGTCACGTCCCGATACTCGGCGAGTGCCGCGAGGCCCGGCACCGCTCGGGCTGGATCGAAATAGTTGGGGATGCCGTATGCCTCCAGTATGTCGGCTGCATGGTTCGCTTCTTCTCCGCCCATCAAACAGGCCACGACCGGTTTCTCGTGCCGTTTCTGGAGATCACCGAGAACGTCGGCCAGTTCCTCGAAGTCAAAGAGGGCCGTCGGGACGGAGAGGACGACCGCACCACCCACAGTATCGGCACCGAGGACGATATCGAGCGTTTGTCGAAAGCGGTCTAAATCTGCATCGCCAATAATATCGAGCGGATTCTTCACGTCGGCCTCCTCCGGGAGCAGTTTCGCGAGGTTGGCGCTCACCTCGTCTCCGAAGTCGGCAATCGTCAGTCGGGACTCACCGATAGCGTCGGCCGTCAGCACGCCCGGTCCCCCACCGTTTGTGATGATCGCCACCTCGTCGTGGTCCAAGAGAGGTTGTCCGGCAAGCACCTGTCCGAAATCGAACACTTCTTGGATGTTCATCGCACGGAGGGTCCCTGCCTGATGGAGTCCAGCGGTGTAGGCTTCGTCACTTCCCGCGATCGATCCGGTGTGCGAAGCCGCGGCCTCGGCGCCCGCCTCTGTCCGGCCAGATTTGATGACCACAATCGGTGTGTGTTTCGTCACCTCGCGGGCCGTTTCGATGAATCGCTGGCCATCGTCGACGTCCTCGAGATACGCCAGAATGACGTCGGTGTCCGGATCGTCGCCCCACTCGGCGATGAAGTCGACCTCGTCGAGGACGGCCTCGTTGCCGAGCGAGACGACGTGCCTGAATCCGACACCATGCTGGGCCGCCCAGCCTAGCACCGCCGCGATGAACGCGCCCGACTGGCTCATCAGCGAGATGTTCCCCGCTGGGGGACGCCCCTGGGCGAACGTCACGTTCAATCCGCTGACTGTGCAGATGAGACCGACACAGTTGGGGCCGACCAGATTGAGATCGTACTCCTCAGCGACCTCGATCAGTTCCTGTTCTCGCTGTCGGCCTCGGTCTCCGGATTCGCTGAATCCTGCCGTGATGACGACGACGTTCTTGAGATCGGCGTCCGCAATCTGACGGACGACGTCGACCACCCCTGAAGCCGGCACCGCGACGACGGCCAGATCATTCGAGGATGTATCTGGAACGGCATCGATCCCCGGGTAGCACTGCTCGCCCAGTACCGTCTCGCGGTTGGGGTTGACGGGGAGTATCTCTCCTTCGAACGTCGACAGATTCTCCAGCAGCGCTCGGCCGACCGATCCTTCTCGGTCAGTCGCACCGATGACTACGACGCGTTCCGGGGCGAAGAGTCCTGATAGATCGGTCATCGTCATCACACCCCCACCGGACGGAACGTGATGAGTGCCAGGCCGTCATTGAGTGTCTCCGTGCCGAGGGCGACCTCGTCACCGATGGCGATATCGTCGGCCGTCGCGTCCCGGAGCTGTCCGGTAAGGGTGACCTCGTCGTCCAGCTCAGCGAGGACGACAGTGTACGGGGCCTCCCCGTGGAACTTTGGAATCGTGACCGAGATCTCGGTGAACGACACGATCTCTCCACGGTTAGAGAGCGGTTCTCGGGTTAACTCGGTCGAGCCACAACTGGGACAGAGCTGACGGGGTGGGAGCGTCGCATCTCCGCACGCTTCACATGAGAGATACCGTTGTTCGCCCGACGCAATCGTCTCCGTGAAGGTATCAAACCACGCGGGCATGCTCACGCACCCCCGAGAATCGTCACCGTCGTGCTCGCACCGCTGCCACCGACGTTGTGCGCGAGTGCGACCTCGGCGTCGGCGGCCTGGTTCGGATGCCGTCCTTCGAGTTGTTTCGTCAGTTCGACTATCTGGCCGACGCCGGTCACCCCGACTGGATGGCCCTTTCCGAGAAGGCCACCCGACGTGTTGACCGGGAGAGAGCCGTCCAGTGCGGTTTCACCCTCGACCGCGCCGCGTACTCCCTCGCCCGGCTCGTAGAAGCCGAGCGCCTCGAGTGCCAAGATCTCCGCGATGGTGAAACAGTCGTGGACTTCAGCTACGTCGATATCGTCGGGCGTAATACCTGCGTCTTCGTACGCCGCCTCGGCGGCACGCTCGGCCGCTGGCGTCTTGGTGATTGCTGAGCGGTCCTGCAGTGCGACGGCGTCGCTCGACTGGCCAGTCCCAAGAACTGTGACTGACGTGTCGAGGCCCTGCTTCGCTGCAAACTCGTCGCTAACCACGATGGCAACACTGGCCCCATCAGAGACCGGACACGCGTCGTAGAGGGTGAGTGGCGTCGCAATTGGTTTCGACTCCACTACCTCTTCGACGGAAAGCTTCTTCTGAAACTGTGCGAGAGGGTTATCGACCGCGTTGGCGTGGTTCTTGACCGAAACGGCGGCCATCTCCTCGCGTGTCGCGTCGAATTCGTGCATGTAGCGCCGGGCCATGAGCGCGTAGATGCCAGGGAACGTTAGCCCCTGTTCGTTCTCGTAGATATCGTCGGCCGCGTTGGCGAGAGCGTCGGTCACGTGCTCGATGTCTGCGACGGACATGAGTTCGACCCCACCCGCGAGCACCGCGTCGGCCGCCCCCGACTCGATAGCTAGTATTGCCTGACGGATGGTCGCTCCGCCGGAAGCACAGGCGCTCTCGATACGAACCGACGCCGCCTCGCGAGCCCCGATGTGGTCCGCCAGGAGTGCTCCCATGTGTCCCTGGTCTTCGATGAGATCGCCCATGAAATTCCCTACGTAGACCGCATCGAGGTCATTGGGCCCGATGCTAGTATCGTTGAATGCCTTGAGGGCTGCTTCACCGAACAGTTCGCGCGACGAAGACTCCGAGTGTGTGTCGTATTTCGTACTCGCTGCGCTCGCAATTGTCGCTCCCATATCGTGCCCCACTACCACGACATACCGATTAATACTACCGCCAGTTCTTGACGAACAGGACGCTCTTGTGAAGCAGGTTGTTGGTCAAGGAAAGCTGGCGCTGTGAAAGCGTAGCGGGCAAGGGTGACGCGAACGCGTCACCCGATATGTTCCCATTTGAACTGCTAAACTCGGAGGCGAGCGCCGC
>NZ_JAMQOO010000020.1:0-26137 GCF_031624535.1 Haloferax sp. S2CR25
ACAGATTCGGCGCTCTCACTGACGTGAGACCGCCTTTCGTGGGCTATTGTCTCGGTACCGGGATCGAACTTGTCGCTTCCGCCGTGGAAAATCAAGTCAGCGTGTAGAACCGATGGGAACTACCGACTATCGAACAGTGGATCGACGACCTTGTCGAATCCGTCGACGATGCACAAGCGAGTGCCGAGTTCCAAGCGTGGCTTGACGTCCAACAGCAGTTCCACGACTACTCGTACCGCAACACGCTTTTGATCAAACGGCAGTGTCCCGAGGCTAGTCGCGTCGCTGGCTATTGGACGTGGCAGAACGAATTCAATCGCCACGTCAAGGAAGGTGAACAGGCCATCTGGATTTGGGTTCCGATCATCGCCAAACAATGTCCTGAGTGTGGGGAATCACCGAGCTACCACGAAAATACAGACTGTGACTACGACGAAAGCCCACCCGAAGACTGGTCCAAGGGCTTGGTTGGTTTCCGGCCAGCACCAGTCTTCGATATCACGCAGACAGAGGGTGAGGACCTCCCGAGTCTCGATACTAGTGCGGAGGGTGATGCAGACAAACTTCTCCCTGCCGTGCTGGATGTTGCTGATGATGTCGGTGTCGAAGTAGAACTTGTTCCGGATAATGAGTGGAGCTACGGCAATGCGAAAGGTGTGTGTCGAGAATCGCCAGACGGCAACTCCCCAATTGTCGAGGTGCTTCGCCGGGACAATGACGCAGCAATGGCGTCGACCTTAATCCACGAGTACACTCATGCACGTCTCCACGTCGGCGTTGACGACGACACGGAACGGTCGAAGCGTGAGGTCGAAGCAGAGGCAGTAGCATACGTCGTTGGGAGGCAGTTCGACCTCGATATGGGTGGTTCAGCGTTCTACCTTGCAACCTGGGAGCGTGATGATGCAGACGTAGTTCGTGAGCGTCTCGATCGGATTAGCCGAACGAGTCAAACGCTCATCCAACACATCAACGAGAACTACGATACTTCTGAACCCGAGTAGGTGATTTCCCCCACGTTTGGTTGTCCTCGGAGAAACTCTTGATTCGCACAATCGCTTAAGTAGCCATATTTAAGATACAATATAATGTCCCACGAAGCACGCCTTGAGTCTCTCGAGATCCAAAATGTGGTTGCATCAAGTGCAGTCGGCCAAGAATTAGATTTAGAGTCGCTCTCGATGGACGTCGACGGAGCGGAGTTCAACCCGGATAACTTCCCTGGACTCGTGTATCGGACTCAAAACCCCAGAGCAGCGAATCTGATCTTCCGGTCTGGCAAAATTGTGTGCACTGGTGCGAGTAGCGTCGACGAGGTCAACCGCGCATTAGACCAGGTATTCGAAGAACTCGGCAGCCTTGGCATTCCAATCGTTGACCGCGAAGAGGCGACGGTCCAGAACATCGTCTCGAGTGCGGACCTCGGAACGAATCTCAACCTGAACGCGCTTGCGATCGGTCTAGGATTGGAAAATGTCGAGTATGAACCCGAGCAATTCCCCGGCCTCGTCTATCGGATTGACGAGCCGAAAGTAGTGGTCTTGCTGTTCGGATCGGGCAAGATAGTCATCACGGGTGCGAAGAAGGTGGATTATGCACGAGAGGCGATTCAGGTCGTCAGCGACGAGATTGAATCGCTTGGGTTACTCGGCTGACCGCCGGATAGTTTTCTCCGGAAACGGTGGGGTCTCAAATTCGAATAGCAGCGGTTATTCGGGGAATTACCGCCAGAACGTCAACGAACCAAGCGAACATCATCCAGACGCGCCCAGTGATGAGAGTCCGCCTGAAATTCTGCCACCTCATCACTCATTGTCGCCCTCACCGGGACAGTTAACAGTACATCATTGAACCACCATCCCACTTGAGCGACCCTGTCGCCTTGAAATGGAAGAAGACAGTAGCTGTGTACGGTTTGCTTGCTGTTTCGACTTGCGCTTCGACTGATTGGGAGTGAGATGTGCGGCGTGTCACTGTCGATTCCCGCGGTGAAGGCTCGAGCTTCGTCGACACTCGTTGCGAATGACCTGATGTTTCGCCGGTCAACACATTCACAGGCGTTTCGGTCTCGTCTGTGAACATTAGACATTGAATCACGAAGCCCTGGGTGGGCTCAGTCACCCTGCCTCAGAAAACAGACCCTGTTGCTCAGATGGAAGATCGCTCAGAGATCTACTCGACCGCCACAGTGCCTGTCATCCCCGAGCTTTCGTGTGGAATACACACATACTCATACGTCCCAGTAATGTCAAAGGTGTGTTCGTACGTATCACCGGTAGCGAGCAGCCCTCCACTCACGTCGTTTCGTGCGGACCTTTCAGATTCGAATCCTCCACTAGCGAAATACACTGCCTGCGTTGGTATCCTGTCCTCGTAGGCCGTCACTGTATGCCCGACATCGCTATCGTTCACCCATCTCACTGTTGTGCCGGCGCTTACAGTGAGCGTCTTTGGGTCGAACGCGAAGTCTTCGTTCATCGAGACACGTCTCGTCCCGTCGGGGTTGGTGTTGGACGAACAACCCGCGATTGCCGTTGCTACAAGAGCGCTTCCACTGAGTTTGAGTATTTGCCGTCGGTTCATCTCTTGTATAAGGGTTAGTCTGGGAGGGTTTAGAGTGCGACGAAGAGGTCAGTGACGTACATCACGACAAGCCCGACGAGGAACGTCACGAGATTCAGCGCAGAACCGACACGTCCATTCCGGCTGACCATCTCTCGAAGTTCCCAGATGACCTGCAGGATCGCTCCCACGCCAACGGCGAGGAAGAACGCCCCGAGCGTCGGAGAGAAGGCAAGGCTGCCCAGCCAACCACCGAGGATGACCGGAGCGCCTGCAATGAATCCCAGACCGACGAAGTGGAGGACGTTCGGACGTTCACCACGTGCAACGGGTGCGACGACAGCTGGCCCTTCAGTCACGTTGTGAAGCATGAAGCCGATGACGAGGAACGCACCGAGTGAGACGCGCCCGAGGGCGAACGAACTCCCGATGGCGAGCCCCTCGGCGAGGTTGTGGAGACCGATTCCGATGGCAACCAGGTAGGCAACCCACAGACCGCTCTGGGCACGCGCATCACCTGCTTCCGCACGGCCCTGTCGCCACGCGCTGATGGCCTGAACGGCGAGAAGCGCACCAATGATGCCGAGCGCGACGAGGGCAGGTCCCTCGAACGCGCCCGGCACCTGCTCGCCGAGTTCGAATGCCTCGAACCCGGCATCAATAGCGAGGAACGCGAGAATACCCGCCGAGAAGGCGAGAATCGCGTGGAGCCAGCGGTCACTCATCGACTGCAGGAATGGGAACCACAGCATCCCGAGTGCGACGGGGATGACGCCGACGAACAGCCCGATGACGGCCATCGTCACCAGCAGGTCAGTCGTCAGGCCCGGTGACTGGCTGGGAGCGATGATGGTGTGGTGAACGGTTGCGCCGTCCGAGAGGATGAGCGCGGTTTCGAGGTCCCAGCCGGGGTTCCAGTGGTAGGGGATGACGACCTGTGCGCTCTCACGAGGGGCGAGTGTGTTATCCCCGCCTGCACCCTGCACATCGAAGCTCCAGTACGCCTCATCGACCAGCACCTGTGAGATAGTCACTTCGTCCGGACCGTTATTGGTGACGTGTAGGACGACGGTCTCTTCGCTCGGCAGGGTCGTATGCGTCACCGACACGTCGGGGAGTGGCGCACCACCGTTGTCGAGCGACGCGAGTGGTGTCGCCACGAAGAACCCACCTACGATGAGTCCGAGCAGGAGAATCGGGAGCAGTGCTGCAGCCCACTTGGGGAGTCCCAGCGGGCGCTCAGTTCGATCCACAGCCGTGCCGCCGTCAGTGTTTGGTTTGCTCATTTAGACCACCTCGAAGAAGCTCATCCAGCCAAGTTCAGCGAACTCTGACTGGTGGGCGTGGAACATGTACAGACCCGGGTCGTGATTCGAATAATCTAGTTCGATGATGCCGCGCTGTGCCTGACACTGCATGACTGTGTCGACCTTCTGGTTCGTCGGCAGCAGCGTCGTCCCGTGGTCGTAGTAGTCGAAGAACTGCGAGTGGGTGTGGAACGAGTTGATGAGGTCGAACTCGATCGCGTTGGAAAGATACACCCGCTGGCGCTGCTGGCCATCGATCTGGATCGGTCGCTTGGTCTCACCAGCTTTCCAGTTCCCTCGTCCGTCGGTATCGCCAACACCGTAGGCGAATGCTCGCGTGTTGGCTGCGTATACCTCGTTTCCGCCGTCGAAGTTGGTGTCGAAGCCGTTCATCACCATCACCATCTCGTTGACGGCGTCGTTCTCGGCGTACTCATGGTTCCGCGTCTTCGCCTCGGCGACGAGTTCCGCACGGAGTTCGTCGGTAATCTGTGAGCGGTGGAACTCACAGTACTCCTCTGGCTTTTCGGCAACACGCTCCGGGTCGGGGTCGATGATGATTGAACCGTAGAGCCCGCGGTGGATGTGCTCTTTTAGCGGAAGCGAGTGACAATGATAGAAGTGTGTGCCCGCAGGTTGGGCGATCCACTCGTACGTGAACGACTCACCCGTATTGAGGACGCCTGGTCCGTTCTGCGGGATACCGTCCATCTCCGGATTGAGATTCCGGACGTGCGGATGGATTGTGTGACCATGCCGGCCAAGGTTCTCGAATTTCACGCGAATCAGGTCACCTTCGACGGCTCGAATCGTCGGGCCAGGGACCTGACCGTTGTAGGCCCATGCCGGGAATTCGATACCGGGGGCGATGGTGACAGTGGTATCGACTGCCTGAAAGGTGAACTCGCGGACGGTTCGACCGTTCTCCTCGTAGATGTCCTGCGGGACGTTCTCCTGTTCGCCACGGCCTGTGTTGAACTGGTAGAGGAACTCGTGTGGGTCAAAGTCAGTGTCGCTATATTCCCCGACTGCACCGAAGTTTCCGTGTGAATCCTCACCTGGGCCATGCTGCCCTCCGCTGTCTGCCCGTCCGATACCAGTGAGAGCGGCGCTCCCTGCGAGACCAAGCCCCCCGAGAACTGCCCGTCGAGTTGTCTTGAAATCTGATTCGAGCGAATCAACTAGTCGTTGCTCCAATCTCTCTGAAAGTTTTGCTGCTTGTGAATAATCTTGTGAAGGCATGTATTACGCCTCGTTGTACTGTCTGCGTTCGTTTTCAGCCGGTTCAGCAGGCCGTGATACGTAGATGTCTGCAGCGACGTCAATCGGAAGTGAGAGGGGTTCCTCTGTCGTCCTCACTTCGCACGTGATCATCCCGAAGGGTGCAGTCTCGACCACTTCGAGTTCCGTTCCGAGCGAGATTCCAGAGTTCGTAAGGTACGACAGCACGTCTTCGCTGCTCTCTCGCACCTCAGAAACGACTGCAACGGTTCCCTCTTGACACTCCGCTAATGATTGCTGTGTCTCGCACTCTCGAATTTCGAGGTCAGCTGTAGGAATCGGTTCTCCATGTGGGTCTACTGCAGGCGACCCAAGGAGCACTTCGATTCGCTTGACTAACTTCTCGCTCAGATGATGCTCGAGTACGTCTGCTTCTTCGTGTACTTCTGCCCAATCGTATCCGAGTTCCTCGGTTAGGAAGAGTTCGAGCAGTCGATGGTTGCGGAGCACTTTGATCGCCTGCCTCTCACCGAGCGTGGTGAGACGAGCACCCTGATAACTCTCGTAGTGTACGAGACCATCGTCGTCCATTCGCTGCAACATCGTTGTCACGGTTGGTGGTTTGACCCCTATCGCGGACGCAATTTCGGATGACTTGGCCGGGGTGTCTCTGTCCTGAAGACGGTATATTGCCTTCAGGTAATCTTCGACTTTCGGGGTCACCATGAGTCAAATTTTGATACCTCTAAATAAATAGTTTCGTATTAACATCTTGTTGTTTAGAAACTATCAACTGCCCAATTTGTACTTTCATACTCACTGAAGGATCCGCACGACGAAACGTGGGAAGACGAGTTCCAGACGAAGCTGCGTACTTTGCAAGTAGTGGCTTCGAGTCAGAGCGTGCTGCGAGGGACCGGGTTATTGAGGGACCTATCGCTCAAGGCGAGGGCTACTAAAGAAGTCCGTGGGCATATAGCCTATTACCAAGCTCACGGACGTATTCGAGAGCTTAACCAGAATCGTTTTTCGGCTGAATTACTTAGCACCGAGCAATGACAGACGAGAGGGGTATCCCTCGCAGAGAATTTCTCAAATCGGCCGTCGCGATTGGAGGTGCAGCGGCGTTTAGTGCCTGTCTGGGCCGTGAAGGGGTTGATGTCCCGACGGGACCGGATGATCTCTCGTCGTATCCACAGCGACAGCACGCTTGGAATGAAGCCCTGTCACGGGACGACCATGGGAATGTCGTCGCTCCCAGCCATCGCGTGCTTCTCTATCTGAATTACCGACGGGATGGGCAACCGAACGAAGACGACCGTGAAAAGGTTGAGACAGCTCTCCGTGGCATCGAACACGCCTACGAGCGAAGCGGCGATGGGTTATTGCTCACGATGAGCTATTCCCCCGCATACTTCGACCGATTTGACGAATCACTTCCCGAAGGTGTTGACCTTCCCGATCCGGAAGCACTTGCCCCGTTCGAGGATCCTGAGTTCGATACGCCGGACGCAGTCGTCCATCTCGCGAGTAACACGGCACAGGTTGTGCTCGGTGCTGAAGAAGGCCTCAAAGGAAACAAATCGACGCTCAACGGGATCGAACAACCCGATGCGGCGTTGACCGACGTCTTTACCATTGTCGACCGGCGGACGGGCTTTATTGGGGACGGGTTACCGGCGGAGAATGCAGGTGACGCTGAGGGGGTTCCAGCCGACAAAGTCCCCGAAGACGCACCCCTGTTTATGGGATTCAAATCGGGGTTCAAAAAGAACCAGGCCAGTGAAGACCGCGTGACGATCCAGTCGGGCCCGTTCGCCGGTGGAACAACTCAACACATCTCCAAGCTCCAACTCAACCTCAACCAGTGGTACAACCAGGACGACCGCTGGCAGCGTGAGGCGAAGATGTTCTGCCCATATCACGCCGAGAACGACGTCATTGAGGGTGCAGGCGACAATCTCGGCGACAGTAGCAAAATCGACGACTGTCGGCCGACCGATAAAACTGCCCGTGAGATGGGCGTTGTCGGCCACGCTCAAAAGTCCGCCCGTGCTCGCGATGATGATGACTCACCGCTCATCCTTCGACGTGACTTCGATTCTACTGACGATGGCGCTGCTGGCCTCCTCTTCCTAGCACTCCAGCGACGGATCATCGATTTCGTCCACACGAGAGAAGCGATGAACGGAACTGATGTCACCGAGCAGTCGGCTGTCGGTCAGCGGAACAACAACGGCATCCTACAGTACATCCGTACGGAACGTCGCGGCAATTTCTTCGTCCCTCCGCGGTCGTTGCGCGCGCTGCCGCCTGCACAGCCGGTTGAGAACGCACAGGAGGTGACGCATGAATCGTCGTGAGGTGCTTCAGGCGATCGGGGGCACGTCACTTGTGGGGCTCGCGGGGTGTACTGGCCTATTTGAGACGCAATCGGCACAAGCACCACCGCTTCCCGAGAATCGGCCGGACGCAGTTTACTATCCGAGTCACTGGGAGGGTATGAAGATGCCTGGAATGAAGGAACAGAGTGGATACAAGTGTGCGCTCACGTACTCATATGCACACCGGTTCTGGCTGATGAAGCCGAATGGGCTCACAAAGGTCGAGATTCAACCCGAGGATTCGATCCATCTCATGCCGGTCGTTTGGGATACTCAGACAGGAATCATCCCACCAGACATCAATCCACAGCTCACGATCACGCAGAACGGCGAGCAAGTCGACCAGTTCGCGCCGTGGCCGATGCTCTCCCAGCCGATGGGCTTTCACTTCGGCGATAATGCACAACTCCAGGGCGACGGGACATACACTGTCGAGGTCAGCATCGGCGGGCCGTCGACGCGACGGACGGGGTCGCTGGCCGAGAATCAGGGGAACGCATCGTTCACATTCGAGTTCGAATTCAGCCAATCGACGCTAGATGAGATCTCGTATACCGACATCCCCGACGATAAGGAAGGCACGAAAGGTGCTGTCGACCTAATGGATATGACGATGTTGCCGAGTTCGCAGGTGCCGAAGCCAGATGCACTCCCCGGCGACGTCCGTGGATCGGGGACGAACGGGGACGCGAAGTTTGTGGTTACGATCCTTGATGACGCGTCGCGTTTCGGTGGTGACGAAGAGCAGAAGTACCTCGCTGTTTCCCCACGTACCCCCTACAATCGAACGATGCTCCCGATGATGTCGCTTTCGGCGACACTGCAACGCGACGATACGTCGGTGTTCAACGGAACTCTACAGGCGACCATCGACCCAGAACTCCGCTACCACTACGGAGCAACGGTCGCAGATGTACAGACAGGAGACGTGTTGACAATTGACGTCAATTCACCGCCGCAGACGGCCCGTCATGAAGGATACGAGATGGCCTTCGTTGATATGCCAAACGTGCAGATGACGTTGTAGTTCCAAAGGTGTCTTTAGAATCCTATTCGAAGTCAAACCTATGGAAGAGAAGCACCTGCTACTGGTGGCGTTACTTGGCGTTGTCTCACTGCTGGTACTCGCTGGATTTGTCGTTCGCCTGGTGTAAGGTTTCACAGGTTGGCAGTTACAGGCACTTCCGGTTGACGACAGCGGGCGCAAATTGATATGAACCAACCAAACATAGCATCACAGATGAGAAGATGAACCGACGAACGTTTTTCACACAGGGCGCCGCACTCTCCAGTGGACTGCTGCTGTCTGGTTGTCTGGGTCGGCTCGGGTTCGAGACGCAGTCTGCGTGGCGTGACCCACCGCTCGTGGAGGATCGACCTGCCGCCGTTTACTATCCCGCGATCGTCGAAGGGATGGGAATGTATGGGACGACGACAGCCGGTGACATCGGATTTGCGCTGATGCACTCGTTCCCGCACCGTTTCTGGAACCTCACCGGCTCACGCAAAACGAAAGTCGTCGTCCAATCCGACGATTCGGTGCATCTGATGGCGAGTGTCTGGGACACCGAGACGGAGACGATCCTCCCAGTCGACGTCTCTGTCGAAATCAGTAACAGCGACGGTCAAGTGTCCTCAACCAACCTCTGGCCGATGATTTCGCCGAATATGGGGTTCCACTACGGCGACAATATTGCACTGCCGGGAGAGGGACAGTACGATGTGACACTCCAAGTCGGCCCGCTGCAGACAGCTCGTACGAATCCATTCGATAGGCGATTTACTGAGGGAAAATCAGCCACGATGCAGTTCACGTTCGATACCGATGAGACGTACAATTTAGAGATTCGTCGGTTAGGGGAAAAAGCGGGCACCCGTGGGACAGTCGATCTAATGGATATGGAAATGATCCCTGAACCGGTCGTACCGACAAAATCCGAGCTTCCTGGTCAACTACTCCACGAAGGGCAATCCGGTGACGCGACGATGCTCATTGCTCTCGTTGACGGTGACCATCGGTTTAGTGATAGTGAAGGCCCATTCCTGATTGTCTCTCCTCGAACACCTTACAATCGGGTGATGCTCCCGAGGATGGCTCTGTTAGCAACACTCAACCGAGGAGGAGACACAATCGCACAAGGGACACTCCAGGCGTCCATCGACCCCGACCTCGGGAGTTTCTATGGGATGGGTCTTGATGAACTCAACTCGGGTGATACGGTCAGAATCACCGTAGAGACACCACCCCAACTGGCGCGGCACGATGGCTACGAAACCGCGTTCATCGACATGGAGCCGATCGAATTCACTGTTGAGTAAAGTTCCGAGAGACGGCGTCTGTCAGTCAGTGTGCGACCGGCTGGACCCTCGAAACCACCAGAATCAGGGTAGATATGGGGGTGTCGCACCAGGAAGTGAGAGAATCCAGAGGCTAATGACGGTGTAACCGATCATCACAACAACGAACGGGTATTGGCTCCGGATTGCGACGAGACGACTCGAGAAGAGTTCGTAGGCGGTCGCGTGCGCTGCCCAGATGGCGAGGAGATGCCCGACGAGCACGTAGGCGATACTCAAGCCCTCGAACCATCCCGGTGGAGACAATGTCAGGGGGTTGGCTGGGGGTGACAGTGGGGAGACAATCGCCATCCACAGAGCCGGACTGAGAGACACGGCCAGTCCGGTGTAGTGAGCGAGGTGATATCCCGCTGCGATGGCCAATAGCGAGGGTGCAAACCGAAAGGCGATGCGTTTCGCTGTGATGTATGTCTCGGTCCGTCGCCGAGAGAGTGCGCCCGCATACCAATACGCGCCGAAGAAAACGACGTAGCCACTGACGAAAAGGAGTGTGTAGATGAGGATGGCACGGGTCTGTACGGCGCCCACTCCAATATTGGAGAGGCTAACGAGTGTCTCGATAGTTGCTGCACCCGTCCCGGTCGTGATGAAGCCACTGTACGTGAGCTCCCAGATTAGCGCAATGACGAACGCAACATCGGACGTATCTGTAATTAAGTCGGAGTCCGTCAGGTCGCTACCGGGCAGTTTTACGGTGAGCTTCCCGTCCCGCCGTTTTACAGGAGCGACTGCCCCGAAGAACCGGAACAGGACAGATATCGGATCTGCATTCTCGAACCACGCATCGGGACCGACGAGTACCGCGCCTGCGATTGTGACGGCACTGTAACCGAGGATCGCAATCGAAAGTGCTGTCGGAATTGTGCTGACGGGAAAGATCACCTCAAGCCACACGAGGAGTAATAAGCCACCAACAGCTGGCCATCGGGCTAATTCTTCTGGATACGTTCGGTATCCAGTTGGGAGCAGCGAGACAATCCCTCGCCACGGGTTCAGCACCGGCCAGAGATTGCCCCCGAGATACGTGAGCATCGGCAAGCCTGCCCGAACGACAACGAACGTGACGAGGATGGTGAAGCTTGCTGTCGGAAGCTGTGGCCCCGTTACTCCCAGATATATTGCCAGTCCGAGGACGAGGATTCCGAGTCCACGACCAACCCATACCAACGGCGTCCACCAATCGTTGACTCGTGGACCGGGGAGCGACCAGTTGTGGAGATAGCGGATAAATGCCCGGTCAGTGACGAAGCTCGTAAGTAGGGCAGAGGCTCCGATAGTGGCGCCTCCAGTGGCAAGGTACAACCATCGGGGGATAGCAAGGGTATCCCGTGACTGCTTCGAGAGCGTCATTCCGTTCCCGGCAGCGACTGTCTCAGTGAATAGTATCAGTATTGAAACCCACGTTACAAACAGGATGAAGAGTCTAAGCTTAGTATTCGAGACAAGCCAATTACAAAGATTCAACTCTGGACAAGACTGTGTGTGCCCCTCGCTGCATCGTTCGTAGGTCGTGTTTGAGTCAGGCGAAGATGGCATACGTATTTAGAAGACCGAAATACAGGAGCACGAGGGCTCCGAGTGCCTTTATCCGTAGTGTGCGTAACTCGTCTTCTTCGTCTGATCGAGCAGAGAGATATGTGTCTTTTTCGTCAGCATCCAGCTGCTGGGGATGTTCTAAGCCTTTGTGGAGGACGAGGCGATCAGTCGTTGGAAACGGGTGTCCACAGTAATCGCACCTACTCGCGGGTGATTCGCTCCGTGGAATAGTAGTGCCTACGTATGACATAAGCTCGAACGCTGTTATTTGACCATCTCTCACTCAGCGTTGAAACCGTTCTGGTTTGACGTTCGGACCTCTCCCATCGAGCATTAAGCTACGTGGCACCACCAATAGACGGAGATCGTCGGTTACAACAGATCTGCTATCGAGGATCGAAGTTTTTCAAACACTCCTTTTGACGGCGGGGAGGTGGCCTTTGGTTCTGAGTGGTTGGGCTCGACCGATGGCTGGCTCTCCTCTCCGTGGTCTTCTTCGTAGGCGTCGCAGTAGATGCACATTGGAGGACACAAGCAGAGCAACTGTATAAAATCACTTGACGGAAAGATACTATGTGGGATTGAGTTACACCTTTGATTCGTCAAAGCGAGAAAGAACTAGTACAATACCAAGAATCACACCGAGCCCGAGTGTCGCTGCTGTTGCTCCATAGAGTGCCATACTCGGTGGTGTCGGATGAAAGAGTACGGAATTAAGAACAGAAATGTGCTGAATCTTTGAGCTCGTTCCAATAATTAATCCGAGTCCAGCTCCGACGGCGATCCCGACGAGTATGACGAGTCCAAAGATTCGCTTTCCACTCAGAGTACGTACCGTATCGCCCATATTGGTTGATTGTAGCCGATAGTGTAAGAACACTCTTGTTCGGGTTGGGTTATTAATTGATAGCGTTCGAATTGATTTCATCAGGAAAAATCGGGCGACGCGATAACAGTCGGTTTATTATGTTCGTGGCCGTAGCTCCGGTAATGGCCACTCAATTTGAGAGCCACCACGCCCACATTCGGTCGTCAGGAGTGTGCCAACGGATGTCTGCAGTGGGTGTCCCCTGGAGACGACCGATGGCGTCTCGGAGTGAACGTAATCAGAAGAGAGGACTCAGAGAAACAAGTGAACTCTCGTTACTACCCGACAATGAGTGACGAGTCCGACACAAATTCAACCTACACCGGAGCGAGCCCGTGGCCGCTGTTTGTTGCCCTCGGCTTAGCACTGTCTGAGGTCGGTGTCGTCCTCGGACTTCGTCCCGTATCTGTCACTGGCCTCCTGCTGTTCGTTGGATCGGTTGCCGGCATCCTGACGGAAGCAGGGTACGTCTCCCGACCTGCACGGGCAGCTGGTGTGCAAGGAGTCGCATTAGTCGGCATTGGGATTACGTTGGTACTTCAGAATCAGACCGGGACGACGGTTCGCGGACAGTCGATTGCCATCGCGGGCGGCCTCAGCCTCCTCGGCGCACTTCTCTGGGTGGGATTCGTGCGGATACGTGCTCGAAAATCGATGACGTCGATTGAAAAGACAGACACGACATCCGATTGACTCCACTACCTGACACACATAGAATTTAACACGGCAACAACTGCAATCGCGTTCATCACCCTACTCTCCGTTCTCGTCGGCGGAACGGCGATGAGTCTGATGAGTACCAGTCTGTTGATCATGGTGAGTATCGGGTTCATCCTATTTGGAATCCTTACGTTCGTCCTCGGGATCAAAACACGTCGAGTATCGAGTAACTCGGATGTGGGTCCGGGAATAGACCGAACCAATGCCAGAAATAACAATTCAGCCCTATTATTTTATTAACTATTGCCATTAGAATGCCGTCTGATAGCAGCCGATTTAATAAGTCTGTAGTGGCTAGCGGAATGTAATGACCTCACCTGACGAGGAATCCCACGACGGAAGTGGTGAACCACCGGATCACACCCACGACCACGAAGCGGATTCTCACGACCATGGTCATACACATGATCACAATCACGATGATCACGAACACGTCCAGCACACAGGACAAAAAGAGGGTGACGTTGTCCCATCGATAGACCAAGGAGATGTTGCACAGTTCTCCGTCCCGGAGATGGACTGTCCATCTTGTGCAGGAAAGGTCGAAAACAGCGTCGAAAAGCTGGACGGAATCGATAGCGTCGATCCGCAAGTGACGACAGGAACCCTCTCTGTGTCCTACGACGGGGGGAAAACGACGCCAGATACGATTGCCGAGCGCGTCGAAAAAGCCGGATACACGGTTGAGGACCAAGGAAAAAGGACCGCGGCGTTCTCAGTCCCGGAGATGGACTGTCCCTCCTGTGCTGGAAAAATAGAGAACGCCCTCGATGCTCTCGCCGACATTTCGAGCTACGATACCCAGCCGACGACTGGGAAAGTACTCGTCACGTACGATGGGACGTCGCTCTCACCATCTGATATCGTCAGTGCAATCGAGGGCGCTGGCTACGATGTGACCGACTCGACCGCGACCGAGACGGGCGCTGAAAGCGATTCCACTGACGACCGCGAGAGTATCTGGACCAGCTCGCGGGCGATCAAAACGTGGATTAGCGGTGGGTTCGTCGCGCTTGGACTCCTCTTTGAGTTCTTCGTCACCAGCCAGAACATCCTCGTGGCTGAAATCGTCGGCCGCGAGCTACTCATCGCAGATGTCCTCTTCCTCGTCGCCGTTGGAACCGCTGGCCAGGTAATCTTCCGTAACGGCTACTACTCTGCGCTAAACCGTAACCTCGACATCGACCTGTTGATGAGCATCGCCATCAGCGGTGCCATCATCGCCAGTCTCGTCTTCGGCGAGTCACTCTACTTCGAGGCCGCCACGCTCGCGTTCCTGTTTAGTATTGCTGAACTCCTCGAACGCTATTCGATGGACCGCGCACGCAACTCCCTTAGAGAGTTGATGGATCTGTCTCCGGACGAAGCGACGGTGAAACGGGACGGCGAAGAGGTGACGGTTCCCGTCGACGACGTGGATACCGGTGACATCGTCGTCGTGCGTCCAGGTGAAAAGATCCCGATGGACGGAGACGTGCTCGATGGTGAAAGTGCCGTCAACCAGGCCCCCATTACCGGCGAGAGTGTCCCCGTCGACAAGACGCCGGGGGACGAGGTATACGCCGGCACGATTAACGAACAGGGGTATCTCGAGGTCGAGGTTACCTCTGAGGCGGGCGACAACACGCTGTCCCGTATCGTCCAGATGGTCGAAGACGCCCAGGCGAACAAAACCGAACGCGAGCAGTTCGTCGAGCGGTTCTCCTCGTACTACACGCCGGTCGTCGTCGGCTTCGCGATCTTGGTGGCGGTTATCCCGCCCCTCCTATTCGGCGCGTCGTGGCCAACGTTCATCGTCTACGGGCTTACTCTGCTGGTGCTTGCGTGTCCGTGCGCGTTCGTCATCTCGACGCCCGTCTCGGTCGTCTCGGGGATCACCAGTGCCGCAAAGAACGGTGTCCTCATCAAAGGCGGGAACCACCTCGAAGCGATGGGCGCGGTCGAAGCGATCGCGATGGACAAGACCGGGACGATCACGAAAGGCGAGTTGACGGTCACGGACATCGTCCCGCTCAATGGCAACAGCGAGGGGGACGTCCTCCGATGTGCCCGAGGGCTGGAATCGCGGTCGGAACATCCCATCGGTGAAGCGATCGTCGAATTTGCCGAGGAGAGCGACATCGGGACACCAACAGTCGACGACTTCGAGAGTATCACCGGAAAGGGCGTCGAGGCCGACCTCGACGGCGATAAGCACTACGCGGGCAAGCCTGGTCTCTTCAAAGAACTGGGCTTCGATCTCGCGCACGTCCACGCCACGACCGATGGCGGTGTCGTCACCACGAAGAGCCGTCAAATGTGCGAGCGCAATGGCTGTCTCGACCTCCTCGAGGAGACTGTCCCCGAACTCCAGTCACAGGGCAAGACCGTCGTGCTCGTTGGCACCGAGGACGAACTCGAGGGCGTAATCGCCGTGGCCGATGAGATACGGCCCGCAGCGAAGCAGTCGATCCAGCGACTCCACGACCTCGGTGTCGAGCACATCATCATGCTCACTGGAGACAACGAACGGACCGCACGAGCGATCGCCGACGAAGTTGGTGTCGACGAGTTCCGGGCGGAACTCCTGCCTGATCAGAAGGTCGAGGCAATCAAGAAACTCGACGAACAGTACGACGGGGTTGCGATGATCGGCGACGGCGTCAACGATGCGCCAGCCCTCGCGACGGCGACCGTGGGCGTCGCGATGGGCGCGGCCGGAACGGATACCGCGCTTGAAACGGCAGATATCGCGCTCATGAGCGACGACCTCTCGAAGCTGCCGTATCTATATGAACTCTCTCACGACGCAAACAGCGTGATTCGGCAGAACATCTGGACGAGCCTCGGCGCCAAGGGGCTCCTCGCAGTGGGCGTTCCCTTTGGCCTTGTGCCTATCTGGGCAGCTGTTCTCGTCGGGGACGCGGGGATGACGCTCGGTGTCACCGGGAACGCGATGCGCCTCTCTCGTATCACGCCGGGTACAGATACCGAAACTAACGCTTTGGAGGGGTAAGATGGGTGCAGAGAACGAGGGAAACGCAACATCCCATACGGAGTCAGATCAGCAAAGATACCCGTTCGGGCTCTCGTCTCCACAGTTTGCCGTCCTCCTTGTGCTCGTTGGGCTCATCGGTCCCGGTTTACTAGTATACACCCTCGAAGAGGCGAACCTCTCTACCGTAGCTGACCTCGTGTGGATCGTTGGCTATGGCACAACCATTTTTGTCGTTTGGTTCATCTGGTTTCGTCCGCTTGACCTCGTTGGACCCTCCGCCCAGGACACATCCCTCATCGAGGAATCAGAGCAGTTCGACACAGTACCTGAGGGACACGATAGTGAGTCTGAACCCTCGGTTCGTACTGAACCATCGGCGGAAGATTCGACGTTGGCGACTGAAGACAGCGCGCAGGAGTTCACTCAGGAATCATCAGAGCCCTCAGATTCGAAATAAATCTCCCTCCAAAGTGAATTTATGACGCTCCACGAGCATACACAAGAGGATACGGCAGAGCACGAACCCCCGTCTGAGACAGGAGGCAGTACCCGCCGGCTTGCGCTCGTCGCGGTCGTCAATTTCATCGGGTTCGTAGTTGAGTTGGCTGGCGGGCTTCTATTCGGATCTGTCGCCCTCATCAGCGACGCACTCCATATGCTGTTCGATATGCTTGCGTATGCGATGGCGTTCGGTGCGAGTTACACCGCCGAGCGCTTCGAAGGCGGCGAGTCATGGTCCTACGGGCTACACAGACTGGAACCAGTTGCCGCATTTCTAAACGGCGTACTACTAGTGCCGATGGTCGGGTACATCCTCTGGGAATCCTATCAACGATTCTTGGACCCGGTCGCAATCGATCCCGTACTCACGTTACTCATCGCGACAGGTGGCCTTCTGGTCAACGTCGGCTCAGTGTACGTCTTGCAGGGTGACGAAATGAGCCTCAACGAACGGGGCGCGTTCTACCATCTGCTCGGTGACGCCGGAGGGTCTGTTGCGGTAATCGTCTCGACCGCCGCTGTCGCAGTGTTCGACCTCCCCATCGCAGACCCTGTGGCGGCCGTACTCATCGGGCTGCTGGTGCTCGCGTCAGCCGGGAACGTCCTCCGGGAAAGCACCTCGATACTGCTGGAACGGAGCCCGGTGTCGTCCGAAGAACTCCGAGGTGAATTGACGACACTCGATGGCGTCGACCAGATTGAGGATCTCCACATCTGGCAGGTGTGTAGTCAACTCACCGTCGCAACCGTCCGGCTGACAGATACGGCGACCACACTTGAGGAGCAACGGACCATCCAGTCACGGGTTCACGATCATCTCACGGATCGAGGAATCGACCACGCAACCGTCGAGCTCGTCGGGCGTGCCGACCCCGATACCGACCCTGTCGGTACGACGAATCACTCCCACTAACGATGGCTATGACCACACCCAATCGAATAGATCAGATATCTACCCGACAGGTATCAGGAACGGCAATATTCGAACGGGGTTTATTTCTGGATATACAGGGAGTACATGATGACTGCGAGGCCAGAGGCGACGAATAGGCTGTTGATGAGCACGCCGAGGGCCAATCCGACAGAAAAGAACTGATTAGCTACCCCGGTCAAGGCCGCCCCCAGTGTGATAATACCGAACCCGACACCAAGGACGCGTAGCGAGTCCTCATCCGTACGTCGATAGGCTTTAAACGCGATGTAGGTAATCCCGCCACCGAGGAGCAAGATTACTAACTTGACGACTGCAATCGCCGTGATGACGCCGTTCATACTTCGTCCCCCATCATCGACCAGATATCTGCAAGCCGTTTGTCGGTAGATTGCGGCGGTCGATCGACACTCACCGAAAACGTACCTGTGTCGTCCATAGAGATCGTGACATCCTCGAAAGACCGCTCGTAGTAGGTAACCCGTCCACCTCCGGGGTTGATCGTCTCCTGTTCTCGAACGAGGGAAGCGGAACTGAGGAGTTCTAATTTTCGATACAGCGTCGACTTGGGGATGTCACATGCGTCAAGGAGTTCGTTCGCAGTCATTGGTTCGATCGTTTCCCGGAGAATAGCCCGACACGCGGGGTCATCCAGCGCATCAAGGACTTCCTGTAACTCCGGAGTGTCCTCAGACGACACTGGATTATCTCCCATTATTCGAGAATACGTGTTCCTCGGGATATGGTGTCCGATTGTTTGCGAGACACCCCATCGAAGCCACAAATTCGGCCGGGATCGTGGTTGCAAAGTCATGACAGCCGGTCCATTGAAAGAAGGTAGACATGGTGACACAGTTGTGAAGCGGTTATGAATCGTGCTCAATTTCGAGTCGTTGTTCGCCTGCGTCTGTGATGTCGTAGAGACCTCTACCCCGTGGAACAATACAGCCCTCACTATGGAGGTGAGCACACGTTTGGTCAATGGTGATCGGGTGTCCATCGACGGCGTTAGTGATCTCCATCACATGGCAAGGTGACTCGTCAACGAGCAGTTTCAATACCTCGATCTCGGTCTGTATTGAGAACCCGTTCATAGTAGATAACGTATCATTGGTACATCTGTAACTGTATTCCGTCCGTCAGGGGCTATCCGGTCAGTCATGCTCTGCGTACACCTCGAGAAGCTCTTGGTATCGCTTCCGGATCGTGACTCGACTCACGTGGGCGACTTTACTCACCATCTCCTGTGTGAGCTGCTCGTTCGTGAGGTGGGTCGCAGCATACAGAGCGGCAGCCGCCAACCCGGCCGGACTCTTCCCACTGTGGACGGCATTATCTGTAGCTACCCCAAGCAGTTCTCGAGAGCGCCGTTCTGCTTCGTCGCTCACATCAAGCGATGACGCGAATTGTGGGATATATTGCATGGGGTCCTCCGGCCTGATCTCTAGCCCAAGTTCTCGGGACAGATATCGGTACGCTCGCTGGACCCGGATTTTCTCGACACGGCTGACCTCGGCGAACTCAGTCATCGGCCGTGGTATTCCGTGCTGTCGGACAGCCGCGTACAACGACGCCGTCGACATACCCTCGATCGATCGACCGGGGAGCAAATTCTGCTCTACAGCTCGCCGGTACAGAACGCCTGCCGTTTCCCGAACCGATTCCGGAAGTCCCAGAGCGGATGCCATGCGGCTGATCTCCCCGAGTGCTTGCTTGAGATTCCGCTCGTGGGCGCCCTTCGTCCGGAAGCGCTCGTCCCACGTCCGAAGGCGCTGTAATTGAGCACGTTTGCGACCAGATATGGCCTGTCCGTAGGCGTCCTTGTCCTGCCAGCCGATAGTCGTACTCAGCCCCTTGTCGTGCATCAGCTGCGTCGTCGGAGCACCGACCCGACTCTTTGCATCGCGTTCGTCCGACGTGAATGCACGCCATTCCGGGCCGTGGTCGATTGGGTCGTCTTCAAAAACCAACCCACAGCTTTCGCAGGTTGCTTCATGTCTGTCGCTGTTCAGGATAATATGTCCCTGACACTCGGGACATATGTTGTCGTTAGCAGACTTCACCTCACAGTCGCGTTCATCTATTGATCGTTTCTGGGTATGTTCTTGAGCCATCATACTATCGGCGTATAGAGGTTTTCCCTACAAACCATGGGCCATCTTAATAGTGCCGTGGGACGGCTCACCAATGAATTGTTGGCGGAGTCCCACTCACTGGGAATCCGGCCTAACGCTTTGTCTCCGAGACATCAACTCGGCACACCGTGAGTTGGAGTCCCTATCCAAATTATATTTTTCAAGCTTACAGTCCTCGCTGGATCGTACCTCGTCGAACCTGAACGTCAGCCATGAACAAAATCACTACCGGGAGATATCTTGGAATGAATAGCGCCGGAATCGACCTATCGAAGCCAACTTGTAGGGTAGAGCCCTACAACCACGTCTGATTAATGTCGTCGACATCTCGCTTCCAATCTGTCGCCTCGGCTATTGGTCTCACGTACGGACCATACGCCGCGGGGGGTATCGTAATCTTTGCTGTCGCGGCGGTCATCAGGCTGTTCGGAGTCGACCTCGCGTCGCGTCCAGCCCTCAGAGTGATTTTGAGCACGTTCTTGCTCCAAGGGGTGGCGTTTGGGGGCATTGCCGTCCTCTATCTCAAAGGCCGTGGTCTCGGATTCGGATTCGTTCCAGTTCGTCTACCTAGCAAACGTGATGGGGCGGTGATTGTCGGAGGGAGTTTTGCGCTCTTAGGCCTGCTCTTTGTGGCATCTTCTGTAATCACGGCCCTTGGTCTGAACTCGGCCCAGAACCAGATCGCCGAGGTCGGGCAGCAAAATCCGAGTGTATTCCTTGTTCTGATCCCGCTCCAATTCCTGCTGGTTGGTCCAGGAGAAGAACTGTTGTTCCGGGGCCTCGTACAGGGCACCTTACGTGAAAGTCTCCATCCCGCTCGTGCAATCATCCTCGCAAGCGCTCTGTTCGCATCTATCCATCTCTTCTCGTTGTCAGGGGAAGGCAAACTGGTGTACATCGGTATCGCATTCGTCCTGGCCCTAGTTCTGGGAGTAGCGTACGAGTACACAGACAACCTCGCAGTACCGGCTGTGATTCACGGGACGTATAACGCGGTGCAGTTTGCAGGAGCCTATCTGACGGCGACGGGCGGACTTTAAAACCCTAACCACTTTCTAGCCTTAATTTCGGGATTATACCGTTAAACAAATATGGGAGAAAAGCTGCTATCCTTATTCGGCTTTCGCCGAACATATCCACGCGCTATCCCGTGAATTGGGACTCCGCAGTCACCCTATGTTTAGGCCAATCAAAATGCCGATTGTATCATGACTACACGTTTCGGCGCTCCCGGAACCGGACTGTCCCGACGTGAGTTTCTCGCAGCAACTGGCGCGACCAGTATTGCGTCGGTAGCCGGCTGCGCAGCGGGCGGAGCCAACGAGCCAGCAGCAACGACCGATACGCCGACGCAGTCACAGACTGACTCGCCCGATCTCCCCTACACCAGTCCTCCAACAGTCGTCAACGTCGACGAGCAGGGCGGCGAAGTGACCATGCGGACTCAGCAAGCCCGACACGCGGTCCACCCACTCAATACGATGGGCGGCCCCGTCGAATTCCCACGCGTCTGGGCGTTTCAGGCTGACAACAACGACCCTAGCGTCCCCGGTCCAATCCTCAGAACGAATGAGGGTAACGCGATGGAAGTAACACTCGATAACACCGACGGCCGACGTCCCCACACGATTCACTTCCATGGAGTTCGCAAGACGTGGAAGAACGACGGCGTCCCGACGACGACCGGAATTCAGGTCCCGCCAGGGGAGACACACACCTACGAGATTCCCGCTAACGTCCCTGGAACGCATTTCTACCATTGTCACTTCCAGACCCACCGGCATATCGACATGGGTATGTACGGGATCTACCGAGTTGATCCCGAAGGCTACGAACCGGCGGACCGCGAATACTTCATGCGCTCTTCTGTAGGAGATTGTTGATTCAGTTCAGCTGCTGCTCTGAAATCGAAGAGGGCAAGGACACCGCGCTAGCGGTGTCCGACACGAATGATTCCGCTGGATGTGTTTGGCTCGGAATCGCTCGCAGCGGACCTGCTGGAACAGGTTCGCTGGCGTGACGGCGTCGAATGCCCTCGCTGCCGTTCTGACCGAACGGTCAAGAACGGCAGCTATGGGGCGTTTCAACGCTATCTCTGTAACAATTGCGACCGCACGTTCAACGATAAGACGGGCACAATTTTCGCTCACTCGAAGGTTGCGCTCCGCAAGTGGTTGTTCTCGATTTACGCGTTCTTACGGTTCAACACGAGTCTCCGCCAACTTCAGCGGGAGATCGGTGTTACCTACAAGACGATGCACCGTCGCGTCGAGCGCTTTACCAGAGCGCTCGACGCGCCTCAACTCGACCTCGTTGGACCGGTCGAAATCGACGAAGTGTACGTCTCTGCCGGATTGAAAGGCCGCGAGCGCGACCAAGAGTCGCGCTCGCGTGGCCTGTCCACGCGCGGACGAGGTTCGTACGAGGGAGACAAACCACCCGTCTTCACCATCGTTGACCGTGGAACGGGGCAGCGGTATGTCGTCCCAGCGAAATCCGCTGACGAATCGACCGTGCGACTCCTCCTCGCTGACCACGAGGAGGAGTCGCTGACCGTCTATACCGACGGATTTCGTGCATACGACCCGCTGGAGGACGACGACGAGTTCCACCGCGAATACGTCGTCCACGGTGACGGCGAGTACGCTGATGGAGATGTTCACGTCAACACCTGCGAGAGCCACGCGTCGCTGGTGCGACGGTGGCTCTCGCCGCACCGAGGCGTCTCAAAGGACAAGTTGACACAGTATCTTCGCGCCTTTCAGCTACGAAGCGAACTCTTCAGAAAACCCGGTCGAGAAGCACTCAAACACGCTGTCAAAGCGACTCTCTGAAATCAACAATCTGCTACACATGAGCGTACTAACATATATATTCAAGATTTATTCTCGAACCCGCCAGAAGACTTACTCTCAGGTTGTAAGTCGAGTTTCTCAGGAACCCTAGAACCAACACCAGACTCAGTATCGTACAGCATTACAGTGCCAGATGACAATGTTGTGTCGCTAGCAGACCCTGTACCGCAACCAAATGATTCAAATCCAGATAATGACTACGATGATTTAGCGACTATCGGAATTGCAGTTGCAAAAGCATTCGTCGGCTCTTGGGCTTCAGTAGCGTTAACAGGTATTAAAGTTATCCTGAGCCGTGAGGTTGGAGACCCTATTAATTTCGATAGAGACACAGTTGGAAGTGGTGAGCGATTTACCTGGAGTTATTTGCTTGATGGAAGTTCTGGTATGGATGGGATTCCAACAAGTCGTGAGGAAACGGCTGGCGTGCGCGCTAGCCTACTGAACCGGAACCTGGGTTCCGGTGATTTCTCCGATGTCACAGTCAATAGCTCGTTTACTTTCCGGTACCCAAGTCTAGGTGGATACTGTCCCTGTGAGGACTTCGTGTATGTCAATGAAACCTCTGAAAATTCATTTATTGAACTAGTAGAAGGGTGAGAGGACTGTCCAATTCGTATCGACAAATAACAGAAAAATTTATTTTGTGCAAGCATCAATTGTAAATATGGTGAACTTGTCAGCAATTCCATTTGTGATTTTTGGAGTCCTTTTACTTTTATACCCCGAAAAAATGGCAAGGTACCGGAATCGTGGAGCAAAAGACCCGACGCCAAGCAAAGATCTGATTATTCTGTTCAGATACTTCGGTGGTACGACATTAACGATAATCGGATTGCTCATGCTATTTTACTAAGACATACTAACCTCGTCCGCATTTATTTTCAATTATAATTCTATCTAAATAAGTTATGACCAGATTGAATAGCTAGTTGTTCATGCCACTCTCAAACCTGCTCAAAGAGAGTTCAGACACTGCTAGGTTGAATGTCGACAGCGGACGGTGACGTTGACGAGACGCAAAGCGTCTCGTCCGCACACCAGAAACCCCTGGTTTCTGAGGACGCCCTGACGGGCGTTCGCCGCCCGACTCATGCGCCAGCCTTTCGTTTAGAGAGACAGAAGCGATTCTCCGTCTCCTTAGGTAGAACGCTCGTTTCAAGCGATTTTCCAGTGGGTACGTCGACTGGCTGACAGCGTTGCAAACCCGCCGAAGGTGCAGCCGAGGCGGGTCGCTGTCGACGAGACCGCTGTCAAAATCAACAGCAGGCGGTGTTGGTTATACGCTACAATTGACCTTGACACAAAGGTAATTCTTGATGTTCGTTGTTCGAACGCCACGGGACCGACCCGGCGGCTGCGTTTCTCCACGGAGTTTGCGAGAAACACGATTGCTCTGAGACTGTGTTTCTAACCGATGCCTTTGGCTATCGGACTACCTTCCCTCAATAGGGTTGAACGGTCGGGTCGACTATACAGAGCGAAATCTGAATAAAAGTGCATCACACGTTCAAAGCTATACAGTGCCGATGATTTCACACTTTTTGATTCGATACTCCGCTATTTGTGGAAAAGGCACGCAACATTTTCACCCTCCGAGCTTGTATTCACAGATTCAGCGTTTGGATTTCTACAAACCACCAATAATATGATATGTGTCGCAGGTCCCGAACTAATTCGGGGGTTATCAGAGGTGGTTGAGACCGCTCACTCAAGAGTAATTCGGGTCAATATCGGATTCTCAGCCTGAATCGTGTGGAATTGGATTATTGACTGAGTGATTCTCGCTGCTCCATAGCCACCCTCTGAAGCACTGCGCTCTTCAAAGGGGCTCATCTTCAATAAACAGCTGAAACGGCTGCTCAGTACAGTCAATCTCCTCACCAACAGATCGCTGAAAGATGACTGAACCGAATTCTACGACACAGATATCGGTCTATGAACGTTTGAATAGACTGCGAAGTACTGTTAAACCACGCGAGAGCCAATTGTCAGTAACTCCCTGTCCGTCTTCTTGCCGGGATTCCGTGTCGTCCTCGAACTCCGACCAACCGAGTTCTGCCACGATTCCAGTTTCTATATTCGATGGCGTGGTCCGATAGAGCTCGCTCTTCGCAATCGGAACACCGCGGTCACCGGCACCGGTGAACGTGCCGTCACAAAACGAACAATCGGATTCTGTATCGGTACTATCAACGAGTCGGTCAGCTGTGAAGCTGTATGTCCCCGTCCGGAACCCTCGTCTGTCCGCCAATAGGCCCGTCACATACCGATGGACAGCATAGTTGAGCCGCTGAGCTGGTTCTTGGTTAATCGTGATCACTGACGGCTGCTCGCCCGCTACGAGGTCAAGTCCGTACTCAAGATCCTCTTCATCTACTCCTTCTGCATCTATTCGATTTTGATTGATCTCGCCCATACAGTCCAAGCAGGGACGATTTACTCCGGAGAGGTGGAATCCGGTCGCAATACTTCTGAGACCAGCGTCGTCTGTGATATCGATGTCTGTCCCGGCGTTGAACAGCGGACGAAGATACTGCTGTGCCGCTTCTGAAATAAACCGGCGAGACGTCGCAGTATCCGTCCCGGTGATGATGATATCTGCTGTCACAACCTGGTTGAGCGCAGCGGGAGCTTGCACCTCCTCGTAGATTCCACGGAAATGGATACTTGGGTCAATTCGACTGACCATCCGCTCGAGTACCTCGGCCTTCGGGGTTCCACATGCGTCGATTGCTTCTGCCCATGCCGCCGGGATTACCCCCTCACCTTCAGGTGTCGCCTCAGGATCTCCGGCATCAGCAGGTTCTGACCCGACGACACGGGACCGATTTGATTCTTCAATCACATCGGGGTCGACTACGGTAAGTTCTCCTACACCCAGATGTGCTAGTGACTGTACGATGAGTGACCCGAGTCCACCGGCACCTACGACGGCGACATGCGTCCTTCGCAATCGCTGATTCCCTCCAGACCCGTGGAGCAGAGCCTGCCGGTCTCGCATTTGGTCGTCAGTACCTTCACGCGGTTCTAAGCGAGAGTCTGTCGGACGAAGACGCTTCAGTTCGCGACTTCGATATACGACGACCTCGTCAAGTGGTGTTGCAGCAGCAGTCTCCTCCGAACGGATGGTAGCGACGTCTGGTTCCCATGCTCGTCCGGTGAGTCCCTCCCGACCGAAGATGAGACTCCCGTGCGGCCCCGGAAGTCGACCGGTAAGAGCAGCCATGTGAGCTGGTTCGTTTGAATTGTCGGTCCCCGAGTAGCGCGGATTGCTTGACCGAGGATGGCTATGACACATCAGCACCGCCATGTCATTGAGGAGTGCGTGGTCGGTCTCCCCTCCGCGCATCATGGACCGGATTGTAGTATGGTCAAATCGAACAATGGCCGCCCCCTGCTCAAGATATTCCTCTCGGTCAAGGAGTCGCACGTCGCGAACCAGATACTCTAACACCGTCTGGCCATGACGTTCGTACTCTTGTGTGCCAGCGACGAGATACGCCGCGTGCTCGATCGGTTCAGATTCATCCGGCCGAATGAGATGTTCTCTGAGCCGGGTATAGTCCGACCCACGAATTCGGAGACGCACGACGTCAGCGACCGTCGTCCCTGGAGTTACCCAAGATGATTGATGAGACTGCATATACTATGAACGCTCATGTGTAGCAGATTGTTGATTTCAGAGAGTCGCTTTGACAGCGTGTTTGAGTGCTTCTCGACCGGGTTTTCTGAAGAGTTCGCTGCGTAGCTGAAAGGCGCGAAGATACTGTGTCAACTTG
>NZ_JAMQOO010000021.1:0-21153 GCF_031624535.1 Haloferax sp. S2CR25
CTCGTCAAGTCGGTTGACGAGGAAGTTAAGGAGCTGGTCCTCGTGGATTTCACTGTCTGCTTGCTTGGTATTAGACACACCTTCTGCAAGCAGACGTCTCAACTAACCGGCTTTGTGATGTACTGAAACTACTTCACAGTCAAGCGCTTCGGCGTGGAGCCAGCTTATCTCGACTATCTTGATGACCTCACGGTAGACTCTGGACAAGGTCGACCGAGTCTCGAAGGCGACATTGAGGATGTTTTCTCCATTCGAGAGGTCACGCGGAGCTTCTATCAAGATTTTGGCGAAATATTCCGCGAAGATCTTCAAGATGCGATTCATGGTCTGGAAAATCCGGAAGAGAACCTCAACGCTTACACGAGAACTGTCGTCAACCGGGTGTTATTCCTGCTGTTCATTGAGGAGAAAAGATGGCTTGACGGGGATGTTGACTATGTCGAGAACAAGTACGAAGAGGTGACCGAAGAGCCTGATATGCACGTCTACGACGACTTCTTTGAACCGTTGTTCTTCGAGGCACTCTCAGAGGAAGGGACGACAGAGTCCGGCACCCTCGGCCGGATTCCCTTCCTCAACGGGGGGCTCTTTGAGCGAAAGGACATAGAGAAGAATGTTGAAATAGACGAGATATTCTTCGATAAGCTCCTCAGCCCAGAGGAGAACGACTCTGGTAACCCAGAGGGACTCCTCCGACGATACAAGATCTCTCTGCGCGAGTCGAATCCAAGCGAGCAGGAGCTCGTTGTTGATCCGGAGTTCATCGGGCGCATCTTTGAGATGTTTATGCAGAAGGACGACCGCGCCGATCTGGGTGCATTCTACACACCGAAGCCGATCACCTCCTATATGACAAAAAATGCCCTCAAGCAGCACTTGCTGGGGCAGACGGACATCACGAATGAGGAGGCGGTATCACTGGTTACTGATCACACTACACCTGATTCCCTCTCTGACAGCCAGATTGAGGCCATTCACAACGCACTCCGCTCCGCGACCGTGTTAGACCCAGCAGTAGGTAGTGGTGCGTTCATTATCGCTATGCTAGAGGAGCTCGTCGCGGTATCAGAGGCGCTGGACTCCTACCGTGGCGACGACCGAAGTCGATTCCAACTTAAGAAGGAATTCATTGCCGACACGCTCTACGGTGTTGACATTGATGCTGCTGGCATCGAAATGTGTAAATTCCGAGTTTGGCTCCACCTGATGCAGGATCTCAAGCATGTTAGCCACGAGGAGTTCCTTGAGGCCAACGAGAAGTTCGCCCTGCCAAACCTTGGATTCAAATTCTTTGTCGGGAATAGCCTCGTCGGCGAATACGACCCGACACGTGTGGACGTTAGTTCCTACCAGGAGACGCTCACTGGCGGACTGAACAGCACCCTAAATAAGATTCACCAGACTCGAAAAGAGTTCCAGACTGCGCATGGCGATAATAAAGACCGACTCAGCGAACAACTGGAAAAGCTCACGACGGAACTAGAAGCTCAATTAGCTGTGAAAGAAAAGGGGGGCTGGATGGCTGAAGCTGCAGAAGCAGCAGAATCTAGCTTTACTTGGACTACGAATATCCCGGAGGTGATTCTGGACGGTGGCTTTGATATCGTCATTGGAAACCCCCCGTACGAGGGCCAAGAAGGAGCAGAATACAAAAGCGAGCTCGGAGATTTCTATTCGAAAAAAGAAGGGTTCAGGTACTACTCTAAAACAGATCTGTTCCAGTTCTTCGTCCACCGCGGATACGAACTCGCCAATAGTGAGGGAGTCTTCACATACATAATGTCGGACACCTTCTTCACCCAAATAAACAAAACTGACGTTCGATCCACTCTACTTGACGAGTTGGACGAACTGACTCGGGTGAACCCGGATGCCTTCGATGCATCCGTGGAGACGGCGATATTCTCACTGAGTAAGTCCAGCAACAAACCGAACGAAGTACGACTCAATGATAGCTATGATGTCGATATTAAGTCGTATCCACAATTGTTGACTCCGATTGACTACGATGAATCGTACTCTGTCTCAATAGGCGATGTATCATATGAGACCAAGAGATCAAATCTAGGGGAGCACACCATCTATCAGTTGAATAGGGAACTCTATAGAAAGTCGATAAATAACTCATTCTTCACACCAACAGAGCTTAACACCGAGATATTCGGAGAATTCATCGCGCCGTTTAATTCAGTCTACGACCGCTGGCAAAAGGAGATCGCAGATGTATCGAACCTTGAAAACAGTCTACCAGAGGTAGAATCCCTGATACAAGAAACAAGTCCCGGAGAAATTCTTCCATTCGGCCTGCTGACCGTTGGTGGGCAGGGCATCTCAATGAGAACGAATAAGGACTTCATCCACGTGTTGGAAGGGACAAAAAAGGCCAAACGAATCGAGGAGGAAGATACCTATAGCCGGAGTAAACTCTACAAGACCGTCAAAGAAGAGAAGGTCATACACGATGCCAGTCAGCTCTCTGAGGAAGAGAAGTTGCATGGCATTCCTAATGATGCTGACCGGACCTTCGTGAAGGTAACACGGGAAAGCAAAAGTCGGGATCTCTATTTCTGTCCGACTGACGAGTTCGTAGACTGGTCGCGCGATAACGTCGATAAGCTCAAGGATCAAGGCGTTCCCCGGAACGACCAGTACTACCTGAATCAGGGAATCGCAACGAAGCAGGGAGGTGGGGTCAGAAATCTGGAGTGTCGGATGATTGAGCCATCTGTATTTACGAATACAAATCTTGTTTTCTTCAGTATCGACGAGGAAAAAGCTGATCTGAAGTATATGATGGCCATCCTCAACTCCACTTTCTCCGGATATATCGCTAAGAATTTCCTCAATCGGATCGGGCTATCGACACGGGACGTGCGTCGGCTACCGATCAAAATCCCGGACGACGACGAGAAGGAGAAGATTGTCGGATTGGTGGAAGATGCGATTCAGATCCAGAAAAAGCGACCCGACGTTTTAGACGACCCTGATATGGACGCTATCGAGGAGATAGATCGAGAACTCGACGAGGCGGTCGCGGAACTTTATGGGGTTGACTTGGAGAGGCTCGAAAATGGGATCTGACGAAGGAGGCAATCGGGACTGGTCCGACTACTCTGACGTCCTTGACAACCGCGAGTATGATGTCGCCGAACGAGCGAATGCGCTGGCACCTGAAGCCGAGACCGTCCGCATAGCCGTCGGTTACTTCTATCTCGGCGGTTTCGATCTCCTGAAGGAAAATCTCCGAAGGGCTGAGCGCGTCGAAATTCTAATCGGGACCGATACTGACCAGCGCACCATCGATGAACTCGAACGTGGATTCGCCGACGACCTAGATGAGTACGACCGTAGTGAGGCCCAAGAGGGGATCAATCGACTTTACGAACTCATTCAGCAGGACAAGGTGGATGTACGAGTGTACGACGACAGTCGATTCCATCCGAAGCTCTATCTCTTCGAACACCCGGCGGGTTCCCCGGACCTTGGCCGGGCGATTATCGGCTCCTCGAACCTCTCTGCCAGCGGCCTCCGTGGGAACGTCGAACTGAACGTCGAAAAGAAGGACAACAACACTATTCGGTATCTTGGTGAGTGGTTTGAGGACATCTGGGAGGAGGCCAGCGAATTCGATAAGGACCTGATGTCCGCCGAGATCGAGAAGTCGCAGTTTGGAGACGACTTGCCGGACTCCTCCACGGAAGAAGAAACATCGGTCGCCGAGGTGGAAACGATTTCACCATACGAAGCGACGAAGCGGTTCATTGTTGAGCAATTTTCCCGAGATGTCCGAGAAGGCACTCTACTTCAGGACATCACTGGCGATTACGAAGAGCAACTCACAGCGTTCCAGCAGGACGCGTTCAGGGCAGCTCGTCGCCCCCTCGAAAAATACAATGGAGTCGTTCTAGCGGACAGCGTGGGGCTCGGCAAGTCATACATAGGTGCTCCTCTTGTTCAGGACTACACGAGTTCCCGAGATGATGTTCTCATTATCGCTCCCAAACGGCTGGAGCGGATGTGGATGCAGGACCTTCTTGATGCGAACACCGGCGAATTCCCGACAACTGCTGAGAAGACGTTTATGAGTTTCAATAAACTCTCTCGTCTATCTGAAAAGGAGATCCAACGGCTGCGTGGAGTTGATCTGATTCTCGTCGACGAAGCCCACAATCTTCGGAATACTGGAACACAGCGCTACGATAAACTCCAGTCAATCGGTCGGATGGGCAAGAAGTTCGTGATGCTCACTGCGACACCGATCCACAACTCCGTCCGAGACGTGGACAATTTGATAAAGGTGTTTGCCGACGACGACGACTTTGACATTGAGCTTCAGGGCTTGTCACCGAGTGAGATTTTCAAACAGTACGACCGCCTCTCCAGCGAGGAAGACAAGTCTACGAGCACCCAGAGTCGTATTTCGAAGCTTGAGAAGCTTATTGAGTCGATTATGCGGGAAGTGATTATATCGAGGGACCGGAAGTACATTCTCGAAAATTATGAGGACATCACCATCGGAGATCGGGCCATTAGCGTCCCTGATCGAATGCCCCGTCTCGTCACACCCGATGATCCTCGTCTCGACGAACTCTATAGTGATATCGTCGAGACAGTCATCGGCTCAGACGACTCCGAGAACTCCGGATTGAACATCCCCTATGTTAGTGCTGATCGGTATGACGCTGACGGAGACGAAGAAGAGGAACTAATCATTGAGTACCAGAATGCGAGCATTCTGATGCTCATCAATCTCCTCAAACGTCTTGAGAGTAGCCTTGCCGCGTTCGAGAACTCCGTTGAACGGCTTATGGAACGAGAGCGCATCACACGTCACATCGCTACTGGTGACCTGGATGATGCGCAAAACCGGAGTGACGCCGTCGAACAGATACGGGATACATTCGAGGACGATTTCGCCAAAGATGTTGACTTTGAGGATGTCGCAGAAGCCCTCAATAGAGTTAGCCCATCGAAAAGGGACGAGATCGTAGCAGACATTGACGAAGACCTTCGAGAATTGGATCGAATAAAACGGCAAGCCCAGAATGCACTTCAAACTAAAGAAGACGGTCGCACCAAAGACGCGAAGGCGGAACGCCTGCGTGGGTTAATTGATCGAGAGCTATCTGACGAGAAGGTTCTCATATTCAGCCAGTACGTACCCACGATCACGCACCTCTTTGAGCAACTAACTGGAGAGAATCCAGCACACACCAACGTTGCTACGCTCGGTCAAGATCCGAGTAATCCTACCGTCGGATTTGTCCACGGGGGAAGTGGGTACGATGAGAGAATTGTTGAGCGATTTGCTCCGGAAGCCCAAGAAGCCGATGTGACCCCCGGTGAAGAGATTGACATACTGTTTGCGACCGACGTACTAGGGGTCGGGCAGAATCTTCAGGATGCACGAGTTCTCGTGAACTACGATCTCCACTGGAACCCGATGAAGATGGAGCAGAGAATTGGGCGTCTTGACCGCATCACTACGCGGCATGATGAACTGTGGATCTACAACTTTGCTCCGACAGGTGACCTACGGAAGCAGCTCGGGCTCGTCGAGCGGATTCAAGAGAAAATCGAGGATATCGCCAACACGTTCGGTCATGCCGCTCCCATCCTGGACACTGCTGAAGAACAAGTACACAAGACGCTCATCACCTACGAAAGACTGGAAGAGGGCGGCGCAGAGTTTGGGGACGAACGGTTGGAGGGTATTGGATCGAAGTACGACGATCTCAGGAACGTCGTTCGAGCGTTCTGTGAGGAGAATGAGGTCGATATTGAGGAGCTTCAGGAAACCTACGATGCGGTCGCAAACAGGTCTGAACCGCAGTATTTCGTCTCCCCTGGCGAAGATGGATACGTCTCACTCGCACACCTTGAACACAGTAGTGGACGCACTGAATGGCGAACCACTATCTTCGATTCGGATCGAGTACAAAGCACCACAATTGGGGGGCAAACGGTCTTCACCCAATTCCCACGGCTGGAGACTGATGAAGTTCGAGTATTCGAAACCATTTCCTCCCCTGATACCACCCGCCACGCGATTCCAGAGGATGATTTTGAGGAGTTAAAATCCTTCGTAGGCGAACTGTGTACGCCGAGCACGTGGCAAAACGACATATTGAGCCGGCAGAGCGGCGATAGTGACGTCGTCATCGACATCAAACAGTTATGCCGGCAGATCGCGGACAGCGACGAGGACGTAAGCGGAGAAGCTGAGGAGATCCTCGAACTCTTGGATGATCACGAAATGAGCGACTGGGCAGAGGGGCAGTTGCGAACCATACATCGAAGACGTCGTAGATATGGGACGAACGGTACGATTCGGAGACTACACCATAAACTCACAGAGGAGATTGAGCTGGTTGACCCAGAAACCGTTACCGAAGCAGATGTCGCACTTGCCGGACAGTTAGAAAATCCGTAAGGTGTTGTGGATGGTTATTGAGGGTCATTTTACGGAGTTCCAGATGTCTTCTGTGGAATCCTGATTATTGAGGTGGCGGGGAAGCAATTTTATTCGCAGGATGAGGACTGTTTGTCAGTTAGATGGAGAACTCGCCAGATGAGCGGTCTGAGACGTTATCACAGACTGACGAGGTTCTCTCCGTTCAGCAGCTCAATCAGCGTATCTCAGACGTCGTAGATACATCCGAACCGCTCCAGGATGTCCGCTGTTATGGTGAGGTCACGAATCTCGGGGGGAGCAACGCAGCCCTCTATTTCACCCTCACTGACGGAACGCACGAATTGCCGTGTATGCTCTGGCGGAGCCGCTATCGGAACATGGACATCGACCTCGAGGATGGCCTCGAAGTCATCGTTCACGGTGACATCGATTACTGGGTCGAAGGTGGGAAACTCGACATCAAGCCGTGGCGGATCACAGTCGTCGGGGAAGGTGAGCAGGCCGCCGCCCTCGAGCGTCTCACATCTGAGATCGAACAGCGCGGATGGTTCGATGATGAGCACAAGAAAGACCCACCGAGATTTCCTGACCGAGTCGGCGTCGTCACTTCCCTCCAGGGCGATGCCCGATACGACATTCAGGACTCGGTCCACAGTCGAAACTCTACGATTGACCTCGTAATCAAGGATGCGAGCGTCCAGGGGCCGAACGCGCCGACGTCACTCGCAAACGGAATCCACTATCTTGACCGCAACCAGGATGTCGATTCCATCATCGTGGGTCGAGGCGGCGGAAGCGACACCGACTTGATGGCGTTCAACCACGAGTCCGTCGCGGAAGCCATCTTCACGTCTAACACCCCGGTTGTCGCCGCGGTCGGTCACGCAGAAGACCGGACGATAGCAGGACGCGTTGCGGATCGAAACGCGATCACGCCGACTGACGCCGGTGAGTACGTTACTGCGGACGTGGAGCAGTTTCTCTCTGGAGAAGTCGACGGGCTAGAGCAAGAATTGGAAGCCGCCTACGAGTCGTTCAAGCGGGAGTTCGAACACGAAAGAGAACTGGAGCAAGTCGCTGCGGAGGCGGGTAGGCCAACGGGGATGAGCCCAGCCTACTACAAGGCAATCATCGCGGTCCTCGTCGTGCTCCTGCTGATCGTGCTCGGATTGTGGCTGTTCACTTGACATCCTCCTTGTCCTGAAAGACGAGGATTCCCGACCACCGTTGGGATATTGTGGTTTACGACGTTGCCTGTTCTCGCGGTGCGAAGCATCCGCTCTCTTGGTCGAAAAGGTACGTCGATGGCTGTGCCAACCAGCCGTTACTCCTATCCACCGATAGACTCGGTGAACTCGGAGATACTTTCTGTCGAATATTCTCAGCACCGTTCACGTCTGCGTTTGCCGTTGTGCCACACTCATCACACACGTACAGCCCGCGCTCAACTCGATTTGCTTTGCGCTTCCGACCACAACATGAACAAGAAGCGGACGTATCACGCTCAGACACCTGCTTGACAGCGATGCTTTCGGCTTCAGCTTTGTAGGTAAGCAGTTCGGTAAAGCGATCGAACGCCCACGAATGCAAGGTGAGGTTCCCGTGTGGACCCCAGTGTTTCGGCCCACCGTTTCCGGTATCGAGACGGATGCCAGAAAGATCCCCTACAACGATGGTTCCGACTTTCTCGTCGAGACACCGTTGCACGATATGTTTCGAGAGGGTATGGAGATAATGAGTGCGGCGAGCCGACTTCTTCTGGTTCCAACGGTTGGCCTTTGCGGAGTCTGAGTCGTTACACTTGGCAATCCGTTTGCTGAAGTAGTAGTCGTCCTGCTTCAAGCAATTCAACGGATATAGCTCGGCGTGACCACTCTCGTAGGCGAGGGCAGCGAAGTTGCTGATGCCGAGGTCAATACCCACGGTCTTCTCACCAGGAACTTCTGACACTTCGATCTCGACTTTGCACACGAAGTGCAGTTCCCACTCATCGTCTGCCCAGACGATTCGCACTTGTTGGACGCTTTCGACGGTAGAGAGGTCAATATCTGGACGGATCTGATACTCACAGAGTATGAAGTCCGACCAGTAATCCTTCAGGTTCGCCCCTTTCGAGAGGCGAACGCGGTTGTATTTAGTGTCTAACTTGAAGCCTTTCTGCTTGAACGTGACCGTTGAACGCGGGTGCAAATCATTGTGCTTGCGGTATTTTGGCGGGTTTGCTTTCTTGTCTCCGTTGCGCTGTTTGCCGTACCAGCCATTGAACGCCTCAGCGAGTTCTTGGAGGACTCGTTGACTTGACTGAGAATGTAGGTCATCGTAGCGTTCGTGCGACTTGAGGTAGGCGGTGAGTTCGTTGTGACCGGGGATGTGGCCGATTTCAGACCACACACGGTCACAGACCCATCGTCCGACGTTCCAGAGTTTCGACGCAGCAAACCCGAGGGCGTCAAGGTCATCCTGCACCTGCGGCTTGTTTCTGATGGCAGCCGTGTAGGTACGAGTGACAACCTTATTCGCCATACGTAACCTATGTCGATAAAGTTACTTGAAGTTGTGGATTTGAACGAAGAGACTAGCGACCCTATCCACCGTAGTCGCTCCAGGATGTTGTCGGATTCACCCTTGGACTAAAGGAAGTAGGGTACTCACCGACTCTCCATGGCTAAAGATACAGAGATCTCGGAAAACGTCGAGCGAATCAACACCCTCATCGAGCAGCTGGAATCCGGTGACCATTCGAAGTCCACTGGAGAGGAACTCTTTCAGGAGGGACAGGGTCGGCTTGCGAAGCTCCGCGAACTCCTCAACGATGGGGATGGCGAGATCATCGAGCTGGACTGACGGACCTGCTCTGGATGACTTAACCAACGCGAGGCGGCACTCCGCCAATCTTGTTGGTTAAGACGTGTCCGATGCTGTCCCTCAGCCAAGACCTCCCGATCTATTTCTAGATTAGTAACACTCGCAATATCCAGAAAGTATTTATTTCTCATCCAAATACTCGGTCAATATGTACCACGACTCCGTTGGTGCATACCCATACTCGCACGTATGATAACCCGGTCAGTCACCATCGAAGACATCGATGACCTGTACCTGATGTGGAACGACCACATCAACGCCTCCGCCCTCTATCGCCGCGCTCTCCGGGAGGAAATGGAAGTCCGCGATGTCGACCCCGACGACCTCCGCACCCTCCTCGAACGGGCCCGCGAGCAGGGCTACACGAAAGAAGAAATCGCCGACGAGACCAACCGGTACGCCGATCTGAAGGCACTCGTCGAAGACGCAGAGGAATAACCCGCTATGACACAGGACAGTACAACCTCCGAGACATCTGAGAATCGTACTGACAATCAGTCCACGATAGTGAGCAAGGTCCCCAGACAAGCCGTTCTCACCGTCGCACTATTGACCCTGTTCGCTGTCCAACCCGCCGCAGCGCAGACCAGCGCGGTCTGTAGTGCGGATAACCTCCCCAGCATGATTGAGGGGTTCTTCCAGCTCACCACTGGACTCGGCATCGTCGGCCTTGCAGTAGTCTGGCAGGCTGACTCCCTCATCGAGATGTTCACCCTCAATCCTGAGCAGAAGAAGGGACTCAAGCGCCACAAGCGCTCTGCGATGAAGTCTGCCGTCGTCCTCGTCGTCCTCGGCCCGCTGTACACGGTTGCCGGGTCGATGATGGGCCTCCCGCTGGCGCAGTGTGTTGACCTCGTCCCCTGGTAAGCCACTCCACCACCCCGTCGCGAGCCCCCCATGGAACAACGAGAGCTCTCCGTGCTCATGGCCGTCCTGTTCGTGACGAGTCTAGTCACGGGTATCGTCACGGCAAGCCCACCACGGCCGGGTACGGAAGGAAATGGGCTCTCTGAGAACGAATCTGCGACCCTCTGGTCTCGCGACGCGGATAACTACATCAGTCAAGAGGAGTACCGCCAGCGCTACGGTGACGAGCGGACCGCCATCCACCAGCTCGCGAATGGCACGGATATCACGTTCAAGCGGCCGCCCGCGACTGCCGCAACCTGGACCCGAAACGATTTCGAGGATCTCGACGCCGGCGACTCGGATACGTCCGTTCACCCGCCCCACGCGTCGCTCGAAGATGGCGTGTTCATCGCGGATGCCCACGCGACCGTATTCGCGGTTCAGCCGTCGACGCGGGGCCACCTCGAGTCCGGCGAAACCCCGCTCTACATCGCACCAAATGGGACAATGCGCGGGTTCGTCGATTACCGCGTCCGTGTTCCAAACGGGAGTTCCTCGGGGAACAGGACTGTCGAGTGGTCGCTTACGAACCACGAGATCGAGGAAGTTCGGCTGCAGAAAGACGGGGAAACCATCGCGAGGACCGATGGGTCGCACACGCCGGCCATAGACTACCAAATCGACGACGACTGGAGTGCAACCCTCACGCTTGAGGCAGAGATCCACGTCCGGTTGAAGAAGACGATACAGACTGGCGTGGGGAACAGCACCGACGTCGACGTAGTCTACCGAGAGGAGACGCGAAACGTCTCGGACTCGATCGACGTCGAGATCTACGACCTCTCTGCGTACCCCTACTACGCCGAGTACCCCAACGGCGATGCTGGCGTTGCCATCTTCCAGTCTCGGCCGTGGCAAGGCTACACGCTCACTGACAAGGAGAACGCGAGCGTGCGCGGTGTCTGGCGGTTCTACACCGCCCGCAACACCAACTGGGACACCCTCGTCAAGTCGAACCGAACCGACAGCGTCGAAGTCGAATCCGATGCGATCCCCGTGTACGTCCACGCGTATCCGTCCCGAATCGGACCGCGTGCAGAACCCGTTCGCGACGGCCCGGAAATCATCGACACCTGGGGCACGGAACGTCCCTCTCCGCTGGGGACCATCGGCGAGAACGTCAACATCGAGGTCGTCAACCAGTCCTACGAGACGACGTACGGTGTCGCCGTCCGTGCCGAGAACGTCGACAGAGAGGCACTCCACGTCGCGGGCATCGTCCGCAGTGTGAACGCGTCGATCGTCGAGCCCGACGCCGGTTCCGAGCGGCAGCTTCGCCGCAGTAACCTCACGGTGGAGGTTCTTCAACAAAACCAGTCACAAGCGACACTCCGGATCGAACTGCGTGACAACCAGACTGGCGCACCGATCGTCCTCAACGACAGCGCCCGCCGGTATCCCATCGGGGGTAGCCCACGTGATGGCTACATCACCATCGCCAACCGGGAGGTCGAGACCAACGTCTCTGGCGTAGCCATCGTGACGATTACTGAACCCGGCATCTACACCGCCCGATATCATCCGGGATCGTGGCTCGGACACAACCCAGCCTACGTGAGTGATACGTCGACCGCCAGGTGGCATCCACTCGGAACCATCGACGGCTGGTTCGCGTTCATCTTCGAGGTCGGCTGGCAGTTCATCCCCTTCTTCGTGATGTTCTACGCAGGACGCCGTCTGCTCCGAATGCTCGGCCCAGAAGATATCTTCCAACGAGATCCATGACCAGAAACCATCCACACATCAGTCGACGAAACGCCCTCCGAACAGTTGCAGGCGCGGCGCTTGCGAGCGTGGCTGGCTGTCTGAACGACGGTGGAAGCTCCGGAACTCCAAGTGACGGGACAGCCGCCACAGACAGTCAGGGGCCGCTCACGCGAGTCGCCGTCGAGGGAACGACGCTTGTCGTCGAGCTCTCGGCAGAAGCCGATGTCGACCAGGTCAACCTCATCCAGCCGAATGGTGAACTGTTCGGAAAGCGTGACGTGGCTGCGGGAGCCCAGCAGGTCTCGTTCGAGATCGGAACTGCATACGAGCCCGGTGAGTACCGCGTGGTCGCACTAAAAGGGGAGGAGACTGTCGTCGAGAGTACCGAAGAGATCAGGCCACAGATCGAGATTCGAGAAATCGGGCTGTATCGAAACAATCCAGACAAACCTTGGGATGAGGTCTATGGAGAGAGTCAAACTGATAGAAAAAAGAACGGAGAGGCATTCGTTACAGTAGAGAACACGGGCAGTGGTCCAGATGCTGTCGTGGAGTTACAATTTACTGGGGACGTCCCCAATCCAATTGAGAATCCCAGGGAAGGTGGGCTGTATGAGACTGAGCGAGTAGTAATTCCGCCTGGCGAGACAATCGACTTGTTCAGTAGCTCGTTCCCGTTCGGTACAGAAACAGCGGACGGGATGGGCTGCTCACCAGATGGCAATAGCGGTCAATTCACTGTAGCTGTTGAAACACAGGTTAGCGGCGATCAGGTCTCAAAAACCTACGAAGCCCAATACTCTGGTTCTGACGATATGACTGATTGCGAGGTTACAATCACGGAGTCCTGACTATGGTTGATCTGATTGACGTCGTACTGGAAGGTGCCAAGGCCGTCGTCGATTGGTTTACCGGTCTGTTCATGGACGGACTCAGATCGGGGTACGAGACATTGACGGAGGCGATGTTCGGGACACCTACTCCAAACACGGACGGGGCATTTGTCTTCGGAGATCCGACGAACGCACCTTGGCCAGCAATTCAAGATGCTCTTGTCGGTGGAGAGATCATGCTCATTTCTCTTCTACTTCTCGTGATGAGTGTTCAAGGGCGGCACACGGTTCGAATCTTCAATGTCGGAAGTGCCTACGAAGCCCGAAAAACGAAGAAAACTGCATGGGTCGGTGCCTTCCTTATCATAACCTGGTACTGGGTTGGGTCTCTGACTCTCTACCTCGTCGACGGGTTCACTATTGCACTGATGCCCGAGCTCTCCTCGGTCACAGAGGCGATGCTTGGATATTTGGAAGTATCAATTACAAACCCCGGATTGGCACTGTTGTTTGCCTTTGTTGGTGGTATCTCGATGTGGGCATTGGAAGCACTATTCTACATCCGAGAGATTCTCATCTATGTTTACTTGTACGGAATGCCCGTTGCCTTCGCTCTCGCCTATGGAAATATTCCAATAGTCTCTGATATCGCTCTAGGATTCAGTAAGCGGTTTGTCCCACTCACGGTTCTCCCACTACCTGCCGCAATAATCCTCAAAGGCTACGACCTGATTTACGCTGGGGAAACGCTGACTCCTGGAACGAAGTTCCTCAAATATCTGGTCGCTGCATCACTCCCGCTAATCGCGCTTTACGTGACCTGGAAGACGTTCAGATACGCAACTCCACTAACTGCCAAGGTCGTAGGTGGCGCGACGAAGGGTGCAGCTCTTATCGGCGGTGTCGCAGCCGGTGCCTATGTCGGCGGTACTGGTGTTGCGACAACTGCAGCACGATGGGGGCCAAAAGCGGCCGCTGGCCACGCTGTCGCTCAGAAAGCTGCTGCTCGAGGAGGTCACAATAGCGGGGACAGCAGCTCTCCAGCATACCGCCGAACTGAGAACGATCCGAGCGGAGCAACGGCAGAGGCATCGAGTGCTGATCGTGGAATGGAGTTCGATCGAGGAATCCACTAACAATGTCGATGGATCAAGACGCAGCCGCACGGCGCATCATGGACCAGTTCGGCGAAGAGAGTCGCATCCCCTACCTCAACATCGAGGAGGGAGACGTCGGCGTGCTCATCGCCTTCCCGATTATTGGGCTGTTCGTCGCTGGTCTCACCGGAATCGAATCACTTGCCCTCCCGTTCGTCGCAGGAGGATTCGGGTTTGGCGTTGCCGTTATCTACGTCTCTCCCGACCACCTGAACGCGTGGACGTGGACGAAGGACGTCCATCGCTACGCCAAGCGTCCGCGAGTCACGTTCAGTGCTCCAGAAGAACCCGAGAGTACCACGAACGAGACAGAGCGAAACGAGGGCGGGCTCGCGAACTACACGCCGTTCAAACCGGACGAGCGAACGCAGGACCTCACGAACGTCAAGCGGGCGTGGCCCGGTGCTGGAGCAATTCAACGGACAGACGGCACGATGGAAGCGTTCATCGAGATCGACCCGGGGAACATGGATTTCGCTATGTCCGACGACTGGGCACAGCTCCAGGAGGCCGGGGAAGAGTTCGCCAACAAGGAACTCGACTCGAAGCTCAAGCTCCACGCGACAACCCGGTCATTTCCGGTGGAACAAATCACCGAGACGATCGAGGAGCGGCTCAACGACGAGGACGTCACGCAGAACCCGATCTTCCGGGAACTCCTCGAAGAGTATCGTGAGACGCGTCCCAAGGAGATGCGTGACCGAGGTATCCAGCAGGTCCGCTACTACATCGGTGTCGAGGTCACGCCGCTCGAAGTCTACGACAGATACCGAGACGAAGGGACACCTGCCGAGAAACTGACGCAGTTCCCCGTCATCGGGTTCCTGTTCAACCCGTTCGTGACCCGCCGTGAGGATCTGACGGATGTCGAGCGTCGGGCACAGATGTTCGAGAAGCTCGACAGCCGCGTCAACGACGTTCGCGCCGAGTTCATCCAGCAGGCCTCTGGCTGGTCTGCTCGTCGGCTCAGTACGGTCGAACTGTTCGTCCTGAACATGGACTTCTGGAACGGGAGAGAGCACGACTACGACGAAGCAGAGCGTGTTGTTCGCGAGCAACCGATTATCGGCCACTCGCGCCGGGAGGATGAGACCAATGCGTAACGTCGTCCTGCAGGCGGGTGGCGGGCCCCTCACCCAGCTCACAGAGTGGCTGCTGAACCCAACGTCGCCCGAAGGTGCGGCGATTTACCTCCTGTTGGTTGTGGTCCTCGGAGTCGTCGGGAAACTCCTCTGGGACCGCCACACCGCCGACGACGAACCCGAAGTCGACTTCTCTGACGTCCTCGACGAGGAGACGCTCGAAGAGGGGCAGGCAGAGGGACAACTCCTCGACGACATCTCCGAGTCCCACAAGACGGTGACCGCGCCGGCAGCCATCGAATGGGAGACACGAGCTGCACGTGTTGGCGAGCAGTGGACGACGACGCTGTACATCGTTGACTACGCCGACTATCCGAACGACGGCTATCTGAGCGATCTCTTCGAGTTGACCGACGTCGAGTTCGACCTCACAGCGCACATCACCCCGAAGAACCAGCAGCGAGCGCGGAACGAACTGCAGGACATCGCTGACGACCTCCAGGTTGACGCGGATCTGGAACAGAGTGTCCGCAGTGCGTACCTCCAAGAGCGAGCGAACGAAGCCGCTGCGACGTACAAGGCCGTCGAGAGTGGGGCGAACGTCTTCGACCAGGGGATGTTCGTTACGGTTCGCGCCGACGACAAGGACGACCTCAGGGACTCAGTCCAGAAGGTCAAGAGTGCGCTCCGCGACGACCCAGCAAACCTCACGCCGAAGACTGCGATCTGTCGGCAGGACCTCGCACTACAGTCGGCTGCACCCATCGGAGACAACGTATTCGGGCGCGAGTCAATCGCCCTCGGTGGGGCCGTCGGCGCACTCCTCTCGTCGCCGCATAACGCGACCATCCTCGAAGAGGGCGGGGTCGAGTTCGGCATCCACAAAGACAACCAGAGCCCGGTCGTCATCGACCCGTTCGCCCGTGACAACGGGTATGCGATGTTCACCGTCGGCGATACCGGGTCTGGGAAATCGTTCGGCTCGAAACAAAACTTCATCCGCTCTATCGAGCAGAGCAAGGACCGCATCGGCATCATCCTCGAACCGCTCAACAACTGGGCAGGCGTCTCCGAAGCACTCGGAGCGAAACGCATCACCGTCGGTGGGACGCTCGGGCTGAATCCCCTTGAGATTCGCCAGACGCCCGACCACGTCCAGCGAGCGATGGGCGAGGACGCGAGCCCGTTCAACGAGAAGCTCGACGACGCCATGAGCTTCCTGACGAACTTCTTCGCACTGCGCGGTATCTCACTCGGTGACCGCCGGACCACGCTCGAACTCGGCCTCAAACGCGCCTACAAGCGCAACGACATCACCGACGATATCTCGACGCACAGCAACCCCAGTCCGACCATCCGAGACATGATGGACGTCTTCGAGGACATGGTCGATGACCCCGAGTCGTTCGTGGTTCGGTCCGACGAGGAGGCCGGGAAGATCCGCGAAGACGCGACGTGGCTTCTCGACCAGCTTCGCCCCTTCGAGGAAGAGGGTCGCCACGCTAATCTCGGGAAGTCCTCGGAGTTCGACATCCGTGACGAGAAGGTGATCTACCTCGACCTTGCACAACAGGAGGGCAGCGTCGACAGCAGCACGGCGCTAACGATGCAGTTGCTCATCTCGCTCGTGTACGAGCGGGCGAAAGAGACTGACAAGGAGGTCGTGTTCGTCATCGACGAGGCGCGCTACATCATGCAGGACGCCGCGAGTCTGGCGTTTCTCGAGACGGTGTTCCGCCATCACCGCCACCACGACCTCTCGATTCGGCTCGTCACGCAGACCGTCGACGAGTTCTTCGAGCACGCCGAATCCGAAGCCATTCTCGATCAGTGTGCCGTCAAGCAGTTCCATCGCCTGGACGGGATGGACGACCAGTGGGCCGACGAGTTCGGGCTGAACTACGCCCAGATGCGCTACGTGCAGGATGCGGTCCCCGGGAACGAGGACGCAGGCTTCTCCGAGGCGCTCGTCGGCGTCGACGGCGAGTGGCGCGGCATCAAGGTCGAGGCGATGCCCAAGGAGAAGCAAGTCATCGATTTCGACCCGACGACTCAGACGCGGGAATCACTCCCCGGCGCTGGCGAGGAGGCAGTCGATACGGACGTACAGCAGTTCCGTGAGGAGTTGGAACAGCAGGCCACGAACGGACAGTCGAAAGAAGCCGAACCCGCCTCTGCGAAACCTGATGGCGGGGCGATGGAGGGGGAAGAGGATGCGTGAATATCTCCGAGTCACGCCGACATCCGAGGAGCTTGAGCCCGAGGGAATCCCTCGAGTCCTCGAAAGCCTGCACAAACTGACGACGGCAGAGTCGACGGGACTCGCGCAGAAGCTGAACCCACTCCACAGTAAGACACCGCCCCGGTTCGAGTTTCTCGCACTGAGTGAGGGAGCGGACGACCCTGTCGAGTTCTTCTACGGTGTCGACGAACATCGCGATACACTGGAAAAACGGCTCCGTTCGATCTACCCCGAGACGTTCGACATCGAGCGTGTCGACGTCGACGTCGCCGCTCGGCTCATCCAACCAGTCGAATTCACACGAGCTGAGTTCATCGAACACTACGAAGCGGGGCATCTGCAGTACGAATTCAGCCCCGACGAGCAGTACGAACTCGACAGCGAGGACCGTGACCAAGACCAAGCGGCGGCGACTGAAGCCTCACCGTTTGCAGATGGTGGTGCCAGACTCGATGCGTCTCCTGGTCACTTCGTCGAGGTCGGTGAGACGGCCCTCAAGCTCGCACCACCGAGCGCAATCCCGGACGAGAGGCCACTGACGACGCTCGAAAAGCCAACCGAAACTGCGGAGAGAACGATTTTCGCTCGGCCCACCATCGACGCCGTCTCGCCAGTTGGCGTGCGCTGGTCCGGTTCAGCCACCCGGAAGAAAGACTGGATGACGTCGTTGACGCCCTTCGCCACTGGCGATGGCGACGACGGGTTAGTGGCTGTCGACCAGCCCGGTGCGACACTGGCGTCACTAGTGGACCACCTGATGGAGGCAGCCTCACCCGTGGCGCTTCAGGTCGTGTTCCAGCGACGGGCGAGCTGGCAGTCCGACGCAGAGGTCAGAAAAGAGGATCTCGTCGACGGCAGGGACACCTTCTTCCAGGAGGTAGTGGGCTCTTTCCTCGAGGTCGAAGACCAGCGGAGCGATCACGACGAGAAACAGCTCAGCGAGTCAGTCGCCAAGCGCATCGAGTACATCGACGCGAAGAACCCCAAGCGGTCGTACACTGCCAACATCAGGGCAGTCGGTGTTCCGACCGACGACGAATCGCACGACGAACTCGCGGCCCAGATGAACTCACTTCGGCCCGTGTTCGACCCGGTTGACGGCCCCTATTACGAAGTCGAGGGAGAACGACTCCGTGCTGGTGGCTTCCGAGAAAAGACGAAGGAGAAGAACGCCCGGACTGCCCTCCGGCGGCTACTTGACCGAGAGATTACGACCGGGAGAGGCAAGACCCGGCCTGATTTCGTCCTCAGTGGAACGGAACTCGCGAATTTCGTCTTGGTTCCTTCCTCCAAGCAACTCACAGTAGAAGGGACACGCGGAACCCGCGCTGAACAGCAAAGCCGAAACCCGCTTCCGTGGCCTAATCCGGACCTGATTCAGCAGTTTCAGGAAGGGATGGCGATTGGGTATGCGCTCGATGAGAACGGAGCCCCCCAACCGGACCCGATTCGGATTCCGCCCAAGCTCCTGACGACGCACTACGGCCGGTTCGCATCGACAGGCGGCGGGAAATCGAAGGCAATCATCAACGACGCACTGTCCCTCCGTGAGACGACCGGCGGCCCCGTCGTGGTCGTCGATCCGAAAGGCGACGGAATGTGTGCCAACTACCTTCGCTGTCACTACGAACGCTTCAACGGGTTGGACGACGTCTACCAGTTCCGTGTCCCGGAGACTGTCCCCGCGTTCTCCTTCTTCGACATCCGGCCTGCGCTCGAAGCCGGGCGAAACCGCGAGGACGCCATTCAGGACAAGGTCGACCACTTCCACGACATCCTGCGGATGATCATGGGCCGCGAGCAGTACGGGCAGGCGTTCGTCGCGAATGAGATCCTCAGCTACCTCATCAAGGCCCTCTTCGACGAAGAGTACGGGAGCGACGTTTTCGGCCTGGACGACCTCTTCGCGGCAGCCCTCCGGATGCAGCGAGAGCGGACTGTTCCGCCAGTTTCGGCGGCCAACAGGAACGTCGAGGAGTCGCTCACACGGCACTTTGCGAAGGACGACCACCGGTTTCAGGTGTCGATGGACGCCGTCGGAAACCGACTCGATAAGCTCAGAGAGGACGCACACCTGCGACGGATCTTCAGCCACGTTCCGGAGCAGGACGAGACCGGAGAGTACGTCGACAACCGATTCGACTTCCGCGAGTTCCTCGACGAAGATGCCACGATTCTGTTCGACTTGGGAGACCTCCGTCCGGAGGCACAGCGAGCGATCACACTCCTCCTGTTGAGTAACCTCTGGGACGCAGTGCAGGTGCGTCGACGTGACGGGAACACGGATTACGAGAACCTCACGAACCTCATCATCGAGGAGGCGGCCCCCGTCGCATCAACGAAACTCGTTTCCGAGCAGTTGCTTCCACAGGGTCGGTCGTTCGGTCTGAGCATGGGACTGGTGATGCAGTTCCCCGGGCAGGTTCGAAATCGGAGCGAACGCGCCTACGACGAGGTCCTCAACAACATCAAGACGAAGCTCATCGGGAACATCTCCATCGAGCGCGACCTCGCAGAGTCGCTCGCCCACGAAGACCTGAGCCCGACCGACCTCAGAAATCGGATCAACACACTCCCCAGCGGAGAGTGGATCGCCCAACTCCCGAGTCCGTCATTCGGGGAGACAGGTCCGGCCCCGTTCTCGGTGAAGCCACTCCCGATAGCAGCCGGCCATCCAGAGAGCGACGAGCCGCTCTCTGTCGAACAGGAGGACCACTTCGAGACCGTGGCCCTCCCACGGCTTTCGGAGCGAACACAGGCCCAGTATGGGCTTGCAGAGACTACCGAATCGGAGACAGCCGAAGACGAGGGCTGGGGAAGTAGACCGAACGACGAAGGTTCGACATCCGCAGACTCGACTAGTCCTACGGACTCGACGCAGTCGTCGTTCATCGGACAGGCAACCAGTGGTTCGGCGGCCGATGAAGAGAAGAAAGAGAAAAACGCGGACACCACCTCGCTATTTGGAGATTCCGGGGCAACTGAGCTGGAAGAACCAGTCAGTGAAGAAGCGGAGACAACTGTCGAAGAGAATGGGTCGTCACCAGTACAGGCAGGTGGTGTAACCGTTCCAGATGACGAACTCCAGCGGCGCGGACTCACGCACGACGACGTCCGATTCTTGACCCGCATCCTCGACGTGATGAATGGTGACGCACCAAATCACAGACTCTTGGATTCAATGAGTTCGTTCAAGAGCGACTTTGAGGATCTGGATGTGCAACGGCTCGTCGAGCAAGACCTACTGGAGGAAGGGCGAGCGTGCGGTCGGAAGTACTACACCGTCCTCCCGGCAGGGCGTGAACTCCTCGGGCAGAAGCTCAAGGTCGGTCCTGGTCAGGGGGACATCGGTGAGAAGACGCCGCACAAGGTCGGTGTGAAGCTGCTCGAACTGTGGTTAGACTCCCGCGACGACGTCGCACAGGTCGAGCCGTATTACGAGTACGATGAAGAAACGGTGTTCGACGTTGTCGGTCTCGATGCTGACGGGGAACTCGTGTGGGTCGGTGAAGCCGAACTCGCGAGTAACAACAAACACGCGTCGGTCGACGACTACGACAAGCAGAGCACGGTAGACGCGAAGGCTGTCTGGGCGTTCAACAGACGCGAGACGGCCGTCGAGGTGTTGGACCGTCTCGCAGAGGCCGACCGGATAGAAAGCAGCGTGAGCGGGCGTGCAGCCCGCTCGTTCTCGGGCATTCGAGAGGCCGTTGAATCGTTCGATGCAGCTGGGCTGACGACGATTCGGAGCTTCAACAAGCTCGATCAGGAGTTCAACACATGACGTGGCGTCACGCAACCCGCGAGGAGATTTACAGGTACTACACGGAGGAGTTCCCCTCGTACGTCGACGAACTCCCGTCGTTTATCACCGCGAAGGGGCCGAAACAGTACGCACTCGCGTTTCAGGAGTCCCACCCGGTACGGAAAGACGGAGTCCCAG
>NZ_JAMQOO010000022.1:0-11750 GCF_031624535.1 Haloferax sp. S2CR25
AAACTGACAGCGTATCTCAGACCGTTCCAGCTTCGGCGACGAATCCTCCGCAAACCGGGGCGAGAAGCACTGAAACAGATTGTCCGAGCAGTTCTCTGACTCACCAACAATGTACTTCACAAGAGCGAAGTACTTAATGTCTGTCAGATGCAGCATATTAGAAATAGCTTCATGCAGAACTCAGGGACTTCATTTTCGACTCCTCAAGGAGACGAACTCATGACGTACTTCATCCTCGCGATGATGTTCACAATTGGGTTCTTCTTCTCCGGATACGGATTTGCAACAACGATAGGTCTTCTGCCAAGTGCGTGGGGAATCGTCGGTGTATTCGAGTTTGTACTGTTTCTTATTGGTACACTCTCAGTTAGTCTCGTAACTCTCGTAACGATACAATTCTGGCGTCAAGACCAACCACAGCAAATCACGAAGCGACGAGCAGTTCTTACAAGCCTTAGCGCCGCCACGATAACCTTTGTAGCCATACTCGCCTCATGGCAACTTCGAACTGGAGATTTCACCAAACTTCAGTTTCAAGAATGGATTCTCTTCGGTTCAGTGGTGTTGAGTCTCCAATTCGTTCTGGGAACTGTAAAACCGAAACGTAAGCGACGACTTCTCTTACTGGGTGAGGTCGTTGTCGTCTTCGTCATCTTATTTAGCTTCTTTAGCATCAATCGGGGGGAGATTAATCTAGTGTCGTATTCGTTTGTGAGCGGGGGTGCCTCATTGCTGTTATTACTGTTCGGTGGGCCGCTGTACCTACTGGGTAATCGTCTCGGTAGAGTGCCTCAGTAGGGTAGTTGCAAGCCCTCACTTGTGTGTTGTCTTGCTCCTGCTGGACTCTACAATCATTGATAGTTTTTGAGATCGCTGCTGAATACAGGGCGCGAGTCGGTCAGCGCCATCTGCACCGTTCGCTCGGCACAGCTATGAAAATCCCTGCAGCCGGCGGGCGAACACAGTCCATATTTATTCCACGCGGGTAAATAGCGCGCTCGATGCCCTCCATCATCGACCAAACGCTGTTCAGCGAGCCATCTGGACGTCCCCTTGGACTGGTCTTCCTCTGTGGCGCGCTACTGCTGGCCGGGCAGCAGGGGTACTACGTCATTGTAGAAGGGGCGACACCGTTCTACGCTGTACTGTTTGTGATCGTCGGGATGACCCTCTCCGGAATTGCTGAGTCCCTGCCGAAACCCCGCCGACGGGAAGCTGGTGTCCTGAGATTCACGGCGATTACCGTACTGGTGAGTCTCCTCGTGGTCATCTTCTTCGCACCCGACCTCATTACTGCGTGATAGATGGAAGGCCTTCGAGTCCACCGGCGTTGTGAGAGCGCTGTTCTCACAAGTAACCTGATGCATACACCCTCTGTCTGTGTCACGCGGGTTTTGTCAAAGTATAAGGACTTCAACAGAGCCTGCTGTTCATAACAGGAGGTTGCCGCCATGAACATCGATCTCGGTGTTGAGTATAGACTAAGGTCGTGGCTGCGCGCGCAGCGGCCGCGAGCACGGAGCGGAGGGTGGGGCGGTGGGGTCTGGGTCGGCCCGGCCACCAACAAAAAAAGAGGGCTGCCTCGCGCCGTTAGGCGTCCCACCAGGCGTCGCGTTCGGGGAAGTGCACGGTCGTCCACCCCGTCAGGGCAATCGAGACGCGCCCGTCGTACCAGTTCCGCGCCGCCCCGTGAATCCGCACACGTCCGCCCTCACGAATCCACGGCACGTCCGAGGCTTTCCAACTCGTCAGCTTCACCTGCCCGCTTTCGTCTTCGAGGAGCCCCGCTTGCTGAATCGCCGGTGACTCCGACTCCCACACCGTTGTCAGCGTCCCTTCAACGCACACCTCGCGTCGCGACACGCCCTCAAGCTTCCCGATTGGTACCATCGTCCCCGGTGCACCTTCGAGTTCCTCGAACACGCTCACAGTTGCCGACATCATGTCCTTACCACCCAACACCGCCTCGCTCAGTCGCCGACTGATCGCCGCTCGCGACCACTCATCCAGCTTCTCTGCCAACCGTTTTGCCTGAGAGTTCACTGCGCCCAACTGTGCTTGGGTCAGCTCCGTCCGGGGATCTGCCCGGTCGGGGTCAACCATCGGATTCAGACTCGCTGCGCGCTTCTGGAACTGCCGCCGTCGCGCAGCGCTCCGCTCGGCCGCAATCACCCGCGACCGAGCCTCACGACCCTCTTGCGAGCCCAGTTCCGCACGGGCACTAATCCGTTCGAGTTCGGCTTCCCGCGCTCGAATGCGTTCTTCTTGGGCCAACGTCACGCCGTCAATCCGCTCGTCGCTCGTGTCTGCAATCCCATCTGGGTGGTTCGCATCAACCTTTGCTTGGATCTCCTGTTGCACCGTCGCCTGGAACTGCGGCGTCTCATCGACGACCTCAAACCCGTCTTCGTCGACTGTCGTCTCATCCGCGTTCTCGAACGCCTGTTCAGCCACCGAAACTACCTTGCGATTGGAGTTGTTACTAGACATTGTCGTAATTTCGAAGGCGCTGACGCGCCGACGCCCGCGACCTCACTCGCGGGATTCTCACGAACCAACCTGCTTGAGCCACCGCTCCGACGTCGACCGATGACGCCGTCTCCGAGGTGCCCGCGCCGCGCCTTCACGCCGGACCCTGTCCGGCGCGGCGCGGCACCGACGGCACCCCAACAAACGAGTGCGGGGGGTGAACCTCGAGGTGAGCGCGCGGTCACCACCATATACCCAGCCGGTCACCGCGGGTCGGCGCCTCGCCGACACCCGTCCGTCGTAGACGCAACGGCAGCGGCCGCGGCGCCGAGGCGGCACGGCCGGGGGGTATACGGTGGTGAACGGCGTCGCATACGGCCACAGCAAGGCCGCAGAGAGCGAGGACCCGCTGGACCAGCACCGCGCCCGGACCCGCATGAGCCTGTCCCGTCTGTCGCAGACGCAACGGAAACGCCTCGTGCGGCAGCCCGGTGCGGGCTGGACGCCCGCGGACCCACAGCTCGTCGCGGCCGAGTTTGAGCGCAGGCCCGGCAGGCCGCACAGCCAGCCCTGAGTGAGCCCCGGACCGTGGCATACTGGGGGTGAGCACGGCGAGCCCCCAGTAGCCACCGCAGCCCGGGCGAACGAGGGGTGAGGGCAAGTGCCCGAACGGCGAGCAGCCCGCCCGGACCGCGCAAGCGGCCACGTCTGAACCAGCCGGCCGGCGGCGCGACCGCATCGAGGGAGCGCTGACGCAACGGCTGGTGAAGATGCAGCCAGCCCGGTCTCGGTCACGGCCCGGATGCGGGTCGAGTGCTCGCAGACCCGCCCTCGGGGCTGACCGGTATCGGGTGGCTGCACGCGGCCCGACCCGGCCCCGTGACCGTGCCCCGTCCGTCGCAGACGCAACGGCAGCGCGAAACGCCCGGGCCCGGCAGGAACGGTCTGCCCGCCGGAGCGCGCACAACCCGAGCAGTCACCCCCCCAAACGTACCGATAATCCTCACCTCCCAAACACGTTCAGACGCTGATTTGATTCTACTAGCCGGTGGTCAAGAACGTCGGAAACGTGGGGTCCGTTTAGGAGGGACGAAAACGCTACTCGTCGATCGGGTCGGGGGAACTGAGGTTTGCATACAGAACCTCGCCGTCGCGAATGACGTACCGCTTGGCCAGCACGGGGAAGCGACATTTCGTGAACCCGGCCGTCTGAATATCGAGTTCCTCGTCGACTTCGATGTAGCCGGCGAGTTTTCGCAAGAATTTGTGGGTCACAATGCCGCTCTCGTAGTCTGGGAGGCCGTTCTCCCGTGCCTCGTACACCTCGAAGTCGTCGTAACCCCAGATGGTGAACTCTCCGTCTTCGGTCACCTCCCAGTCGAGCGTCCCGAAGCAGTAGCTCTCACAGAGCTCGCGGACTGCCTGCGGATCCGATACAATCGCGCTGGTCGACGTCGTCGCAGCTTGTAGTGTCGCCATGTCTGGACCTCACGGGGTCGCCCCCGCACCCCTGTCGGGGGCGATAAACCGACGCGAGAATTGCCTCCCGAGGCGTGGCCGGAGACGCCAGTTAGGAATCTGCGTGGGCGTCCGCCCCGGCTCCGTCGCCCGGCCGCGTGAGAAGGCTCACCTCCTCCAGGAGGTCTCTCGCGGTCTTGACTCGCTCTCGATCCGCCTCATCCAACCGGTCGATGTCGAGTCGGTTGAGATTGCTGAGTATACGATGCATCCGGTAGCCCTGTTTGAACTCTTGCTCCATCGGAAGCGCGTCGCCGCTCGCTGGCGCGGAAAGACTCCCACCGGGACTGGCGTCGGGGTTGGAGGAGGTAAGATCGTAACCAACGAAACTCGGTGATACCCGCAGGCTGTTGGTTAATCAATACCCAGTACTAGTGCTACTCGAGACTAGGGCCGTAGCGATCAGAGCCACACACCCGGCACTTCCAGATCGGCTGTCCCGTCCACGCCTCATCCGGGATCGACTCGTGGGCCTTGAACCGATACTTCGTGAACCCCGGTCGGTTAACTAGATCAGCGAGCAGGCCGCGCCGCCTGGAGCACGACCAACGAGGAGCACCAGGCGCTCGTCGACCAGGGCCAGCTGCGCCGCGTCGAGGCCGGCGAGACGACGCGCTACCAGCCGGACTACACGCGACTGCTCTTCGAGGAAATCTGCACGCTCATCGAGGAGAACACGCGCGAGGAGTTGCGGAACGAATTGGTCGCGATAACCGAGGAGATCGAGGAGTGGCAGGCGACCTACGACGTCGAGACATGGGAAGATTTCGAACAGTCGCTCGCCGACGGCGACCTCGCAAGTGGCGAGCTTCGCGAACGCCGCGACGGTATTGGACGTTGGGAGGAGTACCAGGAAGACCGCCGACTCATCAAGCACGCGTTGGCACTCTACTCGGATGTCGAAGCCCCTCGCGAACAGATGATCGATGTGGCTGACCGTGACACAAACTAATTTTCGCGGTCGTCGAACCTGCGGGTGTCATAGGGCGACACAGCTATTCGTCGGACTGCTCGCCCAGCTTCTCTCGAAGCTCGGCCGCGGCCTTCTCGAAATGTTCTGCGAGGAGCGGCGTTCCCGATGTCGCCCGCTCGTCGAGGAATGCGACGGCGTCAGTGATTGCATCAGCGTCCCGTTCTGCGGTCGTGACACAGTCGACATACCCGTCGAGTGCCCGACTGAACGCACGCGAGAAGTGGTCGTACGCGCCGTCGACGCGCTCCATGTTGTCGTCGAGCGACTCAACGAGTGCCCGGTAGACGGTCGCCGCCGACGCGTCCCGCTCCTGCTCGCGGTACTCGCTCGCGAGATCGAACCACTGCGTGAAATCGATGGGCTCGAAGACGACGGGGTACTCAGGGTTCGTTTCTTCGAACCGCCGGTCGATCGCGGTGCGATGCTGGTCGACCGACTGGCTCGTCGGCTCGCCAACGCGGGCGAGAAACCGATCACGGAGATCCGTATTGGTCGCGAGTTCGTCACGCAGGAACGCGCGGAGTTGGTCGGCGTCGGCACCGTCAAGTGTGGCGTCGAGTCGATCGCCTTCGTCTGCAGGTGGGTCGTCGACACACCGAAGCAACACGGCGACGACGTGCTTGCATGCTCCCGGCCCGTCGTACGGACAGTCGCACCACGGGGCAAACCCGTTGGTGGCGAGGTCAACACGGACATCGTACTGACGGCTGCCGCTCACGACTGCGGTTACAGTGGTGTCGATGCGGTGAATCCCGTGGATACGGCCCTCCTCACGGTATCGTTCGCCGCGTTCGAAGACTGCGTCCGTGCAGATGTCCCGGACTGCGTCCTCGGTTACATCCATCTTTACGGTGGGTTTGACGCACTATTCAGCCGATCCAGTGCATCATCCTCGTACGCTGTTCGCCACATTGCATGGACGGCACGCGTCACGAGTGACACCTCGGTCACGTCGATACAGGACGGTTCCGCGTCCATCGTCGCGGCCTCGGGCGGCGGGTGGAAATGGATCTCGGGGGAGTGTGTGTTCGGATGGCGATCGAAGTGCCAGTTGACGTCGTTGCTATCGACGTAGTGGAACGAATACATCCCCAGTTCGCTCCACTGGATATCGAGCCGAGCGTTCTCGGCGTCGCCCAATCCATCGCTGAGACTGATCTGCAGTTCCGTAGGGGCGACGACATCATCATACGCCGTTTCGTCGACGAGCGGCTCAAGTTCGAGCCAGAGGTCACGAATCCGCTGAAGTGCCGGAAGATAGATCGGCCCGAACTCGCCGGCGCGGTCGTTACCGTTCATACAGCGAGCTGGTGGCTGGCCTCGTCGTAGGCGAGTGCAGCTTGGGCGACGGCGAGATTCTGCCGCGTCGTTCGCCACGCAGTGAGGTCGTCCCAGCCGTCCGTCTCGCCGGCGTCGAGTTGCTGGGCGAGTTCCTCCGGTGACACCACGTCGTAGCGGTCCTCGTAGCGCCGGATCTCGGCCTTCATCTCTTGGATGCTGTCGAGCAACTCGGGTCGAGTAACTTCCTCACGCAGCTCGCGGATCCGCGACATCAACACCCGGTCGCTGTTGCGCTTGTACAGCGTTGTTTGGCCGTCCTGTTCCGTCTCCGCGAACCCAGTGTTCACGAGCGACTTGCAGTGGCGACGCGCCGTCGGCTCGCTCACGAGGGCCCGCTCGGCGATCTCGGCTGCCGATTGCCCATCGTGGGTCTGTTCGATGATTTCGTACACCCGCTCGAACGGCGTGGTGTCGGCTTTCCAGTCGGCTTTGACCTGCTCGTTGATGTCATCCCACGTTTCGGTCATACTGGGAGCTACGCAGTCTAGAAACAAATAGTTTTCTGGGAAAATTATCTAACTCTGGTGCTTGTAGGCGAGCATTGTCAGGCTACATGCTCCTCTAACGTCTCGTGATGCGTCCGGACTGTGGTTGGTGTGACGTTCCCTGTCGCCGCGACGTCGCTTTGCGTTACCCACTGGCCGTGTCTTGCCCCGCTTTGTAGAGACAGACCGCTGCGAATCCTGACGAAGTCACACCCGACGCGGCTCCTGACGATTCTGACTGTTCAGCCAACCTCCGAGCCCGCTGTCGGATGTACGCTGGAACATCGAGTTCTGACGCGAGAGGGGGATAAATTCACTCGGGCGAACCGGCTGAGTCGGCAGCCCAAGTTCTGTATTCAGGGTCTGTACGCATTCGCGACTCTCGATTGTTCGACGCGTGCTGCGTCGACGACATCGTCGGCGACCTTGCACGTATCTCGAAACCAGCGGTGCCCAGCGGACGTCCCGACTTCCCGAGTGGGAGGACTTCCAGGAACTGGCTGACGAGTACGAGGTGGCGTTATGAGGGCGTGCTTTGATCGCTCATACGAGGGATGTTGAGCGGTCACAAATCCTCGTAAGATGCGTCTCCTCCTGTTCTATTCCTCAGCTACGATTCGAAACCAGGTCTTCGATGAACCGGAACCCGTTCACGAACGTCACCGAGTCCCCGTAGCCCTCGCTCGCGAGCACAGTTTCGGCCCCCTCACCGGCCGCGATATCCGTCGTGTAGATGTAGACCTCAGTCACCACTCCCGCACTTAGATGCTGGGCAGCTAAGGCCGCGAGTGCGGCGTCCGCTCGCTCAACTTCGTCGGCGGGCCGGTCGTCTGCGTTCGCGATGTACCGCTGGACGCCGTCCATGGCCCGCGAGACGATCGGCTCGGAGAACTCAAGCGGCGCCGCAACCGTCGCCCACCCCTCGTCGATTGCGTCGTTGACAGGCGGGGCTTCGATGTCGGGGTCGTCGAGGGTCAGCTCCTCGTACACCCGTTCGGGCAGGACGAAGGTGATGTCGTTTCGGCGAGCGAACCGCCGAACGGCCTGATACCGACTGTTCGAGGGCTGACCCATCGCGACGAACAGCCCGGTGTCGGCGATGTGGAGTCGGCTCACGTGTCGTCAGTGCCGTCGCCGATGTCCAACTCACCGAGTCCTGCCCCAGCCCCCTCGATATCGTAGTGCTCGTGGACGACGGGCCGGAGCGCTTGCAAAATCATCTCCGCGGCCAGCGGGGATATGTCGAGGTCCTCCGCCATCAGTCGGTGGGTCACCTCGCCGCGTTCGCGGGCAACCGCATAGGTGAGCGCGGTCGCGAGGCCGGCGACGCCGTGACGGTCGATGTAGGTGTCGATATCTGCGTTCGTCTCCCGGCGGCCGACCGCGTCGATGAGTGCCGGCGTGATCGTGTACTCGCGGTCGCCGGCAGTCGTCGTCACGGTCAGGTCGATTGTTCGGGCGGCGTACTGTCGGGGCTGCTCGTCCTGTGTAACTTCGACGACGCCGGTGTCGACGAGCCGGTTCACGTAGCTGTAGGCCGTTCCCTGGGCGAGGTCGAGGTCCTCTATCACGTCCTGGACGGTCGCCTCTCCCTCCTGGGCGAGGTACGTGTACAGTTGAGCCAGCTGTGGCTCCTCAAGGAGATCCGCGACCGAAAGGAAGTCTTGGACGATGTCACCGTCGGCGCGATTTGAGGTACGTGACATGGGCCGTTCTTGATTACAGTTTACAGCGAATCAGTAAAGAGTGTTTTGGGTCACTCCCCTCCCTCGTCGGTGTCGCGAGCGGTGGTCCAGCCTCGATGGAAGACCGCGAGTTGGAGAACCGAGTCGAATGCCTCGTCGCTTGGCTCGTGGACGAGAACGCGTTCGTCGGGGATGGGAGTGACGACGTCGTCGTCGACGAGGTCATTGACCAGAGAATGGGCTCTCCTGTCGTTGATATCCGCTACTGCGACGCGGGCAGCATCTTGATCCTGTGCGACGAGTTCCGCTTCAAACCATTCGTGGTCGGCTGATGCATCGTCGAGTGCGTCTGTACCGGGCATGGGAATCACGTCGGCGCGTATTGACGCGCCTCGGCCTCTCAGGCGCGGACAAACTACTCCGCTACCACGTCGTTAACCAACACTGCGGGAGACTGCGATTCTGTGTTGGTTAACTCGTGGGGATCAGAACTGATGAACGGGCTTCACGCGGAACGTATCTGGGTCAGTGTTCGGCGTCTCACTGGTTCGACTCAACGACGACCGCTGTGTGAGTCGGTTGACCAACTCCTCACGAACTGCTCCACGGCTAACTATTGTTTCGTGCCAGCCGAGACGGTCGTCGAAATACCGCTTCTGGAACCGCTGGCCGACGTCGTCGACGGCGATGAACTGTGTCCGCTTCACGCCCGCTACGCTCGTCGAGACGAACTCGGCTCCGACGTCTTCGTAGGTAAGTTCGACGAGTACGCACTCAACAAATGAGACGATGCCAGTCGGACTTCTGTTGTGAGGGAGCGCCAGTTCGAGATCTGTCCACGGTTCGTCGCTCGGTTGTTCAGTGTACTCGCTATGAAGTCGTGATCGCTGTTGCTCGTAGTCGGAAGACATGGTTGTTGAGTGGGGGCCTACGACAGCCCCCCTCGCCCCTCTCGGGGTGACAAACTCCGCCGCAGATCGCACCCTCATCTAATGAGTGTATTCTGATATATCGGCTAGAGACTGTCGTCGTTTGATGGCCCTTCGGCCGGAGAGAGCCAGCGGCGTTTGCACCCGTGTACCCTAGCCTTCCTTTGGATGATTTTGGAGGTGCAGAGAGAGTTGAAACGGCCTTAGATTTAGCAAGAGGCCCGTCGGGCAGTTTTCAGGCGTTACTAATGTCCTCGACGGGTTCCGAAAAATGGTGATTCAGCGAGATTGTGCTTGACGAGGTGTTGAAAGCCCCGTATTCGAGAGGATTGGGGTCAGGTTAGAATCAAGCCCTAGCAGAACTGACCGACCCCAACTGATGAGTTGCGAGACTATCCTTCCAGCACGGTACCCATTCTTGTCCAAATTGGTCGACTGAAAGCCTGAAAAGTGCATGACGGGTTTTCAACCTCCGTCACATCGTTGTCCGCTGAGAATAGTAATCTAACTGACTTTTGGCTATCTGCGTTAGAACTCGTTTCCGTTACCCTCCGTTCCACTTAGTTGGTCATACATCTCGTCTGGGAAGGGGAGACTTCCCCAGATCGAGTAGGGGCACTGCTCCTGGCCGATGCAGTACCGCTGCATATCGTCGTTGTCACAGTTCATCGGAAGCGGGGTGTCGCCTCCAATGGTGTTCGAGAACTCGTAGCGAATCTGGTAGTCGGTGACCTGCTCGTCGTACCAAGGCCAACGCGAGAAGACGCCCTTGAGGTCTGCAACAATCGTCTCAAGGTCGCTGTCCTGATACTGTGGCAGCCACATCACCATCCGGGCGAAGTTGTACAGGTCCTTTCGGACTGGCTTCTTCTCGTGGAGGCGCTCGGCCATATTGGCCATACAGGGGAGTTCGAACAGGTCTTCGATTGCCTCGACGTCGAGGGGCTGGACGCCACGCGAAGACCCCTGAACCCGATAGTGGTTCGTATTTCCGTGCTCTCGAATGGTCAGGCACCGGTGGTCGCGCTGGGATGCGAGAAGGTTTCCGAGACTTCGAGGACTCGAGATGCGATTACACACGTCTCGCTTCCAGCCCGCTTCCGGGTCGTGCGCCTCCACTGCCTCAAACAGCTCCTTCGCCGAGTGGAACTCCCCCAGTGAGACGACCTCGTCTGGAGCGTCTCGAATCGCGTCTCTAAGCACACGGATGGTCCGTTCACCAGGGTTCCAATCTCGCCAGATTCGTTCGTGGTGTCCCGTCTCGATGAAGCGGTCGATACGCTCTGTGATGGCTGACTCATTCGTTGTTAACCACGTCAGCTGGTCTTCAGAGAGACTCTCCTCCTGGACTCGCAGGAGCTTCTTGAACGCACGTCTGGCGTACTCGCGATACTTTGTGTCGAAATCACCGACGGGCACATAGAGGCAGTTGTTTTCGACGCGAGTGAGCAACTCCCCGGCTTCTCCGGTCTCAGTTTCGGCATGAACGAGGCACTTCCTCGATGCTGCGGCCATCGGGATTTCGAGATACAACCCGTCACCGAACTTGGGCATCTCTTTGATCCCCGTACAAACGCGACCGGGGTGTGGTCCGTCCTCTCCGGGGTCTTTTGCGTATAGCACCTCTGCGATATCCTGTTGGAGACTCCCATCACCGAATTCTCGAAGGAGAGAGGCGAGATTGTTGACGTAGAGTTCGCGAATATCGTAGAGGACCTGTATCTTCCGTGGCGGCGCGTGCTCGAACTTCGGGTGCGCCTTAACGCAGATAGCACTCAACGTCGCGAGGACAGCGAGTATTCCAGGTTCATCGACGAAGGGTTTCTCTGCGGCGTTGGCTCTGACATCTTCTTTGAATGCCGCCGTCCCAAACCGTTCGAGGTCAGTCAGTAGATCTCCTGGTTGCTCTTCGCCGTCGACGATGTAGCGATTGTAGCCCCGGGTGAACAGTTGGTTGATTCGCGTCGTCCCATATTCGGGCGGAAGCGTCGCAACGCGATAGGCGGCCCGCTCGTCCTCAACAGGTGTTGACTGAGTCATTCTCTGAGCACCTCCGGTCTCGCAGACCGAACGTCGAAGTTCGGGCTCTCGATGGGCGTGACGATACGACAGACGTCAGTATGCAACGAGTACGGGAGCCGGGCGACCCGGCGACGATCGGCGGTAACTACTGGGTCGATGGGAATCTCGTAGGTGTCTTGCAGAAGGTCGTTCAGTACTTCTCGACTCTTGGCGTCATATCGATGGGGAAGGTCGGTATCGAGAAGGTAGACATGAACGCCCTGACCGCTGTACACTACCATCGTCTCCTCAGCGTTGAAGTCGTCCTCGAAGATGTCTCGTACCTCGA
>NZ_JAMQOO010000023.1:0-9530 GCF_031624535.1 Haloferax sp. S2CR25
TCCGGAAGTAGAGGGTGTGGTCCCCGCTCGTCGCGGCCGTCCCCGACGAGTTCTCTGGGGCGGGCACATGAGCCGACGCGCCGACGACCCGCCAAATCGTCCCGCTGGGGGCGAAGATTTGGACTGACTCCTCTTCACCGACGGCAACGTCTCCGGTCTGGTCGTAGGTCTTGCGCTTGGTGTTTAGTTGCTTGAACGTGGTAATCTCTGATGCGACCCGGTCGTTGGACCCGCTCGTTCCGGGCGTCGACCACGGTGCGCGTCCGGGCATCAGTTAAACACCCCCAGAAGCCGCTGAGAGCCGCCAGCGTAGTCGATTTCGAACTGTACACGGAAGCGGTAGTTGTTGTCTGCCGACTCGTTGTCGACGATGACGCCGACCTCGTCGCCCTGGTGGACCGGGATGGAGACCCGGTAAGGCGTGTCGTCCGGCTCGCCCGTGACGAAGTGCTCGCCGTCGGGCGCGTACGTGAGCGCGTCGTTCTCAGCCCCGTCGGAGATGATGACGGGGCGGAGCTTCAGCGCGTCCTCGGAGCCGGGGACGGACCAGATGGTGATGCGCTCGACCGTGCCGTCCTTCGGGACGGGCACCGTCTTCTTGAATCGCTCTGCGCCGGCCGGGACAGGTGCCTGCACGTGGGGGGTGTCGCGGCCGCTGTCGGTCGTGAGTTTGCTAAGAATGGACATGAGGGGAAACCTCAGTTCTTCTTGAGCGCCGAGTAGCCCTCGGCGCGCATCGAACTGTTCGCCTGCGAGAGGGATTCGGTGCCGCTGCCGAGCTTGACCCGGACGCCGATTTGGTAGTCGTCGCCCATGATTTCGCCGCGACCGCGTCGGAGGCGCTGGTAGGGGAACGGGACACCCCAGTCGCCGCGGGAGTCCGTCGACGGGTCACCCTTGTTCAGCTCGTCGAGCGGCCGACGGTAGATGGTCGCGAGGACCTCGTCGGCGCTGTTGAGAACGACGAGTTCGAACTGGCCGTCGGTGATGACGGTGTCGGCGTCGTTCTCGATACTCGCCCAGATGTACGCCTCGGCGCGGTCCGGGTTCTCGCTCGACCCGCGGCCGAAGGCGACGCCCTCGAAGTCGTCGAGGCGTCGCTTGAACACGAGCGAGTAGCCGTCCGCGTGGGCGTTCGCGCCACCATGCTCGCTGTAGCCGCTCAGGGTTTCAGAGTCGGCGCTGAACTCGTAGAGGTCGCCGTCGGAGGTCTGACGCCGGTACATCAGTCGAACGCACCTCCCGAGTCCTCAGCCTGCCCAGTCGCGGGGTTCTGACCGATGATACTGCCGATGGTCGAATTGAGCCAGGCAGCGCCTCGCTCGCCGATACTGTCCGTCATGTTCCAGAGGGTCGAGCCTCCGATGAGGCCGACCACGAGGAACCCGAGGGTCGAGAGAGAGTCTATCTCGACCTCCCCGATGAAGGGGACGTAAATCGTGTTGGCGTCTTCAAGTGCCATTGCATCCTCGACGAGGACCGCGCCCGCAAAATCGACCCAGAATACCCCCGCATGCAAGCGTTAAAGCGTTGAAAGGGGGGTTGGGTATCCCCCCGACATTTCTAGTTGCGTGACATTCTGTTTAGATATGGTAATGGGAGTTGCAATCGCGTTCTGCGCGGCTGTCGCGGCCGAACTGAAGGGTTCGGGCGACACGACCGCGTTCACCCGGCCGATGTTCCTGTTGACCCTTTTGATGGGTGCGGGGGTATCCGTGTCCGGGCTCGCATCGTGGTCGTTCGACGCACTCGCCGTCGTCGTGGGGTGGCTCTGATGGCGGGGGGGAGCGTCGAACCCGAAAACCGCCGAGACCAGCGGTGTCACCACTGTAAGCGGTATTTCAGCGACCGCGGCATCAAGGCGCACGAGTCGAACTGTTTCGTCGCGGAAATCCCGTTCGAACTCGTCCCCGAGGACGAGGTCGAGGCGGACGACGACGCCGGCGTCGAGACGGGCGGGACCCCACCCGTGGAGTCGGTGGGTGGGGAGTCACCGGAACCGGCGGACGGTGTCGGGGGGTCGGGTATGCCCCCATCAAACGATTCAACGGCTGTCACCGACGGGGGCGAAGCGATGGAGGTGCCGGACTTCGACCGCCCCGACGAGGTCGAGGAGGTCGCGGACGCGCTCGCGGACGAGGGCATGGAGGTCGTCGACCGGCACGGAACCATCGCCGAGCCAGAGACCGAGGACTGCCCCGCGTGCGGGTCGGACACCGAGATGACCCGCGACGAGCTCGTCGACGGGAAGAAATACCGTTGCACCGACTGTCGTGAGACGTTCGTCTGGAGGGACGAGTGATGTCGGCCGAGGAGTTCAACCCAGACGAGATGGCAGCGCGCGCGGTGGGCGACCTCGCGGACGGAACGACCGGGGCGGTCGCCGAGCACGCGGCGGCGGAGGGTGCGGAGGACGCGGCGGAGTCCGCGACCTCGGTCGGCAGCAGCGAGGACAAGGACCTCGTCGGGATGGCGCTCCACACCGAGCCGAACATCCGCGTCGACGACGCGAAGGACGACCTCGGCGTCGACGACGCCGGCGCGAATCTCTACATCGCGGGTCGGAAGGGACTCGACTACGTCCTCGACGCCGGCGATGCCGCGGCGAAAGAGGGCGTCCCAATGGCGGTCAACCTGTTCAAGGGCGCGTGGGGTGTGCTCACCGCGGAGGGCGCGGAGGGCGCGGAGGACGACGACGAGACCGACGAGGAGATCGACGAGAGCGAGGACGTGGGTAGCGGTAGACCTCCCTTCGGAGGTGGGCCGGCATGAGCGACCCGGCGTACTTCACCGACAACGGCCACCTGCTCCTGACGGGCGTCACGGGCGCTCAGGGCGACTACCTCGGTGAGTCGGGACAGTTCGGCGGGAAGTCGGCGCTGGCGACGTGGTGGGCCGACAACCCCGGCCGGTCGCGCGACCTCGTCATCTTCCTGAACGCGAAGTCCGACGACGTGGGTGCGGTCCTCGACGACTTCGACGAGGTCAACCGGGTCGGGGACATCCCCGACGTGATGGACCGCTCCGGCGGCCGGGTCATCCTGACGCCCGTCGACGGCGACTGGGAGGCGGTGTCGCGCCGACTCGAATCGTTCGTGCGGGCGCTCCCGCAGGACATGACGAAACTGGTCGTCCTCGACGAGGCTCCCGAACTCGACGAGGACGCGGTGCTGTCGTTCGTCCGGGTCCACGGGAACGGGGCGAACTGCAAGACGCTCGTCATCGCGCAGTCGCCGACTGACATCTCGACGAAAATCGCCAAGCAATGCGTCCCGGTCTGGGTGGGGCCGATGAAGAACGACTACGGGTCGTGGTTCGCGGTCCACGACATCAAGGAGGCGTTCGACTTCATCTCGGCCGCGCACGCGCCGTATCACTGGACGGTCATCATCGGGAAGGCCGCGGGCGAGTGGCACCACTACGAGCCGGTCCCGGCGAAGTACGGGGAGGTGTGAGCGATGTGGAACCTGAAGGTCTACCGCGCCGGCGTCGAGGTCGAGCGACAGGCGGCCGACCTGTTCGACGCGATGGACCAGAAGAACGACCTGCTCGACGAGGACGATGTCGACGCGGTGGTCGTCTCGCGGTGCTTCCCCGCGCCGGGCGGCGAGTTCCGGGTGGGTGGTGACGCATGAGCTTGCATCCGGTGAGCGTTCTGGTCGGCATCGTCGGACTGGCCTACGCCGTCGGTCTCGGGTTCGGTCTCGGCTGGAGGGACAGCAATGACCTTCCCTGATATCTCCCGGTCGGAGTTCCGCCGGCTCGACGAGCGGGCCCGCGGCGACTCGGGGACGTTCGCGCAGATGCTCGTCGCCGCGCACTTCGGCGTCACTCACGCGCCCGACCGGGCCGAGTGGTTCGACGCCGTCGACGACGACCGTGGCACCAAGTTCGAGGTCAAGTCGACGCACCGGACGCTCGACAACGGCGCGCCCGGTCGCTTCCGGGTGTGGCGCTCGCAACTGCGCTCGCTCATCAACTCCGACGCGCAGGGGACGGCGTGGGTCGTGTTCGTGCTCCTCGACGCCGACGGCAACCCCGTCGACCACCGCCGGATGCGCCCGTCGACGGTGTGGGCGCTCGTCCGTGACGAGTTCGGCGGGTGGGACAAGTCGGGTCATGAGATGGGCGAGCAGCAGAAGATTCCCGTCGACGCGGTGTTCAACTGATGGTCTGTCTGTCAGGCTTCTGGCTCGGGGTCGCGGCCGCGGTCGCGATGCCTATCGTGATGCTCGGCGTGGGTTGCGGTCTGTTCATCCTCATCGACATCTTCGCCCCGAAACAGCCTGTCTAATCCTCGTCGCGGCCGAACAGCCACCACTTCGCGCGGGTCCACGCCGGCGCGTTCCGTCGACGTTCTTCCTCGTCGACGAACCGGACGAGTTCCTGCTTTTCCTTCCGGTCGTCGATGAGGTTCATGATGCGGTTGTGAAGGCGCTCGTTCTCGGTGCGAAGTTCCTCACACTCGCTCCGAAGCTCGTCCCACTCGTCGATTATCGCGCGGACGGCTTCGCTTCGGGAGCGCACGTCGCGGTCGTCATCGTCCTCGACCTCGGCGAGCACGTCGACGTGATGGTCGTGCAGCACTACCGAGACGCGGGTGTCGTTCTCCTCGCTCATATCTGGTGTGAGTCGTTTCCGAGTCGTTCTGAGTCGGTGTGAGGAAATTCACACCGAATAATATCGCCCGACAGCTCTACTTTCGCTAAACCGTACACTTTCACTCCGCTGTTGGCTGACCCTTTAGTATCAATCTCTCTTCGTTTGTAGTGGACTGAGCCCAGACCAATGAGAACAGTCCATGACTACCGAAAAGAGATTACTCAAGGTCGGGAAGGCCGGCGTCATCGAGGTCTTCGAAGACAATCGCACGCAAATAGTCGCTCACGTTGTCGTACCCGAGTTGAGCCGCTCGCATCCGTATCTGACGTTTGCGAGGCTCTGGAACGGTAAATCCGACTGATTCCGACCCGCTTGGCGTGCTGTCGGTCTGGCTCATGGGCTGTTCAATCGTTAAATGGTTAAACCATTAAACGTACCGGGTTGGCGAGTGCCTCACCCAAAGAATTAACCAGTTAAAGATTTAATCAGAAAATCATGAGCCCAGACCAAGAGCAAGAATCGGGGATGTCCCAGTTCGGGATGAATATCCCCACCAATTGGAAAGAAGCGCTATTTCAAATCGCAAAACGACGGTCAACTCGCTCCGAACGAGTCACGATGTCGGATGTCGGCCGAGAACTGCTCGGTCCGAGCCTCGCTGAATACGTGCTCGTCGAGGACCACAACGATGTCCCCGAAGAAGTCCGCGACCTGATGGACGACGACCTCATCGCGAACGCGGGAGGTGAGGACGATGGCGACGACTGAGCGGTCGACGAACTACCCGCTGCCGGTCGCGTGCATCACGTGCGACTGGACAGGGACCGAGTCGGAGGTCGTCATCATCGCGTCGAGTCCGTGCTGTCCCGAGTGCGACGCGCCCGTCGAGCCGGTTGGTGGTGCCGAATGAGTCTCGCGCGCGAGAAGACGCGCGCGAAGTGTCTCGATTGCGACTGGGACGCGAACGCGAACGACTGGCTTGCGGCCGACCTCGTCTCGGACGAGCACGCCGACGAGACCGGTCACGAGACGACGACCGTCGCGGGTGGTCAGCGGTGAGCTGGTCCGTCGTCTGTCTCGACTGTGGTGACTCCGTCGAGGACACCTACGTCGACGCGCTCGAATGGGGCGGTCGCCACCGTCACCGGAACCCCGGTCACGAACTCGAATCCCGGAGGAAAGAGTAGAATGACCCGCGAGGAAGCGGTTTCTGGACGGACTACCCCCCGGGTTGACGCGGTCAAGACGCCGGTCCGCGGGCGGGATTTTATCACACCTGCCGGAGACACGAAGAACAGCGCTGAAGCTACGCAGTCAAGCAAGCCCCGGGAGGAATCGCCCGGGGCCACACACACCATGTCAAACGACGACGCTACTGATAAGATTTCGGATGAAGCGGATTTGAACCACGGCGACGCGCCCCGCGAACTGGTTATCAACGCGGGCGAAACCCCGGTTGCACGCCTCCAGATGGTCGATGAAAAGACCTACGACGGGGCGATAGCCCGGTCACTCCGGGCGTTCGCGGACGCACTCGAAAACGAGTCAGACGACGCGCTCGACGCCGACGAGTTTGAGTACGTCATCGAGGAGGACCTGCCATGACCGACGGTCCCGACCTGGAGAAGATTGCGATGCGGAAGGTCCTGTATCGGCTCGCCGGGTACGGCGAGGGCGACACCCCACCCGACGACTACGACGCGCTCGACGCCGCCGCCGACGCCATCGCAACCATCGACGAACTCGAAGACGAGAATCGTCAGATGCGCGAGCGTCTCGAAGAAGTCGAACGGAAGGCCTCGAACGCGATGGGCGCGGCGAAGGCGAGCGACAACGGCGCGCGAGCCGACGGCGGGCCGGGGAAGAAGGACAAGGCGCGACTCGCCGCCCGGAACGAACTCGTGAAGCGATGCCTGCTCGACGCCAGTAGTTCCGCGGGCGGGAGCCTGACGGTCGGTGAGGTGCAGACGATGCTCCGGCCGGGAACCGACGTGGCGTACCAGACGGTCAAGGACGCGATGAACGACCTCGCCTCTAGGTGGCAGGCGATCTACCTCGGGGAGAACGAGAACGGAACGCGGGCGCTGAAGGTCAAGAGAGACTGTCTCGACGAGGACCTCGTCGGCGCGGTCGAGGTCGACTTAGACCGAGACGACCTCACTAAGCGACTTATTAGTCATCGGAACCGGGGGGCGGCCTAACGATGCCGTCTCAGGCGGTGAAACCACCACCTCGACTTGCACACCGATAAAGTTCGGTTGTAGTGTTGTCTGTAAGTTTGTTTTCGTTAGTCGTAACTGCGTCAGCTACTGCGTCGCTAAGCGTCGTCTTCAGACCCCTTAGGGGAGGTTCGACGACTAAGAAGTAACTTAACCCGACAGTACCAGAACACCGACAATTCGGCGGGGGTCACAGCCGACACGTCCGCGGACCTCTCGGGTCCGCGACAGTTATCTTATCCTGCCTCCCCGCGGCGGCCGGGCCGGGGGGTGCCGACCCCGCCGTCGACGACCTCCAGTCTCACCTGCAGGTCGGATTTTGCGGAGCAAGTGACGCCACTCACCGTTCGTCGAGAGTCCTTCCAGGAGAGAAGTGAGCGAGGACTACCGGCGGCCGCCACGCGCCGCCTTCCGCCGGGCGTCTCGCTTCCGTTCGCGTCGCCGTTCGCGCGCGTCGCCCAGGAGTTTCGTGACCCGCTGGAAGCCAGCGAGGACGAGGACGCCCCACAGGGGAACGTCGACCGTCGACGACAGCCAGGTCAGGTCAACGACCATCGTCGTCCTCCTGGTCGACGCCGCCGTCGGTAGCGACGACCCAGTCCTCGACGCGCCGCACGCGACCGCGCATCACGACGAGGTCGCCGTGCAGGTCGCGATGTATCCAGAGCATCAGCGCGCCGAGTCCGATGAGCAGCAGCGCCGTCACCGGGTCGGTCGTCTGCAACAGCAGGTCGGTCAGCTCACTCACCGCCGACCACCCCGGCGATGATTTCGAGGACGGGGCGGAGCAGATAGAGGACGACGAGCCCGCCGAGGAGCAGGACGCCAATCCAGACTGCCGAGGCGAGCGCCGTCCCGCGGGTCGGGTTGGCCGGCTGGCCGTCGACGGGGTCCTCAATCCACGGCGACTCGCCGGGGCCGGCGGTGTTGCCCGCATCGTCGTCGAACAGCGAGACGATGCCGCCGACCCCCTCGTCGAAGTTGAGCGCCGCCGCGTCCGCCGCCCCTGCGACCGTGTCGGCCGGGTCGCGGACGGCCTGACCGGGGTCGCTGACGAAGTCGCCGATGCCGCCGAGCCAGTTGTTGCTCCCGTCGCCCCACGTCGAGGTGCCGTTGGTGTCGACCACGTCAGTCACCCCCTCCGAAGACGACCGCGCCGATGGCGACCACCGCGGCCGCCGCGAGCGCGAGCAGGTTGCGTCGTGACCCATCGCCGTCGAGGAGCCACCCGACGAGTGGCGCGTCGGTCGTCGAGGTCGATTGCGTGTTGCCGGCGTCGGTCGGGGTGGCGGTCGACGCCGCGTCGCCGGTCGCGCCCTCTTGGATAACCTCGCCGTTGAGACGGAGGGTCGCCCAATCGGGGGCATAGATGCCGTCCTCGCCATCCTCGATTTTGCCGGTGAACTCGACTGCGTCGCGGTCGCCGCCGAGGTAACCCTGAGCGGTGTCGCCGTGGACCTTGTCGAACCCGTCGTCATCGAACTCCGCGCCGAGGATGGTCCCTCCGTCGATGCTGAGGTTCCACGGCTCCGAGTCTCCGGGTCGACCGACGGGGGGCCCGTCGCCGACGCGCTCGCGGACGGCCCGCGGCGCGCCGATGATTTCGAGGACGTTCGTGGCGGGGGGCATCAGTCGTCTCCTCCTCCTGCGACGAGCGCGACGCCGACCGCGACGACGACCGCGACGCCAGCCGCGCCCATCGCGAGCAGGCCGCTCGACGAGTCGCCGTCCTCAACCTGACCCATGCCGGCCAACTGCTCGCGGAGGTCGCGCAGTCGCTCCTGGAGGGCGGTCGTCTCGCCAACCTCGGGCGTGCTCGACCCGCTGCCGACGAGGTCGCGGACGGCGTCGGCCACGTCCTCGACGGACTCATAGTCGCCGCTCAGTCGGTCCTCGTCGACGGACGCCGAGCCGTCCGGGTTGATGGTCACCTCGTCGCCGTCGGTGTTCTCATTTGGGTCTGGGCTGACCACGTCGTTCGCGGGGTCGCCCCCGCCGGGCTGACCGGACTCCGAGTTGCCGGGGTCGAGGCCGGCGTCATCGTCGATGGACCCGTACCCGCCGGTCCCGCCGTTGTCGAGGTAGTCGCCGGTGTCGACGGTGTTGTCGTCATCGTCGTCGTTCGACGAGCCGCCGCCACCGGGGACGTAGACCGCGGGGTCGCCCGGCTGGTCGTCGATGTCGTCGGGGTCGATTATCATTCGCCACCTCCAGAGAGTGTGACAACTGTTCCGTCCTCCGACTCATCGACTATGACGACGGTCCACTCTGTGAGGTTCCCCTTCGAGTTCCGCCGTTCGATTGTGTCTCCTTCTTGAAGCGTCATTCTATGGCCTCCTCGACAACTGCGAGCGCGATGCTTCGAGTCTGTGACTGGGTCATGTCGGTGTCGTTCCGGTACGAGACTGTGAGGGGGTCCTCGCTGGACAGCCGGAACGACTGCATCTGCGCCAACTGCGCACCTCCATCGTTCGGTTTCTGGTTCCTGTCGGCATTATACCAGTTACCGTTAGCCAGCCGGAGGGGATTGCCATAGCTTGATTTGCCCTCTAGCGCCGCCTCGTACCACTTCCCGCCGAGATTCCGGAAGTAGAGGGTGTGGTCCCCGCTCGTCGCGGCCGTCCCCGACGAGTTCTCTGGGGCGGGCACATGAGCCGACGCGCCGACGACCCGCCAAATCGTCCCGCTGGGGGCGAAGATTTGGACTGA
>NZ_JAMQOO010000024.1:0-5279 GCF_031624535.1 Haloferax sp. S2CR25
CCGCCGACAGCGACGCCTCTCGGTCGGTTCGTCCAAGGTTCTCTCGTTGAGACCGTCAGTGTAACCGCTCTGAGACAGAACTCAGGCTTCAGAAACAGCTAGCCGAGGATGCTTTGTGAGGTACTGAGACTAGCGTTGCAGGCTCGTCGTGTCACACAAGACGCGCCCTGTTCTGCAACGGGTGCGGAATCGCGTACCAAGCCATCTGCATCCACCCCCTTGATAACTCCCTCGTGGGCACCGCGCCCACCGAGTTTCGTGCACTCGACACTCGAGTTATCGATATCTGTGAGTCACGAGTCGCGGACTGCGGTCGGAGGAATCTCTCACCAGGCGAACAGTTAACTGAGGCAACAAATTACTATCTGGTATGAGTAGCTCACCATGGACTGCAAACTTTGCGACTGAAAAAAGCAAATGTGCAGCCGACGTCCAACACCTCCTCGAGAAGTACCCACAGCCGGTCGTCTACGAAGTGATGAGTGAACTGCTCCGTCGAGAGATGCGCGAGCAGTTTGCTGGTGCGTACGCTGCGTCCCAGCAGTCTGACGACTGATGGGTATTGGTGACGTACGAAACCCTCGCTAACGACTATTCAGAGAGGTTGCGCCGCCCAGCGTCGATACAGTTCCAACAGGGAAGAGCTTCAGACAGCTGTTCACACTCGCAGGGCAGGTCTGTTGTGCCGTCATCGCCGCGTGATGTTGACCCACCATCTGTGACGACGCGCATCTTGACGGCGAGTTCGAGTATTCGTGGGCGAATCGCGACCGCAACCCGATGTTTACAGGGGCCGTCACCGCTCGCATCAGCAGGACATGAACACGAATGGGGGACGCCATCCCGAATTCGAACGCAGTACTCGTGCGCAGCCGGGTCGGCATAGCTCTCGTTGCGAACACGGACATCGCCGTTGAGGAGTTCGAATGCAAACGCCTCGTACTGCGCTCGCTTGAGGACGCGCGTAGGTGGATCGAACTCTGGTAGTACAGGAGTCATGGTAGCCAGCGCGCAATGCGCGCACCCCTTCGGGCGCATGAAAAACTACGCTGTCGAACGGAGTGACAGGTGACACAGAATCAGGTCGGATTCTTTGTGCTGCCCTGTCCTGATCGTCCTGCAGTCAATACAGGTGCGACACCGACCAGGGGAGTCGTACTGAAAGACGTATTCAGAGTTGGCAGGGTCGCCCGATTTCTCGTTCGTACTGCGATTTAATTTGCTCGAACAAATCCTGTCCGAACTCTGTCTGGATGCGAGGCGCGGCAGTAGCAAAGAACTCGTCCAGATTCTCGAACTCGGCAAAGTGGTCGTTCGCCTCGGCCTCGTCGTACCGACCTTGGCGCTCGTACTTGAGCGCCTGGAGACAGTTATCGATCAGATCCATGTCCTTGACGAACTGTGCCGTCGGGGTGTCACGTGCTTCGTACTCTTCCCAGAGCGTCAGCAGTTCGGTATCGTTGAAAGGTCCGACGAGATCGGTTACTGCACTCCGTTCAGCTGCCTCCTTCTCGGACGTGGGGATGGTCTGGCGTCCGTCCTCCGCACGGGTTGCGATATCGCCCGTTCGAGCTTCGCCGAGGTCGTGAATGAGTGCCATCGTCACTGCTTTCTGACGGTCAACGTCTTCCTGGTCGGCATAGAGCAGACAAAGCGACGCTGTCCCCCACGTGTGGGCTGCGACCGATTCAGGCGAGTCGATATTCCGAAGCACCCATCCCGTCCGAAGTTCGTCCTTCAGGTCGAACCATTCAAGCAAGGAGTCGAGTTCGTCGGTCATCATATCGTGGAGAAGGGAAGTGGCCAGTTCAACTCATCGAGACTATTCCGCCGGGTTGCCGACAGTCACTCAATAAATCCGCAGGAACAATGTACCAATAATTCACCGCTGAGCCTGCGAAAACAACACCCTGTGAAGAATTCTATACACCTTCTGTTACAGACAAACTACGTCTAACAAAGAGGCATCAACAGAGCCGCGACAGCCGAACCACAGATGAGAGATCTCAGACCGCGTCGAGTGTCGAGAGAATCTCTTCGGCCGTCCCACTAATCCGACCCAGTCGCTCTTGGAGAACGTCTGTCTCGTCGTCCTGCCACGCCGCGAGATAGAACGCCGACCCACTCGTATCCAAGCCGAGATAGCGACCGACGACGTACGCGACGGCCTCCGCTTCGACCTCACGTTTCGCCCGCTCAGTTGCGTCGGTTATGTCGAAGTGCAAAATCGCGTGGGCGTACTCGTGGATGATCGTCGACGCGAGATCCGCGCGGTTCGACCGGTCCTTCACTTCCACGAGTGGGGTGAGATCCTGGACGCTCCGCGACTGGCAGACGCCCTTCGCCTCCCCATGTCGCCACTCGTCGGGATCGACGATGCGGACCGTTACGCCGAGGTCTGACGCGATGTTAGTGAGATCCTCGACGAGCGTGTCAGGCTCACCGGTCGCCGCCGTGTCCAGCTCTGGGAGTGGCTCGCCCTCGGTCTGCGAAATGTCGAAAACTGGTGCGGGTTTGAAGCCCACGAGACCCTCCGACCACTCTTCGGGAGGCGTCTCGTCGTACTCACACTCGCTGTTTTCGTGGTAGCTCGGTGCGTTCCCGCACTCGGGGCATTGGGTCGTGATGATCGGTGCCCAAATCCAAATGGCTGACTCGCCTTCTTCGACGTATCGGTTGAACTCTTCTTGCCACGTCCGGTAGCCCGCGACCTTCGTCGCTTCGGGACACTGGAGGTTGATGAGGAGGGTGTTGCGGTGGGAGTAGTCGTGGAACCGGCTCTGGACGTCCAGCCACGCTTGGAACTGCTCGCTTGCCCGTGCGTCGTTGACGTCGGCAGCGAGGTCTGCAAGCCACTGTTCGATCGTGCGATGCATCTCATCGTGTCGCGTGTCGGTCTCGTCGAACGACACCGACGGGGAACTTGTTGTTGCCATTGGTTTCAGTTCTGACGCGTCACTTCAGGACGCGCCGCACCCTCTGGGGCGCACAAAAACGGGCGGGACGACCTACTGGTCGGTGTCCTCGCGCTCGAGACTGCGAAGATACTCTCGACACTCGCTGAACAGGCCGCTCGCAGTCGCTTCGCCGGTCGTGAGGTGGCGAACCCACTCAATCGCCCAGCAGTACACGGGATCGGACTCACCTGTGCCGTGGATGTACCACCAGCGAGCGGCTTTGAGCACGATGAGCGGGTTCGTCGGCGGCCGTTCGCTCAGGAGGGCCCACGTTATCGACTCGATTTTCTCGGGGACGTCCGCTCGGGAGAGGTCAGTACTATGTGTGAGTTCGAGGTCGACTGGCATCTCGTCGATCGAGACGTCTGACTCTGTCTGTTGGTGACTCATGGAAATCACGTTACACGGACTGTGTCTTCAGCCCGCACCCACCACGGGCACAAAAAATCTCGATGTTGCGCTAGTACCAACGGGCCTCTCGATTGACGCTATGCGAGGTGCGACACCGCCTCTGGTTCGGATTCGCCAGCGAACTCGTTGCGCTCGACTGGCGTCCAGTCTTCGGTCGTGGTTGGTGCCCACCAATCGACGTGGTAGTCACCCGGCGCACCAAGAATCTTAACGCGTGCTTCGTCGTCGGGAAGCGTCCGGCGGAGTTTCTCCTCAACGTGAAGATTCCATGTCGTCGTTGCGTCGAATGTGATGATGACCGCCTCATCGTAGCCACGCGACTCTGACGACTCACGGCACGTCACGCTGGTATTGCACTCTGTGCAGAACACCCCCTCGAAGGGGATGTGCGTGAACGCTTCCGTGCCACACACTGGACACCACAGAAATTCGAACAGCGCCTCGTCGTGGCGGGACACGCGCTCGAGACTCATCGAATACTCACCTCCCTGGCGAGCATCGCGGGCGACTGGTGGTGAACGCGGGACAACTCGACTGCTATTGTTGGAATCGGCATCTGTTACTGCGCCTCCGCCCTACCGGGCGGCGCAAAAACAACACCAAGCGCACCACCAGACTACTCGGTCGCTCAGTCTGTGTCTGCTGCTAACCCCGCGAGGACGTCGTCGTGTGAGACCGTTCGGACGCGCTCAACAAACGCACGTGCAGCAGCGCCAGTTGCAAACACCGACGCATCGTAGCCAACACTTCCACCGAATACAGTCCACTCGTCGGTCATCACACCGCCAGACAACGGCGTGTACTCAACTCGATACTTGGCAGTTGCGTCGTCAACGACGAGTCGAACAGCGATACCACGATCAGGAAGCGTCTCTCTCAGGAGTTCCATCGGGCACAGCCTCCAAAGTCAGTAATGGACATCAGCAGGAACGATCCACAGATGGTCGTTCGACTCGACGAGTTGCTCGAGTCGCTCTCGATGCCGAACCCCATCACCGAACTCATCGTAGAGGTACACCGCCGGCCCGCGGTACGCCCCGAGATTGTGGCACGCATGCCTGACGAGGTCCTCATCGCGCATGATCGCCGCAGCGTCAAGGTTGTCAACGCCCTCTCGAATACGCTCGAGATTCCGCTCGAACTCACGAGTGGTCGCCTGCCAGCCGCGCTCAAGGAGTTCACGGCCGTCTTCTGAGGCCATAGGGACTGCAACCGGGAGGTCACCCCACCGGGCGCTGCCGGCGACCGTTGTTGAATCGTCGTCGAACGTCACATAGTAGTCGAACACTGCCTCAGCGTGTGGGGCAGCACCCACCAGTTGATCGAACACATCGGCGGCTCGCGAGAGGGCTTGGTCTGTTGTCGATGCGGTCACAAGAGCGTAGATTACCTGGTGCATTCGTCGTCACCTGCCGACTCAGGAGTCGAAGTCTGTCCGATCACCTGCGCCGGCGCCCATCGCCGGCGCACACAAACACAACCCACTACGATATACCAGAGTTCACGTGTACTGTTGCTCTGGAGGGGGTTGAGGACCCGATCTGTTGAGCTAGCAGTCGTTGGAGCCGTGCTGAACTCAGGGAACACGTCGGACCCTGGCATGATATCTCGCCTGAGAGAGTCGAACCGCTCGAGTCTGGAGTCCTACTTTTCAGATTCCGAGGGGCTGAGTCCGTAGTCTTCTGGATCGTACCTATCGGTCACCGACAGGACAAACAGCACACCGAACAAAGCTAGGGAAATGTAGAATACGTCTAACTGAAGTGGGCCGAAATGAACGAAGTTCAGTACCTCACAAAGCATCCTCGGCTAGCTGTTTCTGAAGCCTGAGTTCTGTCTCAGAGCGGTTACACTGACGGTCTCAACGAGAGAACCTTGGACGAACCGACCGAGAGGCGTCGCTGTCGGCGG
>NZ_JAMQOO010000025.1:0-4562 GCF_031624535.1 Haloferax sp. S2CR25
GTTTTAGCAGTAGCAACCGTAACTCGGGTGAGGCGGCGGAATTCCGAACTCAAGACAATCTGCCGCTTCGCTTTCTACCGAGATAACGGAGTCGCCCTGCCGCAGTCTAGCGATCCTACAGAGCAGAGTTTTCTTAAATGACCCCGAGGCAGTCGGCTTGCTCTGTCTATAGAGTACGGAGAGGGGTCGGGACACTTCCTAAGGAAAAGGAACGTCGTTGACGGAAAGGTCTATAAGCTACCCGTAGAGACTCCAATCTGCCAACGATGCCAGGTCATTTAGGTGGTGCTATCCCCGGCGTTCCAGTGGTTACTGATCCGTTCGCGTGGATCGTTATCGCGAGCTTCGTCATCGCAACACTCGTTCACAAGCGCTCACCCTTTGGAAAGGACCTGCCAGTTCTCAAGCCTCGACACGCGGCAACTGGTGCGTGGCTTCTCTTCGCCATCTTCTGGCTACTTCTCGTCCCCCACTTCGCCTTCGTGCAGAAAAGCTACATTGAAGGCTTCCTGAGTGCCGCCGCCGTTCCTGCGAGCTTGTATACGGCGTATCTCGTCGGGACTGAAAAACGGGACCTCTCCACGCTTACCCAGTCGATTGCTCTCATGGGACTCATCTACGTGCCATTCCTCACGGTTGCGCCGTTGCAAGAGTGGCTCATTGAGGCGACTACGAACAATGCCGAGTGGCTCCTCACGGTGCTTGGATACTCGCCCGCTATTGTTGCGGGAGATCTCGGCTATCAGAACACCTTCCGATTTGTCCTTCCGAACAGTCATCGTATCGAAGTGAGTGTCATTCTCGCCTGTACAGGAATCGGAAGCATGTCTGTCGTCTCTGGACTCATCACGTCAACCAACGCCTCTCTTTCACGCAAACTCCATGCCGCTGCAATCGCGATCCCTGTGATTTATCTCGCAAATATCCTTCGCGTTGCGTTCATCGCTGTGGCGTTCGGCAAGCAGTGGTTCCAGGTCTACGTTCAGGAAATCCTCTTTCTGTTTGGAGCTTCTGACCCGTACTTGGTATCGTATTTCGTCTCTGATCGGATCATCTCACAGAGCCTTTCCGTTGTCGTGCTCGTTGGCTTAGTCTGGGCACTCCTTCGCGTCGTCCCGGAGCTGTTCGAAGTCGTTGAGGATGTCGCGTACATCGCGACCGGGAACGAATACCAAATCCGTCAAGCATTCGATTGAGGCCAGCTTCGTGGGCCGACGGGATGTTTTATGTTCCCGTACGGTTTCCATCTCTACGATGGATTTCACAACCGGAGCAGGGCTATTACTAACGGCCGGAATTCTCGGTATCACGCACGGAATCGAGCCCGATCACGTCGCTGGTATCACTGCACTGACCCACGAACGGGGTGATCCGAAACTCTCGGCACTCGTCGGCGGGTGTTTTGCTGCCGGTCATGTGGCACTCGTCGTCATTTGGATCGTACTCGCATACGTACTGCTCGGAACGACGGCATTCCCTCCCATATTTGAACAGTTTGGGCTATTGCTTGTCGGAATCGTGTTATCGCTTTTGAGTCTCTACCTTGGAATCACAGGCACTCGGAAGCTCATACACAGGCATGCTCATGACCACAGTGACGAATCACACGCACACTACCACCTGCATCTGCCACTATCAATCCGTACCCGTACAAATCATCACAGGAATCATGTCGAAGACCTCGGAGAACACTCGCACAGCCACGGGGTCCTTGAGTATCTCAAGATCGGCTTCGTCGGTGCGTTGTTTACCCTATCGCCGCCGGTATCGATGCTTGCGTTCACCTCGGTTGCACTGGCGGAGACGGATGTGGCCCTTCTGCCCGGAGTCGTAGTGGTGTATGGGGTCACGATTGTTGCCACAATGACCCTCATCGGCGGCGGGGCAGGCGCTCTGTTTCGTGTCTCTACAGCTCGTGGACAGCACTTTCACGCGGTTTCGCAGGTTGTCGCATCGGTGCTGGTATTGGGAGTCGCGGGTAACCTTCTGGCCGATCTCATCCCCGAATTATTAGCGTGATATCCACCTCACCGAAAACGTCGGGATTCTCGCCTTGAAAAAGATGGTCGACAGCCGTATTGGGAAACAATCACCGGGTCAGCGAGACGGTTGTCTTTCTCAAATCATGGTCCGGAGAGACGTTTGATGGACGGCAACGTCTCGTGCCGGGCAGCAATCAGCGAATACAGTCCCGCTGCTATCGAAAGGATGAACAGGAGATGTGCCACCTGAAGTCCGCTTGGCCAGTAGAATAAGAACGCCAGTTGTGCCGTGATCGATAGCCCTGTCCCGGCAGCGATTATCAGGAGGAATCCACGATGAATCACGAGGAAACGATCCGAATGCAGGACGAATGCGATTCCCGCCAGTATTCCAAGGCCGACCAACCCTTCATACAGCTCAAACATGTCCACGATCATCTGCGATCACCGCGTGCAACCACGGCTATGTCGGGATGGAGGGTGACGAGCCGGAAGACACCGAGTGCTAGCACAGTGTAGGACAGCGGTTCGAGCGCGTTGACAATCGGCGGGTGTTGGGGCCAGAAATACAGCAGCCCGTGAGAGACGGTGAAGACCACTGTGGCTGCTAGCACTGGAAGCAACATCCGGCGGTAATTTGAGTCTTTGAACTCGTGATACGCGAGGACAGCTAATCCGATGGAAATCACACCCACGAGTCCACCGAGGGCGAGCACGACCGCGGGGGATGGATCGACACTCATACGTGGTGAACGGTTACGTATCCGCATATGTGTATTGGTGCTCTCTGCTTCGGGATCAATAGTGGTAGACCCTCGACAGATAAGATATACAACCCCACGGGTACACATTCGGCATATGGCTGTATCGATCAATCCCACCGTTTTTGCTTTCTCGGAGACTACGATACTGATATAATGAGGCACCCAACCATCCTGGTCGATCAAATCAGAACGAGTCTCCCCGATGATGACGAGTTCGGGACTCGATAAACAGGCATGCAACGCTTCAACGACTGCGGCTGCAAGGTCGACCGAAAAGCCGAGGAGTACGGGCTCACCGATTTGGACGAGGAACTCTACCACCGGCATCAGGAGCGAGGGGCCAGTCTTCGTGATCTCGAATCATACGTGAACATGCGGATGTTAGACCGTGTACTGGAGGACACGGATATCGTTCTCCTCGACGGCGTCGAAAGTGTCTATCACATACTGGCAGGAGATGACGTGAGTGAGGGAAAGCGCGCTGAAATCAGAAGTCGACTCGAACAGGCTGGAATCGATGTCGACAAGCTCGAGAGTGATTTCGTAACCTATCAAACCGTCCGCAAACATCTTCGAGAGGCACTTGACGTAGATACTGGCGCGCGAAAGACACTCGACGCGTCGGATGCCGACACCCGCATTCGCCGGTTGCAATCACGGAGTGAGGCGGTCATCGCCGAGACGCTCGAACAGCTCCGGAGAGGTGAAAAACTCAAGACTGGAAAACTCGACCTTGTCATGTCGGTGCGTGTGACGTGCGAGAACTGTGGTGATTCATACCGGCTGCGAGAGCTGCTCGACAGCGGTCGGTGTCGCTGCGGCGGTACTCTCTCCCAGTAACGGACATCGACAAACTCCCCCAAGCACAAGCGTTATGACGATATTTCACGGTAGGCCGGATAGAAGTACGCGATGGCGATTCCCCCCACCTAAAGGCTGTAATGATTGACGACGGCGAGCGGATCCTGGATCTCATCGGCATCATCCTCGTGATGTTCATCATCGTAAGCGTTGGAATCCTCATTCTTGCTGCAATGAACGTGCCGTCACAACGGTCGGCAGACGAGCCAGAAGTGGATTGGGCGCTCACCCGTACGAACGCCACACACGTCCAGATTACACACGACAGCGGGGAGCCAGTCCCGGCGTCGGAACTTATTGTGACGGTGGATGGATTCGAACGACGCGTAACGTGGTCCGGACTCATCAGCCAGGGAGATTCCGGCGTCGTTAGGGGAGACCGCCAACAAGTGGTCCGCCTCTACTGGACCGGCGGGCTCGGAGATCGCTCACTGCTAGCGAGTTGGGAGATATAGCAATAGCAGTACAGCGTGTCATAGAATCGTTCCCAACGAATTGTTTTCACTCTACTATCCAGTGAAACGGTGTTAGAGAGATGTGCTTATTGAACGGCTCGACCGAGTCGATAGAACGGATATGAGAGTATTGCAGTGTACACGATGAGAGTACCAGCGAGGATGAAGCTCGCGAAGCCAGCCATGCCCCCGATAGTAGTTCCCCGGATTATGTGTGCGCCGGCAAACGGAGCCAGCGAGAGGACAACGAGTCCTGTTCCGAGGCGCTGGCTGGTTTGCTCAGTCGCAGCGCCTCGAACTGCTGCGAATCCGGGGGCAGCGCCAGCAAGTCCAATCTGAGTAGCCAAGAACAACGGAACAGAGACGAGCACAGTCGGTAGTTCCCATCACGTCAACTGATCGCCACGACTGTCGTGGTTAGATCCTCAGGAAGCGTCTGGATGGGTGTTGATGATGTGTTTATACCATCCAGACACCGTTCTTACGGCCTCTGACCTTGA
>NZ_JAMQOO010000026.1:0-2274 GCF_031624535.1 Haloferax sp. S2CR25
TCGAGGTACGAGACATCTTCGAGGACGACTTCAACGCTGAGGAGACGATGGTAGTGTACAGCGGTCAGGGCGTTCATGTCTACCTTCTCGATACCGACCTTCCCCATCGATATGACGCCAAGAGTCGGGAAGTGCTGAACGACCTTCTGCAAGACACCTACGAGATTCCCATCGACCCAGTGGTTACCGCCGACCGTCGCCGGGTCGCCCGGCTCCCCTACTCGTTGCACACTGACGTCTGTAGTATCGTCACGCCCATCGAGAGCTCGAACTTCGACGTCCGGTCTGCGACACCGGAGGTGGTTAAGGAATGACTCAGTCGACGCCTGTCGAGGACGAGCGTGCCGCCTATCGCGTTGCGACGCTCCCGCTCGAATATGGGACGACCCGCATCAACCAGCTGTTCACGCGGGGCTACAATCGCTACATCATCGACGGCGAAGAGCAACCGGAAGATCTGTTGAACGACCTCGAGCGGTTCGGGACGTCGGCGTTCAAAGAAGACGTCAGGGCCAACGCCGCAGAGGAACCCTTCGTCGACGAGCCCGGAACGCTCGCCGTTCTTGCGACGTTGAGTGCTATCTGCGTCAAGGCACACCCGAAGTTCGAACACGCCCCACCGCGAACGGTGCAGGTCCTCTACGATATTCGCGAGCTCTACGTCAACAATCTCGCCTCCCTCCTTCGAGAATTCGGTGATGGAAGTCTCCAACAGGATATCGCGGAGGTGCTGTACGCGAAAGACCCCGGAGAGGACGGACCACACCCCGGTCGCGTTTGTACAGGGATCAAAGAGATGCCCGATTTCGGTGACGGATTGTATCTCGAAATCCCGATGGCCGCAGCATCGAGGAAGTGCCTTGTTCACGCCGAAACTGAGACCGGAGAAACCGGGGAACTGCTTACTCGCGTCGAGAACAACTGCCTCTATGTGCCCGTCGGTGATTTCGACACGAAGTATCGCGAGTACGCCAGACGTGCGTTCAAGAAGCTCTTGCGGGTCCAGGAGGAGAACCTCTCTGAAGACCAGCTGACGTGGCTAACGACGAATGAGTCGGCCATCACAGAGCGTATCGATCGCTTCATCGAGACGGGACACCACGAACGAATCTGGCGAGATTGGAACCCCGGAGAACGGACCGTCCGTGTGCTCAGAGACGCGATTCGAGACACTTCAGACGAGGTCGTCTCACTGGGGGAGTTCCACTCGGCGAAGGAGCTGTTTGAGGCAGTGGAGGCGTACGATCCGGAAGCGGGCTGGAAGCGAGACGTGTGTAATCGCATCTCGAGTCCTCGAAGTCTCGGAAACCTTCTCGCATCCCAGCGCGACCACCGGAGTCTGACTATTCGGGAGCACGGAAGTACGAACCACTATCGGATTCAGGGGTCTTCGCGTGGCGTCCAGCCCCTCACTGTGGAATCAATCGAGGACCTGTTCGAACTCCCCTGTATGGCGAATATGGCCGAGCGCCTCCACGAGAAGAAACCAGTCCGAAAGGACCTGTACAACTTCGCCCGGATGGTGATGTGGCTTCCTCAGTACCGAGACAGTGACCTCGAGACGATTGTCGCAGACCTCAAGGACGTCATCTCGCGATGGCCCTGGTACGACGAGCAGGTCACCGATTACCAGATTCGCTACGAGTTCTCGAACACCATTGGAGGCGACACCCCGCTTCCGATGAACTGTGACAACGACGATATGCAGCGGTACTGCATCGGCCAGGAGCAGTGCCCCTACTCGATCTGGGGAAGTCTCCCCTTCCCGGATGAGATGTACGACCGGTTGGATGGAGATGAAACTGCTGGGGAGGAGTTCTAATCAGATTGATACAATGGGAAGGGACTACGAAGACCAACTCTGCATAGCCGGAGGACTACTTGATCACCCGAGTGGGAGATTTCAGAGAATGGTTTCCGTAAGCGCCAAGAACCAAATCAGTGATTTCTGTTCCAGACAGGTCTTGATTGTAAACTCGATCAAGAATCAAATTGATAATCCGCGCTTGACGTTCAGGAATTGGTGAGTCAGACATTCGGGTGTCAATTGAGATACGGAACATGTTTGCTTCCTCCGGTGGAACAATCATCTCGACCCCACCCGCACCGGATCCATAGGTTTCTGTGCCAGCTACTCTCCACCCATACTCAGTACCTCACAAAGCATCCTCGGCTAGCTGTTTCTGAAGCCTGAGTTCTGTCTCAGAGCGGTTACACTGACGGTCTCAACGAGAGAACCTTGGACGAACCGACCGAGAGGCGTCGCTGTCGGCG
>NZ_JAMQOO010000027.1:0-2057 GCF_031624535.1 Haloferax sp. S2CR25
ACGCGGTCGCTCTGAGTGTGTGCGTGCGAGCGGACGTCCGCTCGCTGTAAATGAAAAAAGCCCACTGGACCGAAGTCCAGCGGGCTCTGTATGAGTGGGGGCGGCGAACTGGATTTCCCAGAGGATCGCTCACTCCAGTACTGACCAGAACGCAGGTGAGCTTAACTTCCGTGTTCGGGATGGGTACGGGTGGAACCTCACCGCTCTGGCCGCCTTAATGCCGACCAACGGAATCGAACCGCTGTCATACCAATATCGGTCGGGCCGTCGTACCAATGTATACGTGCAATCCAGTTTGCGCCTGGACCCGTTCTCGGGTCTCAGTGCGTATGAATGTGGCTTGGACTGTTAGTGCTCGCGGGCTTAACAACTCGTTGCCTCGTTGCGTACACCCCGAGTCTATCGAACTCGTCTTCTACGAGTGTCCTCAGTGGAACTTCTTTTCCGTGTGGGTTTCGAGCTTAGATGCGTTCAGCTCTTACCCCGTGGTGCGTAGCTGCCCGGCATCTGCCCTCTCGGACAACCGGTACACCAGTGGCACCCATTCGTAGTTCCTCTCGTACTATACGAACGTTCACGTCAAGTTCCTTAACACCCCCAATAGATAGCAGCCGACCTGTCTCACGACGGTCTAAACCCAGCTCACGACCTCCTTTAATAGGCGAACAACCTCACCCTTGCCTGCTTCTGCACAGGCAGGATGGAGGGAACCGACATCGAGGTAGCAAGCCACCGGGTCGATATGTGCTCTTGCCGGTGACGACTCTGTTATCCCTAAGGTAGCTTTTCTGTCATCTACGGGTCCCATGAATGAACCTCGTAGGTTCGCTAGACCACGCTTTCGCGTCAGCGACACTCGTTGGGAATGTCACTGTCAGACTTCCGTTTGCTCTTGCGCTCTTCCACGAGTTCCCGACTCGCGTGAGGAAATCTTTGGGCGCGCTCGATATCTTTTCGAGCGCGTACCGCCCCAGTCAAACTGCCCGGCTACCGGTGTCCTCCGCCAGGAGTGAGAGTCGCAGTCACTAACGGGTAGTATTTCAATGTTGCCTCGGTGGCCCGCTGGCGCGGGTACCTGTGTAACGGCTCCTACCTATGCTGCACATTAGCGACCACGTCTCAGCGACAGCCTGCAGTAAAGCTCTATAGGGTCTTCGCTTCCCCTTGGGGGTCTCCAGACTCCGCACTGGAACGTACTGTTCACCGGGCCCAACGTTGGGACAGTGACGCTCTCGTTGATCCATTCATGCAAGCCGCTACTGAAGCGGCAAGGTACTACGCTACCTTAAGAGGGTCATAGTTACCCCCGCCGTTGACGGGTCCTTCGTCCCATTGTAATGGGTGTTCAGATACCCGCACTGGGCAGGATTCAGTGACCGTACGAGTCCTTGCGGATTTGCGGTCACCTATGTTGTTACTAGACAGTCGGAGCGTCCGAGTCACTGCGACCTGCTCGGTCAAGAGCAGGCATCCCTTATCGCGAACTTACGGGACTAACTTGCCGAATTCCCTAACGTCGGTTGATCCCGACAGGCCTTGGCTTGCTCTGCCAGCGCACCTGTGTCGGATCTCGGTACGAGCTTCTTGCTTGTCTTTTCACGGGCTCTAGGTACCGCCGAGTTTCCCTATCTCACCATTCGTTCGCTTCGTGCCGTTACGGCTTCCACGAATTTCGGTGATTCGACGGGGCGAAGGCCCCGCTCGGTGTTTCCTAAAGCGTCGACGTTTAGTGCAAGAAGGTACTGGAATATTAACCAGTTTCCCTTTCATCTAATTCGAATTACGGTTAGACTTAGGATCGACTAACCCTCGGCTGATTGACAGTGCCGAGGAACCCTTGCGCGTAAGGCCGTCGGGGTTCACACCCGACTCTCGCTGCTACTGAGACCATGATTTTCGTTGCTGCACGGTCCACACGAGTTCTCACCCGTGCTTCCACCCATGCAGTATGCCAACCTACGGAATCGTGTCATAAGACACGCCGCCAGGTCTCGGAGGTGGATTTGAGTCCCGATCATTTTCGACGCCTCGAACCTCGGCCGGTAAGCTGTTACGCT
>NZ_JAMQOO010000028.1:0-1431 GCF_031624535.1 Haloferax sp. S2CR25
TCGGTAGTTCCCATCACGTCAACTGATCGCCACGACTGTCGTGGTTAGATCCTCAGGAAGCGTCTGGATGGGTGTTGATGATGTGTTTATACCATCCAGACACCGTTCTTACGGCCTCTGACCTTGAAACCTTAGCGGAAGGCCTCCTCGCAGAGATCCCGATACCCGGAGTCGAAGGCTGCGGCTTCGACTCCGGGATCATCCGACGAACGCTCCTCAAAGCAGCTGTTGACCAGACCTCGATCAAGGCGGTCACCGAGAGCACTCGTGGAACCTACTCCGACGACTACACGCTTGCGCAGCTTCATACCGTCCCACCAGAAGAACTCGAAACGGTCGTTAACCTCCTGCTCAGACAACAGGCGACGATGATCCTCGGCGGCGGGCCGAGGATCATCTGCCTCGACTTCGTCGACATCCACTACCACGGCTGTCCCCACCGCTCTCCCGGTGAACTCTGTCACACAACGCCCCGCGATGGCACCTCACAGTGCCATCGCTACCTCGCTGGATTTCTCCTCTGTCGGGCGAAACCGCTCGTCGTTGCCGTCACTGCTGTTCGTGGAGACGAACCAACAAGCGACGCGGTCGAGCGACTGCTCGACCACGTCGCGGCACTTCCGTTCGATGTCGCTGGTCTCCTCTGTGACCGCGGGTTCTACAGCGGTGCGTGCATCCAGCGGTTGCGTGAGATTGCACCGGTCGTTCTCCCGGTCATCCGACGCGGTCAACGGATGGCCGAGAAACTGGAGACGTCGATCTCCTACTGGACGGAGTACGCGATGTACGAGGGAAGCGAGCGGGAACTGCGCTTCCCGCTCGCGGTCTGTGTCTCATACCGACAGGGCAAGCGGGGAAAGCACGGACTGCTTGTTCGTGCCTACGCGGCGTGCGATCTGGCTGATCGCACGCCGAAGGCGGTCGAGGCTCTCTACCGGAAACGCTCGGCCATCGAGACAGCCTTTCGAACCATGCGCGAAGCGCGTGCACGTACAACCACAACCGACCCGGTCGTTCGGTTGGTGTTCGTGCTGGTGAGTTTCCTGTTGCGGAATTTGTGGTTGATCGTCCGCTGGGGCGTGCTCGCCACGCCGCGGCGCGGCGGGCGAGCACTACCCGTGTGGTTCCGCTTTGAGGTGTTCCGAGCGTGGATCAACCACACGCTCGACGGACTGCTCCGCCGGAAGTGGGAAGCACCGACCAATGGCGTCGGGATTCCCGCGACGTATGGTCAGCTGGACGCGGGCTGACCGAGCCCGCGTCCAGCGAATGCCCCTGAAGAGCGATTGCTAGGCATCGCCATCACAGATTCGGCGCTCTCACTGACGTGAGACCGCCTTTCGTGGGCTATTGTCTCGGTACCGGGATCGAACTTGTCGCTTCCGCCGTGGAAAATCAAGTCAGCGTGTAGAACCGATGGGAACTACCGAC
>NZ_JAMQOO010000029.1:0-1400 GCF_031624535.1 Haloferax sp. S2CR25
TCAGTACCTCACAAAGCATCCTCGGCTAGCTGTTTCTGAAGCCTGAGTTCTGTCTCAGAGCGGTTACACTGACGGTCTCAACGAGAGAACCTTGGACGAACCGACCGAGAGGCGTCGCTGTCGGCGGCGATTCGCCGCCGACGCGACAGCGTCGCCACTCCCGCTGAAGGCTGTCTGGGTGGTGATTACCGGCTAAACCGGTCGTCTGGTGGTCGGTTTGCGGGGACGGCCCGACGCACCGCGAGGGCCGTCCACGCTGCCCGTCGAATCATGTTGATGAACTCCTTGAACGACCACTCCCAGAGGCGACGCTCCCCACGGCGGGGCGTCGCCACGTACTCCCAATGCAAATACCGCCAGACGTTCTGTAACAGCAAGCTCACCACGACGTATAACAGCCGTACGACCGGATTTTGAGTCGAGGTTGTCGCAATACTTTGTTCGGAGAGTCGATAGCTCGCCTCGATACCGAAGCGTTTCGCGTAGTGGTATCGAGCATCGCGTGGTGTGTCGATGAACGGCGCGTCAGCGGCGTAGCCGTGACGCGCCACTCCATGCTCATCATACCGCCCATTCTGGTAGGTACAGTCGATGTAGACGGGAAACTCGACGGTCCAGCTGTGACCGTCGAGTTTCGCCGTCAGACTGTGCTGAATCACGCGACTCCAGCCTTCCGTGAGTTCTTGCTTGATCGCCTTTCCCCAGCGGACAATTGGCATGACGTAGGCGTGGTTGTGCGTCTGAAGCAGCGTCAAACACTTGCTGTCGTAGAATTCGCGGTCAAGATAGACGGCCTTGACCTCAACGTCAAGGCCGTCAAGGAGGCCGAGAAACTCTGCGAGGACACTGCTGGCGGTGTCGCCGTCTTCGAGACGGCGCACCGCCAGGGTGTAGCGTTTGTTCTTCACACGCGCGTAGAGTGTGGCGTAGGCGTGGAAGGCGGTGGTTCCACGCTTTGCTTGGGAGTGATAGAGACCATCCGTGTCGTCTTCGTCACCATAGTAGGGCCGCAGGTGGAGGTCTGCGCAGACCTCCACCTGCTCGGGAAGGACGTCGAAAACGTCCTTCTGGAGAAGCGTGTTGCCAACTCGTTGGAGTTGGTCCAGTTCAAACTTCGTTCGGAGATGGTAGAGGATCGTGTTTGCGGGAGGCGCGTCTTCACTGTTTTCGCAGAGCGTGGAGACGGAGGTCCCGTCGGTGCATGCACCGACGAGGACCTCGTAGATGTCCTCTGCATCGATTTTAGCGTTGTTGGCGAGATTCAGAGAAACTTCCTCGTCAAGTCGGTTGACGAGGAAGTTAAGGAGCTGGTCCTCGTGGATTTCACTGTCTGCTTGCTTGGTATTAGACACACCTTCTGCAAGCAGACGTCTCAACTAACCGGCTTTGTGATGTACTGA
>NZ_JAMQOO010000030.1:0-1290 GCF_031624535.1 Haloferax sp. S2CR25
GTGAGGTCCGGATGAGGCCACCACACGGTGGTCGAATCTGGGCTTCGCAAGGGGGCTTAAGTCGTAACAAGGTAGCCGTAGGGGAATCTGCGGCTGGATCACCTCCTAACGACCGAGACCACCCCGATGGGGTGGCTCACACGCGATCTTCCGAGTTCACCAATGACACCCGTTCGGACACCTTAGAACTACTAGGGCTAACACGGGCCCATAGCTCAGTGGTAGAGTGCCTCCTTTGCAAGGAGGATGCCCAGGGTTCGAATCCCTGTGGGTCCATGGTAAGCAGTACTCCACTCCGGAACGATCGTGCCCCTTAAGTGTGGCAAGACGTTTCGACAGAATGGATACTGACGACAGATGCACCATCCCGCGCAAGCGAGGTTGGGAAGGGTCGAAAACACGCCTCGGAGATCACCGAGGGTGTTTGATGAAACCGTGTGTACGTGCAATCCAGGCGTCCACTGGACCCGTTCTCCGGGTCACAGTGACTATATCAACTGGCTACTGTGCCAGCTGGTGGATAGCTCGGCTCGAGAGCCGATGACGGACGTGCCAAGCTGCGAAAAGCTTCAGGGACCCGCATGGAGGGTAAGAACTGAAGATCTCCGAATGGGAATCCCCACGCAATTGCCTCGCGCAATGGGGAACGTTCCGAATTGAAACATCTTAGTAGGAACAGGAAAAGAAAGCAATCCGCGATGTCGTTAGTAACGGCGAGTGAACGCGATACAGTCCAAACCGAAGCCTTCGGGCAATGTGGTGTACGGACTACCCATAACGGACCTGGATCATACGTGAAGTCTCCTGGAACGGAGCGTGATACAGGGTGAAAACCCCGTAACGTATGAACCAGATCCCGGGGTTGTTCCAGAATAGCGGGGGTTGGATATCCCTCGTGAATCTCGCAGGCATCAACTGCGAAGACTAAACACTCCTCGAGACCGATAGCGAACAAGTAGCGTGAGCGAACGCTGAAAAGCACCCCGAAAAGGGCGGTGCAATAGGGCTTGAAATCAGTTGGCGATAGAGCGACGTGGCATACAAGGTCACTCGACGAATGAACTGGGAGCGATCCCGTAGTAAGACTTGAGTGAAGCCGATGTTGCGTCGTGCGTTTTGAAAAACGAACCATGGAGTGCATCTGACTGGCGAGTCTAAGGGGTGAACCCCCGGAGGCATAGGGAAACCGATACGGCCGCAGTCTTTGACCAGGGCCACCGTCTTCAAGGGCGGGGAGCCAACCGGATGCGACCCGAAACCAAGTGATCTACGCCGGAGCAGGGCGAAGCG
>NZ_JAMQOO010000031.1:0-1156 GCF_031624535.1 Haloferax sp. S2CR25
ATGTACCCAGCCAGTCGAAACTGCTGCTGGCAATTAGAAGTGCGGGTCTCGCTCGTTGCCTGACTTAACAGGACGCCTCACGGTACGAGCTGACGGCGGCCATGCACCTCCTCTCTATAGCGTCGTGATAAGGTCATCAACCTGATCGTCATCACTATAGTCGGAGCTGGTGAGATGTCCGGCGTTGAGTCCAATTAAACCGCAGGCTCCTCCGGTTGTAGTGCTCCCCCGCCAATTCCTTTAAGTTTCATCCTTGCGGACGTACTTCCCAGGCGGCTCGCTTCTCGGCTTCCCTACGGCACAGCACAGGCTCGTAGCCTGTGCCACACCTAGCGAGCATCGTTTACAGCTAGGACTACCCGGGTATCTAATCCGGTTCGAGACCCTAGCTTTCGTCCCTCACCGTCGGATCCGTCTTCTCGAGGTGCTTTCGCCATCGGTGGTCCGTCCAGGATTACAGGATTTCACTCCTACCCCGGACGTACCCCTCGAGCCTTCCGGTCCCAAGCCACGTGGTTTTCACCGGACGCCCGCCAGTTGAGCTGGCGGATTTCCCGATGAACCTTCGTGGCCGGCTACGGACGCTTTAGGCCCAATAATATCGGCCATCACTTGAGCTGCCGGTATTACCGCGGCGGCTGGCACCGGTCTTGCCCAGCTCTTATTCCACGACCGCCTTACAGTCGTGAAAAGCGAGGACTATATGCCCTCGCACTTGGGGTCCCCTTATCGCACTTGCGTGCAGTGTAAAGGTTTCGCGCCTGCTGCGCCCCGTAGGGCCCGGAATCTTGTCTCAGATTCCGTCTCCGGGCTCTTGCTCTCACAACCCGTACCGATTATCGGCACGGTGGGCCGTTACCCCACCGTCTACCTAATCGGCCGCAGCCACATCCTACAGCGCCTGAGCGTTTCGGGGAGTCGGCATTCCAGCATGACTCCCGTATGAACTATTAGCCTCAGTTTCCCGAGGTTATCGTTCTCTGTAGGGTAGTTTGGCCACGTGTTACTGAGCTTTTCGCCACGAGTATGAACTCGTGCAACTAGCATGGCTAAATCGGACCCCAATAGCAATGACCTCCGGCAGGATCAACCGGAATGGGTCGCGACCATTTAAACCTGGTCGCGGGGTGTTGGCGGGTGAATGGCAGCGTATTGC
>NZ_JAMQOO010000032.1:0-1004 GCF_031624535.1 Haloferax sp. S2CR25
ACGCTCATGTGTAGCAGATTGTTGATTTCAGAGAGTCGCTTTGACAGCGTGTTTGAGTGCTTCTCGACCGGGTTTTCTGAAGAGTTCGCTGCGTAGCTGAAAGGCGCGAAGATACTGTGTCAACTTGTCCTTCGAGACGCCTCGATGCGGCGAGAGCCACCGTCGCACCAGCGACGCGTGGCTCTCGCAGGTATTGACGTGAACGTCTCCATCAGCGTATTCGCCGTCACCGTGGACGACGTATTCGCGGTGGAATTCGTCGTCGTCCTCTAGTGGGTCGTATGCCAGAAATCCGTCGGTGTAGACTGTCAGCGACTCCTCCTTGTGGTCACCGAGGAGGAGTCGCACTGTCGATTCGTCAGCGGATTTCGCTGGGACGACGTACCGCTGTCCCGTTCCACGGTCAACGATGGTGAAGACGGGTGGTTTGTCTCCCCCATACGAACCTCGCCCGCGCGTGGACAGACCACGCGAGCGCGACTCTTGGTCGCGCTCGCGGCCTTTCAATCCGGCAGAGACGTACACTTCGTCGATTTCGACTGGTCCAACGAGGTCGAGACGAGGCGCGTCGAGCGCTCTGGTAAAGCGCTCGACGCGACGGTGCATCGTTTTGTAGGTAACACCGATCTCTCGCTGAAGTTGGCGAAGACTCGTGTTGAACCGCAAGAACGCGTAGATTGAGAACAACCACTTGCGGAGCGCAACCTTCGAGTGAGCGAAAATCGTGCCCGTCTTGTCGTTGAACGTGCGGTCGCAATTCTTACAGAGATAGCGTTGAAACGCCCCATAGCTGCCGTTTCTGACCGTCCGGTCAGAACGGCAGCGAGGGCAGGAAACGCCGTCACGCCAGCGAACTTGTTGGAGCAGGTTCGCTGCGAGCGATTCCGAGCCAAACACATCGAGCGGAATCATTCGTGTCGGACACCGCTAGCGCGGTGTCCTTGCCCTCTTCGATTCCAGAGCGACAGCTGAACTCTATCAACAATCTCCTACAGAAGAGCGTA
>NZ_JAMQOO010000033.1:0-999 GCF_031624535.1 Haloferax sp. S2CR25
CGCTCTTGTGAAGCAGGTTGTTGGTCAAGGAAAGCTGGCGCTGTGAAAGCGTAGCGGGCAAGGGTGACGCGAACGCGTCACCCGATATGTTCCCATTTGAACTGCTAAACTCGGAGGCGAGCGCCGCGAACCTGCTCCAGCAGGTTCGCTGGCGCGAGGGCCTCCAGTGCCCGCGCTGCCGGTCTGAGTCGGTGATCAAACACGGCAGCTATCGAGAGTATCAGCGGTATCTCTGTAAGGATTGCGACCGCACGTTCAACGACAAGACCGGCACGATCTTCGCGCACGCGAAGATCGGCCTCGACAAGCTCTTGTTCGCGTTCTACTCGTTCCTCCGGTTCAACACGAGTATCCGCCAGTTAGACGCTGAAATTGACGTTTCCTATCGCTCGCTTCGCCGGCGCGTCGAGCAGTTCGCCAGAACGCTCGACGCGCCAACCATCTCTCTCGTTGGCCCGGTCGAGATTGACGAGTTCTACGTCTCTGCCGGGAAGAAAGGCCGCGAGCGCGACCGAGAGTCGCGCTCGCGTGCCCTTTCGAAACGCGGACGAGGAACGTATGAGGGGGACAAACCGCCAGTGTTCACGCTCGTTGATCGCGGCAGCGGTCAGCGATACGTCGTCCCAGCGAAATCCGCCGACGAAGCGACCGTGCGACTCCTTCTCGACAACCGCGAGAAGGAGTCGCTGACCGTCTATACTGACGGATTTCGGGCCTACGACCCACTCGACGATGCTGAGAGCTTCCACCGAGAATCAGTAATTCACGGTGACGGCGAGTACGTTGATGGAGACGCGCATGTGAACACGTGCGAGAGCCACGCGTCGCTGGCGCGACGGTGGCTCTCGCCGCATCGAGGCGTCTCAAAAGACAAACTGACAGCGTATCTCAGACCGTTCCAGCTTCGGCGACGAATCCTCCGCAAACCGGGGCGAGAAGCACTGAAACAGATTGTCCGAGCAGTTCTCTGACTCACCAACAATGTACTTCACAAGAGCG
>NZ_JAMQOO010000034.1:0-926 GCF_031624535.1 Haloferax sp. S2CR25
TGCTCTGTAGGATCGGTATACGGCGCTTGATTTCATGGATATCTCACGCTCCGGCGAAGATTGTAGACGGTGCATTTGAGCACCATTTCACGGAGCTCCAGGTGCCAGCTTCGCGCACGCACGGCTGCGCCGAGCGTGCGCTTGAGGCTTGAGAAGACGGTTTCGACCATCCAGCGGCGGTTGTAGCGCATCGAACTCATCCGTGCGTTGTGCGCGAGATCGAGCGAAGAGTAGATCCGGTGCTTGATGAGCGGACGAACTCCGCCGCCGCGGAGTTCGTCGCGGAACGGTTTGCCGTCGTAGCCCCGGTCAGCCGCCAACGAGAGCAGGTCGCCCGCGTTCCGGCGGGCGACCTGCGGGCCGATCTTCGCGTCGTGTTTCTTTGTGGTTGTGCAGTGGACGTCGGTGACGTACAGCGTTTCGACGTCCACGAGCGCGGTGACTTTCAGCGACCGGACGCGATAGTGTGCTCGCTGGGCGTAGTACCGCGACGGTTGGTCGCGGTCGAAGCCCGTCGAATCGATGGCGGCGTGGCCAGTGCGTTTCTCCGCCGACGCGCGGAGAAACGCACGCCAGGTCGTCGTCGGAAGCTTCTCGAACCAATCGCGGAGGACGGTGAAGTGGGGCAACCGCGTGAGGCCTATCTCTTCGAGCACGCCCGGCATTTCTGAGAGCAAGTCGATCGTCTGGCGATAGGACTTGCCAAGCTCGATGCGCAGGACATGAAGTGTGAGCATTGCCCAGTCGGCGAACCCGCGACCCCCGACGGGGTCGGCGGGTTCGCCGGGGTTCTCGACAACAGTTTTAGCAGTAGCAACCGTAACTCGGGTGAGGCGGCGGAATTCCGAACTCAAGACAATCTGCCGCTTCGCTTTCTACCGAGATAACGGAGTCGCCCTGCCGCAGTCTAGCGATCCTACAGAGCA
>NZ_JAMQOO010000035.1:0-923 GCF_031624535.1 Haloferax sp. S2CR25
CCCGTCTACTGTTGTCGAATTTGCCGATTGAAAGCAGATGCTGAAGCGCGAGCAACAGCCCACGCGTCATCCGAGCCGGAGTCCAAACTCCCGAAGGACGACACTCACACTGCGGCAGACGCCACCACGGAGCCCGAATCCACGGACGAACACGCACATAACGACCACGAAGCCGAACACGCGCACCGCCACGCTGCGGCCGAGCACGCTCACTCTACAGAAGCAGAGCACGTACACGACGAGCACGACCATAGTGGTAACGCCCACGAGAAGGGACACGGGGGTGGAAACGGGGATCACAGCGATCACACGGATCACTCAGGCCACGAGGCGATGTTTCGGCGGCGGTTCTGGGTGTCGCTCGTCCTCTCGATTCCGGTCATCGTCTTCAGCGAATTCATTCAGGACGTCTTCGGCTATACGGCCCCTACGTTCCCCGGGAGTACGTGGATAACGCCGGTACTTGCGGTCGTGATCTTCGCGTACGGTGGCGTGCCCTTCCTCTCGATGGCCCGGACGGAGCTGAAAAACCGCGAGCCGGGGATGATGATGCTCATCTCGCTGGCGATATCGGTGGCGTTCGTCTACTCGATCGCGAGTCTGTTTCTCGAAGGGACGACACCGTTTTTCTGGGAACTCGTCACGCTGATCGACATCATGCTGCTGGGCCACTGGGTGGAGATGCGGTCGGTCCGGGCGGCCTCGGGGGCGCTCGACGAACTGGCGAAACTCATGCCCGACACTGCCGAGCGCATCACAGAGAGTGGGGATACCGAGGAAGTGCCCGTCTCCGAACTCGGCGAGGACGATGTCGTGCTCGTTCGCCCGGGCGCGAGCGTGCCTGCCGACGGCGAAGTCGTCGAGGGCGAGTCGTCCGTTGACGAGTCGATGATTACCGGCGAATCCAGACCAGTTGGGAAGGA
>NZ_JAMQOO010000036.1:0-783 GCF_031624535.1 Haloferax sp. S2CR25
CCCGACGCTATCGACACCTACCTCGTCGGCGACGACGAGGGCGAAGCCCGCGCCGCCCGCGCGGCTCACGGCGTCTGGGACGTCGAACCCGAGAACTTCTGGCAGTTCTTCGAGTTCATGTTCTGGAACTTCACCACTAAGACGTACACCCACGCCCGGTTGGAGTCCTACATGGACCTCGCCGGCGTCCGCAATATCACCAAAATCGCCAACCGAGCCTACGAGGACCGCTACGACAGCCTCGTTCGGTCGGCCACCGACGAGGCCGTCCGCTACGGTATCCCCAGCGTCCCGCGCGTCCGACTCCTCCGCGACCACAAATACGGCAACTACGGCGACATCCTCGGCTGGATTCAAACCCGCCTCGACCGCGTCAACGAGGGGTCGGTCAGCACCCACTCGCTGCTGCCCGGGACGAAGTACGAGACGCCCGTCTACGTCATCGACTCCGGCAAGCCCGGCCCGACCGCGTTCGTCGTCGGCGGCGTCCACGGCGAGGAACCGCAGGGCTACCACGCCGCCGACCAACTCAGACACCTTCGCCCGACCGGCGGCAAACTCGTCGTCGTCCCCTACGCGAACGTGCCCGCAATCAGCATCGGCGCGCGGTACACCGAAGACGGCGACCTGAACCGCCAGTTCCCTACGGGGGCGAACCCCACGTCCCGGCTCGCGCGGGCGCTCTGGGACGAACTCCAGTCGCACGACCCCGACGTGGTCGTCGACCTCCACAGCTCCAGCGGCATCTACAAGTACGACGGGAAAGTCGGGCAGGCCGTCTTC
>NZ_JAMQOO010000037.1:0-726 GCF_031624535.1 Haloferax sp. S2CR25
GGCACTGTCTAGTTAAGCCAGTTTGAGGAACGAGCAGGTCGTTGAGTTAGTTGGTCAAGATGCTCGCAGACCTGCTCAGCGAGTGCTTTGCGACGGATTTAGAAGAAACTTGGGAGCGTGAGCGGACGGCAACGCCCGTCAGGGCGTTCGCCGTCCAGCTCCACGCGACCGGTTGTTCACTTAGAGAGACAAAAGAAATTCTTCGATTACTCGGCGTTGAACGCTCCCACCAAGCGGTTTGGCAATGGGTACATCGGCTGGCCGACAGCGGTCACAACCCGCCTGAGGCGAAGCCGAAGCGGGTTGCGGTCGACGAGACCGCTGTCAAAATCAATGGTGAGTGGTCTTGGCTGTACGCTGCAATAGACACCGAGACAAAGCTGATTCTTGACGTCGAATTGTTTGGACGACATGGTACCGACCCGGCTGCTGCGTTTCTCCATCGACTTTCCGAGAAACACGATCTCTCAGACGCTGTGTTTCTCGTTGATGGCTACGGCTATCAGACTGCCCTCTCTCGATTAGGATTGAGCGGTCGGCTGGACTACGTCGAGCGAAACCTCATCGAAAAATGGTTTCACACCCTCAAAATGCGAGTCGACCGCTTCCATAATTCGTGGGTGGGCAGTCACGGAAGCGTCCGCGAGTGGTTCATACAATTTGTGCAATACTACAACTTTCAAAGACCGCATCAAGCGCTCGACGGACGAACACCGGTCGAGGAGG
>NZ_JAMQOO010000038.1:0-662 GCF_031624535.1 Haloferax sp. S2CR25
CGACTCTTGGCGTCATATCGATGGGGAAGGTCGGTATCGAGAAGGTAGACATGAACGCCCTGACCGCTGTACACTACCATCGTCTCCTCAGCGTTGAAGTCGTCCTCGAAGATGTCTCGTACCTCGAAACCGTACTCGATGGCCTGATCGATATCCTCGAAGGCATACGGGTAGCCTGCCGGGTCTGCGTCGAGAATACCCGCGGCATCGAGTAATTCCTCGCTGTCTCCCGAACCATCCTCATCCGACACTACCCGTGTTGCTCGCTCCCGAGCGATCGTTTTCGCGTCGATATCGATGAGGAGCACCCACGGTCGTTCCCAGTGGTCGAGGGCGTAGTAGACCGCATTAGGACGCGGGTCTGGTTTGTCGAGTAGATCAGGATCGACGAGTGCGAAGTCGCTCCGCCCAAGTGGATCGTTCCGTGCTGGATGGCAGATGAACTCAAGGACGTCGTCGAAGTCGTGGAAGGCTGCCGTGGTCCGGTCACCTGAGGTGTTCGTCTGCCACGTATCTCGACGGATGAAGTCCTTGTCTGGGACTCCGTCTTTCCGTACCGGGTGGGACTCCTGAAACGCGAGTGCGTACTGTTTCGGCCCCTTCGCGGTGATAAACGACGGGAGTTCGTCGACGTACGAGGGGAACTCCTCCGTGTAGTACCT
>NZ_JAMQOO010000040.1:0-521 GCF_031624535.1 Haloferax sp. S2CR25
AACTCGTGCAACTAGCATGGCTAAATCGGACCCCAATAGCAATGACCTCCGGCAGGATCAACCGGAATGGGTCGCGACCATTTAAACCTGGTCGCGGGGTGTTGGCGGGTGAATGGCAGCGTATTGCTGTCAAATCACCGTTCAAAGGTCCGAGTTCGCGTGACATCCGTTCGGATGTCACCGAACTACTAGGGCTAACATCAGATACCGTCTTGCGGCGTACCGCAGGGGCGGAATCCTCATTTCCTTCGGACCTGAATCGAAGCGGTTCGAGGGTATAAACCCTTCGAACCCCGTTCGGTTCAGGGCCGGTGAGGCAGGACGCGTTGAATCGCCCTGCAATCGCGGTGTGTCGTTCGCATTCATCCGAAATGCCTTGGACCACTTAAGGCCGTCGTATCGTGGCGACCCCCGGGAAGGTGTGTCATCCCGGTGAGCGCCTGACGACCTTGGGGCCGGGGCGTTCGGTGGAAGCCGTCGGGGGGAGTGCCCCCGTGCGCTTCTTCGCATTAGTCCGAATG
>NZ_JAMQOO010000041.1:0-514 GCF_031624535.1 Haloferax sp. S2CR25
TTCTTAGAGGGTAGCTGCTTCTAAGCTCACCTCCCGGCTGTTTAGGGCTCGAGACAATCTTCAATCACACTTAATCCACACTTTGGGTCCTTAACCTGGCTCTGGGTTGTCTCCCTCACGGTGCACAAGCTTACCCCGCACACCGGACTCCCTGAGTCTACGACGTTCGTAAGTTCGGAGTTTGACAGGGAAGCGAACTCCTCTCGGAGTCCGGATTCCCAATCGGTCGCTCTACCTCACGAACTATCTCATCAGAGGTCATGCTTCGACATGTTTCGGTTGGAACCAGCTGTTGCCAAGTTCGATGGGCCTTTCACCCCTACACCAGAGTCACGAGAGGGTATTGTAGGACACCAACTCTAACGGGCCTCCACGCAGCTTTCGCCACGCTTCGCCCTGCTCCGGCGTAGATCACTTGGTTTCGGGTCGCATCCGGTTGGCTCCCCGCCCTTGAAGACGGTGGCCCTGGTCAAAGACTGCGGCCGTATCGGTTTCCCTATGCCTCCGGGGGTTC